>NZ_JBVKAV010000010.1:0-14350 GCF_055639295.1 Streptomyces sp. NPDC107528
CTCCTCATGGCTCGACCATGACGGTGAACTTCCCCTGGTTGAGGGCACGTTGATCCGGTTGAAGGTCGAGCATCTGTCGAAGGACCGTGATGCCCCGCCGGTGTGGTTATGGTCCTCCAAGACCGGCGTCACTCCGGACGACGTGGACCGTTTCTGGCAGGCATTTCTCCGCCGCTTCGACCTGGAGCACACCTTCCGCTTCGCGAAGCAGACCCTCGGCCGGACCACTCCGAAGCTCCGTACTCCCGAGGCGGCGGACCGCTGGACCTGGATCCTGATCGTCGCTCACACTCAGCTCCGGCTCGCCCGGCCCCTCGCCGAGGACCTCCGCCGGCCCTGGGAGAAACCCACCGCTTCCGACCGGATCACCCCTGCCCGGGTCCGCCGGGGGTTCAGGAACATCCGCGCTCACCTCGCCTGCCCGACCCGTGTTCCCAAACCCCGAGGCACCGGCCCCGGACGACCGCCTGGCGCCAAGAACAAACACCGGGCACCCCGATACAACGTCGGCAAGACCGTCAAACGCCCCGAGACCCTCAAGGCCATCGGCAAGCCTGGCAGGTCCTGGTAGATAAAGAACAAGCTGAGTTGGAGCTGCTCGGACTCGGTGAGGGTGTCCGGGTGCCGGAGGATCCATCCGGCCACGGCGCGGGGCGAGGGCGGCCTGGCAGTCACCGGCCGTGGTGAGGTGCGTTTGTCGTGCAGGTAGGCGCGGACGCGCTGGTAGCTGCCTTTGTAGCCGAGGGGCAGGATCTCCTCCCAGAGTTTCCAGGCGTTGGTGCAACCCTCGTTCCAGCGGTCGTCCAGGTAGGGCTTGTAGTCGTCGAGAACGGAGGGCCGGTTCTGCCATTGGCCGGTGAAGAGGTCCTCCGGCTTCGCAGCGTCGGCGTACTGTTTGACGGTCCTCCAGGTCATCCCGAGTTGTCGCTGGATCGAGCGTTGGCTGTGGCCTGCCTCCAGCAGGGCGTGCACGGCTGCGTGCCGGGACCGGGTCCGGTCGGCGAACCGGTGCCCGCGTGGCCATGGCGACTCGGTCTGGCCCGCGGCTAGGACTGTCACAGGCTGGGGCTCAGTAACGCGGGTGTCAGAACGTGCAGGCAGCGGCGATGCTGGGCAACACTCCGCTCGGCTGCTTCGCTCAGGTTGTGCCAGAGGTGCCACCTGTCCGCGACCTGGATGGCCTGCGGCGCTCCGGCGGCGGCGCCCTCGGCGAAGAACGGTGCCCGGTCCCGGCAGACCACCTCGACGGCGGCTGGCCGCCGTCCTCGGCGTGTCCGTGAGCCGGAGCACTGTCTTACGCCTGGTCAACGCGCTGCCCGAGCCGGAAGTACCGGCGCCGCGGGTGGTCGGCGTCGACGAGTACGCCACGCGCAAGGGCCGCCACTACGGCACCGTCCTCGTGGATGTCGAAGCCACCGTCCAATCGATCTCCTCCCAGACCGGGAGGCATCCAGTCTGGCGGCATGGCTCGCCCAGCGGCCAGGCACGGCACGCACAGCACGAGGTACGCCGACCGAAAAGGAGAGGTCGCCAACCGTGACCTTTTCGCCTTCCGGTGCGCACGCAGCGCAGCCCACCGCATCACCAAGGCCACCAGAAAGACCCCACCCCCCACAGCCGCATCCCGGGGTGTCGCATGGGTCACGCCAGCGGTCACCAGCAACAGGCCGACCCACCGGAGCCACCTTCGCCGCCGTGCACGCAGACTGTGTGCGACCACCGGCATGAGGTCGAATCCGTACGACGGCACGGGCACGGGCGGCCCGTGCAGGACGTGATCCAAAACCCACTGCGCCATCGGCTCGCCCAAGGGCGGGCAGTCGTCGCTGCCCTCCAGGTAGATGCGCCTGCGCATGCTGCGGCGGGGTTTGTCCGGCGCCTTGTCCTTGCCGCGGATCCTTTGCCACCACGCCTTGGCAGACTTGACCCGGTCAGGCCGAGCGTAAACGGCCTGACACAGCAACCCGGTTACCTCCGGCGCGGTTGGATCCACCTCCCCAGAGGCAGCAGGAGCTGGTTAAACCGGAACCGCCGGCCCCTGAACCACGTCCTCCGCCGCACGTGGCCGCTCACGCAGGCCCCACCCGAACCCCATCCCGCCCCCCGTTCGCCGGTACGGCGGGCATCTTCACGCCGGAATCCGGGAACCGCCAGATCGCAAACGCGACAAAACACACAACCGCCTTGGCGAGTAGAGAGTTGACCGAATTCTGCCCCCTCAGCACACTCGGCAGCAGCGATGAGAAATGGTTCCGCTTTTCTCTCAACACCGGATTCGAAAGTCACTGAGGTCTTCTCGGCAACATAATGGTTGCGGTGTGTGATGATGCGCCAGACGGCAGGACGGCGCGCTAGACCTCGATGGTCACTTCCGGGTCCGCCTCTGGCCCGTAGCGGCCGGTGAGGATCCGTTCTCGCAGGTGTTCGATGTAGAGGGCGGTACTGATCTCAAGCGGGAAACCGGGCGGTCAGATTTGCCACTCGTACTGGAAGCGGTGGCCGCGGAAGGAGAAGCAGGTCTCTGCGTGGACCGACACTCCCCTGTCCACGACGGCGAAGCGTTCCAGCCGTCCGCCTGCGAAACCCGCGCGCCGCCCCGGGACGAAGAGTTCGTCGAGCCCGTCGCGTGCGATGGTACGGAAGCGCTCGATGTAGTCGTCCCGAGCCTGATCCACATGCACAGGTGACATCCTCCGAGGAGCTATGACGAGTCTTCGAAGTTAGGCGGGGTGCGATGCCTGTCGTTGCTCATGCTTGTCACGCAGTGTGAGTACCGGACTGTCCGGCCCCTGACGCAGGACGTCCTTGGCCATGAACGATCACGACTGTTCTCTACGCAGCTTGATCACATGGAACCACGGGCTTGGACAACGATACGACGAAGCTGTTGAACCTCGATGGCCTGGCCGTGGAGCGAGTCGAGCGCCCGGCAGACGGCACACGGCGGGTGCACCTGGTCACCTGGCATCTTCCACCTCATTGCCCCTGTGACCCGTGGACGCGAATCCGAAAGAACATATCTCGGAAGAGCGCGGAAGCAATGTGGAGGGGGGGTGCGCTCCTTGGATACTCACCGCCGCATGGGCAGCTCCATCAAGTCACCCAGTTCGGTGTCGGTCGCCGGCCTGAGCGTCGACAGAATGTGCCGGGCTGCGGACAGATCACCATGGAACCCTTCCATGGTCACGGTGTAGACAAGGCCGTCGCGGCGCAGGCGCAGGTCCTGGTACTCGTAGCCGCTCTCGTACGTCACCAGCTGGCGGCCTCCGCCGTCGTCCTGGCAGCGGATCGGCAAAACCGGGTGGCCACTCGCGTCGGTGCGAGGAGTGTCGTGTCCCGTCCGTTCCACGCCGAGGTACAGCCGCACCGAGTGGGGCCCCTCGTACCTGGCATGGAAGTCGACCTCACTCGCGCCCGCGACCCGCAGTGTGTATCCCGGCGGCGGACCGCCGACCTGCAGCAGAGCCCGGTCCACACGATTGGCGGTGATCCACTCGTCGAGAGTGGGCGGTTGTGCGGCCGACCAGGCGGCGTACGATCCGCCGGCAGCGAGAACAGCCGCTGTGCCAAGAGCACCCAGCCTGACGCGGATGCCGGGGAGGAAGAGCGCGGCTGCGAGCGCGTAGCAGGCACCTCCGGTCGGGTAGAGCCAATCACCGCCTCCCCAGCGATTGATCTTGAAGTTCACCACGCCAGCTCCGAACGCGCCGATCGTGCCGAGCACGTAGACACCCGCTGTCCATGCCCACAGCCCGCGCGCCCGGTCCAGGAGCGGCACGATCGTACGGAAGGCGAACCCGAGCACCGCGAACGCGGCTGCTGCAAGGGTCACCATCACGCCGCCGACGACAGCAGCGGTGAGCAGAATCGCTTCACCGGCGTGGAAGGCGATGAACGCCGCATAGGACTGGAACTGGGTCAGGATGCATCCGACCAGCCAGACAGCCGCCAAGTGAGCGAGTACGCGCCCCGCTGACCCTCGCTGCGCCATTCCCATCACTGCGGTCATTCCCATGACGACGCCGAGCTGCCGACTACAGTTCCCTGACCGCAGCACAGGCCAACGCGAGGCCACGAGCCCACCCGCAAGCACGGCCAGACAGGACTGAAGAGTGTCCGACGAGGGATCACGGCACAGTCACGTTGGCCGACTGAGTGAGATGATCTTCGGGTTGGTTCTTGGTGGAGGGGGCGTCCGTGGAGGGCATGCCGTCATACAGGGGTCACCGGTACCCAGTCGAGATAATCTCCCATTGGGTGTGGCTGTACTTCGGGTTCCCCTCAGCTTCCGTGAGGTGGAAGGCCGGTCGTCGAAGTTTAGGCGGGGTAGAGGTGGCCTCGGCCTTGTCGGGTGGTGACGCAGCGTGTCCGTAGGCGCTGATTCTCCGCGTTGCGGAAGCCGAAGGCGTTGCGGGCGGCCAGCTTGATCACGCGGTTGATCCCTTCACTTTTGGCGTTGTGGTGACCGGTTTCGATGAACGAGGCGATCTCGGGTCACCAGCGGTCGACGGTGGCGGCAAGCTTGGTGACCTCGGGGGTGTCGCTGTCCGCGCACCAGGTGAGGAACTTCCATCTGGCATGGCCGATTTGTTCGCGGTCGGCGCCGGTGCAGGCCAGCGCGAGCAGGGTGCGCGGGCTCTCCTTGGCGATCCACGCGGTCAGCAGCCTTTGTCCGACCGGTCCTTCGTCCAGGAGCGGGTTCCGCATGCGTTCGAACTGCTCGTGGGTGAGGCCCTCCCGGTTGCGCAGGAGGCGGTTGCCTCTCCATTCGGGGTCGGTGGCGCGTCCTCGTCGGCCCCGGACCTCGGCGGTGGTGCGGCGCCGGACGGTGGAGAGCGTTTTGTTGGCGAGCTGGACGAAAGGGCAGAGGGTTGCCGCAGGCGTCGACTCCTTCGGCGTGCAGAGCGGGCAGGGAGTCGACCCAGGCGCGCAGGGTTTCGCTGATGTAGTTGGCGTTGAGGTGGCCGGCGCTGCTGTAGGAGCTGAGGGCGGGGAAGAGGTAGGCGTCGTTGGTGGGGGGCAGTTGGAGGTGGGGGCGGCGGGCTTGCCAGGTGCGGATGGCCTGGGCGGTCGATTCGGTGATGGGCAGGCGCCGGCGGTGGCGGTGGCGTTTGTGGTTGTTCCAGATCAGTGAGGTCTGGCCGTGGGTGGTCTCCAGGCAGTGGTGGGGCAGGGCGGCGATCTCCAGGGGCGGCGGCCGGTATCGCGGAGCAGGATGTAGACGGTCTGGTAGAGCAGTTGCCGGTCGGCGGGTGCAAGGTCGCGGCGGCCTTGGACCTCTCCGAGGCCGAGGGTGTCCAGGTGGGTGTCGAGCTGGCGGATGACCGTTTCGGGAACGGCCTTGCCGATGCCGTCTTCGTCGGTTTCCTCGATGCGGATGCGGTGCTCGACCGGGTGGCGGGTGAAGGCTCCGGCGAGGGTGTTCAGCTGTCCGGAGCGGCGGCCGTAGTCGATCAGCTGGAAGAAGCAGCCGACGAGCGTGCGGCGCTGTGAGGAGCGGTAGAGGGTGCCGTCGCGCCGCAGGGCGACGCGGAAGGCGTCGACGATCGCGGAGGCGTCGGTGAAGTGCAGCGCCGCTGGGTCAAGGCCCTGTCCTGGTCGCTGGGCCAGCGTCCGGGACGCGATGGTGACGGCCCGCGGAGTGTTGGAGAAGACCTCGGTGCGCGGCGTGCTGGTGAGGGCCCAGTGGCGTATCAGGTCGCGTAGCCAGGGCTGGTGGATGGGGCGCAGGTCTGCGGTGCTGGGCATCCGGCGGGGCGCGCCCCCCGCCGTGGTGCGCAGGCCGATGGTCCGCAGGTCCAGGACGTCCGGTTCGGCGAGGGGCCTGCCGGAGAATTCCTCGAACCCGCTGCGGACGGCGGTGCGCAGCCGCTGCAGTGTTCTGACGGCGCCGGCGTGTGCGCTGGCCAGTCGGTTGAGCCCGGTGTCTTCCGCGAGGAGGGTGGCGGCGCCGGTCAGGTCGCGTACGAGGTTGCGGATGCGGTGCGGCTCCAGGGCGCGGATCCACAGGTCGGTCTGCTGCAGTCCATAGAGCATCTCGTGGCGCAACAGGTCAGGCAGAGGGAGAAGGCTGAACTGGTGCGTGGCCAGATAGGGGAACTGCTGCACGGACCGCTGCTCGGCATCGAGGGGGTTTCGGCGATTGTCCTTACTCCATTGCCGGGCGTGGTAATTGCACAGGCCACGGGAGTTGTAGGACGGGCTGGGACAGGCGGAAACCTGACAGGGAAGGCCGTCGGTTAAGGGCTGGGAGCGGTTGCGCAGCCAGGCTTCCTCTGTGCCTTTGGTCGCGTGGTATTTCCATGCGCCGTAGTGCGTGACGCACATGCCCTTGCAGTGACGGGGTCGGACGCACTGCACACCCTCGCGGGTGATGGAGCACCGGACGGTGACCATGCCGGGAAAGCTGCGCTGGCGGGACGGACGGAAGATCACGGCGAAGGTGTCCGGCTGCTGGTCTGAGGCTGTCAGCTGCTCGAGGCAGGGCGAGCAGAAGATGTTCTTGGTGATGACGATGGTGTCGCAGGCCCGCGTCAGGCAGGTGGAGGAGGACGTCCGGCAGTTGGACAGGTCACCGGTGAACAGCCAACGCAGGCCATCCCACCCCCCTGGCTGGCTTCGTTCACTTCAAAGGGCTCTGGCTCAGCTTCTGTGACGCGGCCACTCTGGTAATCGGTTGGGGATGGCATACCTGGCTGGTTAGGCTCCGGGCCATGAGCGGACCGGTGTTGGTGATCGAGTTGGCGGAGGCCGTCCCTCGCGTGGCGATCCAGCGGCTCCGCGAGTTCCTTCTTGGCGCCTCGGCACGGTTTGAGGAGAAGCGGGTCGGCGAGTACGACCTGAACATTCGCGCGGAGAGCCTCGGGATTGCGGATGCCGGGGACGTAGACGGACGTCGGCCTCTCCTGGTCTCTCTCATGGGGCCTGGGATCGGTGGCGAGGCCATCTTCGATGCCGAGCACGCCGACGAAGTCGACCAGGAACCCCTCATCGGCTTCACCCCCACCCACGCGGTCGACGTCATCGCGTTCTGCAACCGTCCTGTCGACCACCTCGTCACGGCCCTGCTGACCGCCGCCGTCATGGATGTGATCGGTGGTGTCGCCAACGCCGAGCTGCGAGAAGATCAGGTTTCAATCGTGGCCGGCCTTCCCGGCATCGTCGCAACGATGACCGATCCGTGGCCCGCCGTGTACGGCTCGGCGGAATTCCTCCGAGCGTGGGCGCAACAGCCCGGTTTCAGGCTCCTGAAGTAGCCGGAACTCAGCCAGCTGGCTCACGCGAGTAGTACCCGCTTGCGTAGCAGCTTGAAGCCGGCTCGGCCGAACATCTGGCGCTTTAGCATTTTGATCCGGTTGACATGGCCTTCGACCGCGCCCGAGCTCCAGGGCAGGGTCAATCCGGCGATGACGGCGTCGAGGTCGCGGTCGATGCCAGCGGCGAGGGTGTGGAGGCTGGGCAGGTCGTCCTGTCGGACGGAGTCGAGCCAGGCTGGGAGACGCTCGCCCTGGCGGTCGGTGAGCATGGTCGCGAAGGACCGGACGTGTCGGGTGAGGGCGTCAAGTTCGGGACACTGGGTGCGGACGGCCTTGAGCTGGAGTCGTTCGGGCTCGGTGAGGGTTTCAGGGCGGCTCAGGATCCATCCGGAGACCGTCCGGGGCGACGGCGGCCGAGCGGTCACCGGTCGCGGTGAGGTGCGCTTCTTGTGCAAGTACGCACGAACGCGCTGGTAGCTGCCCTTGTAGCCGAGCGGCACGATCTCCTCCCACAGCTTCCACGCGTTGGTGAAGCCCTCGTTCCACCGGTCGTCCAGATAGGGCTTGTAGTCGTCGAGCACGGAGGGCCGGTCCTGCCACTGGCCGGTGAACAGATCCTCGGGCCTCTCGGCGTCGGCGAACCGTTTGACGGTGTGCCAGGCCATGCCGAGCTGCCGCTGGACCGAACGCAGGCTGTGTCCAGCCTCCAGGAGTGCGTGAACGGCGGCGTGCCGGGACCTGGTGCGGTCGGCGAACCGGTGCCCCGTCGGCCAGGGTGAACCGGACGGCTCGTCTTCCGAGGCGGGCCCAGGCTAGGGTTCGGGGGCGGCCGGGACAAGGGCTCGCAGGCAGCGGCGGTGCTGGGCGACGGCCCGTTCGGCAGCCTCGCTCAGGTTGTGCCAGAGGTGCCACCGGTCCGCAACCTGGACGGCCTGCGGGGCGCCGGCGGAGGCGCCTTCGGCGAAGAACGGCGCCCGGTCGCGGCAGACGACCTCGACGCCTGGCCGTTCAGCAAGCCAAGCCTCCAGGCTGGACGCCTCCCGGTCCGGCAGCAGATCGACGGGGCGCCGGGTCTCGATGTCGATGAGGACAGTGCCGTAGTGGCGGCCCTTGCGGGTGGCGTACTCGTCGACGCCGACCACCCGCGGCGCGGGGATCTCGGGTTCGGGAAGAGCGTCCACCAGCCGGAGCACCGTGCTGCGGCTGACGGACACCCTGAGAACGCGGGCAAGACGGGCCCCGGCCAGGCCCGCGAGGGCCAGGCCGACTGCGGCCAGTGTGGAGCGCAACCGCTCGGTCCGCTGACCGTGCCGACGGGTCAGACCGGGTATCTGCTCGACGAAGGTACGGCGAGCACAGCCTGAGTTCTCGCAGGTGAACCGACGGACCCTCAGTTGGAGAACGACGCTTCGGCCACCGCTCGGCACATCAGTGGGAAACCGCAGGTAGGAACCATGCACCCGGTTCGACCAGGCTCCGCAGACCGGGCGCACGGCACCGTTCGCGATGCCGTGCACATCGATACGCACCGTCTCGGTGTTCACGTCCACCGACAGCACCGCGACGTCCGCGATCGACGGGAACAACAACTCCTTGAGCCGGAGCACGACCTCTTCCACGGCCCCGAACTGTCAGCCCAACCGCCGGGCCAACGGGCCATTTTCGGGCCACTTCGTTGTACGGCTCATAGAGGTCCGGCTGTCACTCAGAGTGGCCGCGTCACAGAAGCTGAGCCAGAGCCGCTACCCGTGAACAAAGCCACCTTAAC
Source organism: Streptomyces sp. NPDC107528 (assembly GCF_055639295.1). Taxonomy (NCBI): domain Bacteria; kingdom Bacillati; phylum Actinomycetota; class Actinomycetes; order Kitasatosporales; family Streptomycetaceae; genus Streptomyces; species Streptomyces sp. NPDC107528. The sequence continues at coordinate 9,025 of NZ_JBVKAV010000010.1, forward strand.
CTCACCATCAAGCCCGTTAGCCGCCCCAAGGACGCCTCCGGCTTCATCGTCCTGCCCCGCCGATGGGTCGTCGAACGCAGCCTCGCATGGATGATGCACGCCCGCCGCCACGCCAGGGACTACGAACGCCTCGTCCAGCACTCCGAAACGCTGATCACCTGGGCGGCCATCACCCTCATGACCAGGCGCCTGGCCCGGAAAGGCGCCAACCCCAGCTGGCCGAGGAAACCGGCGCCAGCCGACGTCTGACGGCGCTTCTTCTACTCGGCGCCTCGCCCGAAGCCCCGCAGCCCAGAAGGCCGCCGGACGACGGTGAATTCCGGCCTGAACACTCCACCGCTGCCCGGCGAGCCGTGGTGTCCGAGACGCCGGGGACAGGAGTGCCAGGGCTAACGGGTGGCCAGAGTGAGGTCCCACACGCGGATGCCGTCCTTAGAAGCGGTGACGGCGACGGGAGTTCCTGCTACCTCGGTGACCATCTGGAGATGGTGGCCAGTGATCGGTTCTCCGATCTGCTGCCCGCTTGCCAGGTCCCACAGGCGGGTGGTTCCGTCAGGACTGTCGGTCAGGGCTATGGCGCGTCCTGACACAGTCGTGGTTTCCAGTGTGTGGATGCTGCTGGTGTGGCCGGTCATGGGCGCTCCGATAGGTTCCTGCGTGGTGAGGTCCCACCTGTGCAGCGCATGATCGTCTCCGCCGGCCACTACCACTGCCCGGCCGTGAACTTCGGTGATTGTGATGGCCCGTACGACAGGCTCGATACCGGTCAGGTTCTTGCCGATCTGTTCGCCGCTGAGGAGGTCCCAGGCCTGGAGGAAGTCGTCCTCGCCTCCCGTGGCGGCGACCGGCCGGCCGTTGACGAGACCGGCTCCCATGCCTCCGTTGAAACTGCCCTGGATGTCGGCGACGCGTTCGCCTCCCCGGGTCAGGTCCCATGCCCGCAGTCTGCCGTCCTCGCTGCTGCTGAGGGCGATCAGCCTCTGGTCGGACGTTACGGTGGTCAGCGAGCACACGCCCAGGCTGTGGTGCCACGAGGTCAGCGTTTTGCCGATCTTGCGGCCGGTGCGTAGATCCCATACACGCACCGCTCCTCCGACCGTGTCGGTGTACCCGCGATGGTGAAGGTCGTGCCGGCCGCCACCAGTGATGGCCACGGGACGACCGTCCAGATGCGCCACCGTCAATTTGCGCACGATCTCCCAGGTGTCTGCTTTGAACTTCGGCCTCTCCTCCTCGTCGGGGTCGTCCTCGTCCCACAGGCCGTTCTCGTAGTACCAGTCGTCTTCAGGGCCAGCGGCGTCGAGCTCCAGGGGACGCTTGGCGCATTCACCACCGATGAGGTCGCAGGTCCACAAGGTCCCATCACGGTCAACGCTGACCGCAACGAGAACACTGTCCAGCTCAATGACGGGAGTGGTCTCGTGGCGTCGGGCGTGGCAGTGGCCAGCGAAGCGACGCATCATTCGATCATCAATCATGTGCGGCACCCTAACCGTCAGCACAGACAGTCCAGTTGCCCACGGCCACAGACTTCAGACAGCCGAACGGCATCACGACCAGAGTTGGAAAACACGCAATGAGAGGTCGTTTTCATCTGTTTTCTCAGCTTATGGACTGCTTCTCGGAGGGTGGGGTGGCGGTTAGGAAGAGGCAGCAGGCGTGGCTGTGGTTGACGGGTCTGAAGGGGGAACGGGTGGGGCAGGGTGCTGCTCGTTCCTGTCTCATTCCAGGATGTCCTGCTTTCAGGGCTGCGTGCTTCCGCCGTCATCGCGATGCGCCTGGGCGCACTCGGTCCGCGGCGATACACCACGAGCATGGCGAAGCGGCGTCCGTATCCGAGTGATCTGTCCGATGCCCGCTGGGAGTTGATCGAGCCCGTGCTCTCGGCTTGGCGCTTCGAGCGCCGCGGCAGAGCCCTGGACTTCGGGCGACCGCCCGAGCATGACCTGCGCGAGATCATGAATGCGATTTTGTATGTGGACCGCACCGGGGGGCAGTGGCGCTACCTGCCGCATGACTTCCCGAACTGGAACACGGTCTACGGCTACTTCGCCCAGTGGGCGGACGAGGGCGTGTTCGCGCAGCTCAACGGATTACTCCGGCGGCTCCTGCGGGGGGAAAGAGGGGCGGGATGCCAAGCCGTCGGCCTGTGTGATTGACGCCCAGAGCGTCAAGACCTCCACCAGCGTTCCCGCCGCTGGCCAGGGCATCGACGCCGGGAAGAAGATCGTGGGCCGGAAGCGGAGCATCGTCACCGACACCATCGGGCTCCTGCTTGCCGTGCTGGTCACCGCGGCGAGTGTGCAGGACTCCGTCGCCGGCGCCAGACTCCTGGACCAGGTCGCGGCCGAACATCCCAGCATTCGCAAGGTGTGGGTCGACGGTGGCTACCGTCAGCACCTCGTCGAGCATGCGGCCACCCTCGGCATCGACATGGAAATCACCCAACGCAAGCCCGGGACCAGGGGATTCACCCCGATCCCGAAACGCTGGGCAGTCGAGCGGACCTACGGCTGGCTCATGCTCCACCGCCGACTGACCCGCGACTACGAGACCCTGTCCGGCCGCTCCGAAGCCATGATCCACATCGCCATGACCGATCTCATGGCCGCCGTCTTACCAGCGAGAACACCATCTCCAGGCGCGACCCGACACCACAGACTAAACAGCAGATACCGGGATGAAACAACGGGAGAAAACGACCTCTAACTGTTCGTTTCAAAATGTGGGCGAGTGTTGCCGCTCCTCATCGACAGAGCCAGGCAGTTGCGGCCGCCGAGCGTTTGCGGTCAGGGCGCCACGTCCGTGGTGTCGAGTAGTACGCACTGATCGAATTCATGCAACCGCACTCCAGGCAGTCCGCAACTGCCTGCCGCAGGGCCTGGGTCTGCGCGATGTGACGATGTGCCTGGACGGGATGCCTCCCAGTAACCGGAAGGCGTCCACGTGGCCCTGCATGAATGCTTCCTGCCCGCCGGTCGAGAAGACCCGGTGGACCGCCTTGCCCGAATACGACAGCCGCAGTGTGAACAGCTGGCACTGCATCGGTTTGCCGTCGACCCGGACCCAGACATCGGCGAAGTCGACCTCCGCCTCCTCGCCGAGTCGGTGGAACTGCGGAACCATGCCCTCGTGGATCATCCGGGCGCGGTCTGCCTCGTCCTTGATCTGCGGTCGGCGCACCCGCAGATAGTCGTTGAGGGTGGTGTAGGCAACGGCCGCGAAGCCGTACTCGTCCCGCAGCCGTGTCAAGATCCGAATGTTGGTATGACGCTGTTTCGGCGGCGCGGTCAGATCCGACCGCAGCATCTCGTCGATCCAGCCCTTGGCCGGGTCCAATGCCGTCCGGCGCGTCACCGGCGCCTTCCGCTGAGGAGGCAAAGCGCTGTCCAATGCCTGACGCACTACCCGCCGGTGGACCCCGTAACGGCGGGCCAGCTTACGGACGGAGGCATCCTCCAGCCTTCGGTCGCGACGGATCCGCTCGAATAACTCAACACGCTGCAAACCCGGCCTCCTGACACGGCCGTAACCACAAATGCACACAGCGTGATCCCGGCCGCCAACCGGGTCAATCCCCCACTACTCCAAACGGGTGGCGGACCCACAGGGCATCGAGACAGGATCTGAAGGTCGCCGGGCCGTCAGGTGACGGATCCGACCGTCCACTGCGCGGGCTCCAGCGCCAGTTTCTTGCGGCACGAAATAACAGCGGCCTCAGCCCAGTCACCGACCGCCGCCAAGTCATGTGCCACGTCATAGACGTGGCGGGCGGCATGTTGGACGTCCACGCCCCAAGGCGCCACGGGCTCCTCGGCGAGTACCGCCCGCAAGCGATCTCTTGCTTCCGCCGGGCGACCTGCCAAGGCGGCGGCAACGCCGGCATTGACGCTCTCCCAGACGAAACCGCGCCGTACTGGACGCTCCAGAAGGCGCTCGGCCACCTGGTCGAGCCCCCCGAACGTGCTCCTGAAGGTCTCAACGCGGTCTCCCGCATGGTCCGCGAGTGCGGCCGCCACCGGTCCGAACTGCATCTCGTTGCGAAAGTCCTGCCTCGGCTGCACCTGTTCCGCGAAGTCGAAGGCCAGGTGGCCGAGGTCCTGCCACAGCCACATGACCCCAACGGTCAACCCGCTGCCTTGGCTCCACGTGGGTGAAGGAAACTCGACAATCCCGAGCCACCAACCGCGGTCATCGATCCAGATACGGGATCGACCGCGCTGATTGAGGCCGAGCGGCCGCAGCCGCTCGCGAGCCGCAGAGGCGACCAGCCGGGACGCGGAGAAGTAGCTGCCATGCAGGCCATTGTCGTAGGCCTCTCGATGCCGACGACGCTGAGGGGGGCGCCCCTGCTGTACTTCCCAATCAACTCCGGCGAGAGGCCCTGCCAGTCGCGACCCCTCCATGAGGCGCGTCAACCTACGTTGAACCGCATCGTTGACGTTCGGCGCCTGGGCAGCCAGGTGGGGCCACTTTAAACCGTTCCTCCGCCGGGGCCAGAGGAAGCCGTCCGGGCGGGGCCAAGACGGACCGTCCTAGACATCCCGGGTTCTCGACTCCCTGCATGTACGTCGCAGCGCTGATGCGCTGTCCGTCCTCCAGGACGCCGGGCTTCCCGTGCGCCTGGTGGGCGGAGAGAGCACCGCGACGCAGCCCCGCCCCTCTGAACTCCAGGAGATCCGAATGACCATCACGTCTGCGATGCCCAGGGCCCGCAAGCGTCCGACCCGGACCCGTACGAAGCGAGTGAGCAGCCTCCCCGCCATCAGGCTTTCTCAACTCCCGCCGTCGCACATTGACTTGCGGGACCCCCTGCACGCGGTCCTCGTCTGCGAGGACTGCGAGACCTTGGTGCCCATAACTGGCATGCAGGGCACGGTTCAGAAGCTGGTTCCGCATCACACCGGTAAGGCCGACGAAGCCGCTGCGATCCGCTGCCGGAGCAGCAACCGCCGTGTCGAGTTCGACATGACGATCCCCGAGTGGCGCCAGGCCCTGACCGACGCGGTCAAGGAAGCCTCCAGCCGCCAGGCCACCGCGGTGCTGCCCAAGGCGTTCAGTCCGCAGACCGACCGGACCCTGCGGGCCGACAAGAACCGCCGGGCGGTGGTCGTCGGTGACGCTCCCACGGAGGGTCCCGCGGTTCCGCTGACCACGCTCCGCCCCAAGCGCCCCGAGCGCTGAACCGCTCCGCACGAACGACCACGGCCCCGGGGGGGCCGATCCCAGGGGGTTTGTGTGGGGGATGGGTGTTTGTGGGAGCCGACTAAAAAAACGGGCCAAGGAGTGTGTCCCCCAGAGGTTCCACAGAGTAATCCTCGAGGGG
>NZ_JBVKAV010000010.1:14360-449236 GCF_055639295.1 Streptomyces sp. NPDC107528
CCCAGGGGGGGGTCCGGGGGTTCGGCGGACAATGCTCCGCCCAAACCCCCCCGGGCGCGAAACCCTTCCACAAAAACACCTTCGACCCCAACCCCCCCCCCCCCCTCGGTTCCCCCGGGGCCGTGGCTGCTCGTACGACCAGCCGAAACGAGCGGCCCCGGGATTGCGCCCCAGGGCCGTTCAGCAGGTCAATCCGTGAGAGGAAATCCCTTGAGTCCCATCATTGACATCTCCCGCGCCTCCTGGTGCACGGGCAGACAGCAGCCCGGACATGGACGACATGTTGCGCCGGGCCCGCATGGACGACCAGCGCCGTTCGCAGCGGCCGGCTCTTCCGGCCTGCGTCCCCGGCCTTTACGTCCAGCACCGCGACCGTGGCTTCGTCGCCCACATCACGGCCTCCGAGTTCGCCTTCAGCACGGTGCGCGGTCTGACCGTGTCCGTGCTGAAGGCGTACGGGGCCGGCCAGGCGACCGCAGACACCGCTGAGTGGCTCGTCTCCGAGCTGCTCGGCAACGCCGTGCGGGCCTGTGGTGATCACGTGCCGCTGGTCGTAGAGGTGTACGTCCAGGCGCAGCGTCCAGGTGAACGTGCATGACCCCGCCGCCGATCTGCTGCCGCGACGCAGCGCGGTGGCGATGGACAGCGACAACGCGGAGTCCGGGCGCGGCCTGGGCCTGCTGGACATGCTGGCGCCCGGCTGGGACGTCGTGTCCTCTCCGGTCGGCAAGCAGATTTGCTGCCACATCGACGCCAACTAGCTCAGCCCGCCGCCAACACACGAGTCAGCCCCGGGGATACCGCCCCCGGGGCTGGCTCGTACACGGATCTTTTTGGGAGGCCCAAATGAAGATGCGAGTGTCCGTCGCCCTCGTACGCAGCCACGCCTACGCGCCCGTCTCCACTGACGCGATCGAGCGACCCCGCGCCGCCTGCGTCGATGAGGACCCTGAGCTGTTCTTCCCGATCGGCGACACCGGCCCGGCGCTGCTCCAGATCGAGGAGGCCAAGGCCGTCTGCCGCCGCTGCCCGCTGATCGAGAGCTGCCTCGAGGGCGCGCTGGAGCGGGGGGAGGCCGCGGGCGTATGGGGCGGGATGTCTGAGAAGGAACGCCGTTCCCTCAAGCGCCGCGAGGCCCGCAAGCGCGCCGCGGCCGCCTCCGCCTGACGCCCGCCGTACGGGAGCGACAGCCAACTCCCCGCCCGCACCACACTGTTCCACCAGGCCAGCCGCCCGCTGTACCGGAGGGCCGGCCTTTCGCACGTCTGCGGCCCGGGAAAGTCTCGGGCTCGCTTCCCCTCGCCAGGAGAGCTCATGCAGCGCAGCACCCAGATCGACACCGCGATGACCACTACCGGCTCCACTCGGCTGCCGGACTCGCTGTGTACGCACACGCCGAAGTGCCCGACCGCCGACAGCCCGGACCGCGAAGCCGCCCACGCCGTGGCCAGCCACCCGGAGTAGGGCTGGAGCCTGCTGTGTAACGGCGCCATAGTCTTCGATGTTATGTCGATCTCGGACGCGGAAGAGGCTGCTGACCAGGGACACTACGAGACGGACATGTCTTCGTCAGGACCGGAGGCATTCTCCCTGCGGATCGAAGCAGATGAGTCCGTGCTCACGAGCCAGCGCAGCGGCGTACTCGGACACTTCCTCAGCTTTGCCATAGGACATGAGCAGGTACACGATCGGGCCCGATGCCTCGTCGAGGACCGGTGGCGACGCCCATACGACACTGCGCTCGTCGTCGGGGTATCGCGCCACGAGTGCTTGCACGTAGGCCGTGATGCGCGGCTCCGGAGGCACGATGACATCGTCCGATTCCAGGTAACGCTCGTAGAGCTCGTCGTAGGTCGAGCCTGCATGGTGATTGTCGAGGGGACGGTCACCGTCCCAAACAGCGAGGTCATAGCTCATGGGCGCATCGTCGCAGGCGGGAGCTCCGCTGGCGCCAGCAGGCCCCGAGATCGAACCTCCGCTCGTGACCCGTAAGAGGTCCTAGGCCAGGGTGCGGAGGCGGCGGATCTCGCCGTGGGCGGTCTCCAGAGTCGATGACACCGGCGACCTGCTCCCCGACGGCCGGATCGTTACCCGGCACCGCCCCACGACGGGGCGCTGGCCTTCCGGCTCACGGAGGCCCACGCGCTCATCGGGGGCACGTCCGGCAGCGGGAAGACCAACGCGGCGGCCGCGATACACAAGGCGGGGGCCCTGGCTGGTACCGCCGTGCCCCTCGAATGGCCTGACAGCTGCCTGATCCGCTCGTACCGACCGCTGCACCTTGGCGGCCGGGTCGGTCGGTGACGGGGAGCTGGACAGTCCCTTCCGCTACCGCCTGGCGGGAGCCGCGGACAGTTTCGAGCCCGCCCCCCAGCACTCCCCCGGACCCGCCGCCCGCACCACGGGCGACCGGCCTTTCGGCTCGCTGGGCAAGGGCCAGCTGTTCGCGGTCGGTGTCGACGTCGGCATCATGGTGATGATCGCGGTGGACCTTCTGATGGCCTGGCTCAAGCGTCCCATCAGTTGGATTCGCTACCCGGTGTGGCTGCTGACGGCCGCCACCGTCGTCCTCAACGCGGCCTCCGGAGCCCCGGAAGGGGCCTGGAAGCTGCTGGACTACGTCGCCGCCGGCGCCCACGGCGTCGTGCCGGTCCTCTTCATCATGGTGGTGGAGCTGGGCCGCACCTCGATCGACCGCGTCGTCCGACCTGACCAGGACGAACGGGACTCGATCCCGTGGCTGCGGTGGGTCCTCGCCCCGGTCGCGACGGCCCGGATCTTCCGCCGGATGCGGCTGGGGGCGTCACCTCCTACCCGGAGATGACCCGCCGCGACCAGCAGCTCATCGCTTACGAGCAGTGGCTCAAGCGCAAGTACAAGGGCGAGCTCTCTGAGGCGTCCGAGGATGAGCTGCGATGCGCGTGATCGTCCGGGCGTTGTCCTCGAACAGATGCGCCTGCATGCCCGCCGCCTGGGCAGCCTCGACGTTTACTGCGACATCGTCGATGAACAGACAGCTCTCCGGCCGCACCTCCAGGCTGGCGCATACGGTCTCGAAGGCACGTGGGTCCGGCTTCTCGATGTCGACCTCGTGCGAGTAGACGATCTGCTCGACCAGTTCGTCGAAGTGGTACAGCGACGTCTCCCGCTCCCGGGCGCCGACGAAGCTGTTGCTCAGGATGCCCAGCCTGCAACTCCCTCGCAGCCCTTGCGCATAAGCGATGAGTTCCTCGTTCGGCTTTCCCAGGTATTCCGCCCAGAGATCGGCCACGAATGCTTCAACCTGGGGCGCGTCGAACCCCAAGCGTGCTGCCACCTGCTCGTGAACCTCTCGTTCACTGATGCTCCCGACGCTCCCGGCTTGCCACACGTCGCGCATCCGCTCATGCACGGTGCCGAGCGGCAACTCCAGCCGCTCTTCCCATCGCTGCACGCACCCGGTTTCCGGCGTGATCTCCAGCACGCCACCGATATCGAGAATGACGCAGGTCGATGTCACTCGAACTCCCCCTCATAGCGGCCCTCCACGAAGGCGGGCAGGTGCAGGGATGCGAGCAGGTGCCCCAGCCGGGCGGGAACGCGTTCCACGCGTCGCTGCGACCGTCGTCGTACGTCTGTCACGCTGAACGCGAATCACCCTGTTCACCAAACGCTGGCCCGATTCACTGGATGCCGGCTCTTCTGCGTTCGATGTGCCGGCGCGGTCGCCGGTGCCCGGCAGGTCCTTGGCGAGCCTGCCTGCGAGTGCGCTCGCCGGGCATCGACCGGGTGAGGACGCAGAGTGTGAGCAGAGCGAGCGCCGGCAGCACGGCGACGATGATTCCCATCGGCAAGGCGTCGGTGGCGCCACCCGCGCCGGCCAGCGGAGCAAGTGCCCCGCCGATCATGAACTGGCTGAAGCCGAGCAGAGCGGCGGCCGACCCGGCGTGTCCACCGTGGTCGGCCAGGGCCTGGGCCGCGGCGTTCGGCATGACCAGGCCCACGCTGGAGACCAGGACGAACAGGCCGATCAGGAGCACGGGCAGGGGTGCCCGTGTCAGCACCGCGCCCAGGACCGTGGTGCCACCGGCTGTCGCGCCCAGCAGACCGGCGAGCAGCAGCACGCGGGCGCCTGCCCGGGCCACCAGCCGACCGCTGATCTGGGCGGCCGCAATGAGTCCGGCGGCGTTGACGGCGAACACGGCGCTGTACTGCTGCGGTGACAGGCCGTGGATTTCCTGCAGGACGAACGGCGAGCCGGAGATGTAGGCGAACATCGCCGCGAAGACCAGGCCGTTGGCCAGGACGTACCCGGTGAAGACCCGGTCGCTGAGCAGCTGCCCGACGACGGCCAGCAGCGGCTGGCGTGACGCGGAGGACCGGGTCTCCGGCAGTCCTACGGCGGAGGCCGCCAGCATCACGGCGCCGAGTACGGCCAGGCCCACGAAGATCCCCGGCCAGGCCGTGACGCGCAGTAGCTGGCCGCCGAGGACCGGCGCGAACACCGGCGCCAGGCCGGTGATCAAGGTCAGTGCGGAGAAGAGGCGTGCGGTGCGGGTTCCGGAGGTGCGGTCGCGGACCATGGCGTTGGCGATGACGATGCCGAACGCCCCGCCGATGCCCTGGACCAGGCGCAGGCCGATGAGTGTCCGGACGTCGGGTGCCACCGCGCAGAGCGCGCTGGCGATCGTGTAGAGGGCGAGGCCCGCCAGCAACGGACGCCGCCGGCCGTAGGTGTCGCTCAGCGGCCCGGCGATCAGCTGCCCGATGGCCAGCCCGGCCAGGCAGGCGGTGATGGTGAGCTGGGTGGCCGCGGCGCTGGCGCGCAGGTCGCCGGCGAGGTCCGGCAGTCCGGGCAGGTAGCCGTCGATGGACAGTGGTCCCAGGGCCACGAGCGCTGCGAGCAGGACGATGAATCGGGTTTGCCGGCCGGCGGCGTCGTTGCTCATGGCTCAGTACGCCACGGTGATGCGGCGGCGGATCGCGGTGCCGCTCTCGATCGTGTCGGCCAGGGCGATCGCGTAGTCGGCGTACGAGATCTCGCTGGCGCCGGCGTCGTCGGTGAGCAGTGTGTCGCCGCCGGTTCGGTAGGCGCCGCGCCGCTCGCCGAGGCCGATGTGCGCGGCGGGGGACACATAGGTCCAGTCCAGGCCGGTGGTTCCCCGGTAGAGGTCGAGCGCCTCGGCCTGCGCCTCGGCGTTGGCCTTCCACAGCGCGGGGAAGTCCGGGTCGTCCATGACGCGGGCGCCGGTCGGCGTGCGCAGGCTCCCGGCGCCGCCGATGGTGACCAGGCGGGTGGCGCCGGCTCGGCGGAGTCCGTCGATCAGCGCACGGGCGGCGCCGACGATCGTGGCGCGGTCGTTCTCCTGGCCGATCCGGGGGCCGACGGCCGACAGTACGGCGTCGTGGGAGGCGGCGAGGCCGGCGACCGCGGCGGCGTCGGTGACGTCACCGGTGGTCACGGTCAGGGCCTTGTGCTCGAGGCCGTCGAGGTGGCCGGCTCGGGTGACCGCGGTGACGGTGTGACCGCGACGCAGTAGTTCCTCGGTGGTAGGCCGGCCGATGTTGCCGCTGGCACCGAACAGGACGATCTTCATGTGTTGCTCCTTGGTTCTGATGGTCAGAGGACGGGCTGGCCGTCGGCGACGATGGCCGCGGTGATGCCGCGCTCGGCGGCGGCGTGCTGGAACCGCTGCTCGATGTCGGGTTGTTCGGTGTAGAACGGCGGATTGTGGAACAGGCCGTAGTGCATGGCGCAGACGGTGCCGGCGCCGAGTGCGACGGCGGCCTCGACGCCCTGCTCGGGGGTCATGGTCGCCGGGACGTTGGCCGCGTAGCCCTCGAAGTGGGCGATGACGCCGTTGACCGGGACGAACGCGACGTCGAACGGACCGTGGTCGCGGGCGATCTGCCACCAGCTGCCGTGCCACTGGGTGTCGCCGCAGTGGATGATCCGCCGGCCCGCGCCTTCGACGACCCAGGCGACCTGGTCGCAGTCGTTGCCGCGCCAGTCCAGCGAGGTCACCGGGGTGACGGTCAGCTTTCCGATGCGGCGTGACTCGCCCAGGTCCTGGGCAACGGGGGTGATGCCCACCTCGTGCAGCGCCGCCGCGCTCGGGGTGTGACAGCCGATCGTGCCGGTGGCCGCGATCCGGGCGATCAGGTCGTGGTCGTAGTGGTCGGGGTGCAGATGGGTGATGAGGGCGTGGGTGCCGGGCGGGGTATCGACCGGGTCGACCGGCCGGTGCGGCGGCCCCATCACCGGCGCCAGCGCAGCGACGTTCTCGAGCGGGTCGATCAGCAGGCGGGTGCCGCCGAGACGGATCTCGACGCCGGCCCAGGCCAGCCGACGCACCGAAAGGGTGGGGGTCATGGGCAGCGACGCTAGACCGGCGTTGTTGAGAAAGTCAACAAGGGAGTTTTGAATCTCAACGCCGCGATGTAGGGTGATGGCATGCGCACCTACGGGCAGTACTGCGGCATCGCGAAAGCACTGGACACCATCGGCGACCGATGGACCCTGCTGATCGTCCGTGAACTGCTCGCCCTGGGCCCGTGCCGGCACACCGACCTGCGCAACGGACTGCCCGGGATCGCCAGCAACCTGCTGGTCGACCGGCTCCGCGAACTCGAGGAAGCCGGCCTGATCCACCGAGAGGCCGCCCCACCGCCGGTGGCCACAACCCTGTTCTCCCTCACCGAGCGTGGCCGCGCGCTGGAGCCGGTGCTGCAGGAGCTGAGCCGGTGGGGCGTGCCGCTGTTGCGTGAGCCGGGCGGCAACGACACCTTCCGCACCCACTGGCTGGACGTGCCCGCCCGGGCACTGACCGACCACCGCCCCGACCAGCCGGCAATCGCCCTGCAACTGCACGCCGACGGCAGCGAGGACCTGGTCATCGAAGTCAAGGACGGCTCGGTGCACACACACGCCGGCCGGGTCGACCACCCCACCGCGTCCCTGACCGGACCGCCGCACCTGTTGGCCGCGACCCTGCTCGGCGACCTCGATCTGAGCGCCGCAGTACAGCAAGGCCTGCAACTCAGCGGCGAACGCGAGGCAGTACTGCGCATCCTGCCCCGCTGATCGACCGGGAGCTCACCGCCCTGGCCGACCACCTGGTCGCGCATGACCTGGTCCTGGAGATGCTCGCCGGGCCGCTGGCCGTCGAAGCCGAGCAGCAAGCGTGGGAGGAGCAGGGCGAGGACCGCAATCACGAAGTCTTCCCCCTCATCCTGAACGTCCGCGAGGTACTGCGCTCCAACGGCATCCCCCTCCGCCCCCACACCGCCGGATGCAGCACCGTCTCCGGCGACCACGCGGCGCCCGCGCTCGCTCAGTCCGCAGGACCGGCCGCCCCCACCGAACCGGAATCCACCGCTGACTGCCAGGCCGACGGCTGCGGGGGATGCCAACAACACTGAGGATCCGCCAGATCGATAGATGCAGATATGCGGCACCCGGATGTGCGCTCCACCACGAACCCGATCCAGTTGGCTCTGTGGCACGGGCGGGAGCGGCGACCATCTACGCGACGCACGCCAGCCTCGCCGACCCCGACCCGCCACCGTCCTCTACCGCGGCGCAGACACGGGGCGTGTTTCCAGCAGGCGAGCCGCGGGGCAACTGTTCATAGCCGGTCGTCTGCCCGGCCGCGCATCAGTAAGGGTCATGTTCGGGGGGACTGCGGTGGGCAGGCAAGCTGCGGGCACAGCAGACGACGGGGCGGCACAGTCATCGACGCTGTGCCGCCCCGTTGCTCGCCCCTGCACCACCACTCGCCTGGGTTCCCGCCCGGTGCCCCTCTACACACCATCGCCTGCATGCGTTACCTGAACAGCGCAGGATTCGTTGAGCTGGTCATCGCGCCCTGAACATCCGCCACCCCGCGGACTCGCGAGTCCTCCTGAGGGCCCCTCTGCCAGCGCCTGGCCCCGAGCCCTCACACCCGCTCCTTTTCGGGCGTCACGTTGCTTGAGCTGGTTCCGGTCTGGCTACTCGCACGGGGCCGGGGTTCGGAAGGCAGCCCCCGTGTGAGTCCTCCAGACCGAGGCCTGGAGGACTCACGCGTTGTGGTCGGCAGCAGCCGGGGGGATGCTGAAGAGGAAGCCGGGCAGGCGAAACGTATGACTTCGACCCGTGCACCTTTGGATGAGCGCATGGCTCCCTCTGCGGATCCCAAGCCGACTCCCGCCACCGCGGCAGCCGAATGTCTCCAGGCCGAGGTCGAACGGTTGCGCACGGAAAACCACCAGCTGCGCCAGGCCATCCCCGCCCACGCCATCGTCGACCAAGCTATCGGCGTACTGACCACACTGGGCCAGATAACCCCCTACGACGGCTTCACCGTGCTCCGAGAAATCTCCCAGCACACCAACACCAAGCTCCACCAGGTCGCCGAAGAAATCCTCAAGCACGCCCAAGGCGCCGCACTGCCCGACGTGCTGGCCGGCGAACTGCACGCGGCCCTCGCCCGACACACCGCCAGCGGGCGGCCAGACCCCTGACAGGCCGAACCGCCCTACCCCGCCCGGTGTCCAGCACGGGCAGCGCTAGGCTCCTCAGAGGGCGATGCGAGCCGTGACGCGCTTGTCGACCGGCTCTCGCTGGGCACCAAACCCTCTGCAACGGCCATCACGATCTCCAGACCGTGCTGGCCGCCCGGTCGGCATCCGCGGCCCGCGCCAGCGGCAGCACCGGGTCGGAATCCCACACCACGACTTCCACAACGACGCCGTCGATCCGCAGATCCATCAGCACTGGACCGGGCGCGTACTTACGGGCGTGGGTGACCAGCTCACTGACCACCAGCTGGGTGAGTTCCATACACCGCTGCGAGACCGCCACCCCGTGTTCGCTCTGGATGCGCCGCAGGGAAGTCGACGGCCAGATGACGGGCCTGAGCAATGGTCGTGCCGTTTCCCTCCAGAGCAACCGTGCTCTGCAAGAAAAAAGGCCCCGGGCCAGACCCGCAGTCCTGGCCCGGCGCCCCCGGTTGGCTCATCAATACCGCCGCCACCCGTTCCCACGCCGCGTCTACCCGCCCCCGCACAGAGCGAGCTGTGCTGTCACAGCAGGCTCCCCACCGTCGCGGCCTGCCCGGCAACGAGCTCCTGGACAGCCCGGCGACGTCCTCCACAGCCAGGCCGGCCGCGTCGGCGAGCGTGGCCAGGTCCACGGTGCGGCCGTCGACCAGCGGGCGGCGCACCACCGCCTCAGCGGCCGGGGCGAACTCGAACGTGCTCCCGGCTGCGGACAGCGTCACCGCGTCCTCGCCGCCCTCCAGCACCGCGCGGGCGGTCGTCAGCCGCACCCGCAGGCCGGGGTCGGCGGAACACCATCGATGCACGGCAGGCTCGGCACCATCCTGCCGACGGCCTGTCCATCGATCGCCGCCCGGTAGCGGGCAATCAGCGTCGGGTCGTCCAGCAGTTCAGCGAGCCGCTTGCACATCCCGTCCACGGCGTCAGCCCTGCACGTCCGGCGCGGCGACCAGCGGCAGGTCGCGCCTCCAGTCCTCGTGCGTGAGCAGCTGCTCGGACACCCACGCCATCAGCTCGGTCGCCGTGTGGGTCTGCAAGCCGCAAGTGACATGCAGGGAGCGGGTGCCCTGGTCGGCGGAGACCGCGTGCCACACGCCGCGCGGCACGTACAGCACGTCGCCCGGCCACAGGACCAGGTCGGCGACCGGCTCGGTGGGCGCCTCGCCCGGGTCCTCGATGTCGCAGTGACTCGGTGAGACTGATGGCGCCGCATGAAGCTGCCGCGACGGTGCCTGGCTGAGAGCCCCCGGCCCGTGACCAGGAGACGGGTAGGCCCCAGACGCGCCGCGTCATCGCAGCAGATGAGTTGTGGCTAGCTGCCGTCCGCGTGGAGTCATGGGCTCGCGTACGAGGACCAGTCATGGCATCCCACGCACGTAAGAACGCCGCTCGTCGGCAGCACGGCCTATCGGGCGCGAAGCGTCGCGCAGCGCTGCAGGACATCCGCAACGCTGTCCCGGCCGCTCCGCAGGCCAAGAACCCAAGGAAGATTCCGAGCGGAGAGGTCCACAAGGTGAGGTCTCGCCTTCGTTGCGCCGCGGTCGCGCCGAGGGGGAGGTTCGTCACTCCGCAGATCGTGGCCGCCTCAGGCGAAGTCTGCTGCGGTGATGCCGTCGGCATGTCCTGACGGCCACTCCACCAACTCGATCCGGTAACCATCCGGGTCCGTGAGCCACGACGTCTTCGGGCCGTGAGGACCGCCCGGGTACTGGAGGGGTTCTGGCCTCAGGCCGACTTCGGTCAGCGTCTCGAGGGTGGTGGCGAGCCTCTCCACTTGGATCGCGAGGTGGTCGAAACCGCTGCCCACGTCGACCGGTCTTTCGCTGGGGCGGTGGACCAGTTCGAGTGAGGCCGCCGGTTCATCGGGGAACTTGAGGATCACGAGGCGAGCCCCGTCGCCGCCCTCGACCCTGCCCAATTCGGCGTAGCCCAAGGCGGTGTAGAAATCAAGCGAGCGGTTCAGGTCGGTAACGCGGTAGGAGACGAAGAGCGTCTTCACGCGGCCTCCTCGGGTCGATGCACCCGGTAGCGAAGATGCGTGACGTCTCGATCCTCGAGCCGTCGGACGAGGTCGAGTTCGATGTGATCGCTACCCAGGTGGTCGAACAGCCGTCGACCGTCCCCCAGGAGGACCGGAACCAGGTGGATCTCCATCTCGTCCATCTGCCCCGCTCGGAGAAGTGCTTGGGCCGCCCCCGCCCCATGGACCATGACCGGCCGGTCCCCTGCGGCTGCGCGAGCCTGACGGGCGCAGTCCTCGACTTCTGTGACGAAACGCGCGTGGCCGGGTGGCACGTCCCTGTCATCCACATGGTGGGTGAGTACGAAGATCGGCACGCCGTCGTGGTGATCGCCCTGCCAGCGCCCGGCGAGTTCGAAGGTCCGACGGCCGGAGATCACCGCGCCGGTCGCCAGCGCCTCGCGGTAGACCTGGCCGCTCGGGCCGTCGGACTCCCGGTCGTCGAGCCAGTTGAAGAGCCGTCCACCATTGCGTCCGAGCTCCTGACCTGGCCGATCGTCCGGGCCGGCGATATAGCCATCGAGCGACATCGACATGTACAGCCGAATCGGATTGTTCATCCTGGTCTCCATCTCTCGTCCATGACACCGGGATCCGGCGTTTCCTGATGCGCCGACGGGGCGGGCTTGTCACAAGGAAGACTTTGGGCAACCGGCAAACTCATCGGCCCGACGCGCCGGCCTGTTGCCGGGCTGAGGGGGCAGGAGTCAGGCCCCGTGGATCAATTGCGGTCGGTCAGGCCGTGTGGCACGCGGAGCGTTCGACGAGGTGGCCGCGCTCGCCAGGTAACCATTCCGCTGCACGACCTGCTGCAATGGGACGACGAAGGCAAGGACCGACAAGCGGCCCTTGACCTGTTCGACGCATTCGGCTCAAAGGAGAAGACGTTGAATGCCAACATGGGCGGGCACACCGGCGCCCCGGGGAAGGCTTGCCCGACGGCGAGAGCGTGCGCGACTATCTGGAGGACAACAGACTGGCCTTTCTCGACGCGGCCCGAGCGGTCATGGGATAGCCCGCTGTAGGCCTCGAAGGTCATTCACAGGACAGTCCTTTAGTAGCAAGTGGGTCACGGTCCAGGTACAGGGCGCATACATAGCGGTGATCATCACGAACGGGCGGGTCAGCGGCCCGGCCATCGCCTTCGCCAAGCAGCAACGGCTCCACGTCTTCGACCGCCAGACACTCGCCACATGGGCGACCGGCTCACGCCCATTGTGAAAACTACTGCGAGCGATACCACCCCCGCACCGCTCGTCACCCTTGAGCTAAAGCACGGCCTGCGGACGGCAGCTGATGCTACGGGCCTTACGTCTAGAGGGAACCGGGCAATTTTGCCGGGTTCCCCCTATTTTCACGAGTCCCGATGCGCGGACTACGCCTGAGTGCGCTGACGTCAGAATGTCCGATCAGGTGCCAGGCTGTTGAAGAGGGGCTCTGTCTACGGCAAGGCTGAGCGGGTTACGGCGGCTTGGGCCAGCCGGCTGCGCAGAGTCCGGCGTCGGACGGTGAGGTTGGGTGAGGGACTGAGGGTTCGGGAGTCGTGATGTTATCGCCCAAGGCGGTCAGGATCCGGTTGAGGCGACGGGTGGGAGTCTCGGTCGGTGATGGCGTGGGGGCTGGATCAGGGCCGGCTGCGGCCGGGCAGCATGATCAGGCGAAGCCGGGCGGCACACCAGCGGCGTTCCCGCGGCCGGGCGCTATGTCATCGGGCCGGTCTCCAGTGTTGTTCAGGCCGATTCGAGGATCGGGCGGATCTCGATGGTCTCCGGGGTGGGGAGGCTCTTGGCCAGTTCGAGGGCTTCCTCGCGGTCGGCCACCTCGATGATGAACCAGCCGCCGAGGGTCTCCTCGCCGGCGTGGGCGGGCCCGTCGGTCACCGCTGATGTCCCGTCGGCCTGTGTGCGCACCGTCGCCGGAGTGATGTGCTCGGTCTCCAGGGCCTCGCCGCCGACCAGTTTCCCGGCGGCGGCGAGGCTGCCGATCCAGCCTTCGTATTCCTTGCGATATGCGGCCCGGTCGGCCTGGATCCGGCGGCGTGACTCGTCCGTCTCGAAGATCACGAGTGCGTATTTCATGAGGTTCCTCTCCGGCCGCCGTACAGGCAACCGCTGCTGATGGGATGTAAGGGGGGGCAGCCTGGTCAGGGGCCGCTGGTCGCGGCGATGCGGGCGAGTGCGCCGGTCTCCAGTGCGATCCACAGGGCGCCGTCGGGACCGACGGTGATTCCATGCGGTTCGGAATGGGGAGTGGGCAGGTCGTGGACGGTGACGGAGCCGTCGGGGGCGATCGTGCCGACGCGGTTGCCTCCCCACTCGGTGAACCATGGGGTGCCCTGTTCATCGACGGTGATGGCGTGCGGTCGGGCGGTGCGGTCGGGCAGCGGGAACTCGGTGATCTGTCCGTCGGGAGTGATCCGTCCGATCTGACCGGCGGCGATCTCGACGAACCACACGGTCCCGTCGTTGCCTGAGGCGATCCCCACCGGTGCTGCCGCCTTTGTCGGCAGGGGATGGATGGTGACCGCACCGGTCATGTCGATCCGGCCGATGGCGCCGGCCTGGTTGAGCGTGAACCACATCCCGTCGTCACCGGCGGTGATCGCGGAGGGGAAGGCGCCTGTGACCGGCAGCGAGAACTCGGTCATGTGGCCGTCGGCGGTGATGCGGCCGATGCGGTCGGCGGCTGTCTCGGTGAACCACAGGGCGCCGTCGGGTCCCGTCGCGATGCCGAATGGTCCGCAGCCGGGTGTGGGCACGTCGAATTCGTCGATGACGCCGTCAGTGGTGATCCGCCCGATCCGGTCGGCCCGGTACTCGGTGAACCACAGCGCACCGTCGGGTCCGGATGTGATGAGGGTCGGCCCGCAGGTGGGGTCGAGCCGGTGGCTCGTCGGCTCCTCACCGGGGACGAGGCGGCCGATCCGGCCGCTGTGGACGAGGGTGAACCACAGCGCGCCGTCCGTTCCCGTGGTGAGGGCGTAGGGTCCGGCCTCGCTGTCGGCCACCGCGTGCTCTTCGATGGATATCCGGGTCAAAGGGGCTTCCCCAAACCGTGCTCGGTGGCGATGTGTTCGATGTCGGCCGGGGCTCCCGCCATGATGGTGCGGGCGTGTTCGGTGACCAGGTCGGCGGGCCAGTCCCACCACGCGGCGCGCAGCAGCCGCTCGGTGTCGGCGTCGGTGAAGCGCTGTCGGATCGGTCTGGCCGGGTTGCCGCCGACGATCGTGTAGGGCGGAACGTCGGCGGTGACCACGGCACCGGCCGCGATGATGGAGCCGTCGCCGATCCGCACGCCGGGCATGACGGTCGTCTTGTAGCCGAACCAGACGTCGTTGCCGATGACCGTGTCGCCGCGGCTGGGCATGGCGGTGACGATGTCCAGGGTCTGTTCGGCCCACCGGCCGCCGAACATGGTGAACGGGTACGTGGACACCCCCATCGTCGGATGCTCGGCACCGGCCATCAGAAATGTGGTTCCCGAGGCGATCGCACAGTACTTGCCGATGATGAGACGCTCCGGCCCGTAGGCGTAGAGGACGTTGCGGTGCTCGAAGTCCGTGGCGCCGTTCGGATCGTCGTAGTAGGTGTACTCGCCCACGGCGATGTTCGGTGAGGTGACCAGCGGTTTGAGGAACACCACGCGGTCGTGGGCGGGCAGCGGGTGAACGGTGGTCGGATCAGGTGACAAGGTCGAGGTCCTTTGCCGGGTTGCGGGATGTCGCACACGGTCCGGGCCGGGCGTTGACGGGGCATGGCCCGGATTCGGCCTGACGCGGTGGGCGGTCAGGCGTTCTCGGGGCCGGGCGGGGTGGTGGCCCATTCGACGAACTGGACGATCACCCCGTTGGGGTCGGTGACCTGGAAGAGGCGTTCGCCCCAGGGCTCCTCGCGCAGCGGCATGGTGATCTCGACGCCCTCGGTGCGCAGCCGCTTCTCCTCGTGCTCGATGCCGGTGGTGGTGAAGGCGAGGATCAGGCCGGAGGCGTGCTGGCCGCGCTGGTCGGCCGGCAGCACCTCGGTGCCGCGGGCGAGCAGGACGATGTCCATCGCGGCGTCGTCGCGCGACAGGGAGGCGAACCCATCGGCGGCGGCCTGCTCGACGTAGCCGAGGCGGGTGGTGAAGAACCGCTGGGACGCGGCGACATCGTCGACGGTGAGCGAGACGGTGGACGCGGTGATCTGCAAGGTGCTTCTCCTCAGTGGTTTCCGGGAGGCGGATCGGGGGGTGCCGGGTGAGCTCAGGTCAGTAGCCGGAGCGGCGCGGCAGATTGCGGGCCTTCGGGGGAACTCGCCGGTCGGGTGCCGGGAGCGCGCGGGAGGGACGCCGATTTGCGCGGGGCAGAGCTGGGGCGCGGTTGTCGCGTTCGGCCAGAACCGGGCCGAACGTGACGGGCGCGACCCGAAGTGCGACGGGGCGGGACTCGAGCATGGGCACATCCGTTCTTCGCTCCGCAGGAAATTTGCGACGGACGTAAATTTATACCGACCCCCTTGAGGGTGTCAACATAAAAATGCGACGGGGGTAAGATTGCTCCATGACTACCAACGCCACCTCGTCCGCACCCCCTACCGGCCTGCGGGAATCCAAGAAGCAGGAGACCCGTCAGCTCATCTCCGACGTCGCCACCGGCCTGTTCCTCGCCCAGGGTTTCGAGCGGACCACCATCGCCGATATCGCCGCCGCCGCCCGGGTGGCGAAGAAGACGGTCACCAACTACTTCTCGCGCAAGGAGGACCTGGCCCTGGACCACCAGGACGCCTTCATCGCCACCCTGGCCGCTACGGTGACCAGCCGTCGGTCCGGCGAGTCGGCCCTGTCCGCGCTGCATCACGCCTTCACCGAAGCGGCTGCGAACGCCGACCCGGTCGCCGGGTTCTCCGGCCCTGACTTCGCCCGCATGATCGCCGACAGCCCCACCCTCTCCGCCCGACTGCGCGACCTGCGAGAGGCCGCGTTGGCAGGCGCCTTGGCCGATGCCACCGGCGCACTCCGCGGCGACATCACCCCCCGCACCGCCGCCGCCCTGCTCGGCGCCGTACACCGCACCCTGTTCCAGCGCATCCAGGAACTCACCCTCATCGGCCAGGACAACGCCCGGATCTCCGCCACTGTCACCGCAGAAGCGGACAGTGCCTTCGGCCTGTTGGCGCCGTCGCTCGCCGACTACGCCGCAGCGTGAGCCAGGCGCTCGTCGGCGTTCCGACGGTGCCCGGTCTGGGGCAGCCACCGAAACTGCTGTGCCGTCTCCCTGGATCTAGCTCTCGGCCAGTGCGGCATCGACGTACTCGACCTCGAACCCCTCGTGCCCCGCAGGCCCCTCCTGCAAGACCACCACGCCCCCCTCGACGCTGTACGGACGCTCCGAACGCAGGATCAAAGCCGCCGGCTTCCCCAGGAACAAAAGCTGCGGGCATTCGACTTCGAGACCAACCCCAATGCCGACCCGGCCACCGTCAGCACCCTCGCCACCTGCGACTGGGTCAAGGAGGGAGAGCCGCTCTGCCTCATCGGCGACTCCGGCACCGGGGGCCCCACCTACTGATCGCGCTCGGCACCCCCCTGCGATGCACGGCTTCCGGGTCCACTACGTGCCGGCCAACAAAGTCGTCAACG
Organism: Streptomyces sp. NPDC107528; assembly: GCF_055639295.1. NCBI lineage: Bacteria > Bacillati > Actinomycetota > Actinomycetes > Kitasatosporales > Streptomycetaceae > Streptomyces > Streptomyces sp. NPDC107528. The sequence goes on from NZ_JBVKAV010000010.1 coordinate 30,517, forward strand.
AGTTGGTCGAAGCTGCCGACGGGAAGCAGCTGTCGAAGACGATCGCGCGCTACGGCCGTGTCGATCTTTTGTGCATTGACTAACTCGGCTGCATGGAACTGGACCGCAGGGGCGCTGAGCTGCTGTTTCAGGTTCTGACCGAGCGTGAGGAGAAGAACAGCGTCGCGATCGCTTCGAACGAGAGTTTCAGCGGCTGGACCAAAACCTTCGCCGACCCCCGGCTCTGTGCGGCCATCGTCGACCGGCCCACCTTCGGCGGCAACTCATCCAGACCGGCACCGAGTCCTACCGCCTCACCATCACCCAGGCCCGCCGCCGCACACGAAAACACCGGCTGAGGACGTCAGGCCGCTACCGTCGCAAGATGGCTGAAGATCTTGAGAAGTTCAACACCGCGATGACCACCTGGCAGGAGTGGCAGGACGCCCCCTGGGGCCGACTGCGCTACTCGATCGCTGAGGCAAACCTGCTCCGTCACCTTGGCGACCTGGGCAGCGAATCGCTGCGCATACTCGACCTCGCCGGCGGCGACGGCGGAGACGCCATCCGCCTCGCGGCCCGCGGGCACCATGTCACCATCGTCGACTACGCACCCGCCATGCTCGCAGCGGCCACCGAGCGAGCCATGGCAGGCGGCGTGACGGAGCTGATCAACTGCGTCGAGGCCGACGCGACCGATCTGCCCCCCGACCTCGCCAACGGCGATTTCGATGTCGTGCTCTGCCATAACCTCCTGCAATACATGGACGATGTCCCAGGCACTCTCGCCTCGGCACTCTCCCCGCTGAAGACCGGGGGCCTGATCTCCGTCATGGCGATCAACCGGCACTCGGCTCCCTTGAACATCGCCGTCCGGCAGATGGACCCCGCAGCCGCGCTCGCCGCACTCGACACCGATCAGGCGCGGACACAGATGTTCAACTCGGCGTTGACGCTCCACACAGCCGAAGAGATCATCCGCACCTTGCGGGAGCTCGGATGCCGCGACGTCGCCCACTACGGCATCCGCAGCTTCTGCGACTACATCACCGACGACGCACGCAAGCACGAACCGGACTTCTACGCAGCCCTCGAACGCCTCGAACTCGCCACCACCGCCCGGCCGCCCTACATGCACACTGCCCGGCTCTTCCAGCTCACCGCCAGGACACCGAGCTAGGAATCGGGCCCTTCGCGGTGTCAGTTCTCATCGACATTTCGAAACTCTGCGATCGGCAAGTGCTGCCCCAACTCACCGACGTGTGGTGTCCGCTCTCGGTTACGAAGCCAACTGGCCCGCGCCTACTCGGCAAAGGGCACAACTCCAGGACCTTCGGTCCTGTTCCGGTCCTCTCGATGTGCCCGTGAAGCCGGTCTTCGGCCAGGTCGTGGGCGGCGAGGGGTGGCGGACCCCGTCCGGCCGGGTGCCCCCCCCCGCCCGGGATCGGGCGGAGTCACGTGCGACGGGTCGTCACTTCGCCGTCGTGTGGGTGCCGGTGGCCCACAGGGCTCCGCCCTTGCTGGGACCTCCGATGCTGCTGTAGATGACGAAGTTGCCGTCGTTCTGCATCTTCCGAAAAAGGTGGGTGCGATGGGCGCCGCCCATGGAGAGCGGTCCGGCCGGTCCGTTGATGACACCGAGGGAGATTGACCGAGGGAGATTGAGGTTCCTCGGCAAGGTGGTGGCGGAGGAACGCGGCCTCGGTTGAGGTGTCTTGACCGAGACCGGACTTCTGTGACCCGGCAAGGGACCGGGTCAGGGGATCGGTGGTGGTGCGCCGAGATCCGGGCGCTACTGTCGTCTCTCCATCGATCTAGATCGCAGGGGAACAGACTGTGCGCAACGCCGTTGTGACGCCCGAGGGGGACCAGATCCGCTGGGTTGAACTGCCGGGACAGGAGCCGGCCCGGGTCTACGTGCATGGGTTGGGTGCCACTTCGCCGGCCTACTTCGCGGAGGTAGCGGTCCATCCTCTGCTGGCCGGCCGCCGTTCATTGCTGATCGATCTGCTGGGCCACGGCATCAGCGACCGGCCGACGGGCTTCGACTACACGCTGGAATCACATGCCGATGCACTCGCCGCAGCCCTGGCTCGCGCGGATATCGTCGGCGCCGAACTGGTCGCGCACAGCATGGGCGGCTCGGTCGCCATCGTCCTGGCCGCCCGACACCCCCGTTTGGTCTCCCGCCTGGTCCTGGTCGACGCCAACCTCGATCCGATCGAGCGCACGCCCGCCACAGCGGGCAGCAGCGGCATCGCTGCCTATTCCGAGCAGGAGTTCCTGGCGGACGGCTGGGAAGAGGTCCGCGACCGGGTTGGCGCCCACTGGTGGTCCACGATGCGCCTGGCCGGCCGGGAGGCGCTGCATCGCAGCGCGGTCCACCTCACCCGCGGCACTGTCCCCACCATGCGTGAGCTGCTGCTGGACCTGAAGATTCCCCGCACCTACCTGCTGCCCGAGGCCGACTGCCCGCTCCCGGGCACCGACGCACTCACCGAAGCCGGAGTGTCCGTCATCGCGATCCCGGACTGCGGACACAACATCATGCTGGACAACCCGGAAGCCTTCGCCCGCGCTACCGCAGCGGCGCTCACGGACCGAGACCAGGATTAACCAGGTCGCCAAACCAGAGCGGGACGCGGACAGGGCCGCACGGTTTTCCTCGTGTGTGATGACGAAGGAGTAGGCCCGTGCGGCCCTGCCCCATCCTGCCTTCACCGGCATCTCCTACGCACATCTCGACCCTTTGATCGAGGAGTTGGCAGGTCTATGGACCGCGCGGTGCGAGTCCGCGCTGCATGAGCGGCGCAGCGGAAAGCTCAAGCAGCAGGGCACGGGACCACAACACGATTTGGCTTTCAGCCACCAAGTACTGGTCACCCTGGTCCACCTGCGTCGAGGGGGCGCATGGGCCGGGCTGGCGGCTGCCACATGCCGACACGGCTATGCGTGGCGGATGACGTCATACATGGTCGTGGAAGCAGGCGCCGGAAGCGGAACGATGTTCCAGCCGATCTCCTCCGCGCGCCTCTCGATCGCCTTCCGCGCAGCTTGGGCTGCCGCTTCATCCTCGAAGAAGGCAATGCTCAGCCCGTTGCCACTGACGGGATCAACGAGGTGATAGCTGCCATGAACGCCGGGGACGTTGGCGGCGGCGTCCAGCACCCAGTCACGATCGTCGGTCGGCATCGGTTCCCATACAGCCACGCGCGCGATCATCGCTGACCCCTGTTCGTCAGTGTGCCCAGGCTGCCGAAAGCAGATTCCCAAGCAGCGACCCCGTAGCCAACTGTGACACTCCACGTGGTCAACTGGCGCGCCAGGCCGCCAACGTGAACGCTGCTGTACCTACCCGGCCTGCCCACCAAGCCCCCACCCCACCGCATGCACACCTGTGCAGTCCCCCTGTGGGGGTGCCACCGAACTTCGAACGCGTGCCTTGGCGGACGCCAGTTCGTGTCATCGAAGATTGATCGCACTGGTCTGTTAGCCTTTCAGAGGCCGTGCGAGACATTGAGGAGGTGGTACCCGTGAACGTATCGACGTGGGTGCTCTCCTCAGGGGTCACGGTCGGGCGATAGGTCGTCGTCCAGGAGCGCCGTTCTGTGCACTCCCGAAAGGCACGACCATGCATTTCACTTCTCAACAGCGCCTCGACGATGGTGTCCTTGAGCGCGAATTCACCCTCGGCGAGATCCCCGGCATCCTGTGGACGCCTGACTCCGCCTCCGTCTCCGCACCGGCGTCGCTGATCCTGCTCAGCCCTCCTCCTGTCGGACTGCGCAAGGCATACCCCCGGTTGGTGGGACGAGCCCGGCACGCCGCGGCGGACGGCTTCGCATCGGCCACCATCGAACTCCCCGGAAACGGCGACCGGCCCCGCCTGCCCGGCACTGAGCAGGCCGTCGCCGACCTGCGCCGGGCGATGGAGGCCGGCGAGCCGGTCAGCGACGAGATCATCGACGCTCTCATCCTCCCCCTGGTCGACAAGGCCGTCCCGGAATGGCAGGCCGCCCTGGACGCCCTCCTGGCGCTGCCCGAGATCGGCGGCCCGGTCGGATACTCGGGGGGAGTGATTTCCATCGGCACCCGGTTGGCGGTGGTCGAGCCGCGTATCTCGGCCGCTGTGCTGTTCGCCGGAAGTTTCATCCCTCGCGCCATGTTCGAGGAGGCTCGCCAGGTGAGCATTCCGCTGCACGTCCTGCTGCAATGGGACGACGAAGGCAATGACCGACAGGCGGCCCTGGACCTGTTCGACGCCTTCGGCTCCAAGGAGAAGACGTTGAACGCCAACATGGGCGGGCACACCGGCGTCCCGCAGTTCGCTGGGGATGCTGCCGCCCAGTTCTTCGCCCGTCACCTGCGCTAGTGCTGTGACCGGAAACGGTCACCGCGGCTGCTGCAGCTCATTGTCGAGTATCGAATCGTCATCACCTAGGGGAGAGACCTGATGCGGCGCTGCTCCGTGCTCATTACCGTCGGAGTCACGGAGTGGTGCTGGCAGTTTGAAGGAGACATGACGGCTGTGGATGAGCCTGGGGCGTACGAAATCCGGATCCATGGATGCCTGAGCGGGCAGGAGGCATTGGGGCTGAAGGAACCGGTCAAGCGTCTGCTGTGTCCGGACCCTGACCACGCGCCGCCGTGTGACGTGCCGTGGAGTTGTTTCACCGTGTGTGACGACGAGCGGGCTGACGACAGCAGCGAGGCCACGGTTCTTGTCCTGGGCGTCTATGCAACAGCCAGGCAGGCTGCGCAGGTGGCTGACCAGGTGCGCGGTGTTGTGGGCGAGACCCGTCCAGTCACGGTGAGCGCGGCTGCTGCCGGACAGTTCGACGAGTTGGCAGAGCAGTATCGAATCGAACGCGCTGTCCGGCAGAGCTGAACGGGCAGGGCGCTGGTCTGGAGTGTCCGGTGCTGTGATCGCGAAGTTCGCCGGGTTGTTCAGGCTGCGGTTCTGAGAGGGCGTCCGCCCCAGCGGATGCCCTTCTCGCTGCGGATGCGGGCGCGTTCTTTGCGTTCGGCGGCCAGGACGTCGCGGTGGCGGGCGTTGGCGTTGCGCCAGCGCGGGTAAGTAGGCGTGCAGTGCCCGGGTCTGCGCGGTGTGGTTGGGATGGTGAGAGTTGGCGATGGTGAACTGCCTCAGCGGTCCGAAGTGCGCCTCGATCGGGTGCGCCCAGGAGGCGTAGGTAGGCATAAAGCACAGTTCGACCTTGTTCTTCTTCGCCCAGCAGCGGATGACGGCGCCTTTGTGGGCGGACAGGTTGTCCAGGATCACGTAAACGGGTGCGCCGTCCGGGCGGGCGGCGCGGATCGACTTCAGCGCGGTGAGCGTGTTGGCGGCATCCTTCCTGCGGCAGTTGCCGCCCCACAGAGTGTCCTCGCCGACCGAGGAGTAGCCATGGAAGTAGCGCACTTCATGGATGCGGTGGTAGGTGGCGGGCAGCCGGTCGGGACGCCCCTGTTCAGCCCAGCCCGAGCCCGCGGTGGGACGGATGCCGAGCGGGCCGAACTCGTCGAAGGCGAAGTCCCGGTCCGGGAAGCGGTCCAGGACCTCCTCGATCCGGTCCAGTTTGCCGTCACGCTCGGGGTCCGGGGATTCCTTCCTCGTCTTGGTGCGCTGGAAGGTGATGCCTCGGCGGGCGAGCAGGCAGCGTAATGCTTCGCGGCCGATGCGGATGACCCGGCCGTGGACTTTGCGCAGGTAGGTGACCAGCTTGCGCAGGGACCAGCGGGTGAAGGGCCGGCCGCGCTTGGCCGGTCGGGTGGTGGCCGTCGCCACGACGAACTCCTCGTCGTCAGGCTTGAGCAGGCGGGGACGGCCTCCCGCCCGCTGAGGGTCCAGACAGGCCAGGCCGATCTCGTCGAACCGGTGGATCACGTCCCGGACAGTGTCCTCGTTGCCCTGCACCAGCTAGGCGATCACCGGCACCCGGGTCCCGCCGGCCGAGGCAAGCAGCATCATCGCGCGTCGATATCGCACCGAACTCATGCTGTCCCGGCGCACGATCTGCTGCAGCCGCTGCCCCTCCTGATCGGTCAGTCTGCGCACACGGACAGGCTCGGCCACCGCGCCTCCAGCGGTCGGAGCGGACGTCACCGCACATTCAACCGCCACAGCCATCAACCCGGCGAACCTACGCGGTCACAGCGCTAGCCGCGGCCCGGCCCCGCCGCCAAGCCAGTGGACGGGAGGCGTGCCGCCGGGAGGGGACGCCGCTCATCAGGGACAGGACCCCGCCTCAATGGCGGGGGCAGGCCTGCGAGAGCGAACGACACAGTCGCCGCCCGGAGTCGATGCCCGACCAGGGCCACACTGCACGAGGGACCCACGCCCTCCCCCGCGTGATGCCCTCTCGCAGAGGGCCGCAGCCCGCAATCGACGACCCGGCGGGAGGCGGGCTCCGGTCGGCAAACAAGCGGGAAGAAGGGGCCGCTCGTGTTCCCCAGGCGTGACACAGCCCTCCCCGGCAAGCGGGGGAAGCGACGAGTCAGCGCTTGCGAGGTGACGGAGTGCCGGTTGTTCGTCAGCGGGTCGGGCTGCTCGCGGACAGCAGCAGGCCCGCGATCCGGCCGGGGTCGTCTGACATGGGCGAGTGCCCGCAGCCGGGCAGCCGGACATGGCGGGCTCCTGGCAGGAGCCGGGCTGCGCGGTGGGCCTGGTGCCGGGGCGTCAGAAGGTCCCGGGTGCCCCAGCCGACCGTCACCGGGACACCGGGGGTGAAGCCGGCCAGCCGGTAGGTGCGCGCTGCTCGGCGGGTGGCTTTGAAGCCGGGTGAGCGGGCCAGGTCGCGCAGGGCGCCGTCGGCCGCTTCCGGCGTCATCCGCCAGGGACACGCGACGAGTTGCCAGAACGCGAGCGTGCGGCCCAGGGGGCTGCCGGTCACCCGTGCCGTGCGGTGGCCGAGGCTCTCCGCCATCGTGCGCGCCATCCGCAGCGAGCCGAGCGCGTAGGCGGCCTCGGGGCCCGTCCACAGACCGATCGGGGACAGGGCGACGGCGCTGCCGACCACGCCGGTCCGGGCGAGTTCGAGTGCGACGGCCCCGCCGAGCGAGTTGCCGACGACGGGCGGGCGCGTGAGGCCGACCGCGGAGAACCACCTGGCGACCTGGGCGGCGAGTGCCTGGACAGTGGGGGTGGTGCCACCTGGCAGCTGGGGGCTGTCGCCGAACCCGGGCAGGTCGACGGCCACGACTTCGCGTTCGGGGATCAGCAGCTCGATGACGGGCACCCAGCCCTCCCGGTCCAGCTGCCGGATCACCACCAGGGGCGGACCCGTGCCGCGGCGGCTGCTGGCGAGCTGAATATCCGACATATCGGAAGCATAAGGGCATGATCAGTGGTCGCACGAGCTCATCGGGCCGTCCGCGCAGCGACGGCCGGTCCACCCGGCGGTGGCCAGTCGTGGCGCTTCTTCACACCCCCCGGCCCGGAAGTATCGAGGTTGCCGGAAGTCGCCATGTGTCAACGCGGCATATCCACACCAGCTCAGCCGCGTTTCCTGCAAATCCTCGAATTCCGTCGGTTCTTCAAGGGTCGCCGAAGATACCCAGACGATCCGCGCTCCCGCGCTGCCCGACGCGCCTGCACTTCCGCAGCCAAATGATCCCGAAACCGGCCGTGGTGTTGGACTGCCGTCAGCAGCCACGTCGGCGAATATGAGAAAGTGCAGCGCAGGTGGGCGCTGACGAGCACACCGGGAGAAACTGTGACCAGCGGTGATGCCGTCCTGGCCGAGCTAGTGGCGCGTTCGCGCCGCGTGCCTGCGGGGCAGGTCCCTTCGCTGGTCGAGGCGGCGGGACGACGCCTGGGCCTATCAGGGGCGTTGGTGTACCTGGTCGATCTGCAGCAGAGCCGGCTGGTCGCCTTGCTCTCGGACGACGCGCCGGGCGGCAGCGCGACGCTGGATATCGACGGCTCCCTGGCGGGCCTGTCCTACCGAACACAGCAAATCCAGCGATCCCGCGACGGCGCCACAGCCTGGTTGCCGCTGATCGACGGAGTCGACCGGATCGGCGTCATGAAGGTCACCGCGCCTTCCCTGGAACCTGAACTCCTCGACTCCTGCCAGGCTCTGGCAGGGGTGGTCGCGTTACTGGTTGTGTCCATGTCCACCTACAGCGAAGTGCTGATCGCACAGGAACGCTCGCACGCCATGACCATCCAGGCGGAGCTGCTGTGGGCTTTCATGCCTCCGCGCACGATCGGCACTCGGCAGGTCACCTCCAGCGCTCTCCTGGAGCCCGCCTATGACGCCGGCGGTGACGCCTTCGATCACAGTCTCACCGACGACGTCCTGCACCTGAGCCTGCTGGACGCCATGGGTCACGACCTGGCCTCCGGAGGCACCAGCGCTGCTGCCCTTGCGGCCTGCCGTGCCGCCCGCCGCGACGGGGGCACTCTGACAGACGTCGCCACCACCATCGACAGCACTCTCAACCAATGGCTCCCCGACCGCATGATGACCGCCGTCCTCGCCCGTCTCAACCTCGCCGACGGCTCGCTCACGTGGATCAACTGCGGCCACCCCGCCCCCCTCCTCATCCGCGACGGCCACGTGCTCCCACACGCCCTCGAACGCCCGCCACTGCCTCCCCTCGGCCTGGGACTCGACACCGGCGCCCCACTCACCGAGCACCACACCCGTCTCCAGCCCGGCGACCGCATCCTCCTCTACAGCGACGGCGTCATCGAAGCCCGCACAACCGAAGGCTCCCTCTTCGGCGAACAACGCTTGGGCGACACCGCCATCCGCTCCATGACAGCAGGTGACAACGCCCCCGAAACCCTGCGACGCCTGCTACAGAACATCCGCCGAGACCATCAACTGCGCGACGACGCCACCCTCCTGCTGGCCCATTGGCATCCCACGTGACCCGCTCCACGAACCGCACAGGGCAGGTGCTCTTGCACAACAAGTAGTTCAGGGTGTGCCGAGATTTAGGGCCCTGAGCACGACAGTGGCACCGGCTCCTACGTGGTCGGAACCTCGTACCCATGCGCGGTCTGCTCACGGTCAGCGCGGTGGCGCGCCATCAGCGCATCTGCGGCCAGCAGGGCCTGCTCGGCGGTACGGGCCCCGGTCATCACACAGAGCGTGTACGTGACGTCCGCAAGAGCGCAGCTGGTGCGGTCAGTGGGGCTCCCGTCGTGGTCAATGCTCGCTTGAGCGAACCGGGCCAGCACGGCCCGCAGCTCCTTCTCCGACGGAAGGATCATGACGACGTCCCTTCTCACCCATCACAGCGCACGACGGCCGGCGCCACCCTCAGGGACAGGCTGCACGCTTGGCTTCTCACGTCACCCTCGACACTGAACAGCGTCGAGCGGACCTCCAAGTGCCCAGCCCTATTCGGACTATGCCTCCGCACGTCCTGGACCGCCACGCGGGGCAACATTCGTCCGGCCGTGTTCAGTCGATCGGCGACGCTGCCGAGGCTCTCTGCGGAGGCTCGCGTGAAAAGCTGGGTATAAGGCTCGACCACGGGACGAGCAGCGGAGGACGAAAAGTGGACTGGGATCGGTTCGCGCAGCAGATGGCGTCGATGGCACGGGACCTTCTGACGCGGAATTCGGTGGATGCCACGCTGGAGCGGATCACCGCTTCGGCCACTGAGCTGGTGGAAGGCTGCGACGCGGCCGGCATCCTCGTTCTGCACGACCACACGGTGGAGACGCTCGCCCCCACCCACCGGCTGGTCATCGACAGCGACCAGCTGCAACAGCGCCTCGGCGAAGGACCTTGCTTCGACGCCGCCCACAGCTCGACGGGAGAGCGGGTCTTCCGCATCTCCGACCTCACCAGCGAGCACCAGCGCTGGCCCGCCTACGCCCCGCAGGCACACGAGCTTGGTGTGGGCAGCATGATGGGCTTCCTGCTATACACCGACGAGGAAGACCTCGGCGCGCTGAACCTGTACTCCCGAAAGCCCGGCGCGTTCACCGAGAACAGTGAACTGGCCGGCTGGCTGCTGGCCTCCCACGCGGCCGTCGCCTTTTCCAGCGCCCGCACCCACACCCAGATGGAACAAGCCGTCGCCACTCGCCACCTCATCGGCGAAGCCATGGGCATCCTCATGGGCGGCCACCACCTCACCGAAGAGCAGGCCTTCGACGTCCTGCGCCGCTTCTCCCAGGAGAACAACATCAAACTCCGCGAGGTCGCCCGCCGGGTCTGCGAGCAAGGCGGCCTGTCCTGATCCCGGATTGCCCACCAAGCCCCGGTTCTCTCTCCCCCCACACACACCTACGCCGTCACCTTCGCCCTCGCCGAAGGGCGGGCCCAAAGCCTCAACTTCCTGCGGGCGCGGGCGGTCAGGTCCACAAGCGGGGCTCGGCAGCGGGACGATGGGCTCGAGGCCGCGTTTCTCGCTCCCGTCGGGCGGGAACTCGAACTTGCGGCGGGTCAGATGCAGAAAGAAGATGAGACGCCGTGACTACGGACACCGGGAAGACAACCCCCCTCCAACGACCCGAAACGGGCTGGGCGAAGGCACGCCGCCTCCACGGGCGGCGCATGCGCACCTGCGTTCGAGCTACCTTCGACGCCGACACCGGCCAGAAGCGGTCGGGGGACGACTGGAACGTCGTCAGGGGCGAGGACTGACACCACGCACCACCCACCGGTATGCGTGGCGAAGCACCCACCTTCATGGTTGTAGTCATGGCCGACAAGGCGTACTCCTCCCGCGTGATCCGCGAACGCCTGAGTAAGCGCGGCATCCGTGCCGTGACCCCCGTGCGGGCAGATCAACGTGGCCATCGGCAGTGGCTGCGGCAACAATCTTCGACGCCATGTCTGTCTGCCCCGCCCCCCGGGACCATCCCCACATCGCACTGCTCCAGTGACGTATTCATCCAACTCGTGGTCAGGGATGGGCGCTTCCGGCTTTCCACGCCTGGAGCTACTGCTTCGCCTTCGATCAGTCGATTTGGTGAGGGCTGTTCGCCTTGGAGAGCAGTTGCGGGGAAAGGGTTTTGATCATGGTGTTGGTCCAGCGCATCTGCCGCAGGGTCTGCGGGTGGCAACCGGTGGTGAGTTCGAGCAGGCGGCTGTCGCTGGTGGCTTGTGCGGCCTGGGCGAGCATCTCCCAGTGGAGGGAGTTCCCGGTGGCGGCGAGATGGAGGGCACGCAGATCGCTCAGCAAGCGCAGGTCGGGTTCAGAGGGCTCCTCGAGGGTACGGCTGGGTAGCTCCGTTCGCTGCCGCGCAGTCGGCGGCACGGCGGGGCCGGGCAGGTGGAGTCCGTGGAGTTCGGCGGCGCGGGCGAGACGTTCGGCGTGCTCGTGTGACCAGCGGGCGAGGTCGGTGGCGACGTGGTGGACCTCGTGCTCGGCCGGGTGACCTGCGGCGGTGGAGAGCAGGTCCTGTTCCAGGGAGCGTTCGCCGTCGTACAGGGCTCGTAGGACGGTCGGGATACCGTTCATCGCCGCTTGCCTTCCGCGGATACGACGGTGTGCTGGGCCACGGCGGAGGGGCCGCCCGTAGTGGGCTGGGCGGATCGTGGGTCGGTCGGGGCGGAGGCCGTGGTGGTCGGTGCCGGGCAGTGGGCGCCGTTGGCCCGCTCGACGAGGGTCAGGCGGGCGGCGGCGGTTTTGAACAGTGGTTGTTTGGAGACCGGGTCCCAGTCGGTGACGGTGGTCTCGTTCGCGGCCCGGCCGCCGTCCTTTCCGGGGTGGTCGCCTTCCGGGGTGTCCCAGTAGCCGTAGTGGAAGGGCAGGAACACCATGCCGTCGCGGATGCCCGTGATCCGCAGACGTCCGAGCACCGACCCGCGCGGGCTGGTGACCTCGACCAGATCGCCCTCCGCCACGCCGTGCCGCACTGCTTCTGCGGCTGAGAGCTCCACCCACACGTCGGGGGCGGCGGCGTTCAGCTGCGGGGTGCGGCCGGTCTTGGTGCGTGTGTGGAAGTGGTAGAGGGTGCGGCCCGTGTTCAGTTGCAAGGGATACGCGTCGTCCGTCGTCTCGTGCGGCGGTAGATACTCCGCCGCTTTGAGGACTGCCCTGCCGTCGGGGTTGAGCGCCCGGTACTCGGTCTCGGACACGGACGCGCCGGTGACCAGGTCCCTGCCGTACGTCTCGCAGGCGTCGGGGGCGGCCCAGGTGATGCCGTCGGTGTAGAGCCGCTCCGTGCCCTCGGGTGTTTCGTGCGTGCAGGGCCACTGGATGCCACCGTTGGCCCGCAACCGTTCGTAGGTCAGGCCGGTGTAGTCGCACGGCCGGCCGCGGCTGCACTCCTTCCATGCCGCGAACGCGGACTCGGCGTCGTGCCAGGGGATGAGCGGGCGGTCGTCCTTGTCGCGGAAGTCCATCCTGCGGGCGTAGTCGAGCATGATGTCCAGGTCCGGGCGGGCGTCTCCGGGCGGGTCGACCGCCTTGTCGGAGAGGTGGACGGTGCGGTCTGCGTTGGTGAACGTACCGGTCTTCTCTCCCCAGGTCGCGGCGGGCAGGACGACGTCCGCGAGTTGGGCGGTCTCGGTGAGGTACAGGTCCTGGACGACCGTGAAGAGCCGTTCCTGGCCGAGGATGGAGCGGATGCGGTGGAGTTCGGGCAGGGACACCGCCGGGTTGGTGCCGGAGATCCACAGCATCTGGATCGAGCCCTGCTCGGCGTAGCGGAAGATCTGCATCGCGGGGGTCGGCGGTGCGTAGTGGGGGATGCGGGACGGTTCGACGTTCCACACGCGCGCGAGGTCGGCGACGTGTGTGTCGTTCTCCCAGTTGCGGAAGCCCGGCAGGTCGCCGTTCGCGCCGCACTCGCGGGTGTTCTGGGCGGTGGGCTGGCCGTTCATCTGCAACACCCCGCAGCCGGGGCGGCCGAGCATGCCGCGGATCAGCTGGAGGTTGTTGACCTGGCAGGCGGCCGCGGTGGCCTGGTGGGACTGGTAGATGCCCTGGAGCACGGTGGACAGCAGCCGTTCGGCACCGCCGAGGATCTCGGCGGCCTCGGTGATCCTTGCGGCCGGTACGTCGCAGATCCGGGCGGCCCAGTCCGGTGTGCAGTGGGCGACGCCCGCGGCGAGTTCGTCGAAACCCACGGTGTGCGCATCGATGAAGCCGCGGTCGATCCGGCCTGCGCGGATGATCTCGTGCAGCAGCGCGTTCAGCAGTGCCACGTTCGTGCCCGCGCGGGGAGCGAGGTGGGCTGTCGCGTGCCGTGCGACCGGCGTCGGGCGCGGGTCCACACACAGCAGGAGTGGCGGGTCGCCGCCCGCCAGACGGTCCAGGACGCGCATCCACAGCACGGGTTGGGTCTCGGCCATGTTGTGCCCGAACAGGGCGATGACGTCGGCGTGATCAATGTCCGTGTAGGAAGCGGGCTGCCCGTCGCAGCCGAAGGTCTCCTTGAGGGCCTCGGCGGCGGTCGCCGTGCACAGACGAGTGTTGCCGTCCAGATGGTTGGTGCCGATCCCCGCCCGGGCCATCACCGCGAGGGTGTAGTACTCCTCCAGGAACAGCTGCCCGCTGGTGTAGAAGCCGACGGATCCGGGCCCGTGCCGGTGCAGCAGATCCCGGGTCCGGTCGACCATCTGGGCCATGGCCGTGTCCCAGTCGCAGGGCACGAGGCGCCCGCCTCTGCGCACGAGCGGGGTCGTCAGCCGGTCCGGGGAGCGGTTTGCCTGCCAGGCGAACAGGTCTTTCGGTCCGAGCCGACCGCGGTTCACCCTGTCTTGGGCGCGGCCGCGCACCCCGACGATCCGCTCGCCGGCGACGGCAACGTCCATGGCGTCCCCGTTGGAGTGCAGGAGCGACGCCGTCCGCACCCACCGTTCTACCTGTTCGGCCGTCACGCCAGGCTCCAGGAAGGAGTCGACCCGGGCCGGCCACTGCGAGGCAGCGTCGTAGGGGGTGCGCTCGCCCCAGGGCTCAGCGATCCGGTCTACTTCGGTCCGCATGACCGACCTCCGTGCTGTCACACCGGTTTCGACGATTTGCGCCCGCCCTCGCCGGGTGGGCTGTCCGGCCGTACCCACTGACGCTCGCGACCGGCCGGCATTCCTGCTTGGTAAGCCCGTCAGAGGACGGCGCCCGGGTCCTCCGGCCGGATACGTCCGCGCCAGCCGCCGGTCTGTCCGCCGCCGCTCTCGACGTAGTCCTTGAACCGGGGCAGGTCGCCCTTCACCCGCCGGTCGATCACACCCAGCGCGTCCGCGCCCTTCTCGGCAACACTTTCGAGCCCACGTCCACCACGCTCAACCGCATGGCCCGCGAGTACCCGCGCCCAAGACCACCACTCAGGGGCGTCCTCGCCCCTCTGCGTAACCGAGCGAGGGCGGGCCACCGCCGGGCACGGTGACCTATTGCCCACATCGTCCCCGGCCGACAGCGGGCAATGGCCCTCCAGCGGGGCAGCCCACTTCAGCGGCCCAGTGCGTTCTCCAACTGCTTCTTGGTCATCGAGGAGCGACCGTTGATGTTGCGCTTTTTCGCCTCTGCGTACAGCTGGTCCTTGGTCGGGCCCTGCGCACCACTGTGCGAGCGCTGACCACCTCGTTGAGACGCCGACTTGGGGTCACGAGTCGAGGTCTTGCCGGCGGACTTCGACTCCCCCGACCTGGCCCGCTCCTTGTTCACCGTCCGGGCAGCGATCTCCTTGGCCCGCTTCGGCGACTCACCACGGTCCTGGGCGCTGCTCTTGACGTGTTCGTACTGGCGCTCCCGCTTGGAGCTCGATCCAGCCGGCATGGTGCGCTTCCTTTCTCATACGGAAAAGGGGATGGCGAAGTGTCTTCAGCAACATCACCACGGGAGGCGGCCACTCGCCCGCCGATCAGGGGTGTTCTGGCTGCCGGTCCGGAGGCACCCCGCCGCCTTGGCCACGGCCCTTGTCCCCCTTGTCCGTGCTCTGCCCAGGGCGGCCCTTCGCCTCGGCTTCCCGTGCTTTGATCTGGCCGCTCTGCTGCGGTGTACCGCCGGCCTTTTGACTGCGGCGCTGTTGCGGCTGCTGCGGATTGGACATCTGCGGGCACCTCGCTCGAGTTGGAGGCTGTTCGGCCGGACGAGTGCCCCTTCGGGCCCCGCCCGAAGCACATCGAAGCGGGACGAGGCCGGTTTCTCGATGACGCCGCCGGCCACCCGCACCTGGTCCCGCCGCGGCCATACACCCGTGGTCCGCGTGCGCGGCCGCTCCCGACGCCGCTTATCGGTGGCGGCCCTGGCCTGCTACGAGGCCGGCGACTCCTCACGGCTGATCTACCGGCCCTGCCCGGACGCCCGGCCCGATGGGCGCAAGAGCTTTTCTGGAAGGACTACCGCGACTTGATCCAGACTGCCTACCAACAATTGGCGGCCCGGTTGTGCTCGTCTGGGACAACCAGACACCCACCTCACCGCCGGCATGCGCCGCTACATCGCCGACCGCGAGTGGCTCACGGTCTTCCAACTGCCGCCCTACGCACCCGACCTCAACCCAGTCGAGGGCATCTGGTCCGTCCTACGACGCACCACCGTGGCCGATCGCGCCTCGCCGACCCCGATGACTTGATCACTGCCGTCCGACGCGGCCCACGCCAGCTCGAGTACCGCCACGACGTCCTCGACGGCTGCCTCACCGGCACCGGCTTCCGATGCCGGCCACCATGACGACATGACGCACTCAACGCGGTAGTCCGGGAGCCCTTTCCGTACTCAGATGTGCTGCATCCAGATATTGGGCTCTACGTAGGTGCCCTGATCAGCGGAGTGGTCGAGCCGTAGCAAGCTCAGCCCTTCAGGGATGACGTAGTCACCCGTTTCGGGGAACACCATGCCGGTCCACCCCTCCCATTCGGCGATCGTGCCGGTCATGGTTTGCGACTCGGGAGCCGCTGCGAGAATGCGGGCGCCCAGACGCTGGTGCGTCCGGATCCATGGATCCAGGGCCATGCCGTCCTCACGGGTCCACCTCATGAAGGCCTCGATGGACGTCAGCGGGTAGCGGGCTTTCAAGGTCGGGCGGACCGGTGCGATGACGCGCGGCCATCCTGCATCCTCGGCGAGTTGGCGCAGTGCTTTGAGTGTCTCCCCGGCCAGGCCGTGTCCTTTGAGTGACGGGGTGACGATTGCTCCGCAGATCACCAGGGTGTCGGGTTCGACGCCTTGTTCTCGGCCCTCCACGGCGCGGATCGTGGCCTGGGTGTAGCCAGTGGGGAGGGTCTCCGTTCGCCCATCCCACCGGATCGGTATACCCCAGCCGGTCGCGACGGGCATGCCGTGGTCGTCCACCAGCGTGAGATTGAGGTCGGCGAACCACTCCCTGATCCTGCCGATGTACTGCTTGGCCAGCCGATCGGCTGTGATGAACTCCGGGAAGCCCTCGCTGAAAAGCTCCTGCATCTGCTCATCAGGCCATGTGCGTGCGTCTGTTCGCTCAACAGTCAAGGTCACCGGCCCGTTTATAGCGCACCGGCTCAGAGGGAGCGACAGAGTTCTTATTGCTTGGGCTGGAGCAGGCCGCCGGGATCACGCCCTGTCGGCCCTCACGACACCACGCTTGGAAAGTCAGTGGTCCGGCCCGGCCGGCCCTCGCGGACGGCATCCATGGCGTCGGCGGCGGTGCCGCCGACGGCCCCAGCCGCCACGGGGCCCTTCGTGTCTGGCGGACCGCGCGTCGCATGCAGGCCACCACCGCCTGGCGCGAAACGCCGAGGCCGGGCCGGCGACTGGCAGCCCACCTGAGCGCAGTCGCCGGCCCGCCACCATCGACGCCGGGCTCTGCCTCGATGCGTACGGTGCGGCCAGGATCCACGGCTCCAGGGGGTGTCCGAGCCTGGAAGGCGCCAGGGTCGCGCCATCGCCTGAAAACTTGCAGGCGTCTGCCGGGCGCCGAACCGTTCGTCCATTTCCCGCCACTGGCTGCCGGTGCGGAATCGCTGCAGCGCTGGTGAGGCTGCGCGTTGGGGGGTCGGGTATCGGTGGCTGGGGGCAACTCCGTGGCGTGCGGTGTGAGCGTCAGGGCGGTCGATCGCACGGCCCGGAGTTCGCACTCACACGGTGCTCATCGTGGACAAGACCCTGGTGCCCACCCGCGACCACACAGTGGCCGAGCCGTCGAAGAACAGCCTGCTCATGGGCGTGCGCCAATGGCACTCAACACAGTTGCCCGTGCCGTCGGCCGTGATTGATCGTTTGAACTGGTGTGACGATCAGTACTGTCCGGGGTCGCATGACGGGTTGGACGTTGGCGGGCGCCCTGCTTGCGATGATGCTCGCCGGAGGCTGCGCAGCGCAGTCAGGGCCGGCGCTGCCCGCCTCGGAGCGGGGCCGCAGTGAATTGATCAAGGCCGCCCAGCAGGTGCTGGTGGACCGCTGTATGAGGACCCGCGGCGCCGGCGGCCCGGTGTCAGATGAGAAGGCGCTCTTCGGCACTGGCCCGGCGCAGCTGTCGGTCACTCTCGCCACGGGTTACACCGTCCGCATGCACACGGACGGTTGCCTGGCCCAAGCGCTGCGCTTCCTTTATGGCGATCAGGCCAGCTGGTTCCGCGCCGAAGTCATCGTCAACAATCTGCGCCCCGAGGCCGAGGCTCGAC
This sequence comes from Streptomyces sp. NPDC107528, assembly GCF_055639295.1. NCBI lineage: Bacteria > Bacillati > Actinomycetota > Actinomycetes > Kitasatosporales > Streptomycetaceae > Streptomyces > Streptomyces sp. NPDC107528. Next base: position 48,012 of record NZ_JBVKAV010000010.1, read on the forward strand.
TCGGCGAAGACCCCAGGTATCGGGCGGCACTCGCCCGCCGGGCTGCCTGCCCCGACGACGACACCCGCTGCGTACGAGCCAGCGGACTTCAGGAGCTGCGGGCCGCGCTGGAGCCCGACCTGCTCACCGAGGTGCGTCGCGCGCACGGCAAGGAGATCGCCACCTACGACCGGCTGCGCGACCGCGCAGTACACCGGGCGGCCGACGTGCTGGCAGCCCGCCGTACCCCCCACTAGAAAGGTCACGACCCTTCATGATGAACAGGCTGCTCACCGCCGCTGCCGCAGCGTTCCTCCTCACAGTCGGTGTTACCGGAACCAGCCCGGTGAGCGCGGCCGACTGTCCCTCCGGCGAGTTCTGTGCCTGGGAGCACTCCGATTACACGGGCCAGCGCGCCAACTGGTCAGGGGACGACGGCTGGTGGGAGAGCTGGATCGCGGACGAGGACTCTTCCTGGGCCAACCACGGCATCTCAGGCCCAGGTATCAAGGACGTAGTCAAGGTCTACTCCCGAGCTCACCAAGGCGGCCACATGACGATCTGCCTCACCCCCGGCCAGGAGGTCAACTACAACGGCGCGGCCAACGACAACGGCGACTCCCATACGTGGGCCATGAGCTGCTGAACCCACGCGCATGGCCGGGTCCCCGCCGGACGCAGACCGGTGGGGACCCGGCCGCAGCAGCTCCGCGATCATTGCGGGACAGCTAGGGTCCGCCTTCAAAGATCATCGAGTGGTGGATCATGGTGGGGTGATACTCGCCGCTGGCTGTGTCCCCCGGCGTCCTTCTGGCACGCAGCGCACACCCCCGTCACCTCCCTCAACGATCTTGAGAGGTTCGTCGAAGCAGCAGAGGAACGGCATCGCCTCGCATGGGCGCACCACCTCCGGTTGCGAGCAGCGGACGCGGGCAGCACCCTCGCCCAGGTCCGCCTGGGGATGCTGTGGGAGGCTGCCGAGGACACGGAAGCGGCGGAGACTCTCTACCGGCAGGCCGCCGACGCCGGCGACACCGACGGCCTGGGCCGCCTGGCCATGATGCGGGAGGCGGCTGGAGAGCGGGAGGCCGCCGAAGCCCTGGCCCGGCAAGCCGCCAACGCCGGTAACACTGACGCACTGCATTCGCTGGCTATCGCGCGGGAGCGTGCCGGGCAGCCGGAAATCGCCGAGGCCCTGGCCCGACACGCAGCTGATGTCGGGAAAACCGATGTCCTGCGCCACCTGGCCGAGTTCCGACGGCGCTCCGGGGGCAGGGAGGGTTCCGAGGCCCTCATCCGCCAGCAGCCCCCGACACCGGGGTTCTGTTCGACCAGATCCACGCGGCCGCAGTTACCGCCTGAATTGGCGAAGATCCTGCGAACAGTCGACATTCGCGCAGGTTTCCTTGACTCTGGGGACCCGGATGACCTGGTCGTTTTGGCCGACCCGCAGCAGCAGATCGGGGACCGCGAGGGGGCCGAAGCCTTGTACCGGCAGGCCGCCGACGCCGGCTCCGGGGCTGCCCTGCCACGTCTGGCCGTGATACGAGGACAGGGCGGAGATCTTGAGGGCGCAGCGACCCTGGCACGGCAGGCCGCCAAGACCGGCAGCACGAGCGCCCTCATGGACGTGGCCGGCATGCGGCAAAAGGCCGGCGACCGGGAGGACGCCGAAGCCCTCTACCGGCAGGCCGCCGACGCCGGCTCACGGATCGCTCTGATCCGAGCGGCCGGCATGTGGGAAGACATAGGCAATGCGGCATCTGCCGACGCCCTGCTGCAGCAATGCACCAACGCAGGAGCGACGTCGGCCATACTCCATCCGGCATGGATTTCCTGGGCCGAAGAGAGGTGGCTCGTCCCGGCCCAACACTGGCCGTACGGATTGGACCCAGACGGCAGGCCGTCAGCGCCATGGAATCCACTCGACACGATGACTATTCCCAAGCGTCCGTCTTGACGCTGCGCAGTGATCGATATCCGTTTCCCAGGAGCATGCCGCCGAGGCCCGGGGGACAACGCCACCACGCGCTCGCCGACCTGGCGAAGCAATTGGCGATTGACCTGCCCGATCTTCCTGGCCGTCTTTGCATGTGCTGGGAGACCCCGGGGGGGTGCGGCGGCGTCTTCCGTAGCGGCTTTGCGCCGGCCTGACATGCTGCAGCGCAGTGCCGTGCAACGAAGCGCTGCGGGGGCGGCGTCGTGAGGTCTTCTTCGCTGTCTTCTTTGCAGGGTCAGAGGTCCATGCCGCTGCCGCTCGTCATGCGCACCGTGCCCCATCGGCCGGGCTTGGCACCCGCACCTCCAGGCCTCTGATTCCCAGGTAAAAGAGCGCCCATGTACTTCAGCATGCGCCGCGCCATGCTCCAGGCGCATGCTGGAAGGGCGGCGACGAACCCAGCTGCGGCGCAGAGATCTGTGACACCGCTTGAGGGACAGCCGCGGTACATCAAAAGGTTCTTGGTGGCCCCAGTGCGCCGGCGCAGAGCGCGCCCGCATGACCTGGCACCCGAACATTCCCCGAACCCCGGGCTCGCCTTGATCGTAACCACGAGGAGCGCGCGATGCCGGATCAATTGAACGCCGCACTTTCGGGACAGGCCCCAACAGCGCTTGCCGAAGACGTATCTCTCGCGACTCCCTTGGCCGCACCCCGCATCGCCGGTCGCGACGCTGTTTCGGCAGCTCTCGACACGTACCAGCAGTCCCTGGGCGCGCCTGAAGCCACAGTCCGACTCAAGGGTGACGAGGTGGAGGGGGTCGTCTACAGCGCGAGCCCCGGCGGACGAGAGACAGAGATCGCGGCGCTCGCCCGGCACAACGAGGCGGGCCTGATTGCCACCATCGACGTCTACGGCCGGCCCTGGCCATTCATGGCCGCTCTGCGCGAAGTGATCGCGAAGACCGACCCCAGCCTCGCGGACCCGAGCCTCGGAGCCGGACCGTATACCCCGGAGGGGCCGACGCCGATTTGGGTCGAGCATCCAGCCGTCCCCCCGCTGGCGGAGGACGTCACCCTGTACTCCCCGATCCTGAGCGAAGAGCCGACGGGGAAGGGTGTCGTCGGGCCTGTCCTCAAAGCAGCGGCGCAAAGTTTCAGCGACCTCAAGGTTCGTGCCGTCCTCGACATCGAGGGCCAATCGGGATTCGCGGTGGTGATCGACGAATACGTGGACGGTCACGTGCAGCAACTCGTCGAGATGTTCACGCTCAACGATGCGGGCGAGGTCGCGGCGATCCGCATCTTCACCCGCCCATGGCTCGTGACCGCCCACTTCCGGAAGAACATGTATGCCCTGCTGAAAGAAACTCTCGGACCCGAATTCTGGGAGGGGCCCGACCCGGAAGGCCCCTTGCCCACACCCTGACACGAGGCCTACGCCTGGACGCGGACCGGCTCCCCACCGGCATGGGGGACGAGCACCCCGACGTGCCGCTGACCCTTGAGAGTGGATGGTGCCTCAGCGCGATCCACGGTGGCCTGCTGGTCTGGGAGAACCCGGACGACAACGCGGTGGCTGGAAGGGAGTTGCGCGAGGCCACTCGCGAGGATCCGGCTCTTCGAGCTGCTGGCAGTCGACGGCTTCGGCGCCGGCGCTCCGCCCGGCCGTCGACGCGTTCGTCGGACGAATTCGCTACCCGGCGGCCGGAGCGCCGTGATACACAACCGCGGTGCAAAACATCTTGGAGTTCCCCGAGGTCCTGCGGCTGATCGAAGACCGCTCGGCCGCGTTCCGCGCTGCGATCGCGTCCGCCCCCGACCTTGACGTCCAGGTCCCGACCTGCCCGGACTGGACGCTGCGCGAACTGGCGCAGCACCTCGGTGACGGCCGCCGCCGCCCGGCCGCCATCGTCGCGGCGGGCCCGGGCGCTGAGCCCCCGGCGAAAACGGACCCGAAGGGCGCCCCGACCGCGCCCCGCGACCGCGAAGCCCTGGACGCCTGGCTCGCCGAGTCGACCGAGCTCATGCTCGACGCGATGCGCGAGGCCGGTCCGGACTGCGGCTGCTGGACCTGGTGGGGCCGCTCGCAGGCCCCGGAGACCAGCGGAGCCGTGGCCCGGCACCAGATCCAGGAGATCGCCGTCCACACCTACGACGCCCAGCTCACCCAGGGCGCCGCACAGCCGCTGCCGACGGACGTCGCGCTCGAGGGCGTCGACGAGTTCCTGACGACCGTCTCGGCGACGACCGTCCCCTGGCCGTTCAAGCCGGCAACCATCGACCTGCGCACGACCGAGGGCCGCTCCTGGCGCCTGACCCTCAACGCCGACGGTGTCCGCTGCGACGACCTCGCCGCCGACGCGGAGCCGGGCGACATGGCGATGCGAGGCGCAGCAAGCGAACTGGTCCTCTACTTCTACGAGCGCGTCCCGCTCGACGGCCTGGAGACCACCGGCGACACCGAGCCGATGGAGCAGCTCGCGGACTGGGACCCGAACGCGTAAAACGCGCATGTGTGACGCATCTGTGGGTGGTGTTTGCGCTCCTGCGGGCGCCACTGGGCCCGTGGTTGCGGGCACCGCGCGGCTGCGGGCAGGCTGCGGGCCTGCTCTCGCGCGACGACCTGGACCGGGCGTCCTGACGTTGGTCGTTCGCCCTCTATGAGGTCTTGCTCCGCGCCCGCCGGCGCCGGCCTGGTGGACGTCCAGACCGGCGGACGGGGCGACGTCACGCAGGGTCGCCGAGCGGCGGGTGGTCGAGCACGCGGGGCTTGTACTCGACCAGCTGGATGCGGCCGTCGAAGGTGCGGTGCTCGATCATCTCGAGGGCAACGTCCGGATAGCCGTCGTAGATGCGTTCCTCGCCCGTGGCCCCGGTGATCACCGGGAACATCACGACCCGGAAGCGGTCGACGAGTCCGGCTCGTAGCAGGGACCGGCACAGGCTGAGGCTGCCGATCGTGCTGAGGAGCCCCGAGCCGTTTTTCGACTTCAGGGCGCGGACCGCCTCGACGGCGTCGTCACGGACGAGCGTGGAGTTGGCCCACGTCAATGGCTCCTGGAGTGAGGAGGAGAACACCACCTTGGACGCTTGCGTGAGCTCGTCGACGGACGCCTCTTCTTCGGGCCTGAACTCTTCCTGGCCATGGGGGACCTCGCCTTTGGCGAAGCCCGACATCAGGCGGTAGGTGTTCGCTCCCATCAGGTAGGTGGCCTCGGGCTGCTCGCCGAGCCATGCGAGGTACTCCGGGCCCTCGAGGCCCCAGAACCCGGGCCATCCCTCTCCCGATGCGTAGCCGTCGAGGGAGGTGATGAAGTCGACGAGAAGCTCCGACATGGCGCTGTCCTTTCCTAGGTGTCATGAGCTTGGACCGGCCGGGAGCCACAAACTCATCGGCCGCGCTGTGGAGTAACGAGAAAACCCATGACGCTGCGGCTGATCAGGCCAGCGGAACGGCACTGCTTCGGAGGACCCGGAGGGCCGATTCCGGTCTCGATGACGGCGCCGGCACGGTCAGTAGGGTGCCTCGCGTAGAGCATGACGCCCAGCAACTAATCCGGCTGCCGGCGTCGGGCCGGTCACGAAGGCACGAGCGAGGTGGAGCGGGTCCGCGGCCGCGGCCAGGCGGGCGCGGATCGACTGCCCGGCACCCGGTGGTGCGGCGCAGGGAGCGAGCCGCACCACCGACCGGCCCACGTTCGAGCGGGGCCGCGCCGCCCCAGTGATGTCACAGCAGTTACTGCGCCTGGCGGCCAGTACCCTGACCGTCCCACGCGGGCATGTGGAGGTGGTTGTGGTCGACGACACCGAGCACGCTGAGAAACTCGGAGTCCGGCTCACCAACACCAAGACCAGCCGCGCCAAGCTCACCACCGAACGCCTCGCCGCACTCACCGACCTCGGACTCCAATGGACGCGACAGGATCAATACATGGGGTAAGTTCATGGATAAGTGAGAGGTTGTTCTTGAGTAAAGGTGCGGGGCGTGGCATCTGAGGAAGAGCTGTTCGCGTCCGTCGACGCGTTGTTGAATGAGGAGCCGCAGCTGCCGGCTCCGGCGGAACGTGCCCGGCTGCGTGAGGCCGCCGGCGTCACCCAGGCCCGCCTCGCCACCGCGTTGAAGACAACGACCCAGTCGGTGAAGAACTGGGAGAACGGCCGTAGCGAGCCGAAGTCGCCGCGGCTGGATGCCTACCAGCGGCTGCTGAATGGGTGGGCTGAGAAGTACCCGGCCCACGATCCGGCCTCGGCCGCCGCGCCGGTGCCGGTGCCGGCGGCGTTCGCCGCACCGGCCGCGTCCGAGGTGGAGACGACGGATGCCCTGCCCGATCGCGCCGTTCCAGCTGCGCAACCGGGGCGTCCCGGCACCCGGGCCGGCGCGACATCACGGCGTCCGACCGCGACGAAGACGGCGAGGCCTGCACTCGACCCGCGGTTCGAGCACGGTCCCCTCGCGGTGCTCGACGGTGACGGTTGCGCGTACGGCGTGGGCGGAATCGTGCTGGACTGCCCGGCGGCCACGGTCCCGGAGCTGGTGGAGTGGACGCTGCGCGAGTCCGGCCTGGGCGCGTCGAAGCTGCACCGCAACGGCAAGGACAGCGACCCCCTGATCGTCCTGACCGCGGCGGCCGCCGTGAAGCTGGGGCTGCCGGAACGGCTTGAGGGCCATGAGCAGCGCCGGTCGCTGCGTCTGCCGGAGGATCATCCGGTGGTCAAGCAGGTGGTGGGCGCGAAGTGGCAGCTGACGCAGCGGGGGTTCGGGCCGTGGGCCAGGATCTATCGCAAGGCGCAGGGCACTGAGCGGCAGTGCGTGCAGTTGGCGGTCCTGTCGTGGGACGCCCTCGATGAGCGGTCCTGGCCCGGGGTGGCGCAGATGGAGCCGGCCGACATCGCCCGCGTCCTGGGGGTGTACGCCCAGCGGGTCATCACCCCGCGCGGATCGACGGCTGTCTCGGGGCTGGAGCTGATGACGGCGCTGCGCCCGCCCACCCGCGCGGTGCGGGACGAAGCGAGCGGGAACTGGGTGTCCGGCCACAACCCCGGCTCGCTGGGCACCGATCCGATGGATCCGGCACCGCCGGAGGCCACTCCCGAGCACCCCGTGGTCGTGAACAGCGGCTGGAGTGGCGGCTTCCTGAATGAGGAGGCGTACCAGTGGGTGCGCGACGTCAGCCTGCTGACGGATGAGGAGTGCACACTGCCGTACGCGGTCGGTCTGGACCTCAACACCGCCTTCCTCGCGGCGGCTGCCCGCCTGGTCGTCGGCCTGTCCGCCCCGGACCACTTCCACGCCCCGACGTTCAACCCGAAGATCCCCGGGAGCTGGCTGGTCGACCTCTCCGACGTCGAGCTGGATCCGCGCCTGCCCTCGCCGTTCACCCCTGAGGGCACCCGTCCGACGGGTCCGGCCTGGTACCAGACGCACACCATCGCCTACGCGCAGGAACTCGGCTACAACGTCCGGCCCTTGGAGGCGTACCTGCGCCGCGAGACCGGCGCATACCTGGACCCGTGGCACGACCGGCTCAAGACCGCCTACGTCGACACCCTCGCCGACCTCGGGGTCACCAAGGATCTGGACGACTGCCAGTTCCTCGCCGCCATGGAGCGGCACAAGGACGTTGACCCCGCCCTGACGGCCGTCCTCGCCGCCATCAAGGCGACCGTCAAGGGCGGCATCGGGAAACTGCGGGAGCGTCCCCAGGGCAGGCGGTACAAGGAGGGTGAGCGGTGGCCTGCCCTCCAGCGGCCGACCTGGCGACCCGACATCCGCGCCGCCGTCATCAGCAAGGCCCGGGTCAACATGCACCGCAAGCTCACCAACATGGCCAGGATGACGGGCCTGTACCCGCTGGCCGTGCTGTCCGACTGCGTCGTGTACCCCAGCCCCGGCCCCTCGCCGCTGGACTTCCTGCCCTACGCCGCGTCCGGCAAGCCGCAGCCCGGCGGTTTCCGTCTCGGGCCCACGCCGGGCCTGGCGAAGCTGGAAGGCGTCCAGTCGATGCTCTGGGCGGTCGATCTGATGGAGAAGGGCTACAACCCCGCCCGCCACATCAAGGGCGGCGACGCCGTCCTCGACGAAGGCGAGTAGGCCGTGCCCGACACCGGCCCGACACACACGACCTGGTACCCGCTGGTCGACACTCGCGGTCACAACCCCACTGTCGAGAAGGGCTGAGCCGTGGCTGAGATCGAGGACGCCATCGAGCGCGCCGACCGGGAAGCGTTCACCCGCGAGCCGCCCAAGACGCTGAAGGGCCAGATCAATTACCTGATCAGGCAGCTCAAGACGACCCGGGCCGTTGCTGCGGAGATCGGCGTCAGCCAGCGGTCGGTGGAGCGCTACCGCAAGGGAGAACGCAAGCACCCGCCCCAGGCCATCGCCGAACGGATCGACGACGCGGTGCGGCAGCGCTGGCAGCCGCAGGTGCGCAAGCGCCGGCAGCGCCAGGCCGCCACCACGGGCGGGATCACGGTGGAGACCCGGGCCCGGTTCGGGTACACCGCGCCCATCGGCACGACCGACGACGGACGCTTCCGACGACTGACCGTGCACCTCCCCCCGGCGTACGCACAGCGCCTGTTCGACGCCCGCAACACAGGAGCCGGCGACCAGCAGATGCGCGCGATCATCGCCGAAGGATTCAGAGAGATCTACTTCCAGGACGGCGGAGCCCGCGCTCTCGGACTCTCCGACGTGGCCATCAATGACATCGACTACCTCGACCTGGACTACTGACCCTTTCACCTGCTTCCGAGACGTCAGCAACTCGACTGCCCCGCCGTTCGGGCCGTTTCCTGTCCGTACGGCCCGGCCGGTGGTCCCGGGCTTTCCCTCACCTGTCCGTCAAGGCCGTGCTGTCCGGCCTCAGCACTCCAGGTGACCTGTGGTGTGCACGGCGGCGTGCAGGGGCGTCATGCGGTGATCGTGTGCCCTCGCCGGCGGTCCGCCCTGCCGCTTTGGATAGGTGGTTGCTCATGTCCCTGACCGCGCCCGTTCCCTCCGCTTCCGGCAGTCCGGCGCCGCCGCTGTCGCAGAGCCCGGTCGACATTCGCCCGCAGACCACCGACGTGTCGGTCCTGCCGCCGCTGCGGTTCCACCACCCGGCGACGCTCACCACGCGACTGCACTTCGACGACCCGCGGCGCCCTCGGCACGACAGTGGCCCAACCAGCAGTGGACTCAGTGCCGATGGCGCTCCTGCCGACTGCGTACCGGATGACGACGGAACGGTGAAGGCCGAGCCGCCGCCGGGGCAGGAGTGCCGGCTCACGATTGGCGCTGACCTGTACGTCCTGGCGGACGTGCACTGGCATACGCCTTCCGAGCACACCGTCGGCGGCGTGGCGTTGCCGATGGAGCAGCACATGAAGTACGTACGGTCCGCCGAGGACGGGACCGTGTCCGGCGAGAGTGGCAGCGAGGACGCGGTGGTCGGCGTCTTCGTCCATACCGAGCTGGAGGACGTCACGGACCGCACGGTGGAGTGCCCGTCATGCGGAGAAGGCGCCCTGGTGGTCGGTCAAGGGCCCCTCTCCCTGACGTGCCGTGCGACGCCCTCACGACGTGCTCTCCGCCCCGGCCGGGGGTGGTCCCACGCCCGCCCCCGCCAACACGCCTCGCACCCGCGGGGTGAGCTGCGCTCCGGCGGCCGGTGCGGCGTCCGTCACCGCAGCGGTCAGAACTTCGCCGGTCGAGCGCTGAGGCAGTCCTCGCACAGGTGAATGTCCTTGCCGCACGAGGGCACGTACATGCCCAGGCACCCGTGGCATCGGGGTCGGGCATGTCTGGAGGCCGCCCTCCGTATCGGTGCCGGGCAGGTGGTGGGACCGCCCCTGCGCGGGCGCGGAGATCGGCGGCCGCCCGGTCGACGGCGTGACGCGTGCTCACCCCGCGGCACCTGTCGTCTCCGACCGTTCGCGAGGGACCAACCGCGGAGCGCCGAGGTTGACCCGGTAGCCGTACCGGCACGAGCGGCGCGAGACATGACCCTCATGTCGACGTTGCGAGAGCTGCCGCCGCGGCGGAGACTGACGAGTGACAACGGCACTGCAGAGAGCCTGGGCCATGGGCGACTATGTGGACCTTCCCGGCGTCAAGACGTGGTACGAGACCGACGGCAGTGGCGATCCGCTGCTCATGCTGCACGGCGGCTTCTGCACGAACGACACATGGGGAGCGCTACGGTCCGATCTCGCGGCGAGGTTCCGTCTCTTCCTCCCCGAGCGGCGCGGCCACGGGCACACACCCGACGTAGAAGGGCCTCTCTCCTACCAGGACATGGCGGACGACACCGTGGCCTTCATCGACACGGTCATCGACGGTCCGGCCCATCTCGTCGGATGGAGCGACGGGGGCATCGTCGCCCTGCTCGTCGCCCTCGCCCGCCCTGATCTGGTACGCAAGGTCGTGATCATCGGAGCGAACTTCCGCCCCGCTACGGAGTGCTGGGTCGAGCCCGCCATGCTCGACCGCATGACGCCCGACAGCTCTGATCTGGAGTTCTTCCGCGAGCTGTACGATCCGGTGGCGCCGGAAGGCCCCAACCACTGGCCGGTGGTCGCACGCAAGGTGATTGACATGTGGCGCACCGAGCCGTCCCTGACCACCGAGGACCTGGCCCGCATCAGTGCGCCGACTCTGGTCATGGTCGGCGACGACGACATGATGACGCTGGAGCACACGACCGCCCTGTATCGCGCGATCCCCCGCTCCGAGCTCGCCGTCGTGCCCGGAACCTCGCATGTGGTCCCGCTGGAGAAGCCCGCCGAGGTCAATCACCTCGTCATCGAGCACCTCACCACGGAACCCGTCGAGACCATGCTTCCCATCCGCCGCGCCCAGCCGGCAGCCTAGGCATCAGCGGTCCATGATCCCGTCCGATGCGGGCAGCGCCGCTTCAGTGCGGGGCGGTGCGGCGCTGCGCTGCGCTGCGCTGGGGCAGAGTGCGCATGCCGCCTCATGCCCGATCCGGATTCCCGCCGGTCGCAGCGGAAAAGCTCGGGGATGCGACATCGCAGGCACCGATGACGAAGCCCACCGGCCACTTGAGGTCCTTCCGACGCCTCATGGTGCGTCCGGCCTGGGATTCGATGACGCTTGTCGCGGGTTCGGAGGGGAAGCGAGGCCTGCGGCACGTGAGCACGCGGCCTGCGCTGTCCGGCACGAGGCCCGGTCGTGACTTCACCGCGCCGCTCAGCCGGCCCACCGGCCGGTGACGAACGTCAGCGCGAAGACTGTGGTCAGAGGTGTACCGACGCAGAGCAACGCGATACCGAGGCGCGGTCTGCGCAGGGTGGCCTCGGCCAGGGCGATCCACAGTGGCCACCACAGGAGCATCGACCGGGGGACGGACATGTACCAGTACGAGGTACCGAGCGCCCACAGGCTGCAGCCGACGAAGACGGCCTCGGGCCACCGGCGTCGCCGTACCAGCAGGCCGGCCGTGCAGAGCCCGATGATCATGGCGAGGAGTTCCGCTTGGAGCATGAGGGCGTAACCGGTCTTGAAGGTGTGGTCGAAGGCTCCGTTCCAGGTGTGCGCCCACGCCTCCCACGGAGTGTGGAAGGTGCGGTACCAACCGCGTTCCTGGGCATGCGTCCAGGCATTCCAGTCACCTGTGCGGCTTTCGAGATACCAGCTGTACAGGCCCGCCGGGAGGGCGGGCAGCGCCAGCCAGGGCAGTGCCGCCCAGTGCCCGCGTCTGCGGGCGGTCGTCAGGAAGTGCACGGCTATCGCGGCCGCGAGGAAGAGACCGCTGACGCGGACGGAGGTGGCGAGGGCACACAGGACGGCGGCGAGCGGCCAGTTGCCGCGCTGGGCGGCGAGCCAGGCAGGCAGCGCCAAGGCCAGGAACAGCGCTTCGGTGTAGCCGACGGCCAGGAAGATCGCACACGGCGAGAGCAGGAGGAGCAGGACGGTACGCCGGCCGGTGCTCCCGCCGGGCAGGCAGGATTCAGCGATGCGTGCCAGTGCCACCACCGCGACCGCGCCGGCGAGGAAGGAGATGAGCAGCCCTGCCAGGGTCCAGTGCGGAACGACCATGTGGACCGCGCGCAGCATGAGCGGGAAGCCGGGGAAGAAGGCCTCGCGGTTGTCCCAGTCCTTCTGCCACGGTCCGTCCGTTCCCGGGAAGTAGCCGTCGCGGGCGATGTTCAGGTAGTGGTTCCAGTCCCATTGCTGGAACGGGGCGAGCAGCGGTTCGGGCGTGTGGGCGGCCTGGTCGGGCGGGAACAGCCACCGCGCGCAGTAGACCGTGATCCACACCCCGGCCCGGGTCAGCAGGTACAGCCACAGCACGTCACGGTCGACGGGGCTCAACCGCAGCCACGGGCGGCCCAGGACGGGCTTGGCCCGGCGGCCCCTGGCGGACTCGTCGGCCCGTGCCGCAGGTGAGGAGTTCCGCGGCCGTGCGGTGGTGCGCGGCGCCGGTATGGTGACGCGCTCCTGACGTCCTGGTTGGACAGTCGGCATGGGCCCTCCCGGGGGCGTGTGGGCATGCGGGACCAGCCCGTGGTGCCGGGGCGGGCACGGGAGGGCAGGGGTTCGGGGCGATGGGGGTGCCCACCCGCCGGGGGGCGGGTGGGTGGTGCGGGCTCGCCGGCTACTGCTGTGTGGTTGCCGCGGGCGGGGGAGGCGTCGTCCGCGATCCCGACGGCAGCCTGGTGGTCGGAGGGGTCGTAGGAGTGCGCGACGGCGGTCCGGTCGAGGGAAGTTCGGAGGACTCCGCAGAGGGCGTGGTGGCCGGACCGGTCGGGGCCGGCTCCCCTGGCAGGAGCACGGCCGCGGCGGCTCCTCCCCCGCTCAGGGCCAGGCACGCGGCGACGGCCCAGGCGATGTGCCGCCGGTGCGCCCGCTGTCCCCGCGCGGTGATGTCCGACACGGGCACGGGGACCATCCGCTCGCGGCCGGACCGGGCGGCCTGTTCGAACAAGGACCGCAGCGGGTCCTGGGACTCAGGCATCGGGCGTCTCCTCGATCCGCGGGTCCTGGAGTCGGTGGGCGAGCGCGGCCCGGCCACGGGTCAGGTGCGTCTTGACCGTGCTGGCGGACAATCCCGTCTCGGCGGCGATCTGTTCGACCGTGAGATCGCACAGGTAGTGCAAAGTCAGCGAGCGGCGCTGCTGACCCGGCAGCTCCCGCATCGCATCGACGAGGGCGACCTGCTCCGGCCCCGGCCCTTCGGCGTGCTGCGGCACTCCGCTGCGCTGCCAGGCGTGCGAGGCGCGGCGGCGCGAACGCCACCTGCTTACCGCGAGGCGCCAGGCGACGGTGCGGATCCATGCTTCGGGGCGCCCGTCACGGTCGAGCCGGGACCGTCGGCTCCACCCCTTGACGAACGCCTCCTGCACCACGTCCTGCGCCTCCTGTAGGTCACCGAGCATCACGTACAACTGGCCCGTGAGCCGCCCGACCGTCTCGGCGTAGAACGTCTCGAACTCCTCGACGGTCAATGTGCCACTCCCGGATCTTTGCGTCATGGGGCATACGCCCGGCTCGAGCCGTCTGGTCGACATCGCTGGTGAGAAATCAGAGTGAGGGCGGTCACAGATCATCTGGAGCACGGACACGGGGAGCCGGCCCGGGCCCCATCGCATGGCTCATCCCGGGTGCCGCGGAGGCAGGAACAGCACCCGGGTTCATGGCAGAGGTGGTTCACCGCGCACGACGACCGCTCAGCCGCTTGAGAATCTTTTTCACGAATGGATTCACTCGGTCAGTAGCGTGCTAACTTCTTGCAACTTTCGACTCTGATGTCTCTGCCGACGGCCGGATCTGGAGTGAATGATGAGAGCTGCGCCAAGAGGTGTCCCGCGAGGATCCGTGGTCATGGTGACGGCGGGAGCGGTGATCCTCGCCGGTCTCGCGGTCATCACGCCGGCCGCCGCGCCGTCCGCCGCCGCCTCAGCGGCAAAGGCGTCGAGTGATCCGGTGGCCCTGAAGAACAGCGGGTCAGGGCAGTGCCTGGACGTGCTGGGGAACAACAAGGAACCCGGAGGCTTGGTCGGAGTCTATGACTGCAACGAGGACCCCAACCAGAACTTCTCCTTCCGACCCAACGGCGAACTCCGGGCGATGTCCGGCACGTTGTGCCTCACGGTCGTGGGCACGCAGCTGCGCACAGCCAGGTGTCAACCCGCGGGCACGCCCACGATGAGCATCTCGCCGAAGTTCTCCCGCGGCGTGTACAACACCCTCGTGCACTCGGCCACCGGTCAGTGTGTCGCCAAGCCGGCGAACAGCACACCGGAAGCAACCGGGGTCACACTCGAAACCTGCACCTTCACGAAGAATCAGCAGTGGACGTCCCCGACCGTCGCCACGGCCGCGCCGCCCAAGGACCTGCGAGGCGTGAACTGGTCGGCGGAGGGCGACAACTTCCGGGCCGACGCGATCGTCCCCTCCGGACTGAGCGCCGCGGACGGGTACGCGGCGACGTATGAGAAGGCGGTCCCCATCGTCCGCGAGTTCAAGCGGTTGGGTGCCAACACCATCCGCTTCGGTGTCAACGCGCCGACCCTGAACTGGGACGGTTACCGGGCGGCCCTGGACGCCGCTCTCAACGAGGACGTCAACGTCATGGTCGGGCTCTGGACCGGGAAGCAGAAGCGGTTCTACTACGACATCCCCAAGACCGAATTCGACATGGTCTGGAGCACACTCATCGGTGAGTACGGTTCCGACCCGCGCTTCTACGCGAACGTGGTGAACGAGCCGAAGGACGAGTCCGTGGGGTGGCAGGACTTCGTCAACAAGTTCCTGCACACCTATCCGCAACTGCCGCGCAACCAGGTCGTCGTCGCCGGCCGCGGAGACGACAGGTACCTCACCGCCGTGTGCCAGGACAAGCGGCTGAGCGGCACCGTCGTGAGCTACCACCAGTACAGCGTGTTCGAGCTCTTCCACAAGTCGGTGTCCGCCTGGAAGGCATCGATGCGCGAACGCCTCGGGATCCCCGCCGGGGCGGACACGTCGCTGTGCTCCCAGCGCACCGTCGTCACCGAATTCGGTGACTGGTCGCGGTCGGGCATCAACTACAACGGCCCTCGCGACAACGACATGCATGTCTCGTACATGTACGCCATGACAGAGATCATCCGGGACTCCGGGACGGGGAGCCTGTACTGGCCCGGCTACGGCGAGAACGACGCGTTCTCGCTGACGACGCGGGAGGGCAGCGGGGCGACGGCCACCTTGAAGGTGACCAACCCCTCGCTCCTCGACCGTATTCGCTACGCCTGGAATCTGTCCGCGAACGCCGGTGGTGACGGTCAGGAGACCCGTACGACGTACTGGGAGCCCGGGGATTCGAACCTCTGCCTCGTTCCGCAGGGCAACTCCGTGACGACGGGCGTGGATCTGATCGCCGGCTCCTGCGGCGCGGAGTACAGCCGCAGTTCGAAGGACGTCACCTCCAAGCTGAACGGGCAACTGGGCATGAAGTGGCTCTGCATCGCCCCCGCGGCCGCCTCTGCCGTGCAGGGCACGGGTGTCCGGCTCGCCCCGTGCGCCGACGGCGACAACTCCCTGAGGTGGACCCATCGCAGTGACGGTGCGATGGTTCACGACGCGAGCGGTCTGTGCCTGAGCGTGCGCGGCGGGACGCCGGTGAACGGTGCGAAGCTGGAGCTGAGCGCGTGTACCGCCGCGCCCCGGGAGTGGTCGCGCAGGTGATGGCACCGGCGGGTGCGGCAGTTCACCGTTCGTCCGGGTGAGCACGCCGGGCGGGAAGGCTGCCGCGGCGTATCGCGGAGATATGGCGGCCGCCAGACCCCGGCCATAAGTCCTCCTTGGTTGGCTTCGTTCGGGCCGGGTGCCGGTCACCCGTAGCCCGCTGTCGCTGCCGCCCATCCATGGAGGAATGCCATGTCTTCCCCGGCTCGCCTCACCCGCCCCCGTCGCCCCCACCTGCGCGTCCGGCACGCCCGGCTCCTCGTCAGCGCGACGGCCCTCGTCCTCGCCACCGCATGCGGTTCCGGAGCGGACGGCGTCCGGTCGGAGGGTCCCGCACCGAGTGCGTCCGACGCCTCGGATCCGGGCGGCGGCACGCCCGGCGCGGACGCCGCGGGCTCGGACGACAACCGCGACGCCGGTCTGAAATACGCCGCGTGCATGCGCGAGAACAATGTCGACGCCCAGGACCCCGATGCGGAATCGGGCCTGGTCAAGCTCCCGTCCGATGTGCCGCAGAGTCAGGTCAAGCGCGCCGAGAAGGTCTGCGGACAGAACCCCACCGGCGGGGCACAGCGAATCGACATGCCCGACGAGGTCCTGAATCACCCGGAAGTGCAGGCGCTGCGGCTGAAGTACCAGAAGTGCATGCGCGAGAACGGCTACAAGGAGCCCACGCCCGACGCGGAGGGCGGCATCGCCATCCAGGACTCCCCCGAACTGCGGGCCGCGCTGAAGGCGTGCCGGACCGAGGAGAAGCGTCTGAACGACCGGACGAAAGCCCTGAAGGAACAGAGCGACCAGTGACGACGGACATCCCGACATCCGATCGGCAGTCCGGCATGGATCCCGCCACGGACACCTTCACGGCAGAGCCCGGCAGACGCCGCTCCCGGCGGGGGCCGCTGATCGCGGCGATCACCGTGGCGGTGGTGGCGGTCGCGGGCGGTGGAGCCTTCCTGCTGTACGACCGCCCCTCGCCCCCCTCCGAGCCGGCCGGCGCGGCTCAACGTCCGTCGGCCACCGAGAAGGTGGTGCGTGGCGACCTGGTCGAGGAGGTGCGAGCCTTCGGCCCCGTGCGCTACTCCGGAGAGCGCGGGGTCAAGAACCAGATCCGGGGGATCGTCACCTGGACACCGGCCGGGAACAGCGGCATCGGCCGCGGCGAGAAGCTCTACGCTGTCGACGACAAGCCGGTCATTCTGCTGCGCGGAAACCTGCCCGCCTGGCGGGAGTTCGCGCCCGGGATGGCTGACGGCCGCGATGTGCTGGCGCTGGAGGAGAATCTCGCCGCCTTGGGCTACACCGGATTCACCGTGGACGACGAGTACTCGGAGAAGACGGCCGCCGCGGTGAAACGCTGGCAGAAGGCCGTCGGACTGCCCGCGACCGGAAAGATCGAGCTGGGCCGGGTCGTGTTCGCGTCCGGGCCGGTACGGATCGGCAAGGCCCTGGCCCGGGCCGGTGACGCCGCCGAGCCCGGCGCGGAGATCCTGCGGATCAGCAGTGCCGCCCAGCACGTCGCCGTGGAGATCCCGGTCGCGGAGCAGGATCTGGCCGTCAAAGGCACCAAGACCACGATCATGATGCCGGACGGCAGCGAGACCCCGGGGAGGATCGCTTCCGTCGGCGCCAACAGGCTGAACAAGGACGGCGAGAGCGTGGTGCCGGTGTCCGTGCGGCTGTCCGATCCGGATGCGCTGAAGAACGTGCAGAACACCGACGTCCAGGTCGTGCTGAAGCGAGTGGAAGCCCGCGACGTGCTGTCCGTGCCGGTCACGGCTCTGCTTCCGGCGGACCGGGGAGGCTACGCGGTTCAGGTCGTGCAGGGCACGCGCGTACGGCTGGTGCCCGTCAAGACGGGCGCGTTCGCCGACGGGCGGGCCGAGATCAGCGGCTCCGGCATCACCGAGGGCACCCGGGTGGGGGTGCCGAAGCTGTGACTCCCGTCAACTCCGGCCCGGTCGTCGAACTCGCCGGGGTCGGCCGCGCGTACGGGCAGGGCGAGCACCGCGTCCACGCGCTGCGGGACATCGATCTGACCCTGCGGCGCGGCGAACTCGTCGCCGTGGTGGGCCCTTCCGGATCGGGCAAGTCCACGCTGCTGAATCTGATCGGCACGCTGGACCGCCCCACCAGCGGCACCGTCCACCTCGACGGGCTGGCCGTGGGCGGCCTCGGTGACCGCCGGCTCTCGGCGCTGCGGGCCCACCGCATCGGCTTCGTCTTCCAGCAGTTCCACCTGGCCGACAACACGCCCGCCCTGGACAACGTCGCCGACGGTCTGCTGTACACCGGTGTGCCACGCCGCACCCGGCGCCGGCACGCCGAGGCCGCGCTGCGCCGGGTCGGTCTGCACCACCGGCTCCATCACCGGCCCCATCAGCTGTCCGGGGGTGAGCGGCAGCGCGTCGCCATCGCCCGGGCGGTGGTCGGCAACCCGCCGCTGCTGCTCGCCGACGAACCGACCGGGGCGCTCGACACCCGGTCCGGCCGGACCGTGCTGGAGCTGCTGCGTGATCTGCACCTGGGCGGCACCACCGTCGTGATCATCACGCACGACACGGGTGTCGCCGCTCAGGTCCCGCGCCGTCTGGAGATGCGCGACGGCCGGCTCGTCGGCGACACCGCCACCGGGCCGGACACCGGAGACGGACCGGGCGTGTACGACGCACACATACCAGGCGCCGGAGGCCAACCGGGCGCGGGCGAGGGGCCGGAGGCGGCGGCATGAGCGACACCCGACGTGGTGAGAGGAGCGCTGCCCGGCGCGGAAGACAAGCCGCGCGGCTGCGTACGGCGGACCTCGTCCGGCTGGGGGTGCACGGGCTGTGGACCCGGCCGGTACGGGCCCTGCTCTCCGCCGCGGGCATCGCCATCGGCATCGCCGCCATGCTGTCCGTCATCGGCATCTCGACGTCCAGTCAGGCGCACCTCGACGCGCAGCTCGACGCGCTCGGCACCAATCTCCTCACCGTGACCCCGGGCGAGGACCCGAACACCGGCCGTCCCGTACCCCTGCCCGCGACGGCCGCGGCCACCATGGGCCGGGCGGCCGGGGTCGACGTGGCCTCCGCCACGGGGGAGGTGAAAGGTGTCGCCGCCTACCGCAACGAGCGTGTGGACCCGGCCGAGAGCAACGCGCTGACGGTGCTCGCGACGGACCGCGGCCTGCTGCGCGCCCTCAACGGAACACTGAAATGGGGCAGTTGGCTCAGTCATGCCCCGACCCGCTATCCCACCGCGGTTCTCGGCGAGCGTGCGGCCTCCCGGCTCGGGGTGACCGGCCCGGGAGAGCGCATCTGGATCAAGGACCGCTACTTCACCGTCCTCGGCACCCTCGCGCCGAGCGCGCTGACACCGGAGCTGGACACCGCCGTTCTGGTCAACGCCGCAGCCGCCGAGCGGTATCTGGGTTATGACGGCAAACCGACCAAGGTGTACGAGCGCTCCGCGGACGCCCTGGTCGGGGCCGTACGGGCCCGGCTGCCCCGCGCGGTGAACCCCGAGTCGCCGCAGTTCGTCACGGTCAGCCGTCCCTCCGACGCGCTGAAGGCACGTCAGGCGGCCGAAGGCTCCTTCGACGGGCTGCTGCTCGGGCTCGGGGGTGTGGCACTGCTCGTCGGTGGCATCGGCGTTGCCAACACCATGGTGATCTCCGTGATCGAGCGCCGCAGGGAGATCGGCCTGCGGCGGGCCCTGGGCGCGGCGCGCCGGCACGTCAGCCGTCAGTTCCTCGCGGAGGCGCTGCTGCTGTCGGCCCTGGGCGGGGTGGCGGGTGCGGCTCTCGGGGGCGCTGTCACCTTCGGCTACGCCTACAGCCAGGGCTGGCCCACCGTGCTGCCCGTCACGGCGCTCCTCGGCGGCCTGGCGGCGACCGTCGTCATCGGGGCGGTCGCGGGACTCTACCCGGCGTTCCGGGCGGCGCGCACACCGCCGACGGTGGCGTTGTCGTCCGCATAGGAAGCGGCGGCAAGCTTGCCCGGGACATCATGCGCCTGCCGCCGAGGAAGGGAGAGGGCCGTGCGGGTACTGATCGTGGAGGACGACTCGTTCATAGCGGAGGCCCTGGTCGCCGGACTCAGGCGCGAGGCCATGGCTGTCGACCTGGCCATGGACGGCACCTCGGCCCTGGAGCACCTGGCCTGCGCCGCCTACGACGTGGTGGTCCTTGACCGCGACCTGCCCGGTGTGCACGGCGACGAGGTGTGCCGGGAGATCAACGAGCGGTACAGCGGGGTGCGGGTGCTGATGCTCACGGCGGCTTCCGCGCTGCACGACCGGGTGGACGGGCTGCGGCTGGGCGCCGACGACTATCTGCCCAAGCCGTTCGACTTCCCCGAGCTGACGGCGCGGCTCAGGGCGCTTCAGCGGCGGGCCGGGACGCCGCCGCCGCCCGTGCTGCGCAGCCTGGACCTACGTCTCGACCCGTTCCGGCTGGAGGCCTACCGGGGTGACCGGTTCCTGCGGCTGACCCGGAAGGAGTTCGCGGTGCTCCATCAGCTGATGGCCGCTGACGGCGGCGTGGTCAGCGCCGAGACGTTGCTGGAGAAGGCCTGGGACGAACACGCCGACCCGTTCACCAACGCCGTACGGATCACGGTCTCCACGCTCCGCCGCAAGCTCGGCGACCCGCCGGTGCTGCACACCGCGACCGGCGCCGGCTACTACCTGGCGCCGGCGCGGTGAGGCGCCTGTTGCCCCGGGCCGGGCGCCGCCGCGTCACCTTGCGGACCCGGCTGACCCTGACTTACGGGGCTCTCCTCACGCTGGTCGCCCTGACCTTGATCGCGCTGCTGTACGGGTTCATGAGGTACGTCCCCGTCTACAGCGAGACCATGGAATCTCCCGGTGCGCCGGACCGGGGCTCCGCGGGCGTCGGAGCCGGTTGGAAGTCTCCCGCGGAGAGCCTCGCCATCAGTGAAAAGTGCGACGGGGACCGGTCCCTGGCCGAGCTCCTGAGCGAGATCCGCTGGCTGCTGACCTCCTCCGCTGACGTGGGCCCCCGGTCGTACATCTGCGGGCCCTCCGCGACGGGGGCGGACAAAGGAGCCGGTACCTGGGTCTCGTCGTTCCAGGTCTCCACCAAGGAGGACTTCCTGCGTGAGCTGCTGCTCTTCAGCGCCGTCGCCCTCGCCGTCCTGCTGCTCATCGCCCTGTTCCTCGGCTGGATCGTCGCCGGGCGCATGCTGGCGCCGTTGCAGCGGGTCACCGCGACCGCCCGTGGCATCGCCGGATCGACCCTGCACGAGCGCATCACCCCGACGGGCCCGAAGGACGAGATCCGGGAACTCGCCGAGACCTTCAACGACATGCTGGAACGGCTGGACTCGTCCTTCGACGCGCAGCGCCGCTTCGCCTCCAACGCCTCGCACGAACTGAAGACTCCGCTCACCGGCATGCGCGCGATCCTCCAGGTGGCGCTGGCGGCACCGGAGGAGTACTGCCTCCAGGACGTAGGTCCGAAACTGCTCACCCTCACCACACGGTCGGCCGACATCCTGAGCGCCCTCCTCACGTTGGCCCGCGCCGATCAGGGCGGCGTCGAGAGGGCAGAGGTGGCGCTGGACGAGGTGGTGCGGGAGGCGGCCGCCCAGCACCGGGCCCAGGCGCGGGAGATGGACGTGGCCGTCACCGTCGACGCCGTCCCGGCCCGGGTCAGGGGCAACCCGGTCCTGCTCGGCCAGCTGACCGCCAACCTGGTCTCGAACGCGATCCGTCACAACCACGCGGGTGGGACGGCCGAGGTCAGGGTGGAGCGCGATCCGGGGCGGGGACGGGCCCGCCTCGTGGTGCGCAACTCCGGCCGGAGGTTCAGCCGGAAGGAGATCGACATGATGCGCGAGCCCTTCCACCGTCTCGACACCCGGCAGGCGGGTCGGGCGGGGCGCGGGCCCGCCGCCGGTCACGGCCTGGGACTGGCCGTCGCGGAGTCCATCGCCCAGGCGCACGCCGGAGAGTTGCGCATCGCCTCGCCGCAGGGGGGCGGGCTGGAAGTCACCGTCACGCTGCCGCTCGCGGACCCGGTCGAACAGGCCCCGTCCCGGCTCGCGCTCACGACGAAGTGCTCAAAAGAATGAGCATTCCCGGGAGCCTGGTGTCGGCAGGGTGATGCCGCCAGCAGCGACCTGCCGTCAGCCGGGTGATGCCGGGGCACTGCGGGAGCCGGCAGGCGATCAGCGCCCGGCGGCGGCGCCCGCCGAGCGCGGAAGGACTCTCAGCGGCCTGCGGTCGTACTGCTCTTTGACCAGCTCCAGATGTGTCCACGACTGGAGGTCCCGCACGCCGTCGATCGCCCGCATCCGGTCCAGGATGTCGATCGTCTCGGCCCCTGTGCGGGTGATCAGCGTGCCCACCGCGTCGCAGCGCCCCAACGTGCGCGCCAGGAAGTCCACCTCGGCCATGCGGCCGATCGCGCTCAGGGCCGTCGCGCCGTCGGTTTCGAGATGCAGTTGGAACCCGGTCATCCGGGTCATGCCGAACGCGGTCGGATTCACGATCCCGGTGATGGCGACGACACCGGACTCGATGAGCCGCAGCACTCGTGACCGGGTCGCTCCCCGGGACAGCCCGACCCGGTCGGCCAGATCCGCGTAGGGCATCCGTCCGTCCTGCCGCAGCAGGTTCAGCAGCCGGCGGTCCGTGTCGTCGAACTGCTCCAGGCTCTCCGGCTGGTGCGCCGCCGGGAGGTGCGACTCCTTGACCAGGTGGGTGTAGAGCAGCGTGTCGACGCACTGGACCCCGTCGACGGACCGGATGAGGCTCACCGTGTCGGCGAGGTTCGCCACGTCCGAGGAGCGCAGCTCGGCGACGATCGAGTGCCGGCCGGACACGATCGACACGAACGGCGTGTCCGGGAACTGCGCGACGGATGCCGCCACTTGGGCCGTGGTTCGGCCGTGCACCGCGAGGGAGAGGTGTCCGAACGCGTGGATCCCGTCGAACTCGGGATGCACCATGGCGACCACGCGCAGCGCGCCTGAGGCGAGGACGCGTTGCACCCGTGCCCGAGCCGCCGTCCGTGAGAGCCCGACCTCGGCGCCGAGCGACTCGTACGAGGCCCTTCCGTCGATGCGCAGCCGCTCGATCAGGGCGAGATCGAACTCGTCGAGCTCCATGCGGATCCTTCCTGGTCAGCCACCACGCCGGACCCTAGCAATCCGGCACTGCCGAGGTGCTGCCCCCTCTCATCATCGATCTTCGATACGTCTGCAAAAGCCGAACTGGACGACCTTTTCGTTCGCTCTCTCAGCAAAATACATCCGGAAAAGTGTTGACGGTGCCGTTTGGCAGACATAACCTCGCCGCCATGTCCAGGAACTCCAACACCGGCGGGGCCCGAGCGGGCTTTCTGTCGTCGTTGTTCGCACCCACAGCCGTCGCGGTGGTCGGCGCGTCCAACGACACGGCGAAGATGGGCGGGCTGTACTTCCAGCACCTGCTCAAGTCGTTCGACGGCACCAGCTACCCGGTCTCCCGCAGCGGCCGCCCCGTTCAGGGCGTCGCGTCCTACCCCTCGCTCACGGACCTCCCCGAGGTGCCGGACGTCGTGTTCGTCGCCGTACCCGCCGCGGCAGCGGCGGACGTGACCAGGGAAGCCGCCGACCTGGGCGTGCCGACTGTCGTCCTGCACACCGCCGGCTTCGCCGAGACCGGCGCGGCGGGCGAGGCCGCCGAGCGCGAACTCACCGCCTACGCGCGGGCCCGCGGCACGCGACTGGTCGGCCCCAACTCGATGGGCGTCTACGGCGGCGCCACCGGGGCCAACCTCCTCGGTCTGCCCGCGCGGCCGGGCGGCGTGGCCTTCATCTCCGCCAGCGGCACGCTCATCGAATCCCTCGCACCCAAGCTCAGGGCCGTCGGCCTCGGGTTCCGGAACGTGGTCGGCTTCGAGAACCAGGCCGACATCGAGATCCACGAGTACATCGAGTACTGCGCGAGCGACCCGGGCGTCGACGTGATCGCCGTCTATCTGGAGGGGATCAGGAACGAGAGCGGCCGGCAGTTCGTCGACGCCCTCCAAGTCGCCGCGCGCACCAAGCCGGTGCTCGTCCTGCGCGGGGCGCGGACCAGTTCGGGGCAGCGGTCGGCGGTCTCGCACACCGCGGCGATCGTCTCGCCGTCCATGATCTACGACGGGCTGCTCGCCCAGGCCGGGGTCATCGAGGTCGAGGACGAGTCCCAGCTCATGCCGCTGATCGAGGCACTGTCCATCGCGCCGCATGCCTCCGGCGACCGGGTCGCGATCATCGGCAACGGCGGCGGCTTCGCGACGCTCACCGCCGACGCGGTCGAGCGGGCCGGGCTGCGGGTCCCGGAATTCTCCCCGGAAGTGCAGGCCGCACTGCGGCAGGCACTCAACCCGCTGGCCGCGGTCGGCAATCCGGTCGACGCGGTCATCGACGACCACGGAGACGGGTCTCTGTGGGGCGAACTCGCGGACATCGTGGCGCGGGACGACATCGGAGCCGTGCTGAAGTTCGGCCTGTTCAAGGACGAGGCCGCACCCCGCGACCTCTCCTCCGTCGTCGGCGAGGCACAGGCTCTCGGCCGGGTCAGCAAGACGGCCCGGATCCCGGTCTTCGTCTACTCCCCCTACGGCGACGCCGACGACGCGATCGTCCGGGCCTTCGTGAACGAGGGCATCCCCGTCGTGCGCACGCCGCGCATCGCCGGCCGGGTGCTGGCGGCGAGCGCCTCGATGGGCGGCGGTCCCCGGGCGGCCGAGCAGCCGCACACCGACCGACGGGGTCGGGAGCCTTTGGCGGCCCTGTGCGAGTCCGAGAGTCTCGCGACGGTGGCGCGACTGGGGCTGCCGGTACCGGAGCACCGGTTCCTGACCGCGCGCGAGCTGGAGTCGGACGACGCGAACGCTCTCACGCTCACCGCCTCCGAGGTGGTGCTCAAGGTCGTGATCGACGGCGTGCACCACAAGTCGGACATCGGAGGCGTGCGCACCGGCGTGCCCGGCCACCAGGCCTGGGCCGGCGCCCGCGCGATGTACCAGCGGTTCGTCTCGTCCGGTGACCACGAGGTCGCCGGAGTCATCGTCATGGAACAGGTCACCGCCGACGGCCCCGAGGTGCTGCTCGGCGCGCGGCGGGACCCCGCCGTCGGACCGGTCGTCACGGTCGGCGCCGGCGGCGTACTGGCCGAACTCCTCCGCGACGTCGGGACCTTCGCCGCCCCGCTCACCGACGCCGAGGCCGTCGCGCTCCTCGACTCGCTGAAGATCGCGCCGCTGCTGCGCGGCTACCGCGGCTCGCGGGGTGTCGACATCGCACTGCTCGCCGCCCGGATCGCCGCCTTCAGCCGGGCGTTCGCCGAGGACCCGAGCCTGCAAGAAGTGGAGATCAACCCGCTCATGACGGCCGCGGAAGGGTTCTGGGCCGTCGACGCCATCGTTCGAAGAGAGGACGGGACACCATGCTGAGCACGAACGAAGTCCGACTGGAGGACATCCCCGGCCTGCTCGGGCAGACGATCGAGAGTCCCTGGATCAGCGTCGACACCCGGCTTCGAGGACTCTTCGAGGAGTCCACCATGATCGACGAGTTCATGACGCCGGAGGACCGGCTGCTGTACCCGGAGGGGCTGCTGGAAGGTTTCCATCTGCTCGGCCTGCTCGACCACTTCATCAGCAAGTACATCAACTGGGACATGAGCTCGACCTACGGCCTCAACTACGGCCTGGACCGGGTCAGGTTCGTCTCCCCCATGGTGGCCGGCCGGCCGCTGCGCTTCCGCACGACGGTCACCAAGGTGGAACCCAAGCACGACGGCTACCTGATCGCCTTCGAGTGCGTTCTCGAACACGAGAACGCCGACCGCCCCGGCATGACCGCCACATGGCTCTGCTACCAGCTGCCCACGGCCGGCGTCGCGACAGCCGAAGAGGGCGCTCGGTGACCTCCGCCGTGGAGGCGCTGCGGTGCGAACCGGAGCCCGAGCTCCCGCCCGTCGCCGCGCGCAGGCAACCGTGGCGCACCGGCTTCGCCGTGTTCCTGCTGGTCGCCGCCGCCTGGTCGGCCTACCTGCTGTCCCGCAACGAGCGGTTCGGCTGGGACGTCATCGGCAGGTATGTGTTCTCCGGACCCGTGCTGGACGGCCTGGTCCTCACGCTGTGGCTGACCGCGGTCTCGATGGCGATCGGCATCCTGCTCGGCATCGTCCTTGCGGTGATGCGCAGTTCGGAGAACTTCGTCATCTCGGGGCTGGCCGCGGCCTACATCTGGTTCTTCCGCGGAGTGCCCCTGCTGGTCCTGCTGGTGTTCTTCTACAACCTCGCCGCGCTGTTCCCGACGATCGGGGTGGGCGTGCCCGGCGTCTTCTCCGTCGTCGACCTGAACACGAACGCCCTGATCACCCCGGTGGCGGCCGCGATCATCGGTCTCGGCCTGAACGAGGCCGCGTTCATGAGCGAGATCGTCCGGGCCGGCATGCGCTCGGTCGACCGGGGGCAGATCGAGGCGGCGCGGGCGCTGGGGATGTCGCCGGATCTGGTGCTGCGCCGGATCGTGCTGCCGCAGGCGATGCGGCTGATCATCCCGCCCACCGCGAACGAGATCGTGAACATGCTCAAGACCACCTCGCTGGTGAGCGTCCTCGCGGTCGCCGACCTCATGTACTCCGTGCAGCAGATCTACGCGAGCAACTTCCAGACCATCCCGCTGCTCATCGTGGCGAGCATCTGGTATCTCGCGCTGACCTCGGTCCTCAACGTCGGCCAGTACTTCCTGGAGAAGCGGTACTCCAAGGGCATGCAGGTCCGTAGATCCCGGCGCACGCCGCGCCGGGCCGAAGGAGGGCCCCGATGACCACGTCCCCGACACCGCCGGACACGATCGTCCGGGTACGCGGCGTCCACAAGCGGTACGGCTCACTGAAGATCCTCAACGGGGTGAGTCTCCGCGTCGGGCGCGGTGAGGTCGTCTGCGTGCTCGGACCGTCCGGCTCGGGCAAGTCGACGCTGCTGCGCTGCATCAACCACCTGGAGAAGGTCGACGACGGCATCGTCGTAGTCGGCGACCACACCATCGGCTACGAGAAATCGGGCGGTGTGCTGCGCGAGTTGAGCGAGCGCAGGGTCTGCAGGCAGCGGACTGCCGTCGGCATGGTGTTCCAGCGCTTCAACCTCTTCTCGCACATGACGGTCCTGGAGAACGTCGTGGAGGCGCCGGTCCGTGTCCACCGGCGCAAACGGTCCGTCGTCGAGGCGGAGGCCGTCGAACTGCTGCGGCGGGTCGGGCTCGTGGAGAAGAAGGACGCCTACCCGGACCAGCTGTCCGGAGGCCAGCAGCAACGCGTCGCCATCGCGCGGACCCTGGCGATGGAGCCCGACGTGGTGCTGTTCGACGAGCCCACCTCGGCGCTCGATCCCGAACTCGTCGGCGAGGTGCTCGGCGTCATGCGGGGCCTCGCCCACGACGGACTGACGATGATCGTCGTCACCCATGAGATCGGATTCGCGCGCGAGGTCGCCGACCGCGTCGTGTTCATGGACGGCGGCGTCGTGATCGAGGAGGGCCCTCCCGCCGCCGTACTCGACGCACCGCGCGAGGAGCGCACCAAGGCGTTCCTGTCCCACGTTCTGCACTGAACACCGGCCCCTCGGACCAGCACCCGCCTCGCACCACCGCGCACCAAAGGAACCGCCCCATGGCCAGATTCGTGAAGTCCCTCTCCCTCGTCCTGCTCTCCGCAACGGTCCTGAGCGCGTGCAGCTCGGACCTGGTGGCCGACGACTCCGCTCCCGCGGGCAACCCGAAGGTCGTCGCCCTGCTGCCGGACGACATAGCCAGGAGCAAGACCCTGCGTGTGATGACCGATCCGACCTATCCGCCGCTGGAGTCCATCGACGGTTCGGGCAAGATGGTCGGCTCGGACGTCGACCTGATGAACGCCGTCGCCGAGGAGATGGGCGTCAAGGTCGAGTGGAAGCGCGGCTCGTTCTCCGGGATCATCCCCGGACTGGCGTCCGGCCGGTTCGACGCGTCGATCGCCGGTATGTACATCACCGAGGACAAGTTCAAGTCGGTCACCATGGTGCAGTACGCCGAGGCCTTCGATCAGATGCTGGTCCCGGTGGATCACCAGGGCCCGGAGCTGAACTCGTATGCGGCGCTGTGCGGCATGAGCGTGACCATTCCGCAGGGTTCCACCGAGATCCCGCTGCTCAAGGACGCCTCGCGCGAGTGCCGGGCCGGCGGTGAACCCGCCGTCGACATCAAGCAGTTCGAGAACGCCAACAACGCGCTGCTCGCGGTGACCAGCGATCGCGCCGACACCGCGCTGGTGACCAACGTCAACGCCGACTACGTCGTCGGGAAGCTGAAGGCGGACGTGAAGGTGCACGGACGGCTGCCCGGGGTGTTCCCCATGGGGATCACCGTGGCGAAGGAGTCGAAGGACCTGGCCGAGGCCGTCTCGACGGCGCTGCAGGAGCTGAGGAAGTCCGGCGAGTACGACTCGATCATGGCGAAGTGGAAGCTCGGCGACTCCGCCGTGGACGCGTTCCCCGTGAACCCGAAGTCCGCACCCGCCGCCTGACCGCCGGCGTCGGCCCTCGACACACCCCGATCACCTCGCACCCCCTCATGCCGTGCCGCGCCATGCACCTCATGCCGTGTCATGCCGTGTCATGCCGCAAAGGGTGCGCCGAACCGACCCGCGCATCGCGCGGGCGCTCATCACGAAAGGCAGGTAGGACCATGCCGCAGGACCGCACGATGCGCGGTGTCGCCGCCATCGTCGGGATCGCCGAGGAGGCGTCGCCCACGGGAGAGCTCGACATCTGGGGCCGAGCGCTGGAAGCCCGAGTGATCAAGGCGGCACTCGACGACGCAGGGCTGACCCTCGCGGACGTCGACGGCGTCGCGCACACGGATTCCTCGCTCGACCTGGCCGAATTCCTGGGCATCGCACCGGTGTTCAGCGAGGCGACCTACAACGGCGGCTCCAGCTTCGAGCTCTATGTCGAGAAGGCGGCGGCCGCGATCGCGGCCGGGCTCGCGCAGACCGTCCTGATCGTCTATGCGGCGACACCGCGTGGAGACCGTCGCCGCGGGGGCGGCGGCTGGGTCGATCCCCCCGGTCCGCGGGACGAGTTCGAGGTGCCGTACGGGCTGGGCCTGATCGGCTCCTACGCCCTGGCGGCGAACCGGCACATGAGCACGTACGGCACCACATCGGAACAGCTCGCCGCCATCGCGGTGAACACCCGGCGGTGGGCCGCCATGAACCCGCGGGCCAGGCTGCGGGAACCGGTCACGGTCGATGACGTGCTTGCCTCGGCGCAGGTCTGTTCGCCGCTGCGTCTGCTGGACTGCTGCCTGGTCACGGACGGTGCGGGAGCGGTCGTGGTCACGTCCGCCGAACGGGCCCGGCACCTGCGGAAACCGCCCGTGTACGTCCTGGGCGCCGCCACCGCTCACTCGCACAGGATGATCCACGCGATGCCGGACCTGACGGTGACACCGGGCGCGGTGTCCGGGCCCCGCGCGTTCGGTGCGGCGGGCGTCGCCCACAGGGACGTCGACCTGCTGATGGCGTACGACTCCTTCACCATCACGGCGCTGCTTCATCTGGAGGACCTCGGCTTCTTCGCCAAGGGCGAGGCCGCGCAGTTCGTCGCGGACGGCGGGACGGCACCGGGAGGCGCGCTGCCGATGAACACCAACGGTGGCGGACTGTGCTACACGCACCCCGGCATGTACGGGATCTTCCTCCTGACGGAGGCGGTGCGCCAACTGCGCGGTGAGGCCGGCGAACGCCAACTGGACGCGCCGGACATCGCGGTGGCCCACGGCACCGGCGAAATGCTGTCGGCGACCTCGACGGTCGTCCTGGGCACGGAGGGCACCCTGTGAGCCAGAGCGATTTCCTTCCCCCCGAGCGGCCGGGCACGGCGCCGTACTGGAACGCCACCCGGTCCAAGAGGCTGATGCTGCAACGCTGCCGGGCCTGCCGACAGTTGATCCACCACCCGCGGGAGGCCTGCCCGAACTGCCTCGCGCAGGACTTCGACTGGGCGGAGTCGACCGGACGGGGCAGCGTGCATGCCGTCTCTGTCCACCATCGCCCCTTCGAAGTCATGACCGCGCAGGAGTGCCCGTACGTCGTGGCCTTCGTCGACCTCGACGACGGAGTCCGGTTCCTGTCCGACATCGTCGGCCCCGACCGTCTGGCGGCCTCGGCCGGGGACCGTGTCCGGCTCGTCTGGAAGCCGGTGGCCGAGGGCTACCACCTCCCGGTCTTCGAACTCGACCGCACCCCCGACCGGTGACGGGCATCGCCGCCGCCCGTCCTCATCACGCAACACGAAAGGAAACCCACACCGTGGAGATCAAGGTGCCGCGTCATCTGGAGGACCTCCCAGCGGGTACGTCGTTCGGCACGGCCGGACGGACCGTCACCGAGGCCGACATCGTCAGCTTCGCGGGTCTGTCCGGCGACTACGCGCCCATGCATGTCGACGACGCCTGGAGCAGGGCGAATCATCCCTTCGGCTCGCGGTTCGCGCACGGGATGCTGGTCGCCTCCATGTCGTACGCGCTGCACACCCCCATGCTCGCCAGCCTCCATGTGGTCGCCTGGCTGCAGACCACCCGGCGGTTCGTGGCCCCGGTCCGGCCCGGCGACACGGTCACCGCGACCTGGACGATCGCCGAGGCCCGCGAGCGTGCCTCGGACCACCGCACGGGTGTCGTCACCGCCGACATCGAGGTCCACAACCAGGAAGGCGTCGTGGTCCAGCAGGGCAGCGACGTCTGGCTGGTCGAGCGGCGTCCGGAGGAGGGACGATGAGCGGCGGCACCGCGGGCGAAACCCGCGCGATGCCCGGCTCCCGAGGGCGCGTGGCCCTGGTGACGGGGGCCGGATCGGGCATCGGTCTCGCCGTGGCCCGGCGGCTCGTCTCGGACGGCTGGACCGTCCTGCTCGCCGACCGTGACATCGCGGCGGCCCAGGCGGCGAACGCGGCAGTGGGCGGGTCGGCGACCGCGTCCCGTGCGGTGGGGCTCGATGTGTCCAGGCGTTCGGACTGGTCCCGGGTGGTGCAGGAGGTCCGCGACCGGGAGGCCGGGCTCGACCTGCTCGTCAACAACGCGGGCATCACACGCGACCGGACGGTGGAGAAACTCACGGACGCGGACTGGCGGCAGGTGCTGGACGTGCATCTGACGGGCACTTGGCTGGGCTGTCAGGCGTTCCTGCCGCTGCTGCGCGAGTCGGGCGGAGCGATCGTGAACCTGTCCTCGGAGGGCCGCCACGGCTCGTTCGGCCAGGCCAACTACAGCGCGGCGAAGGCGGGCGTGGTCGGGCTGACCCGCACCGTCGCCCTGGAGCAGGCCCGGCACGGGGTGCGTGCGAACGCGGTCGCGCCGGGCCCGGTGGACACACCGATGCTGGCCGCCGTGCCCGGTGACGTGGTGGACGGCTGGCTCGATCAGATCCCGCTGCGACGCCTCGCCCGGCCCGCGGAGGTCGCGGCGGTGGTCGCTTTCCTCGGATCCGCGGAGTCCTCCTACATCACCGGGCATGTCATCGCCGTCGACGGCGGCTCCTCACATCCCTGAGAGGGCGGAAGAGGGCGGAGCGGACCGATCAGGTGGCCTGTGCCCGGATGGTGACGGACAGTTCGGTGGCGGATTCTCAAGAAAAGCCCAAAGGCCGTAGCCGTAGCCGTAGAGCTGCGCGCACAACGGAAGATCTGCTCGGCCCCGTCGTGCGGTTCGGCCCTCAGGGCCGGCTCCCCCGGCCCTGAGCCCGCCTGCAGCGCGAGCCCGGACTCCTGCGGGCCTTGCCCGAGTGGTGGACCAGAACCCGGTGGAAACCCTCCCCGTCCGCTTCCGGCAGGAGATCACCACGGCGCTCATGTGCATCAATGGCTCAACAGCAGGGCGAACAGACCGCCCGGCTCGCCTCCGGGACCCGGGAAAGCGCGGCGCATTGCTCGTCGGCTTGAGCAGTTGCCCGTCGCCAGGACACCCACGCCGCCCCGTCAGACGGTCGTGCCCCGCCCCACCAACAGCGGGCGGGCGGGGCGCCAGGGGTCGCCGCGGCGGCGGGACGCCATGCCGGACAGGGCTTCCAGCACGATGCGGTGGGCGAGGAACGCGGTCATGTCAGGGTAGTCGTGCGGCGTCGCGATATCGACGACGTCCATCCCGACGAGCGGCAGCTCACATGCCAACCGGTTTACGAGGTCCAGGAGTTGGCGTGTGGTCAGTCCTTCGGAGGCACAGGCGTCCGTGGTCGTGCCCGGCTCGCTCGTGCTGACGCCGATCGAGAGGAAGACGCCGAGGCAGTCGCGGACGGCGCTCGCCATCGCCTCGTCCGGTGACGCGGGCACCGGCCACCCATCGCCGGCCCCCGTACGCACGAGGCGGTCCGCCGGAACGGACCCTCCCGCCAGAAGGCCGCTCAGGGGCCGGCCGGGGCCGTGGCCGGGACGGTGCCCCGGGCGGGCGCTTCCGGTCTCGGCGTACGCCTCGACATGGACGACCGCGATCCGGTCCGCTCCGTGATGCCGCGCCACGCCGGTGATGTCGGGCAGGGCGATCGTGCGGTCCGTGCCCAGGACGAACGGCACCGCACCCGACCGCGCGATCCGCGTGACCGCCTCCGCCACGGCCGCCTCACTCCTGCCGGCCCCTCCCCCGTGCATCTTCACGTCTCCCGCGTCGAGCACCCGCAACTCCCGGAGCGCGTCCAGCCGCAGCGGCAGTACCGGCCGGATCCCCGCACGGGGGTCGGACGCCGCGCTGACGATCACCACGTCGGCGCCCGCGTACGTTCCGGGGTCGTCCAGCGAGCAGGAGCCCACCCCGAGGAAGGTGCTGTCCCGGCCGGGCATCCTCGCGTGGCGGCTCATAGCGGCTCTCCTAGCTTCCCGAAGGCATTTCCTGATGTTAAAGTCAGGAGACGGTCCTGACATTAAAGTCAGGGGCTGGGAGAGGCAAGGGCTGGAGAGGCAAGGGGCTGTGAGGGGAAAGAGGCTGTGACAGGATCCGATCCCGTGGACGACAAGCCGGGCAGCGGCGACGTGGAGACCCGCGAAGGCGCCGAGACCAGGACGCGCGGCGCCAGGGAGGGCATCCTCCAGGCCGCCGTCGAGCTGATCGCCCGAGACGGTTTCGACGGGGTACGACTCGCCGACATCGCCGGTCGTGCCGGTGTCTCCAACGCGCTGGTGCACTACCACTTCGACTCCCGTGAGCGGCTGCTGACCGACGCGCTGGCGTACTCGCTCACCAGGGAAGAAGCCCGCCTCGCACGCCGCAGCCGCCAGTCGCATCGTGACCGCCCCGCCGAGCGCCTGGCCGATCTCATCGACTTCGGGCTTCCTCTCACCCACGACGACGTCCTGGAGTGCCGTCTGTGGGCGGAGTTGAAGATCCGCTCCACCGGGTCCGCGGAGATGAGCGGCAAGCTGGCCGAGTTCCGCCGGCGTCTCCTCGAACCCCTCGCCGCCGTCGTCGACGCCGGGCTGCGGACCGGCGACTTCAGCGACTGCGACCCGGCCGACGTCGCGACCGTCGCCATGGCTCTCCTGGAGGGCCTGACCCACCGGCTGATCACCGAAACGGGCGGCCTCACCCTCTCCGACGCCAGGCGCCTGGCCGCCCGCCAGCTCACCCTCGCCGTGGGATACGCCGGTGACCTGCCGTTCCGGCCGCTGCCGGACCCCGGCCCGCAGAGCATCGACCTCCAGGCCCCCCGCCCCCGGCGCCGCCGCGCTCCTCGCCCCTCCTCCCGCCCCTGAGGGACCGGGACGGAGCGCCTCCCGCGCTGCGCGCCGCGACAGGCGCGTGCCTGGGGCCAACAGGCAGGGCGCGCAGGCTACTTGGCGGCGCCTGCGGTGAGTCCGGCCACGATGCGGCGCTGGAAGAACAGCACCACGAGGGGTTCCACGCCAAGCTCGCCGTCATCATCGCCGAGGTGCGGCGGTGGCACCCGCGCCCGGCGTGGTCGCGTCGTGCGGTGCCACGATCATCAGCGGCGGCGTCGGGGCGATGAGCGGCCATACCTGCCGAATTCGAAGGCGCCAATGAGTTCCGACGAGATGACGGTGACCTCGTTACGCCACGTCGGGGCCTCACCCGTCCCCGTCCGGGTGAACCAGGCCCAGGCGTCGGGCGTGGCATTGCGGACGGCACGCCCGGGTCGTGCGAGGGAAGTGGCCGGTGTCGGCGTAGCCCCAGCGCGTGGCGATCACGTAGACGGGTCCCTGACGTGTGCTCAGTTCCGCGCGGGCGCGGGCGCGGGCGAGTCGGCGGGCCCGGACGACGTCGGCGGCACGCGCTCAGCGTCCGCATCCGCATCAGCTCCCGCCCTGGTTCGATCGTGGCGACGTCCCGGCCGAGGGCGGCTGCCGGCCCGGCGATTCAGCGGACGAGGGCTTCGTTGGAGGGGGCGAGCACGCCCTTGCTGATGTGGGAGACGTCCTCCAGCCCGGTGCGCACGCCACGGGCGCCGTGCAACAGGGCCAGGGCGAGCAGGCGTTCGTGGTTGCGGCCCACGCAGGTCACGGTCCAGAACGCGTCCTCGGGAAGGGGGCGCAGCATCGCGTCCAGCGCCTGGGGGCTCGCGTCGATGCCTCGCGGCACTCCGAAGACCAGGTTGATCCTGAGCGGAGCGGGCAGCACGCCCTCGCGCAGCAGCCGCGCGCGGCGATGACATGCCCGACCTCGAAGGCCTCGACCTTCAGGGCCGTGTGCTGGGCGGTGGCCCGGGAGATGATCTCCCGTCCTGCGGCGGGTGATCCTTTTACGCCGGGGTGTCCGTCTCGATCAGTCCCAGTCGCTGGGCTTTCCGGACCGTGGACACGCGGTTGTCGCAGCCCAGTTTTCGGTAGATGCGGATGAGGTGCGTCTTGACGGTGGCCTCGGCGAGGAACAGGGCGTCCGCGATGGCCCGGTTGCCGTGTCCCTGCGCGAGAAGCCGTACGACCTCGATCTCCCGTCCCGTGAGGGCCGGTTGCTGCCCCGTCAGGTGACCGGTGAGGTGACTCGTCGCCCGGGGGTCCATCCCGGTGCCGCCGGCCGCCGCGGCGCGCACGGCCCGGAACAGCTCCGCGGGTGCGCTCGCCTTGAGGACATAGCCGCTGGCGCCCGCTTCGACGGCGCGCAGGATGTCGCTCCGGCTGCCGTAGCCGGTGAGCATGACGACTCGGGTCTTCGGGGCGGCGGCCAGCAGCCTGCGGGTCGCTTCGACGCCGTCGCCCCCGGGTACGGAGCTGTCCGGCAGTCTGAGGTCCATCAGCACGACGTCGGGCCGCAGCCGCTCGGCCAGACGCACGCTGTCCGTCGCGTCGCCGGTCTCGCCCACGACGGTGAGCCCGGGCTCACCGTCCAGGAGGGCCCGCAGTCCGGCCCGGACGACGGCGTGGTCGTCCACCAGCAGGAGCCGCAACGGCGAGGGCGGTGAAGCCTCGTTCATCGCGGGCCTGCCGCGGCGGTTGCGCGGACGGGCAGAGTCGCTTCGGCGCGCGTGCCTCGGTCCGGGGCGCTGTCGATGGTCAGGACACCGCCCAGCGGGCGGAGCCGCTCCGCTGCCGCGGCCAGTCCATAGCCGCGGCCGCTGTCCCTCGGGCCGGGCGCGCCGGAGGGGATGCCCCGTCCGTCGTCGCGGACCGTGACGGTCACCGTCGCGCCGGTCCCGTCCGGACCGGCGTCGCCGTACCCGAGGATGACCTGGATGTGGGCGGCGCGAGCATGCTCGCAGGCGTTGGCCAACAGGCCCCGGGCCACTTGGAGCAGGACCAGGGCGCGGTCCGTGGGGACGACAAACGGCTCGTGCTCGCGGTGGAAGGTGAGACGCGGTGCACGGGGTCCGCTCAGCGCCCGCGCGGTGTGCGCGCACATGTCGCGCAGTGCCGTCTCCAGGCCGTCCCGCTCCAGCGCGGGCGGGATGAGGTCCCTGATGAGATCGCGGGTTTCCGCCAGATGGACGTCGAGGGCGGTGACGACCGCCTTCACATGCTGCCTGGCCGCGTCGGGCGACCGGTCCCAGTCCCGCTCGGCGGCCTGGAGCAGCATGATGCTGCCGCCGAGTTCCTGCGCCAGGGTGTCGTGCAACTCCCGGGCGATCCGGGCCCTTTCGGCGTCGCGACCGGCCTCGCGCTGCCGTCGGGCCGCCTCCCGGGTCAGCCGCGGCTGGGTCCGGTGGAGGACGACGGTGGCCGCGAGGGCCGCGAGCGGGGCTGCCAGCAGCTCCGGGTCCGCGGCCCCGCCCCCGCTGCCGCGTACCAGCGCGCTCACCTGCAGCGTGGCGATGATGCCGAGCGCCGTGATCCGCGTCCACCGGCCGGGCATCCGCAGGGCGAGGACGGCCAGCGGTACCGACAGCCACGCGTATCCGGCGGCGAGCGGGGCGGGGACGGCCCAGGCCACGCCGGTCCACAGCGCTGACAGGACCGCGAGCCAGACCGGCCGGCCGACGGTACCGAGCCGGTCCCATCGGGCCGACCCGACGGCGTACAGCAGGCCCGTCAGCGTGGTGGTCAGGGCGACGGACCAGCACAGGCCGCTGTTCAGCTCGACCAGGCGCACCACCGTGCCCAGGGCCGCCACCAGGAACACCAGATGCGGCAGGAGTTCAGCCCATGAGGTCAGCCGACGTCGAGGCATGGCAAGGGAATTGGGGGGCACGGCGACAGCTTCCTGCGGCGGCTGGTCGGGACTCGGCAAGAGAGCAGAACTCTAAAGCCCCGTCCATGGGATCTCCGTAAGAGAACCGATGCGATCCGTGCGGGAGTTCAGGCCGTCCGTCCGAGAACCGGGGCGGAGGATCACCGCCCGGGGTGCAGGCCCAGCCGGCCCGGCGACGGCTCACCCTGGACCTCGCCGAAGTACAGGGCGAAGGTCTGCTTCAGCCGCTCGATCTGCGCACGGTCCTGCATGAAGCGGGGGAAACCGTCGAGGTGTGCGTTCGGGAACTGCCACACCGGCTTCAGTGCGGAGTTCGGGACGATGTCCTCGCGGACGGACCATCCGTTGAACGACGCCCTCTGACGCGCCTCGGACAGCTGCCAGTTGAGGTACAGCTTGGCAGCGGCCGGATGGGCGGCGCGCTTGAGGATCGCGGCCCGCTGTCCCCAGGCCATGAACGGCGCCTCGTCCGGGACCACCCACTTCAGCGTCGTCGACGGGGACACCGCGCTGCCCGCGGCGCCGACCCCGAGGGCCTTGTGCCCGGCGCCGACCGCCGCACCCGGGGTGTGCGTGCCGCGGGCGAACCGCGGCTGCTGCGCGGCGAAGGCCTCCACCCACTGCCAGCCGTAGGCGCGCCGGTAGAGGTCGAAGAGGTAGAGCACGGCGTCGTCGTCGTGCGGGTAGGCGGAGGCGATGGCACCCTTCCAGCGCGGGTCGACGAGATCCTGCGGTGTCCTGGGCACGTCGGCCCCGACGGCGCGGGGGTCGTACAGGAAGCTGAAGGCGTAGACCATCAACGCCGTCCACGCCCCGTCCGGGTCCTTCAACCCCCGGTGGACCTCGGCGAATCCGGCCGGCTTGTAGTGCAGCAGCTCGCCCTGGCGCTTCCAGCGGGTGAAGTCCTGCAAGGTCTGGAGCTGGACGACATCGGGGACCAGGGTGCCGGTCGCGAGCTGATGATCGACGCGTACGTCGTGAAACTTGCTGTAGTCCACGACGACCGTCAGGTCCACCTCGGGGAAGGCGGCAGCCCATGCCGTCCGTACGGCGGCCGCCTGGCTGTCCACGTCGCCGCCCTGATAGAGGACCAGCTTGCCGCCCTCGGCGACCGCCGCCTCGTACAGGTCCTGAAGTGAACGCCTCTCCTCACGCGGTGAGTTGCTCGTGCCGCCCGTGCCGGGGCGCGCGACCGCGGTGCCGGCCGCTGCCGAAACCGTGCCCGCCACGCCGAGGGCGAGGCCCGTACTCGTGGCGAGGAGGCGACGCCTGCTGAATTCCCCGGACATGAACGATCCTCTCGGTCAACCCGCCGCCAGGAGTCGGCGGCACGGGAAGCCTGCCGCGGCAGGCGCCCGCCGCTCGTCGTCCGCTCGGTGTCCGTCGTTCAACCGTTCGGTGGAATCGGGGGCGCTCGCCCGCCCCGTGCCTCCGTGCCTGCTCCTTCCGCTCGCCCAAAGCGGCGCACAGGGGCTTTCAGGTCCGGCACCGCTGTGCGGAAGTGATTCAGCTGCTGAGGGAGTTGTGCTGCTGGACCAGGTTGCGCAGCTCGCGGCGGCCCGCGAGGGAGAACTTCTGGTAGATGTGGCTGAGGTGGTACTCGACCGTCTTGCTGCTGACGAACAGCCTCGCGGCGATCTCCCTGTTGGTCAGCCCCCGCCCGATGAGCTGGGCGATGTCGCGTTCGCGGTCGGTCAGTTCGGCGAGCGGGAGCCGGGCCGCCGGGTGGGGCGAGGGGGGCCGGTGGGCGAAGTCGTCCTGGAAACGGGTGAGGAACGGCTCCGCGCCGAGGGCCGAGAGCAGCTCGCGGGCCTCGGTGAAGGACGCTGCCGCCGGCCGGTGCTCCCCCGACCCGCTCAGCAGCCGGCCGTGGCTGTGCGCGAGCATCGCCCGGTGCAGAGGCGGGTCGTCGACGCCGGCGGGACGCCCCAGGCCCTCGGTGAACAGGTCCCGGGCCCGCCTGCTGTCACCGCGTTCCTGGGCGAGGAGACCGGAGAGCCAGGCCACGGAAAGGCGCAGTGACGGGGCCTCCCTGCTCAGCGCCACCAGGTCGGCGAGGGCCGTGCCCGCGGCGTCCAGGTCGCCGGTGCCGATGAGCGCCTCGACGTACAGGGGGCGCCACCAGGTCTGGAACGCCAGCGGTCCCGAGTCGGGCCGGGCGTCGAGGAGGGCGCGCAGGGCGGTCAGCACGGCGGGGTGATCGCCCGCGGCCTGTGCCAGGACGGCTTCCGCCAGGGCGACATGGGGCGCCCCGTAGACCGGCATCTCCCGCGTCCACTGTTGCGACTGCTGGGCGAGCCGGCGTGCCCGCTGCCACTCGCCGCGCCCCGCGGGCACCCAGGAGGCCACGGCGTAGGCGTACGAGAAGGCCCAGGGTTTCTCCTCGGCGTCCGCGATGGCCAGGGCGAGGTCGGCGTTGATCACGGCCGCGTCCCAGTCGCCGAGGAAGTACTGCGAGGCCGCGAGGTTGGCGTAGGTGAACTCCGCCGTCACGGCGCAGCCCTCGGCGCGGGCCATGTCCAGGGCGGCGGTGAGCTCGTGCTGGGCGTCGGCGAGGTCACCCGCCCACATGTGGAGCATGCCACGGTAGCCGCGCTGGATGGCCCGCTCCGCGGCGGAGTGCGTGGGGGCGGTCCGGGTGATGGTGTCG
Source organism: Streptomyces sp. NPDC107528 (assembly GCF_055639295.1). NCBI lineage: Bacteria > Bacillati > Actinomycetota > Actinomycetes > Kitasatosporales > Streptomycetaceae > Streptomyces > Streptomyces sp. NPDC107528. The sequence goes on from NZ_JBVKAV010000010.1 coordinate 86,906, forward strand.
TACTCGGCCAGAGCGGCGCGTGCTCCGCGAGCGTACGCGCGTGCCAGCCCCCAGGTGCCGAGCGCCCAGGGCGCGAGCTGTGGTTCGAGGGGATCGGTCGCCAGCACCTCGCGCAGCAGGGGTTCGGCCTGTGCGCCACGGCCCTCCAGGATGTGGTTGATCCCCAGCCAGGTGCCCGCCATCGCGGATACGAAAGCGGTGTCGGCCTCGGCCCGGCTACCGCGGAGCGCCTCGGTGAGCAGGGCGGCGGCGCCGGGCTCTCTGCGGGGCGTCGCGTAACCGCCCAGGACCAGGCTGCGCAGCGGGCCCGGCTCGGCGGCCTCGATCCGGCTCAGCAGCGGCTCCACGCGGGTGTACTGCTGCGCCCAGAGCAGATGGGCCGCGGCGATGAGCAGCAGACGTTCCCGCTCGGCGCGGGTGGCGGCCACTTCCGACGCCCACAGCAGCAGGGTCGCGGCCCTGTCGTCCTCGCCGCCCGTGTGGCTGTCGGTGGCGGCTTGTTCCAGTTCGCGGGCGAGCTGTGCGTCGCTGCCGTGGGTGGCCGCGACCCGGTGCGACCAGCTGGCGGGACGGTCGACGAGGGTGGCGGCGGCCGCGTGCAGCTCCCGCAGCCGGCGGGGTGCGACGGCGTCCAGGATCGCGTCGCGTTGCAGTGCGTGGTCGATCGCGACCGGGGTGGTCGGATGGCTGGGCCACCAGCGCACCATGCCGTTCGCCAGCAGGGGTTCCAGCGCGGAGTCGGGCTCGGGGACGGAGGCGACCTGGGCGGCGGTGGCCAGGGGAGCCGGGCCGCTGAGCACGGCGATGCCCTCGACCAGGCCGCGTGCCGGGCCGGGCAGGGCGTCCAGCTGGCGGCGCAGGGCCTGGGCGAGGGAGGTGGGCACCGGCAGGGAGGTCTGCTGGCGGGACACCCGCTCCAGCGGGACCTCCGCGAGCAGTGTCTGGAGGTACAGGGCGTGGCCGTCGGTGTGGTCGCGCAGCCGTTCGACCGTTGCGGTGGCGACGGAGCGGCCGTACACGCGCGCGGCCAGTTCGGCCACGTCGGTGGTGTCCAGTCCGGTCAGGGTCAGGTCGCAGCTGTGCGGCATGCCGGCGATCAGACGGGGCAGGTCCAGCCCTCCGGCCTGGCCGGGGTCGGTGCTGCTGCGGGCGATCAGCACGGTCAGTACGGCGTCGGCCTCCAGTCGGCGCAGGACGAACCCGAGTGCCTGGGCGGAGGGCCGGTCGGCCCACTGGACGTCGTCGACGACGATCAGTACCGGTCCGCCGCTCTGCAACTCACCGATCAGCTCCAGCAGTTCCGCGCCCACGTGGAAGGGTTCAGCGGTCGGGGTGGTGCCGGCGAGCAGCGGGAAGCGGCTGAGCAGGACGGACGGGACGCGGGAGGTGAGCTGCCCGATCACGCCGTAGGCCAGGTCCTCCTCCGCCGTGTCACAGGCGGCGCGCAGGACCGGGTGGTTCTCCGGGGCCAGACGCGCGAGCCAGTGGCGTACGAGGGCGGTCTTGCCGATGCCGGCCGGGCCCTGGACGAGCACACTCGATGCCTTGCCGCACCAGGCCTGGCGCAGGCACTGGTTCATGCGTTCCAGCTCGGCGGCGCGTCCTACGAAGGTGGTGTCGCCGTTGGCGCTGACCACGGCACGCTGCTCCTGGCGGTCGGAGGCGCTGCGGCCGGCGTCCTGCGGGCCCAGCAGGTCGGAGGCGCCGGGGGCCTGAGGCGTCACGGCGGAACCTCCCTTGTCGTCCCGGGGCCGGGTGGGCTCCCGTGCGCCGGGTGACGCACTGAGTGGCCCGGTGCGCGGGGCCGCGCCCTGTCACGGTCGGCGGCGCGCGGCTCGATACCGTCCCCTGGGCGAAAATGTTAATCACTCCCGGGATGCTTCGCCCTCGGTCGTTCGGGCTCGGGGCGCGCAACCGGCCCCAGCCGCCGTTACCGTCGGTAACTGGAGGTTCCTTCCAGTGCGCCGCAGCCCGGTGTGACCAGCATGGAAAGAACCATGCTGAACAGTTCTGTCGCGCCCGTGGCCACCACGGAGTCTCCGTCCCGTCCGACGCCGTCCGGTCCGTGCCCGTCGGATCCGGACGAGGACACCGTACGCACCTGGCTGGGCGGCGTCGGCGCCCAGCGGGTCGTCGCCCGGCCAGGGCCGCTGCACGGGCTGCACGATCTCGCCGCCGGCTGGAGCCTGGAGCATCCCCGTGGGCTGCCCGACCACCTCGTCCAGTTCGTCGCCGCGGGGGCCTGCACCGTGTCGGCGGAAGGGGAGCACCGGCCGCTCACCGCGGGCAGCGTGCTGTGGATCCGTCCGGGCGCGCCCTTCGTGCTGCGCGGTGCCGGGCACCGGCCGACGACCGTCCACCGCTTCCGCCTGACCGGGGACCCGGCCGCCGACGCCCCGCTCGGCCCCGCCCTGTGCCTGGAGGACGCCTGGGACCTGAGCGCCCCGTTCGACGCGCTGACGGCGGAACTGCCGTCCGCGCTGCCGTACCGGGACGAACTCGTGCGCGGTCTGCTTCTCATCCTGTTCTCCGCGCTGTTCCGGCGGGCGAGCTGGCGGCCGGGCGGTGTGCTGCTGAGCGCTTCGGCGCGCTACGCCGTCGAGGACTTCGTGGACAGCACCCTCGCCCAGCGCCCCCGGGTCTGCGATCTGGCACGGGTCGCCGGGCTGTCCCCCGACTACTTCACGCGGGTCTTCCGCCGGACCTTCGGCATACCGCCCCGGGAGTGGATGGTCGCCCGGCGCATCCAGCGGGCGGCGGTGCTGCTCCAGCGGCACGACCGGTCGGTCGCGCAGGTGGCGGCGGACCTGGGCTACACCGACTCGTTCCTGTTCAGCAGGCAGTTCAAGGCGGTCACGGGGCTCGCCCCACAGAACTACCGCAGCAGGACGGGGCGTTCGGCCGCCCGCGCGGTCGGCGGGTGAGGAGCACGGCCCGCTGAGCGGGAGCACCGTCAGCCGATGAGGACCGTGGATGTGGCGATCACTCGGGAGGTGTGCCGGCGCGCGGGATCGTTGCACGTCGTGGCAGGGTCCTGAGCGCGGGCCGCCGGCCTGCCGCCGATGAACACCGTGGCGCTGCCGCGGGAGACCGTGCCCCTGTTGTCGGGCGGCGTGCGGAACACCCCGGCCGGCGGTATGTGCGGCGGAGTGTTGAGCGCGACGCTGCCCTCGGTCGCGGCCGGCCTGCCCGCGATGAGCACGGTGGGGCAGCATCCCTCCACCAGGGGGCCCGTGAAGGGCAGCGAAACGGGGGTGGAAACGGGGCCTCCGGCCGAGGGCATCATCACGATGTGCGTGTCCATGCCCACGATGTGGTCGCCGAGGGCCGCCGCGGGTTGTCCGGGCATGTCTTCCTCCTGCTTCGGATCTTCCCGACAGGTCGACAGGTCTACGGGTGGACAGATCGACAGTGCACGGCCGTTTTCATTCCGTGGTGACCAGGCGGCCCGAGAAGTAGACGGCCGGGGTGCAGGTCCTCGCACCGGCGGGCTCGACGAGTGTGCCGGGCGCGCGGCAGCTGACGGCGAGGACGACCTCCTCGCCGGGCCCGAACCGGATGGGCTCGTCGTAGTGCTCGTCCTCGTTGCTGAAGGCGTCGAGGGCGAGCCGGCGCAGCACCGTGTCCCCGCGCTGGAGCCTGATGACGCCCTTGTCCGCGGCGACGTTCTCGAAGACGACGTCACTGACGAAGAGCGTCGCGTCCTTGGGCACGGTGTAGCGGGCCCGGGTGTCGAATGCGGCCGAGGGCCGCGCATCCGCCTCCACGCGCTGGTCGAAGGCCTGGCCGTCCCCGCTTTCGCCGTCTCCTTCCGGGTCGGGCCCGCCCGGGCCGCCGCCGGAGGGCTGCCCGGTCTCGCTCTGCCCGCCGCTCGCACCGGGCGAGGGCAGCAAAGGGGGCAGGTCCGCTGCCCCGGGCGGCGGCGACGGTCCCGAGGGGGACGGCCCGGGAGAGGTGCCGTTCGAGGGCGATGGGGACCCTGAGGGGCCGTCGCTCGGGTTGGCCACGGGGGGCAGTTGCTTGCGGGCCTCGGACTCGACACTGGGTTTGAGGACGAACAGCCACAGGGCGATCAGGGCCAGGACGGCGGCTCCCACCGCCATCACGAACTTCACCACCGCGTCGGAGAGCAGGGCCGCCTGGACGACGGCCCCGTCCGCGGTCCGCTCCTGCACTGCGGACTCGCCGTGGTGTACCACCAGCACCTGGAACGGCAGCGACAGATCGGCCCCCCGCCACCGTCTGGTGAGGGGGTTGGCCTTGACCGGGACGAGGGCGCCCTTGCCGTGGGCGACCACGGTCTCGGGGTAGACGAAGGCGAAGCGCAGGGCGGAATCCCGGTCGGAGGCGTACATCCGTACCCGCAGCGGGGCGTTGCCGCGGTTGTCGACGACCGCGTGGAAGCGCGCCCCGAACCGGGTCCGCTTGGTGGTGGGGGCCAGTTGCACGTCGAAGTCGGTGAACGGACCGACGGTCACGCTGGTCTCCTCGACCACCGAGCCCTCGATGTCCTCGTGCGACATCACACGCAGCGCGAACGGCACCTCCCCGGCGGGGAGTTCGGCCGACCGGGGCGGTGTGAACACCAGCTCCACACCGACGGACTGGTCGGGGAAGACGTTGACCTCCGACGGTTCGACGCGGATCCAGGCCTTGGCGTCGCCGACGATGTCCAGCTCGAACCGGTCCACCACGGAACCGGAGTTGCAGATCTGCGCCGGTCGCCGGGTCTCCTCTCCGGGAACGGCCGGCTCGTCGTCGTCCAGCAGCAATACGATGGCGCCCACGCGGTCAGCTTTCACCGCCCCGCTGTGGGGGACGTAGCGACGACGGGGCGTCGATTAGGGCCAGGTGATCTGCACGAAGGGGCTGAATCGCGGGTCACGGCCGGTGATTTCGCGCCGTCGCCGCGGCTGCGAGGTCACAGGGGTCGACACCGGCCACGCCACTGCCCGTACAGGCACAGGGCTTTGCCCCACCGCCCTCCCCGGGGGACACGCACGGGCCGGCACGGAGTTGCGAGCATGACGCGGCAGGGTGCGCCGCGGCCCGGGCCGAGGGCGCCGGACCGAGAGCCGGCCGTCGTCGACGGGCGCGCGTCCCGACGGTCGACCGCGGGGGATGTGACGGATGGCGGATGCGATTCAGCGCGCCACACAGGGTTTCGCGGCACTCGCCGTGGCGGCCACGCTGGTGACGGTCGGCGCGACGGTCTACGAGCGCCGCGCCCCGGACCCGTCGGTCGACGCCACCGGCAGCGGCACCCAGTCCCTGCCCCGGCCCTTCGACACGGCCGCCCCTCCCGCGCCGGGGCCCTCGCCTTCACCCTCCCCCTCCGCGGATTCCTCCCGGACGGTGACCGCCACGGGCGTCACCCTGCCCGCCACCGTCTACAGGGCCTATGTCGAGACCGAGAGCCGCGTCGGTCGGTCCCAGCGGTCGTGCGGGCTGCGGTGGCCGATGCTGGCCGGCATCGGCCAGGTCGAGTCCGGCCAGGCCCACGACGGCGCGCTCACCACGGGCGGCGACACGGTCGAGCCCATCGTCGGCCCCACTCTCGACGGCAACGGGTTCGGCGCGGTCGCGGACACCGACGAGGGGCGGCTCGACGGCGACACCCGGTGGGACCGGGCTGTCGGGCCCATGCAGTTCATCCCCGGCACCTGGGCGGTGTGGGGCACGGACGGCAACGACGACGGGAAGGCGAGCCCGCACAACATGTACGACGCGGCGCTGAGCGCCGGGCGCTACCTGTGCGCCGCGAACCCCGACCTGTCCGACCGGCGGCAGTTGCGCACGGCGATCCTCACCTACAACAGGTCGGGCAGCTACGCCGATACCGTCCTGGCCTGGATCGACTACTTCTCCGGCACGCCGGCACCCGAAGCCGTCCCCGGCCCGAGCGTCACCCCGTCCACCGGCCCCTCACCGTCGGATTCCGGCTCCGAGCCCCCGCCGTCGCCCTCGCCCAGCGGCTCCGACGACGTGCTCCCCGCAGTGAGCGGGTCGTCCAGCGCCCCTCCCGCGGACCCGCCCGAGTCCTCCGGCATCTCCTCCCCTCCGCCCAGCGGGCCGCCGGGGACCGAGGACGAGGAGGACTGAGCGGGGGCTCAGCCGGCCTCCTCCGCGGCCGCGACCTGGCAGCCGCTCAGCGCCCTGCCGATGCGCCGGGTGCGCGGGGAGTCCGACAGGACCGCGCCCAGCAGCTTGCGGGTGTAGGGGTGCTGGGCGTCGTCGATGACCGCCTGGGCGGGTCCGTGTTCCACGACCGAGCCACGGTAGAGGACATGGACCTCGTCACTGATGCGCCGGACGACGTCGAGGTCGTGAGTGATGAACAGGTAGGCCAGGCCGTGCTCCTGCTGGAGCCGCAGCAGCAGGTTGAGGATCTGCGCCTGCACGGAGACGTCCAGCGCCGAGGTCGGTTCGTCGCAGACCAGCAGGTCGGGGCCGGTGGCCAGGGCCCGGGCGATGCAGACGCGCTGGCGCTGGCCGCCGGACAGCTTGTGCGGGTAGGAGTCCGGGTCGACGGAGCCCATGCCGACGGACTCCAGCAGTTCGCGCACCCGCTGCCTGCCGTCCTTGCCGTACATGCCGTGGGCGCGCAGCGGTTCGGCCACGACGTCGTTGAGGGTGAAGCGCGGGTCGATGGACTCGTAGGGGTCCTGGAAGACCATGCCGACGTTGCGGCGGAACTCCCGCCGGGCCTTTCGGCCCTGCACGGGCGCGCCGCGGTAGTGCACCCGGCCGGAGTCGACGGACTCCAGTCCCACGATCACCCGGGCCAGGGTGGACTTGCCCGAGCCGGACTCTCCCACGAGGCTCGCGGTGGTGCCCGGACCGAGGTCGAGGCTGACGTCGTCGAGGGCGGTGAAGGAACCGAACTTCTTGGTGACGCCCCGCACGCTGAGCAGCGGCGGCTGTTGTTCCCCGGTCGTCATGAGGGAAGCTCCAGATGGTGACAGGCCGCCTGGCGGTCCGCGCCGAGCAGGCGGGGTTCGGGCAGGACGGTCCGGCAGCGGTTGTCGTCCGCCTTGGGGCAGCGGGGGTGGAAGGGGCAGCCGTCGGGGACTCCCCCGGTCGGCGGTGAGCCGGTGATGGTGGTGAAGATCTGCTTGGGCCGCGCGGTGCGCCCCTCCTGGAAGCAGCGCAGCAGGGCCTGGGTGTAGGGGTGGCGGGCGTCCTCGAACAGCGAGACCACATCGCCCTGTTCGACGATCCGCCCGCCGTACATCACGGCGACATGATCGGCGATCTCGGCGACCACGGACATGTCGTGGGTGATCCACAGGACGGTCAGTCCGCACTGCTGCTGCAACCGGCCCACCAGGGCGAGGATCTCCGCCTGGACGGTGACGTCCAGGGCGGTCGTCGGCTCGTCGGCGATGAGCAGCCGGGGCCGGAAGGCCAGCGCGATGGCGATGACGGTGCGCTGGCGCATGCCGCCCGACAGCTCGTGCGGGTAGCAGCGCGCGACGCGTGCGGGGTCGGGGATGCCGACGTCGGCGAGGTTCTGCACGGCCAGGGCCGCGGCCTCGCGGCGGCCGGCGCCGTGCCGGACCCGGTGCACCTCGGCGATCTGAGTGCCCACGCGCACCACGGGGTTGAGGGCGACGGACGCGTCCTGGGCGAGGTATGCCGCCACACTCCCCCGGGCCTCGCGCAGTGGCCGGCCGCGCAGCGCGGCGAGGTCGGTGTCCCCCACGTGCACCGATCCGGCGGTGATGCGCGCGTCCGGCGGAAGCAGCCGGCTCGCCGCGAGGGCCAGCGTGGACTTGCCCGAGCCGGACTCGCCGACCAGGGCGGTGGTGGTGCCGGCGGGGATGTCCAGGTGCGCGTCGCGCAGCGCGGTGGTGGCGCCGTAGGCCACGGTGAGCCCGTCGATGCGCACGTCGTCGCCCAGCACCACCGGGGCGGAGTCCAACACGGTCACAGTGCCTCCGTCTTGACGCGCGGGTCGATGAACATGCGGGTGAGGTCGGCGGTCAGATTCCCGAGGACGACGATGACGGCGACCACGACCACCGTGCCGGTGAGCAGCGGGCGGTCCAGGTTGGCGAACGCCTCGGTCTGCAGCAGGCCGACGCCCGGCCAGGCGAAGATCTTCTCGACGAAGACGACGCTGGAGAAGAAGATCGCCACGTCCATGCCGAGCATGGTCACCACCGGGGAGGCGGTGTTGCGGGTGACGTGCCGCAGCAGGATCCGCCGCCGGCGCAGCCCCTTGGAGACGGCGGTGCGCACGTACGGCGAGGCGAGGGCGTCGCGCATGCTGTCGCGGACGACGTTGGCGTAGAAGGGTGCACCCAGGACACCGAGGGTGATGGCGGGCAGCACGATCTTGGCCACGCCGGTGCCGCCGTCGATGGGGAACAGCGGGATCTCGTAGGCGAACAGCAGCAGCAGGGCGAAGCCCAGGGAGAACGCGGGCACGGACAGCAGGCCGACGTGGAAGGTGGCCAGCAGCCAGCTGCGCTTGGGCCGCAGCGCCTCCCAGGTGCCCCACAGGGTGCCGAGGACGAGTTCGATGGCCAGCGCGGCGGCGGCCAGCATCGCGGTGGCGGGAATACGGTCGAGGATCAGGGACAGCACGGGGGCGTCCTTGGCGTACGAGGTGCCGAGGTCGCCGGTGGCCGCCCCGGCCAGGTAGTGACCCAACTGGCTCAGCAGCGGGTCGTTCAGGTGCAGTTGCTCCCGGATCTGTGCCAGGACCTCGGCGCTCGCCTTGGGGCCGGCGATGCTGCGGGCCGGGTCGCCGGGCAGCACGTACTGGAGCACGAAGGTCAGCAGCAGCACCGCGAAGATGGTGAGCAGACCCAGGAGGATGCGGATGCCTATGCGTCGAGCCATGAGTGTCTCTTCGAGAGAGGGTTACGGCGGTTGAGCCCTTCGGCGATGAGCACGAAGGCCAGGACCGTCGCGATGACGAGGACGAGTGGGACGACCATGGTGTGCGGGGCGTACATCATGCTGTTGGAGCCGTCGGCGAGGAGGTTGCCGAGCTCCGGGGTGGGCGGCTGGATGCCGGCCCCGAGGAAGGACAGTCCGGCGCCGACGACCACGACGGAGGCGCCGTTGAGGGCGGCGACGTTCAGCAGGATCGTCGACAGGTGGGGCAGGACGTGCCGGCGCAGTACGGTCCGCGGCGGTACCCCGTGGGCGAGGGCGGCCTCGACATAGCCGCGCGAGCGCAGCCGGGTGACCTCGCCGTGCACGAGTCGGGCCGTCCAGGCCCAGTACAGGGCGGTGATGACGACGATGGCGCCGGTGCGGCCGCGACCCACGATGCTCGCGAGCGCGAGGCCCGACAGCACGGTGGGCACGGAGAGGAAGACGTCGACGAGCCGCATCAGCACCTGGTCGATCCAGCCGCGGTAGAAGCCGGCGACCAGGCCGACGACCGTACCGAGACCGACGGAGGCCAGGTTGGCGAGCGCGGCGATGATCAGGGTGGAGCGCAGCCCGTGGGCGGCCCGGGCGAGCATGTCCCGGCCGATGGCGTCCGTCCCGAGCAGGTGCCCGGACGTGCCCACTCCGCCGGGCAGTCCCTGGTCGGTCAGCGACGCGGTGTGGATGCGGTAGGGGGAGCCGGTGAGCGGCGCGAGCAGGGCCAGCAGGGCGAGGGCCGCCAGGAGCACGACGCCGGTGAGCCACAGCCGGCGGCCGGCGGGGGCCGTCGCGGCGCTCACCGCCTCGGGGGCGGCCTTGGCGGCGACGGGCGAGGTGACAGTCAGACCGCTCATCGCCGCCCCGTACACAGAGGTCCGGCGCCCTGCCTGGCCGGGCCACCCGGTGCACGACCGCCGGCGGCGCCGACGGCTGCGGTGGTGGTCCGGACAGTGGTGTGCCGGCCGGTGGTGTGCCGGGCGGTGGTGTGCCGGGCCGGGGGCGGGTCCATCGGGCGGTGGTGGCTTTCGCGGCGGGGGTGCCGCCGTCTCCCCGGCCGTCGGCAGGACCTGCCGTCGGCCACATCGTCGTGGTGCATAACCTCTGGTCCTCTCCTGGCTCCGCCGCGGCGCCGGGTGGCGCGTGCCGGCGCCGGGCCGGGGGTCGGGAGCGGGCGGTGGCCGACGGCCGTCCGCCCTCACGTGGATGGTGGTGTACTCGAGGTGGCCGACCGCTGCGGGAGGCAGGGGGCCCGGGGCCGCGGTACGAGCCCGATGCGCGGGATCCGCGGCTCGCGAACGCGGTGAACACGGAGCGGGGAGCGAAGGTCCGGGGCTAGCGAGCGGTCGGCTCGCCCGCGGCGGACGGCGGGATGGTCGCTGACGGCGGGGTGGTCGCCGGTAAGCGGCGGACGGTGGTGAAGGCCTGTTCCCTCACGATCGCTCTCCTGTCGTATGGGCCCGGTTGCCCGGGCCCGGGGCGACTACGCTCGCGGAAAGCTCTTGCAGACACCGCGACAGTAGAGAGAGGCTCCGGGCACGTCAAGAGTTCGGCAGCCCGTCTTCTTCCTGTTGCCTGACTGACCCATAAGTCAGCTCAGACCCCGCGAACTCCACCCGGACACCGCCACGACGGCCTCACCCACGGCTATCCTCCCAGGCCAGCCCCGCATAAACGGGGAATGCCAGGAAGCGGAGACGCCGCCGGAGCATCACCCGGCAACCGTGGGATTCGATCGCGACGAGACGTATCTTGCTGACTGACGTGTCAATCATCCTGCCTCGACGAAAGGCTCACTCTCGATGAGCGATATGGTGACCGGCGTGGTCCGTAAAAAAGTTGTCCTGCGGCGCGAGGAGATCCTCGACGCGACGGTGGAGCAGATCAAGCAGCGCGGTATCGCGGCGACCCGCATCACCGATGTGGCAGGCGCCCTGAGCGTGAGCAGCGGCTTGATCTACTACCACTTCGAGACCAAGGAGCAGTTGATCGAGGCGACGTTCGCGCATGCCGCGCGCAACGAGCTGGACGCGGCCCGGGCCGTGCTCTCCCGCCCCGCGCCGGTCGTGACCCGGCTGAAGGCGCTGCTGCGGGTCTACAGCCCCGCCGCCAAGGCGGTGCCGGGCTGGCGGCTGTGGATCGACGGCTACTCCGCCGGGCTGCGCGACCGGGGCCTGATGGAGGTCATGCAGGACCTGGACGGCGAATGGAAGAAGATCTTCACCTCGTTGATCGAGGAGGGCATGGCGGGCGGCGACTTCCACTGCGAGGACGCCCGGGCGGCGACCTGGCGGATCACGCTGTTCCTCGACGGCCTCGCCGTGCAGATGGTCGCGCGGCGAGGTGCCCTGAAGCGGGACGAGGCCATGCTGTGGATGCGTGAGCGCACCGCCGCGGAGCTCGGTATCGACCCGGAGGTCCTGGGCCCGCGGCGGTGAGCGAGGGGCGGTGATCCCGCGGGCGGCTAGTGCCCCCGCCGGATCCAGTCCTGGAGGTGGGGCGCCTCGGCGCCGATCGTGGTGGGCTCCCCGTGCCCGGTGCGGACCACCGTGCCCGCGGGGAGGTTCAAGAGCCGCTCCCGGATGGACGCGATGATGAGGGGGAAGCTGGAGTACAGCCGTCCCGTCGCCCCCGGGCCGCCCTGGAAGAGCGTGTCGCCGGTGAAGACCGTCGACAGCGTGGGGGCGTACAGGCACACCGCTCCCGGTGCGTGACCCGGTGTGTGGATCACCGTGAGGTCGACGCCCGCCACGCTCAAGGTCTGCCGGTCGTGCAGCTCCCCGTCGGGCAGCAGTTCGGGGTGGGTCAGCTTCCACAACGGCAGATCGTCGGGGTGCAGCAGCACGGGCGCGCCGGTCGCGGCGGCCACGGCGGGGGCGGCGGCGATGTGGTCGTTGTGCGCGTGGGTGCACACGACGGCCCGCAGCGCGCGTCCGCCGAGCAGGCCGAGGACGGCCTCGGCATCGTGGGCGGGGTCGATGACGATCGCCTCCGTGTCGTCACCGACGACCCAGACGTTGTTCTCGACCTGCCAGGAGCCGCCGTCCAGGGTGAACTCCCCCGAGGTGACCAGCCTCTCGATGCGGACGCCGCTCACAGCACCACCACCGAGCGCAGGACGTCGCCGTCCTTCATCCGCGCGAAGGCGTCCTCCACGCCGTCCAGGCCGATGGTCTCGGTGACGAACGCGCCCAGGTCGATCCGGCCCTGCCGGTGCAGGTCGACGAGCATCGGGAAATCGCGCGAGGGCAGGCAGTCGCCGTACCAGGACGACTTCAGGGAGCCGCCGCGGCCGAACACGTCCAGCAGCGGCAGTTCGAGCTGCAACTCGGGCGTGGGGACGCCGACGAGGACGACCGTGCCGGCGAGGTCCCGGGCGTAGAAGGCCTGCCGGTAGGTCTCGGGGCGGCCGACGGCGTCGATGACGACGTCGGCTCCGAAGCCGCCGGTCAGGTCGCGGATGGCGCCGACCGCCTCGGTGTCCCGGGAGTTGACGGTGTGGGTGGCGCCCATGGACCGGGCTGTCTCGAGCTTGCGGTCGTCGATGTCCACGGCGATGATCCGGGCGGCGCCGGCCAGCCGGGCCCCGACGATCGCGGCGTCGCCGACACCGCCGCAGCCGATGACGGCGACGCTGTCGCCCCGGCCGACGTTCCCGGTGTTGATCGCGGCGCCGATGCCCGCCATGACACCGCAGCCGAGCAGACCGGCCACGGCCGGCGCGACCTCCGGGTCGACCTTGGTGCACTGACCGGCGGCCACCAGCGTCTTCTCGGCGAACGCGCCGATGCCCAGCGCCGGGGAGAGCTCGCGCCCGTCCTCCAGGGTCATCCGCTGCCGGGCGTTGTGGGTGTCGAAGCAGTACCAGGGCCGGCCGCGCTGACAGGCCCGGCAACGCCCGCAGACGGCGCGCCAGTTGAGGATCACGAAGTCACCGGGTTCGACCTCGGTGACACCGGGGCCGACCTGCTCCACGACTCCGGCGGCCTCATGGCCGAGCAGGAACGGGAAGTCGTCGCCGATCCCGCCCTGCCGGTAGTGCAGGTCGGTGTGGCACACCCCGCAGGCCTGGACGCGCACCACCGCCTCGCCCGGGCCCGCGTCCGGCACCAGAACCGTCTCCACTCGAACCGGGCCGTCCTTCTCCAGGGCCACGACCCCCTGTACCCGCTGTGTCATGTCGTCTTCCTTCCATCCGTGCGTGATCAGGGCACCGGGCCCGTGCACCGGCGAGCACACCGACGGGTGGGCGGACCCCACGGGGACCGTATGGCTGTACTGATTCGCGAGTCAATATTTCGGTGGCGTGATCCACTGCGGTCAGGCGGCTTCTTGCCCCTTGTTTACTGCTTGACAGCGGATATGAGGCATCTGTTGACTGATTCGAAGGTCAGTATCTGACATCCAGCGCTCCTGCCTCTGCCTCTGCCTCTGCCCCTGCCCCTGGAGACCTCTCATGACCATCACCCGGGCGCCGGCCCTGTCCGCGGGACGCTGGGAGTACCGCGTCGCCCTCGTCGCGCTCGCCTGCGCGAGCGCGGTGTGGGGATGGTCGTACATCGCCGTGGTGTGGCTGCTGCCGGAGATGGAGGCCGCCAGCATGGTGGCCGCCCGGTTCCTCGCGGCGGGCGCGATCCTGGTCCTGCTGCGTCCCCGGGCGGTGTTCTCCCTCGGGCGTCGCACGGCCGTCGCCGGGGCGGCCCCCGGCCTCTGCCTGGGGCTGGCCACCCTGCTCCAGACGGAAGGCCAGCGCTACCTGTCGGCGTCCCAGTCGGGCTTCCTGGCCTCGCTGTTCGTCGTCCTGACGCCGCTGGTGGCGTGGGCGGCGTTCCGGGTCCGGGTGACGCCCGGTGTGGGGGCCGCGGTGATCGTGGCGACGGGAGGCCTCGCGGTCATCTCCTTCAACGGGGTCAGTGTGGGCATCGGCAGCTGGCTGACCCTGGCCGGTGCCCTCGGGTACGCCGTCCAGATGGTGCTGCTGTCCCAGTTCGGGGACCGCCGGGCGGTGTACGGCATGACGGCGGTGCAGATGCTGGCGGCCGGGCTGATCGCGTCGGTGGGCCTGCTGCGCTCGGGCCCGGACCTGCCGGACACCGGGCCCGGCTGGGCGTGGCTCGGCTATCTGACCGTCATGGCGACCCTGTTCATGTACGGGGTGCAGACGTGGGCGCAGGCCCGGGTGCCGGCCGCCGCCACCGCCGTCGTCATGGCCTGCGAGCCGCTGTTCGTCTCGCTGTTCAGTTTTCTGATCGGCTCGCCGCCGGGTACGCGCACCCTCGTCGGCGGTGCGTTCATCGTGGCCGCCATGTATCTCGTGCTCCGGCCGGCGAAGGCACCGGCACCGGCGGCGCTGTGACGCTGCGGGGCCGCTAACTCCCGCACGCGCGGCCGTCGACCCTGACATCGGAGACCCAGGCGGCGCCGTAGGCCTGTCCGCGCAGCACAACCCCGATGGTGAACGTCGCACCCGCAGGCTGCGTGCGCTCGTACGACGGGGCGGTCACCGTCACGACGTCGCCCGCTTGCGTGGACTGCCCGTACCAGGTCTCGACGGACACGTTGTCCGGGACGCGGAACGTCACCTTCCAGCCCTCCCCCAGCGCCGGTCCGGTCGTGACGACGAGGTCGCCCCGGACGCCGTCGGGCCAGGAGTCCTGCGGGGTGAAGGCCGCCCGGCAGACCGGGGCACCTGACTGCTCGTCGTCGGGCAACTGTCCGCTCTTCGACACACTCGGGTCCGGCGACGGTTCGTCCTCTGCGGACGATTCCGACGGCACGGGTGTGCTGGAGGGACCGTGAGTGTCCTCGTCTCCGGGAGCTGTTGAGCCGCCCGGCTGCGGGCTGCCGGACGGGGTGGCGAAGACAGGGGGGAGGATCTCGCCGGGCCCCGCCGGCGCCGCCGGGCCGTTCTGCGAGGCGGACTCGTCGCGCAGGAACAGCGGCGTGAGCGCGAGCAGCACCAGGGCGGCTCCGGCCGCCCACAGGCGCCTGGTGCGCAGGACGCCCGCGGAACGGGCCGGGAAGGAGCCGGGACCGGGCGGCCGCCCGATCAGTCCCACGGGCTCCTGGGCGAGCTGTCTGCGCCGTCTGGCGACGTACACGGTGCCGTGCCAGCGAAGAGCGGCACCGGCCACGATCTGCGGCAGCAAAGGGCTTTGGACATTCAGGCACTGGAAGGCGTCGTCGCAGCCGGGGCACTGGTCCAGATGCCCCAGCAGATCCGGCGGGGTGGGACCGGAGCCCTGCCGCGCCGTCGCCTCCAGCAGCCCGGCATAGGAACGGCAGACCGGGTTTTGCACCTGGAGCGTGTGGGCCAGCCGGGCGCGTTCACGGAACTCGGCCGTCACCCGCAGGATGTCCTCGGCGGCCCCGGGGGCCGGCCGGTCGAGTCGCCGCGCGACGACCTCGTCGGACAGCCCCTCGACCCGGGCCCACCAGAACAACTCGCTGTCGGGGGCGTCCATCGCGCGCAGGGCGCGCACCGCCAACGGCAGTTCCGGGGCGTCGCCGCCGCCCTGCCGGCCGGCCTTGCCCGTCTGCGCCCACTCGACGAGTGCGGGCGCCAGCACCGGACGCCCGGCCGGGGTGCGCGCCCACTCAACGGCCGTGTCCAGTACGGCGTTCAGCACGACCGGGACGGTGGGCAGCCCTTCAGTGTTTCCTGCGTACGGGGCACTGGCGAGGCGTTCCTCGGCCTGCTCGGCCAACCGCTCGGCGGCGGCCGTGTCCCGCGTGCACAGCTGCGCGTAGACGAGAACGGGGCCTGGCTCGTCCTCCCACAGCCGACGGCCGATGTCCGGGGCCGGGCCCGCCGTGTCGATGACCGAACGGCGGGCCGACGGGTACCGGGCGAACGGCTTGGACACGGTTTCCCCTCCCCCTGCTCGATCGTGACGCGAGGCGTGCGAGCCGGCCTCCTCCCGGAGCCGGATCCTGCCCCCTCGCACGCGTCGACGAGCCTGGCACGGGGCATCCGCTGATTCAAGATCTGTTCGGCGGGGCCAATTCCCTTGCAATTGGGGAGGGAATGGCGTCCGTCCGCCTGCCGGAACGGGGTTCCGCCCATCTGGCCGGGCCAAGCAACTCGCCGTCCTGGGCACGCGACTGGCCCGGTACTGCTTACCCATGGGTAGGAACCAGCCTGCTTCACAGGAGAATGCTCATCTCTGGTGAGCGATCGCGCGCTTCGCTCAACTCCCCGCGCACCTCCGCTGTTTCGGCCGGATCGCCGACAGGAGAGAGCGGTTTCCCCTGGATGAGGTCTTTCCCGTTGCCTGGAATTCATCATTCCCTTCACCCGAAGAAACGGTTTATCTGTAGAGCCGCACCCGCGAGGGCCAGATGTTTTCGGCCCACGTCCGGCGACCTCGGCTTTTCACGGGCTGGGGTCGGAAGCCTGCGGGCGGGGACGGGGTGCCGGGCCGGGGACGTCGGCCGCCCGCGGGGACGCGGGAGTGACCGAGGGACGGAGAGCCGAGACCGGGGGGACTCGGACCCTCCCGGTCCCTGCCCATGAAGCTGCAGGTCAGAGCGTTTCCAGGGTCGCAAGAAGGGACCGAAGGGACTCAACCTCCCCCTTATCAGCGGAGAATACACACGCAGTATGAATAGATGACTTATATGTACGCGTACGCGAGCGCACACATGAGAACCAACCCTAGAAACGCATGGAGCGCTGATAACTAGGGATCTCAGTCCCTTCAGACCCTGTTTCGGCATCGAAAACCGCGCTGACCGGCAAAAACACCTCAGGGACCGAACGTACTCCGCCCCCTTGGGCTTCAGACCCTGCCGGGGGAACATCTCGTCCCCATGGGAACAGACGATCGGATTACTGTGCTTCTGTGGCGTCGGGAGTTTTAACGGCGGGTGGACCCGGGTGGGGCCTGCCCGGCTATCGGGCAGGAGGGACTCAAGGGACCGGAGTACTGATAGAACGTGATGCGGAGCCCAGCGCTTCCACTCATCTCCGCTCACAACTCCTGCGAGAAGAACAGTCCCTACCGTCCAGGACGACCACGTGCCTTCGACTGCGAACGACTTCCCCGTGACACTGGTGAATGCGGCGCGCTGGTGCGCCGCGCACGGACCATCGGTCCGTCCACCGGTGCCCGGGCTCGCGACGCCCGCGGCGGGCGGCGGCATGAGCAGAACGGGCCGTCCCCGCCCGCTGGCCTGTCTGTGCCCGGCTCAGGGGAGCGCGTGAGCGCCGGCCGCAGCGTGCGCTTCGACGCGGTGGTGGCAGCACAGCAGATGCTCGACTTCGAAGCCCTGGAAAGCGTCATGCCGGGGCCTGCGGCGCCCGTTGAGGGCCCCGACGCCGCCCCGGCCCCGGCAGCGCGTGCGGACGGCCTTCACGGGGCTCTTCCCGAGTCTCTGACGGACCGGGGCAACGCCAAGCTCTTCATCGAGCGGTTCAGCCGCCAGTTCCGCCATGTGGACGGCCTGGGCTGGTTCTCCTGGGACGGGTACCGCTGGCAGCGCACCGGCGGAGAGAAGGCCGCTCTGTGGGCCGCGGGCGAGATGGCCGAGGCCATGCCCGACAGCGACCCCCAAGGGCGCTTCACCGAGCGCGAGTTGTCCGTGCACCGCAGGCGGACCCTGTCGACGGCCGGCATGAAGGCGTTGCTGGCCCAGGCAAAGGCGTCACCGAGGCTGTCCGTCGAGCCCGACAGCCTTGACGGCGATCCGTACGCCTTGTGCACCCCGTCGGGTGTCATCGACCTGCACACGGGACTGCTGCACCCTCCCGACCCGGAGCGCGGCTGCCACTCGCGCGCCACCAGCGTCTCCGCGCAGGCCATGCCGATACCGCGGTGGCAGCGTTTCCTCGAGGACACCTTCGGGGACGACGACGAGGGCCGGGAGATGATCGACTTCCTGCATCTCATGCTCGGTTACTCCATCACCGGCGATGTCGGCGCCCAGGTGCTGCCGTTCCTGCACGGCGAGGGGAAGAACGGCAAGTCGGTGCTGCTGGACGTGATGATCCAGATCCTGGGCGACTACGCGGACGCCGCTCCCCCGGGGTTCCTGATGGACCGTGGATCGTTCTCCGAGCACTCCACCGAGCTGACGGAACTGCACGGGCGGCGCCTGGTGGTGTGCAGCGAGCTGAAGCCCAACGACAAGTTCGACGAGGCCCGGGTGCGGCTGCTGACAGGCGGCGACAAGATCAAGGCCCGCCGGATGCGGCAGGACTTCTTCTCCTTCACGCCGACCCACCATCTGTGGCTGCTGGGCAACCACCGTCCCGAAGTCTCCACCGGGGGCTTCGCGTTCTGGCGCCGGATCCGGCTGATCCCCTTCGAACGCGTCGTGCCCGACAAACGCAAGATCGACAATCTCGCCTTCGAACTCGTCCGGGACGAGGGCCCCGGAATCCTGCAGTGGCTGGTGCAGGGGGCGAAGAAGTACCTCACCACCCGGGACCCGCTCACCGGACCGGACCGCGTGCGCATCGCCACCCACGCCTACGCCACGACCGAGGACCACATCGGGCGCTTCCTCGCCGAGTGCTGCACGCGGGACGCGGAGCCCAGCGCCGAACTCCGGGTCGAGCAGGGCCTGCTGTACGCCGCCTACAGTGCGTGGTGCCAGGCCGGGGAGGGTATCCGTCCCGCCAGCACGCGGACGTTCGCGCTCCGCGTCCGGCAGGAGGTGGGGCTCAGCAGCCCGGCCGAGATGATCAAATCCAACGGCAGGAAGTACTATCCCGGCATCGGACTGGTGGTGGACTAGGTGTCGCGAAATGATCGGGCGCGCTGCCCGGAACGGGCGAAACGCTTCGCGGCCCGTGAGGGCGGCTCATACGATGGCAGCAGGCCGGACACCGAAGTCGGCACCGGACGTCGTGCTCCGGCCGCAGCCGGCACGGCCCGCCTCGGATGGTCGAGCTCGGCGGGCCGGAGGATGGAACAGGCGGCCGGCCGTTCCCCGGCGGACCGGAACGAGGAGGAATCGAGGTCATGAGTTCGCTACTGAGCGACAGCGATCTCACCTACGAGGCCCAGGTGGTGTGGCTGGAGAACGTGGGCAGCCTCGATTACGTGCGCCAGGCCCTCGACAAGACACCGCGCCGCCGTAACAAGCCACGGTACGCGCGCGACGGGCGCATGGTCGGATACACGGAGCTCGACGACTCGGCCCCGGCCGATCCCGACAGCGGGCTGTACCGGCGGCGCGTGTTCTTCCTGCTGCCGCACGACCGTGACAACCAGCCCGACGGGATCTACCGGAAGGGGGCCCCGGGCGAGGCGGTCGACCCGCGGACCATCCGCCCGCGCAAGGTCGGCGAGAAGACGCCTCGCTCCCAGCGCGGGCCCGCCGCCATGACGGGCTGACGAGCTCTGGGTCGAGGGGCTGCGAAGCTACCCTCCCCCGGCTCGTCCGTGCCATACCGGCCATCCGGGGGCATCCGGCCTGTTCGGGCCGCCGGGCCGCCGGGCGGTCGGGCGGTCGGTGCGGCAGCCGCCCGGGGGCACGAGCGGTTACGCGACGGGGGGCAGCTGCACCAAGGCCACTCCCCCGGCATTGCGCGGCCCGGGGCGGCCACCGGATGCCGGGGCGGCTGCCGCGCCGTGTGTCACAGGGGCAGTGTTATCCCGAGCTTGCGCATGGCGGAGGAGGGCGGGCCGCCCTCGGAGCGTTCCGTCTTGTAGCCCTTCACTCGGGCCTGGAGCGTCCGCGGGTCCACCGCCTCGGCGGGCGCGCTCTTGGCGTACAGGCCTTCCGGTTCGCTGTCCCGGTCATGGGGCAGCAGCCAGAAGACGCGCCGGCGGAAGGTGCCGGAGGCACGGGAGGCCTTGGCCGTGGGTCCCAGGAGGGCGTAGCCGACCATGCGGCCGTCACGGTGGTAGGCGGGCTTGCCCTTGCGCGTGGGCAGACGGTCCAGACTCTGCCGGACGTAGTCGAGGTTCTCGACGTCCTCCAGCCAAAAGAGCGAGGTCTCGTGGCTGATCTCGTCCTCGGTGATCAGGGAGCTCATGCGCCTGCGTCCTCCTGGTCGGTGAGCAGTCCGATACCCGGGTAGTGCTTACGCTGGTTGGACAGGACCATCTCCTTGGGCGAGGCGATTCCTACGAGTTCCCGAGTGCGGGCGGCGAATGCCCTCGAGGACATCAGTGGTGCCCCTTCATTCTGGCACCAGGTCTTGTACGCGGCGTAGAGGGCCGTCTGCTCGGCCCTCAGATCCGGCCCGAGGACACAGGCCTCGTCGTAGAAACGGCCGGTGTGGTCCTCGGTCTCGGCGTAGGCGGTCGTGGCGATGCTGACGCGCTCGGGGCCGGTGAGGTCGCGGTCGCCGGCGAGGTAACGGCGGGCGCCGTCGATGAGCCAGCCCAGGATGCCCGGCCCTTCCTCGGTGACCAGGATGTCGGCCAGGTTGTCGATCTTCCGGTGGTCGGGCACGACGTGCTCGAAGGGGATCAGCCTCATGCGGCGCCAGAACGCGAAGCCGCCGGTGCCGACTTCGGGACGGTGGTTGCCCAGCAGCCAGAGCTTGTGGGTCGGGGTGAAGGAGAAGAAGTCCTGGCGCATCCGGCGGGCCTTGATGCGGTCGCCGCCGGTCAGCAGCTTCACGCGGGCCTCGTCGAACTTGTCGCCGGGCTTGACCTCCGAGCAGACGATGACGCGGCGGCCGTGCAGTTCGGCCAGATCCGTCGGGTGTCCCTCGTAGGGGCGGGCCATCAGGAACCCGGGCGGGGCCGCGTCCGCGTAGTCGCCCAGGAGCTTCATCAGAACGTCGAGCAGGACCGACTTGCCGTTCTTGCCGGAGCCGAACAGGAAGGGCAAGATCTGCGCACCCACGTCGCCGGTGAGGGAGTACCCGAGGAGCAGTTGGAGATAGTCGATCATCTCGCTGTCCTCGGCGGCCTCGCCGAAGGTGTCGGTGAGGAACCGTGCCCAGCGGGGCGTGGGGCCGTGTTGCGGGCCCACCGTGGTGGACCGGGAGTGGAAGTCCTTGTTCGGGTCGGGGTTCTGCACCAGCCCGGTGCGCAGGTCGACGATGCCGTCGGGCGTGCACAGGGCGTAGGGGTCGGCGTCCAGGCGGGCGGCGTTCAAAACCATGCCGGGGGCGGACTTGGCCTGGGCGAGCATGGCGTTGATGCCGGTGGTGGACAGGGCCCGGCGGCGGTGCTGTTGCAGGGCGGTCGTCGTGAAGGCGCCGCGCGGATCGTGGGCGGCGATGCTTTCGGCGAGATCGCCCGCCGCCCACAGGACGGTGTCGTCCTCGTCGATCTGCCAGCGGGTGGTGTCCCAGCGGTACCAGCCGATGCCGGGCACGTGCCGGTAGTCGTTGGCGTACAGCTTCACGAACAGCTTGGCGTTGCCGCGGTCGGTCAGGGTGTCCGGCAGCAGCCCGTCGGCCGTCGCAGCGGCCGACGGGGCACGGTCGCTGCCGTCCCGCGCCGGGCGCGGGACGGTGGTCGCGCCCTGAGCACGGATCTGAGCGGCGACGGCTTCGGGGTTGAACTCGAAGAGCGCTTCCGGCTTGGGTGACGTCACGAACGCCTCCCTCCTCCGTGCAGGGGCTTTTCCTGGCCTGCGGTCAGACCGCTGCGGATGATCTGCTCGATGCGTCGCGTCTGCCCCGGGCGGGCCGCCACTGCGGCTTCTCGCAGCGCCTGTTCGGCCTCGTCCCGGCCGAGGCGGCCCGCGGCGACCAGTCCGCCGAGTGTGAAGGCGGCACGGTTGAGGGCGTCGGAGAACCCGGCCCCCTCGGCGACCTGACCGCAGGCCTCCACGGGGGCCAGCACGGCAGCGAGGACGTACTGGACACGGTCCCTGCCGCCGCCCGCGGCGAGCACGGCCTGCCGGGCGCGCGGCGGGACCGGCCTCGGGGCGGGGATGTGCGGTGCGGGGAGATGTCCGGTGCGTTCCAGCTCCTGGGCGAGCCAGAGAGGCAGCGGCGCCGGCTGCCGGGGCTGGCCGACGGGTGTGTAGGTGCCGTGCCGGGTGGTGGTGCCGGGAGCGACGATGTAGCTGCCGTGGGCGCGGATGTCGACCTGCCAGGCCAGGGCGCGGCCCCTGCCGGATCCGACGGAGGACTGCCAGCGGCGGCTGTCCCTGGCCCGGTACCAGACATGCAGGCCGCCCGAGGGGGTGCGCACGCGCAGGGTGGTCTCGTCGTCCGCGGGGCTCGGCCTGCCGCGCAGTGCGGCGAGCAGGGCCAGGGTGTGAAAGCCGTTGGCCAGGCCGGTGAGGTCGACGTGGTCGGCGATGGGGATGCCGGGCAGGATGCGGTCGCGGGTGGGCGGTTCGGCATGGTGGGCGTCGATGTCGATGACGACCAGCTCGGCCGGGCCGCAGGAGACGCCGATGCCGTACTCGGGGTGGTTGCCCCACCAGTCGCCGATGCGGTTCTGGTCGAGGGTGGCGGCGTGGAAGCCGTGGCACCAGCGACCAGCGGGGAGGCAGGGGCAGGCGGTGGGCGGATGCGGTTTCGTGCGGCACTCACGACAGTTGGCGGCCGGCGTCTTGAGGCCTGCGGAGAGGGGGTGGACGGGCCATCCCCGGCGGGCACACCAGCGGGCGACCGCCAACGACTGCTCAGCGACTGACGGACGCTCGTCGCGCACCCGTGAGTCGCTGAAAGGAAACCGCAGTTCAGCAGACATGCACACCCCCTGACAGCGACCGAAGCGACTCAACGACGGACACACACTAGCGAACGTGACGCGAGGGAGCGTGGAGCACATGCGGAACGACGTACCTCTGTGTCGATGATGCGACCGGCTGAGGGGGGCACAGCGGCTGAACGGGCGGCGCAGCTACTGAAGGGGCTTCGGTAGCTACTCAATCAGTCGAGGGAAAAGGCCAGTTCAGAGGGGGTGGCCGAGGAAAAACAGCGACTGAAGCGACTGAAGCTCTCTATATATCACGCACACGCGCACACAGGAGTCCTTGATATATGCGGAACTTGAGTCGCTTCAGTCGCTACCTACTCTGGCATAGGGCCTCTGACCTGCGGTTTTATCGCTCTACTGAAGCAGCGACTGAACAGTCGCTGAGTAGCTGGGCTTCAGTCGCTCCAGCTGAGCGGAGGAAAACCGGCAGCGACTGAAGCGACTGAGCCGGGCTCAGCGACTGAAGCGACCGACCAGGGTGCTCGGCACCACCCGCCGGCCGACGAGCCGCTCCCCCGCAGGCTGTTGGCTTCTTTCGGCGTTTCACATTCTGTGAATCGAGGATTCCCGGGGGCAGACTGCTCTCATGGCACGCAGCGGGCGAAGAGCTTCCTTGGCAGCTAAACCACTGGTCAAGCCGCAGATGCGCATTGGCCGGATCGATGCCGTGGCGGCCGCCGCAGAGCTTCGCAGACTGCACGAGAGTGCAGGGGATCCGGCCGTGGAGCGCATGCCCGCGGACGATGAGATCTACGGGGTCCTGCTCCATGCGGAAAAGAACGCCCCTGCCCTGCGCACCCTCTCTCAGGAAGTACAGCGGGCGGCGGCGTTGCACCGTGTGCGGTTGTGGGAGTACGTGCGGGAGCGGGCAGACGTCCATCAGGCTAGAGCGGTGGCTGCCGCACGGGCGGCCGGTGCCGAGTGGCTCCACCTGGCGCCGGCCTTGGCGGTGAGGGCCGCGAGCGCCGCCTACAACAAGGCTCGCCGACTGCACGCCGCACTGCTCACGGACGAGACTCCGCAGACTCCCCCGGTCCGGCGGACACCGGAGGCGGTTCGGGAGGCGGAGCGGCACCGCGCTCAGCGCAAGGCCGCCGAAGAGCGGGAGCAGGCAGAGGCCCGGCAGCGGAATCACTTGCTGATGCCGGTGGCACATCGTCTGCTGGAGCACCGGGAGGGTCTGGCCCCGGATGAGGATGCCGAGTACTGGCTCGACGAGATGACGGAAGTCCTCCCCAGCTGTGTCACCCCCACGCAGATGGTGAGCCTGGAGCGGTATCTGGACGCCGCGTTGCGTGCGCTGGCCCGTTGCGAACAGCGCACGGCTGAGCCCGTGGCGACGACGGAAGACGCCCGCGCCGCACTGGCTGCGGCCAGGCACTGGCAGACGCACTGAGCGGTGTCCGCCTGCACTGAGCAGTGTTCGGCCGCCCTGAGTCCGGTGTGCGTGCGATGTGCTCACTCGCGGTGCGAAGTTGCTTCTGCTGGATGGGGTGACGGTGCTTTGCTGGCAGAGGACTGACACTGCGGCCACTCCCCCGGTTCTGCGTCCCAGGAGTCCCGGAGGGTGATTACGACGTAATCACTTCCGCCAATCGGACATATCACACCTCCGATTGGCGGGACGTCAGCAAAACTAACGTGTCCTGACGTCAAAAGATCTTGAGCGTTAGTATGGTGTCCCCATGAATGCGCCAACCTTCCCCGGCGACCGCGAGAAGGTCGTCTCCAAGCTGCCGACATGGCTTCGGCAGAACCTCAAAGTCAGAGCCGCCCAGCACGGCGTCGAGATCCAGACCGCGGTGGAACAGGGCATCAGCGCTTGGTGTGAACTCGCCTCCGCCACTGCCTCCGTGGACACATCCGGTGCCGACTCCTTTTCCACCTTCCTTCCGGAAGGCCAGTGGGAGCAGTTCCGGGAGATCAGCACCGACCGGAAGGTGTCCCTCATTCAGGGACTCGCCCAGTCCGTGCAGTTGTGGCTCGACACCAACCCGGCCCCGGACGTGGAGCGCCCCGAGATCACCCGCCGCGTCGTCGTCTGCAATCAGAAGGGCGGAGTCGGCAAGACGGCCATCACGGCTGGACTCGGCGAAGCTCTGGCCGAGGACGCCGGCTCCCTCCACCCGGCCAGTGTGTCCAAGGCCCTCACCAAGGCGCTCAAGGCCAGCGAAACGCAGGGCGCCGACGCCGACGTGGACGACATGGCACTTGAGGTCGAGAATCTGCCCGGCCCCGGACAGCGGGTGCTCCTGGTCGACTTCGACCCCCAGTGCCACCTCACCAACCAGCTCGGCGCCGAGCCGCTGCCGATGAACGGCGACAGCCTCACCAACCACATGGCGGGTGACCCCAAGGGCGACCTGCGTGACCTCATCGTCTCCGTCGACGACGAGGCGTTCGACGGTCGGCTGCACCTGCTGCCCGCGTGCAACGACGCCTTCCTGCTGGATGTGCGGCTGTCCGCGGTGCGGGCGCGCGAAGCGGCACTGGAGAGGGCGCTCGCTCCTCTGGAAAGTGATTACGACGTAATCATCGTCGACTGCCCGCCGAGCCTCGGGCTCAGCATGGACGCCGCTGCCTACTACGGCCGTCGCCGCGAGGGAGAGAAGCCCGGCCAGTCGGGTGCGCTCATCGTGGTCCAGGCCGAGGACAGTTCCGCGGACGCCTACGAGCTGCTGACCACCCAGATCGACGATCTGCGCGGCGACCTCCAGGTCGACATCGACTATCTCGGCATCGTCGTCAACCTCTACGACTCCCGCCGCGGATACATCGCGACGTCATCGCTTCAGGGCTGGGTCGACATAAAGGATCCGAAGGTCGTCGGGCTCATCGGGGACCTCAAGGAACAGAAGGAGGCTGTCCGAGTGAAGAAGCCGCTGCTGTCGTATGCGCCCCGCTCCCAGCAGGCCGTCGGCATGCGTGCGCTTGCCAGGGAGGTGCTGTGAGCAAGGCCAGTCAGCTCGGAACCGGGCGGTTCGGTGGTGGGGCCCGGACCGTCAGCGCCCGTCGCCAAGCGGTTGCTGCGGCGACGGGCGTGCCTACGGACGGGGTGGCACCACCGACCGAACTCCCTCCGCATCGCGTCAGCCTGAACCCGGACAACCCTCGCTCGGACCTCGGCGATCTGACGGACCTCGCCGGCAGCTTGCGAACGCACGGGCAGAAGCAGGCCATCACGGTCATGAACCGGGACGCCTACATCAAGGTGAATCCGAAGCGCGAAGGCGATCTGGAACCGGACACGACGTATGTGGTCATCGACGGCAGCAGTCGCCTCGCCGCTGCCCGTGAAGCAGACCTCCCCACCATCAAGGTGATGGTGAGCGACGACCAGGGATCCACATCCGAGGAACTCCTTGAGTCCGCGCTGGTCGCCAACATCCACCGTCAGGACCTCGACGAGCTTGACGAAGCCCGCGCCCTGGAGCGGCTGCTGGCTATCCACGGGAGCCAGCGCGCCCTCGCCAAGCGGTTGCACCGTTCCCAGGGCTGGGTCTCTCAGCGCCTTGCTCTGCGGAATCTGACCCCTGAACTCCAGGCGCGTATCGGAGAGGAGCCGATCGATCTTCTGCGGGCAGTTGGCAACCGGCCCCCGGAGGAGCAGGAAGCGGCGCTGGAAGACCTGAAGGCGCAGCGAGCCGAAGCTCAGGCAGCGAAGGCGGCGCCACGTCCTCGGGTCGGCGTGGACACGCCGCCCGCGGCGCCGAGCACCGGTCCGAGTGATTACGACGTAATCACCGACGGCGCTGTAGGAGAGGACAGCAGCGGCAGCGGTGGGGGAGACCTCGCCGACCGGCGTAGTGATTACGACGTAATCACCACGGGAGGCGACGGAGACACCGGAGGCTCGGACGGTGTTGACGACGGGGGAGTGCCCGCCGGCGACGGGGGTGATTACGACGTAATCACTGAGGGCCCCGGAAGTGGTGTCGTTCTGGGCGGCACGGACAGCGAGCGGGCAGCGGTCCCGACCAGCCTTGGGCAGAACCCTCCGGCCGTGGCGACGGCCTCGGAGTCCGTTCCGGAGCCGCGCAGCGACCGTCGTGCGGAACCTCAGCCCGCTTCTTCGGACACCGTTCCGAAGACCCGCGAGTTGACGAAGATCCCCTACGACGACGGGATCTTCGTGGCGATGCACCTCATCCTGAAGATGAGCGACACCGAGTTCGACAAGATGCTGGTTCTTCTCAATCAGCACCAGCAGAAGAGGGGGAACCCCGCTACCGCTGCTGAGCAGTGACCGGGCCGTGGGAAAGCCCCTGCCGTTGGCAGGGGCCCGCCCTCGGTCCGGTCAGCGACCGAAGCGACCGAAGCGACTGGCTCTCCGGATTGCCTCGGCCGGTCCCTGGCCTTCCAGGGGCCGCCGCTCAGCCCTCCTGAGTGAGGATGCCGCGCTGCACATGGTCCCGGAGTTCGCGGCGGTTGGTGAAGCCCAACTTCTCGTAGACGCGGCTGAGGTGGTACTCGACGGTCTTGGAGCTGACGAACAGCTCTTTGCCGATCTCCTTGTTGGTCAGTCCCCGGCCGATGAGATGGGCGATCTCCCGTTCCCTGGCGGTGAGTTCGCCTGCGACGGCAGTATCGCGGGTGGTCGCAGCGGGTTGCGCCGGCCGGGAAACGTCGCGGGCGCAGCGTTCGAGGAAGGGCCGGGCCTGCACTTTTTGCAGACGCTGATGTGCCTCGTCGAACCACTTGCCGGCGATCGCCGTGTGCCCCGAGCGACGCAGGACCAGGCCGTAGTCGTGCGCCAGCAGTGCGGTGTGCAGCAGGGGCGCGTCCGACTCGTGCAGCGTCGCCAGGCGTTGCTCGAACGTGGTGCGGGCCTGTGGCAGGTCTCCGCGACTCGCGGCCAGCCGGCCGGACAGCCACGACGCGGATGTCCGCAGGCAGGGGATGTCCTCCGCGACGCTCCGCAGGTGTGAGATCTCGGCCTCCGCCTCGTCCAGCCGTTCCAGCCCGAGGAGAGCCTCCGCGTGCAGGGGCAGCCAGTACAGCTGCAACTGGCGGGGCCACCCTGCCTCCCAGCGTGCCAACGGCTCCACGGCATTCAGCATCGCCCGGTGATCACCGCGGGCCTGCGCATAGATCGCCCTGCTGACCGCGCACAACGCGGATGTGTGCGTCTCGTCCGCCCGGTCGGCGTCGGACCAGTTCTCCATGGCCCGCAGGTGTTCCAGCGCCGCTGCCCACTTGCCCCGTCCGGCGGAGAGCCAGGACAGAGCCGCGTACTCCCATGCGTACGCGGCCGTCTTGCCGTCGCCGTTGGCGGTAATGGCAAGGCCCCGCTCGCAGCTGATCGGGACGTCCTCCCAATCCCCGAGAAGGTACTGGCCGGTGGCCAAGTGGCCGTAGGCGAAGTCGGCCAGCGCGGACATTCCGTGCGCCATGCCCAGTTCCAGTGCTGTGCGGCAGTCGTCGGCTCCAGCCTTGAGCGAGCCTGAGGCGATCCGCAGGATTCCCTGCAGGGTGAGGAGAGCCACGTCGTGCGGCCCGACCTCGGGCGCGGCCCGTGGCACCGTCGGTGTGACCTGGGAAAGTTCCCGCAGCGCCGTCTGCGGTCCTTTGGCGAGGGCGAGCCCTGTGCACAGGTTGACCCAGGCAAAGGACGCGCCCGGGTCCAGCGCGAGCGTCCGGCGGGCTGCCTCGATGCCCTCGTCGTAGCGGCCGAGGAAGTTCAGAACGGCGCTGAGTGCACCACGCGCCATGATCTCGGTGCGGACGTCTCCCTCCTCCTCGCTCTCCGTCAGCGCGGCGGAGTAGTGTGCCTCGGCTGCCGGCAGTGTCCCGCGGTACAGGGCATGAGCTCCCAGCGCCAGGCTGCGCGCCGCGCAGGGTGCGCTGGCCCGGACGCGCAGCAGCAGCGCGGCGACCCGGGTGAACCGCTCGATCACCAGCAGTCGCTCGACCGCCGTGAGCAGGAGGCGCTCCCGTCCGGCTCGGGTCACTTCCAGGTCGGCCGCCCACAGCAGCAGGGTCGCCGACCGGTCTGCCTCACCGGCGGTGAACGCCTCGTCCGCGGCGTCGACCAGTTCGGCGGACAGCCGGAGATCGGAGGGCTCGGCCGCGGCGACTCGGTGGGCCCAGGCCGTGTGCCGGTCCACCAGGTGGACGGCTGCCGCGTGCAGGCGTCGCAGCCGGTGTGGGGGGATGGCCTCGATGACGGCCTGCCGTTGCAGCGCGTGGCCGATCTCTACAGGGACCGCAGGTTCGTCGGGGCGCCAGCGCACCAGTCCGGACGGCAGGGCGGCCTCGAGGGCGGACGACGGGGCTTCCACCTCCGCGAGCCAGCCGACCTTTGCGAGGGGGGAGGAGGTGCCCAGCACTGCGGCGGCCTCGACGAGAGCTCGGGAGGGCTCGGGCAGATGCGCGAGCTGGGACCGGATGGCGGCTGTCAAGGAGGGGGGTACGGGCAGTCCCGTGAGCGAAGCCTCGGTCAGGTCGCTGTCGGGCAGCTCTGCCAGCAGGGTGCTCACATACAGCGGGTTGCCGCCGGTGCGGTCCCGCAGGCCTTCCGCGAGGGCCGTGGTGACCCGCTGCCCGGTGACCCGGGTGATCAGCTCTGACACATGCTCGACGTCGAGTCCGCGCAACGCCATCCGTACGCTGCCGGGCACCGCGCCCACCAGCCGTCGCAGCACGTCGTCTCTGTGGGTTTCACGTCCGTCGCCGGTGCTGCGGGCGGTGAGTACCGCGAGCACGGAGTCCGCCTCCAGCCGCCGCAGCACGAAGGAGCACGCCTGGAGGGAGGCCACGTCAGCCCACTGCACGTCGTCGATCAGCAGCACGACGGGCTGCTCGGACTGGAGGGAACCCAGGAGCTCCAGCAGCCGGCTGCCCACGTCGTACGGCGGTGTTGAAGCCGGGATCACCCCTTTGAGCAGCGGAAGCTCGCCGACCAGTGAGTCCGGTGCCGACGAGGTCAGCTGCTGGAGAGCCCCGAAGGCGAAGTCCTGCTCTGCCGCGTCGCAGCGTGCTCGCAATACGGTGAACCCGCTCAAGGAGGGGTCGGTCAGCCAGTGGCGGAGCAGTTCGGTCTTGCCGATGCCCGCTTCTCCCTCGACGAGCACCAGTCCCGGCCGCCCGGCGCAGGCGGCCAGGGCACACTCCCGCAAGCGAGCCAGCTCGGCTTGCCTGCCGACGAACGTGCCCTCGACGTGCATGGGTGATCACCTCGTCAGGGGGAGGGGCCACCCCCGTGCTTGGACGCCAATTCTCCCACGGCACTGCTCTCGCCCGACTGCCCGACCGTGGCCAATGACAGAGAGTGAGGGGTGGCAACAATGGGTGACTCGACCCGTGGCGAGAGTCTCCGTTGCCGGGACAGCGCTGCCCCAACAGGACTTGCGCCAGCAGGCGTTCAGCGTGAACAACCAACTGGTCCGCCCATTCGGGAATTTGACGCATGCAGTCGGCAGTCCACGACAAGTGGCCCAATTCTGAAGGTACTTCGCCCACCCGCGCATGCTCGGTGCGCACTGTCGACTTCGATCCCCGAAGCTCCGGGTTCGCCAACTGGCGGATAGGTAGGGTGCGGACGCGGTGTCCCGGCCGGGGCCCGATTCCCCCACCCAAGAGACCCCCATGAAACGCGTCAAGGGCACAGGTCTGTGCTCACTGGTCTGCGCTGCCGCGCTGTTCGTCACGGGATGTGCGGACACGGCCCCTGATCCGGCCGAAGCCGCCCCACAGGCGGAGGCGCCGCCCCCCGGCTCACCGGGGGAGCAGCCCCCGGACCCCGACCGCAGCCACGCCCGCAAGGACGCCTCGGCCACCTCCGGGAGCGCCGAGAAGTCCCGGACGCTCCCTGTCACCCCAGGCGGGAGCGGCACGGCCTCCGTCACCCGCCCCTCGGACAGAACGTTCGGCGGGGACACGGGCACCCGGGTCACCCTCGTCGCGTACGATGCCGCCTCTCGCAAGGCCGTCGTACGCCATGACGCCCGGGGGCCGGCTGCCGCCCTGCGCAAGGGTGATGTCGTGGCCGGCCCACCGACCAAGGCCTCTCCCAAGGGAGCCCTGTTCAAGGTGACCGGAGTGGGGTCCGTAGACGGCCGGAAGACGGAACTCACCACCGCTCCGGCGAGCTTGGCGGACGTGCTCGGCTCCCGCACAGCCAGTGGGACGGTTCCCGTGGCGCCGTCCGCCTGGACGGTGGACCCGCTCATCAAGGGACTGGATGTGGTGCGTGGCCTGGCCGGAGGCGGGAAGACCGACGCCACGGCAGCCGCAGGAAAGCCCCTGCGCCTCGAATTCGACGCCCATGTCCCCATGTTCGGCGGCAAGCCCTGGCTGGAGCGTGAGACCCGGATCGGGGGCTTCTTCGAGTTGACGCCCGAGGTCTCCTTCGCCTACGACGGCCGGGGCACGGCCGATGCCTCCGACGCGACCGCCTCCGTGAAGGTGAGCGGGCCCTACCGGGCGGGCTGGCGTCTGAAGGGCCCTGTGCGGGCGCCGAGGATCGCACCCCGCATCCCCCTCGCCGTGCTCGCCGCCTACCCGGTCATCATGGTCGGCTCCGTGCCCGTCGTGGTGTCGCTCAAGTTGCAGCTCGTCCTTCAGGTGCGGGTCGACGGTTCGCTCACGGTGGACGTCGAGCAGACGACCGGCGGCACCATGCGGATCGGTACCCGGTACACGAAGGAAACGGGTTGGAAGGGCGACGGGCACGCCGACGGAAAGCCCGTGGACAAGGGCACCGCCGAGGTGTCCGGGGACGGTGACCTGCGCGTGCTGCTGGGCCCCGAGGCGAGCATCGGCCTGTACGACGCGGTAGGCATCGACGCGCTCTTCGGGCCGTACCTGCGGGTGAAAGCCGAACAGCCCGGCCTCGTAGGCGCGTTGAGGGACCGGCGCAAGGGCGAGTGGAGCGTGCACGGCGGGGTGACCCTGGAGGGTTCCCTCTTCAGCCGGATGCCGTTCACCATCCTCGGCATCCGCCCGACGCCACGCCTGCTCTTCCCGCTCATCACCGACGAGTGGCCCCTCGCGCGGGGCAGCCTGCCGCCTCTGCCGTGAGACGCCCGCGCGGCCCGTCGTGGTGGACGGGCCGCGGACGCTGCCGTGAGTCAGGAACTTCCTCCGAGACCGGAACCCGACGAGCCCATCACGGCCTCCTCGGCCTTGGCCGCGTCGAATGTCCGGGCGGCCGGGGGAGTGGCCGGGGGAGTGAACGGCTTGCCGAAGTCGGACAGCAGCATGTCCGTGACCTCGCCGTCCTTGGACTGGGCCGCCTTCAGGATGTACGGCTTCCCGTCGGTGGCGACATGAAGGGTGATGACGTCCTCGCCCGAGGTCACCTTCACCGAGACCGTGTTGTGGCCGTCGACCGTCGACTTGCCGCCCTTGACCGCGGAGTTCGACTTGACGTTCTTGCCGAGGTCGCCGAACTCGCAGTAGAGCGAGAGCAGGCCCAGAGAGAACGAAGCGTCCTTGGTGCCGTGCATGTACTTACCCTTGGCGTCGGGCACCGCCGCGAGGAGAGATTTTCCTTCTTCGCTGGCGTAGTAGGCGGCTTCGTCCTTCGGCTTGACCCACACCTCGTCCTTCTTACGCAGCACCTGCTGCGGGGAGGTGACGGTGACCGTACCGGCGCAGTTGCCCTTCCGGTCCATGGTCAGATCGACGCCCTCGGGCACGACCAGGCGCTTGGTAGGTGCCGCGTCGGTCGCCGCCACGGCCTTGTCGACGATCGCCTTCGCGGAGAGATTCTCCACCCCGTTGGGCGCCTGCTGCTCCCCGCCGTCATTTCCGCCGCCGTCCTGCCCGCCGCCGCCGTCCTTGCCGTCGCCGTTCGTGTTGCCGCCCGCGTCGGCGCTGTCCTTGCCCTTGGTGGGCTTGTCGTCGCCGGAGTCGCTGGAGCACCCGGCGGCACCGAGCACGACGACCGCGGATACGGCGGCGGCCAGCGCCTGGTACTTCCTTGCCATGACTGTTCCCATCCTCGAACTCGTTTCGGCGTTCACCGGTGGACCCCGCCGCCGGTACCGAACGCGGGATCCATGTGAGCACGGGGCACTGACAGTGAATGGCGGGCGAAACAGTCCCGAAGGCTCCGGCGCTGATGGCCGAAAGTGCGAATTCGGCGGTAGGCGAGGGTTGTTCACCAACAGAACCGGTTGCAAAGGGGAGAAAGAGGGCCCTCAGCGTAAGAGTGTGCCGGGGCGAATCGCTCAATTTCCCTGAGCAAAGAGAGGTTATCTCTTGTCCGGTGCGAAGCGTGCATGCCCGTTGAGCACTGTGTTGTGCGGTAAACCATCGCCACCGGCGGGACAAAAGCGTGCCGCTACCGTGTGTGAATGAGTGAGGAGATCTGGACCGCGTTGCAGCGGACTTCTTTGGCGGACCTGAAGCGACGTGTGACGGTGGTCGACGCATTGCTGACGGACACTCAAAGAGTCACTGTCACCGGGGCAGAGCGCTTCGCTCACCACAACGGCGGCGGGGATTCGGCGGTCTGGTACTTCACTGCCGACGGCAGAATCCTGCTGCTCACCCAGTGGCATGAATCGGAACTGAATACCTACGGTGACCACGACGAAGCGGACGAGGACTTCGCCGTGCAGGACTCCTACTTCGACGGGGTGCCGGCGGACCTCGTCGGGCTGATACGCAACCAGCCCGAGACGACGGAGTCGTTCAACATCAGGACACGCCTGGGTGACAGCATCCACAGTGCCACGGGTGTCTTCTGGTTCGACGGCGTCCGCTGGCGGGTGGCCGAAGGATTGGTCGAGCACTGCCGGCGAAAGAACATCGACATGTACGAGGAATCGGGGCTGTTCTGCATCGATTCCTGTCTGCTCGGTGAGGAGTTCACGCCGGAGCGATACTTCGCCCACCATCGATGCGCCCATGACCTCGGCGAAATGGAACAGCGAACCGCAATGGATGAGATTCGAGCGGCTTTCGCCCGCCACGCGCGAGGCGAGCGGGCACTCGGATCCATCGACGGAGAGGGCTGGTAGGTAGCTATGGAAGAGCCGCGTCGCCTCGGCGGCCGGTACGAGCTGGGCCAGGTGCTCGGCCGTGGTGGCATGGCGGAGGTATACCTCGCGCATGACACCCGGCTCGGCCGCACCGTGGCGGTGAAGACGCTGCGCGCGGACCTGGCGCGCGATCCGTCTTTCCAGGCCCGGTTCCGCCGGGAGGCCCAGTCGGCCGCCTCGCTCAACCATCCCGCGATCGTGGCGGTCTACGACACGGGCGAGGACTACATCGACAACGTGTCGATTCCGTACATCGTCATGGAGTACGTCGACGGCTCCACGCTTCGTGAACTGCTGCACTCCGGCCGTAAGCTGCTGCCGGAACCGGCCATGGAGATGACCGTCGGCATTCTTCAAGCCCTGGAGTACTCCCACCGCGCCGGCATCGTTCACCGTGACATCAAGCCGGCGAACGTCATGCTGACGCGCAACGGCCAGGTCAAGGTGATGGACTTCGGCATCGCCCGTGCCATGGGCGACTCCGGCATGACGATGACGCAGACCGCGGCCGTGATCGGCACCGCCCAGTACCTCTCGCCTGAGCAGGCGAAGGGCGAGCAGGTCGACGCCCGCTCGGACCTCTACTCCACCGGCTGTGTGCTCTACGAGCTGCTGACCGTCCGTCCGCCGTTCGTCGGCGACTCCCCGGTGGCCGTGGTCTACCAGCACGTTCGCGAGGAGCCGCAGGCTCCCTCGGTCTTCGACCGGGAGATCACGCCCGAGATGGACGCGATCGTCCTGAAGGCGCTGACCAAGGACCCGAACTACCGCTACCAGTCGGCCGACGAGATGCGTGCCGACATCGAAGCCTGCCTCGACGGCCGGCCCGTCGCCGCGACCGCCATGGCGTACGCGGGCCAGGGGGGTGCCGGTGACTGCCCGTCGGCCGCTCCGCACGCGTCGACCGGTGCCGCGGCACCCCCGTCGATGCTGCCGCCGATGAACCCGGACGACGGCGGCTACGGCTACGACGACCGCCCCGACCGGCGCCGCGGCCCGCAGCGCACGTCTCACACCTCCACGGTCCTGCTGGTCGTCGCAGGCGTCCTCGTCCTGGTCGGCGCCCTCCTGATCGGCCGCTGGGTCATGAGCGACGGTGGCGACGCCAAGGGCGGCGGCACCGGCAGCAGTGTGGGCAGTGAGACCGTGGCGGCTCCGGACTTCGTGGGGGAGACCCGGGTGAGGGCCGAAGAGCTCGCCGCGCAGAGGGAGTTGAAGCTCTTCTTCGAGAAGAAGCCCTGTGAGGATCAGAGCAGGGGCAAGATCTGCGCCCAGGACCCGGCCGCCGGTACGGATGTGACGAAGGGGTCCACGGTCAGGCTGGTGGTGTCGACCGGGGCGCCGAAGGTCGCGGTGCCCAGCGTGACCGGTCTGGATGTCGAGGCGGCCAGGGACAAACTGGAGGATGACGCGTACGCCTTCGTCGTCAGGACGGAGAGGCGGGTGTCTCCCGAGCCCGCGGGAACCGTGCTGGAGCAGGACCCCGTCACGGGCACGGAGGTGGAGAAGGGGACGACGGTCACCCTCGTCGTCGCCAAGACCGAGCAGGAGCCCAGGCAGGAGGAGAGGGCCACGGTTCCGGACGTCGTGGGGATGACCTGCGAGGCGGCGAAGGCGCGGATGACGGCGAACGATCTCGTCGGTGAGTGCACCGAGCAGGAGACCGGCGATCCGAACCGGATCGGCAAGGTCGTCTCGACCACGCCGGGGGCACTTCAGCAGGTCGACAAGAAATCCACGGTGCGCATCGTCGTCGGCAGGGCTCAGCGCAGCGAGCAGGTCACGGTCCCGGACGTCGACGGCCAGGACCTCAGGGCCGCCCAGAGCATGCTCCGGGCCGCCGGGCTGGAAGTCGGTGAGATCACCGGCTCGCGCGATCCCCAGTCACGTGTCCTCGGCTCCACCCCGCCTCCCGGCACCCGGGTCGACAAGGGCACAACGGTCGGTCTGTTCACCGCCGACCGGCGGGGCGACGATGAGGATGCGGAGGAAGAGTAGGAGCGGTCGAGCACTGACGTGGACAGACGGCTCACGGCGCTCGGTCGGCCGAGCAAGGGTCTGGGGGCTGCCTCCCCTCGCTTCGGTCGCTCCTCCTCACCCCGCCACGAACCGCAGGTCAGAACGTTGCGAGGACGTGCTGAGCGACTGAAGCGACTGGCGTTCGCACTTGGCCGGGGTGCGCCGGTGCCGTCCCCCGGAAGTGGCGCCCCCGCCGGGGACCGTGACGGCGCCCGGGAAATGATCAGAATTCTGAGCGGGGGATTGCGGGGGACCGGGCCGCCCGTGCGAGGCTGCCGAGGTGACGACGCAGAAAGACCGGACCCGGGACACGGGTGAGGAACGGCTGCTGTACGGGTGCATGGGTCTCGGCGGGGCCTGGGACACCACCCCGTACGGCCCGGCGGAGATCGACCAGGCCGAGGCCGCGATCGAGGCGGCGCTCGGCATCGGCATCACCGTGTTCGACCACGCCGACATCTACCGGCACGGCAAGTCCGAGGCGGTGTTCGGCGAGATCCTCGCCCGCACGCCCGGGCTGCGCGAACGTATCGTGCTCCAGACCAAGTGCGGAATCCGCCTGGCCGAGGACGGTCTGCCCGGCATGTACGACTTGCGCGGCGAGCACATCGTGCGCCAGGTCGAGGCCAGTCTCGGACGGCTGCGTACGGACGTCATCGATGTCCTGCTGCTGCACCGGCCGGACCCGCTGGCCGACCCCGAGGACATCGCCCGCGCGCTTGGGTCGCTGCACCGGCAGGGACTCGTGCGCAGCTTCGGGGTGTCCAACATGAGCGCCGCCCAGATCTCCCTGCTCCAGGCCCGGCTGGACGTCCCGCTGGTCGCCGACCAGTTGGAGATGAGCCTGGCCCGCAGGGACTGGCTGGAGGCGGGCGTGCTGGTCAACACCGTCGAAGCGGCGTCCGTCGGCTTCCCGGAGGGGACCCTGGAGCACTGCCGGGCGAACGGGATCCGGCTCCAGGCGTGGGGCGCACTGGCGCGGGGCCGTTTCACGGGCCTTGAGGAGACGCCCGAGGAGCGGGCGACGGCCGCGTACCTCTCCGCGCTCGCCGAGGCGAAGGGCACCACCGAGGAGACGATCCTGCTGTGGTGGCTGCAGCGGCATCCGGCGCGGATCGCCCCGGTGGTGGGCAGCGCCCGCCCGGACCGCATCCGCGCCTGCGCCGACGCGGCCCGCCGGGAACCGGAGCTCAGCCACGAGGAGTGGTACCGCCTGTGGATCACGGCACGCGGCGCCGCACTGCCGTAGCCGGGGACGAAGCACCGGGTGCACCGGGCGGTGCCGTCAGCTGCCGGCGTCGTCCGTGCGGTGCAGGCGTGCCCGGTAGGCGAGGGGAGCCTCGCCGTAGTGATTGCGGAACGCGCGCGAGAAGTACAGCCGGTCCTTGACGCCCACCCGTTCGGCGACGGCCCCGACGGGCATGTCCGTGAAGCGCAGCAGGCGGGCAGCCTCCACCATCACGCGTTCGGTGATGAGCGTCCTCGGCGGGTGGCCGGTCGCCCGGGACAGGGCTCGCCACAACGCACCGGTGGAGACGTGCAGTTGCCGCGCGTAGTGACCCACGTCGTGGTGGCGGGGAAAGTCGCGCTCCAGTGTCTCGGCGAAGCGGCGGGCGAGCCGGAGGTCCGCCGGTGTGTCGAGCCGCGTGGACGGGGCCCGTACGCGCCAGCGTTCGGTCCACGACAGCAGGGTCATCAGGAGATGGCGGTGGATGTCCGTGCTGTGGGCGTCCGCCGGGCGGTGGCTCTCGGCGGCGAGTGCGCGGACCACGGCGTCCAGATGCTCGCTCTCCTGCGGTGGTACGTCGAGCGTGAGGATGCCGTGCTCGCTGAACAGGCGTGCCGGGTCCGACGGTGAGCCCGGCCGGGCGTGCAGGAGTTCATCGCCGAAGCGGATCACGGCACCGGAGATGTCCTGCGCCGTCTCGAAGCGGTGGATCTGACCCCTGCGGGTCAGCATCACGGTGTTCGCCGTGACGACGGCGGGCTCACCGTCGAGAAGGTGCCGGCCCTCACCGCTGCTGGTCCAGAACAGCTCATGGAACGCGTGCCGGTGCGGGCTGCGGACCGGGCAGGACTCGTCGGTGAAGGTGTCGTTGTCGAAGAGGATCACTTGCAGGGCGGGGGCGGCCATGACCAGCCGCTCGGTGACGACGTCGCCCCGGCCCCGGGCGGATGTGCTGCTCAGGGGGAGCCCTGCCTTTCGCCTGCGCCGTGCCGACAGCATGTCAGGGCGCTGTCGGCACGAGAAGCGGGATTCACGCTGCATGGCCCCTTAGGGCAGATCGTTGCGGACGACCTCGCCGCCCTTCATGACGAAGCGGACGTCGTTGTAGGAGGTGGGGTCCTCGGGGTCGCCGGTCACGGCGATGAGGTCGGCGTATTTGCCCGGGGTGATGGAGCCGATGCGATCCTCCCAGCCCATGCACTCGGCGCTGGTGAGGGTCGCGGACCTCAGTGCCTGGAGGGGTGTCATGCCCCATTCGCACATGGTGGCCAGCTGACGGGTCTGCAGGCCGTGCGGGAAACAGCCGGCGTCGGTGCCGAACCCGATCCGCACCCCGGCCTCCACCGCCTTGCGGAAGCTCTGCCGTTGCCGCTCGGTCGCCGCGTCGTTCTTGGCCCGCTGCTCGTCGTCGAACTGCTCGGGGTGCTTGTTCAGCCAGTCGCTCCACCAGATGTCGGCGGACAGGTAGGTGCCGTGCTCCAGCATCAATTCGATGCTCTCGTCGTCGAGTTCCGTGCCGTGCTCGATGGAGCGCACCCCGGCCCGGATCGCCCACTTGATGCCGTCGGTGCCGTGCGCGTGGGCGGCGACGTATGCCCCGTACCACTGCGCCTCCTCCACCGCGGCCCGGATCTGCTCCTCGCGCAGTTCGGGCGCGCCGGGGACAGTGCCGGGGGTCAGCACGGCCCCGGTGGCGATGAGTTTGATGACGTCGGCGCCGCCGGTGAGGATCTCGCGGACGCGTTCGCGGATGTCGGCGACGTCGCGCACCGCGCCGAGCCGGTACTGCCGGGGCAGTTCGATACCCGGGGTGAGGCCGACGATCATGCCCCCGCCGGTGGAGACACCGACGAAGGCCCCCGCGACCGCCATGCGCGGCCCGGGCACGACGCCCCGGTCGATGGCGTCGCGCAGCGCCACGTCCACGAAGGCGTGGAAGGCGCCGACGTCCCGGACGGTGGTGAAACCGGCGTTGAGGGTGTCGCGTGCGTGCACCACCCCGTCGAGCGCCAACTGCGCACCGGACTGGCGCAGTTCCTGCATGAAGTCGCCGCAGCCGGCCGGGCCCACCAGGTGGGTGTGCAGGTCGACCAGTCCGGGGGCGAGCGTCGCCTCACCGAGGTCGATCAGCCGCATCCCCTCGGGTACCGGTTCGCCGCCCGGCCGTACGGCGGTGATCCGCTCGCCCTCGACGACGACGATGCGATCGGGCAGCACCGCACCCGCCTCGACGTCCACCAACCGCGCGCAACGCAGTGCAACGGCCATCTGCTTCCCTCTCTCCTTCTACGGCGCACGGGACGCCGTGGTCAGCGACCGACCCACAGCCGGTCGTAGTAGGTGCCCGTCTCGCCGCGCATCTGGTAGTTGTGGATCTCCGGCCGCCTGGCGCCGAGGAAGTTCATGTTGGCGAGGAACACCGCGGGCGCGTCCCGGACGAGTTCCTCCTCGACCTGCGCCAGCAGTGAGTTGGCCGCTTCCACGGTGCGGCTCCTGCGGGCCTGGGCGGTGAGGTCGTCCACCCGCTGGTTCTTGTAGCCGGTGTAGTTGTACGAGCCGTCCGAGGTGTAGTTGGACGACACCATCTCCGCGGCGCTGTTCAGGCTGAGGTAGAGGCGGCTGCCGTACATGTCGCCCTCGCCCTTCGCCGTGATCTGGTCGAAGGCGGGCTGGCCCATGGGCCGCAGGTCGATGTCCACACCCACCTCGGCCAGTTGCTGCTGGAGCACCTGGGAGAGCAGGGGCCACGGTTCCTGGGTGCCGAGGGGGAAGTCCAGCTTCAGGCGCTTGACCCCGGCCTCGCGCAGCAGGGCGCGGGCCCGGTCCGGGTCGTAGGTGTAGGGCTTCGCCGTGCGCTGGTACCGGTCGAGGTTCTTGGGGAAGGGGGAGCCCCACGGGTCGGACAGTCCGAAGGTGACGCGCATGAGCTGTTCGCGGTCCACCGCCCAGTTCAGGGCCTGCCGTACGCGCCGGTCGCGCAGTTGTGGGCGCTTGAGGTTGAGGGCGAGCCACTGGTTGCCGCGGATCGGCACGGGGTGGACGAACTTCTCGCGGATCCCCGGGTCCGCGGTGAACCGGGCCGCCTGGCTGGAGACCAGGCCCTCGCCGAGGACGTCGACGCTGCCGCCGTTCAGCTGGAGCGACTGCATCGCGTAGTCGATGCCCCAGCGGTACTCGACGGTGTCGATGAGCGGGGTGCCCGGCCAGAAGTACTTCTCGAAGCGCTGGAAGGTGGCCCGCTGGCCCTTGCCGTCGTAGCGCGTGATGCGGAAAGGGCCCGTGCCGACGGGCGTGCGGCCGAAGGAGCTGCCGAGGCGGCGGATCTCCTCGGCGGGCAGGGCGGCGGTGTAGGGCTGGCACAGCAGCGCCAGCATGAGGACGTCCGGTTCGGCCAGCCGGATGCGCAGGGTGTGGGAGTCGAGGGCCTTCAGCCCGCTGACCTTCTTGGCCTTCTGCTCGTAGAACGCCTGCGCGCCCTCGATCCCGAAGAGGTAGCTGGCCGCCCAGGAGGCGACGTCCGGGTCGAGGACTCGGGTCCAACTCTCCACGTAGTCCTGCGCGGTGACCGGGCGGCCGTTGTGGAACCGTACGTTCCGGCGCAGCGCGATCGTGTAGGTCAGGCCGTCCTTGGACACCTTCGGCAGGGCCGCGGCGGCCAGCGGGGCGGGCCCGCCGTTCTGCCCGTCGTAGCTGTAGAGCGGGGAGTGCAGGACCGTCGAGATGGCCTCCCAGCTGTGCAGGTCCCAGCCGATCGCGGGGTCGTAGGACTGGGCCTCCGTCGCCCAGGCCGTGACGACCTTGCCCCCTCGGCGTGCGCCGGCCGGATCGCCGGGGCCGGGGCCCCACCGGGTGACATGGGCGACGGGGCCGAGCCGCGCGGGGCGCGGGTCCCCGGTGCAGCCGCTCAGCAGCACACCGGCACCCGCGGCCGTGCCGGTGGCCAGGACCTGTCGTCGGGTCGGGGTGTGCAGCGGTCCAGCCATGGGTGTCCTCTCGTGAAACCGCCGTGCGACGGCTGAGGGGGGCGGCGGCGTGCGGGGCGTTGTCGGTCGCGGCTGTCCGGAGCGAGGGGCGGGTGCCCGGACGTCCGGGACGCCGCGAGGGAAGTGGGTGAGAGAGGCGAACGGGGTCGGCGGCGGCGCGGGTTGCGCGTCCCGCTCGGGCCGGGTCCCGCGCGGCCTGGGCGGGGGGCCGTCACCGCCCCTCGACGGTCGTCGAGTTGCAGGGAACGTAGCCCCGCGAGTTCGGCCGTGTCAACGATTTGCGCCATCTTTATTGACCGATGCGTCAGTTGAAAAG
This sequence comes from Streptomyces sp. NPDC107528, assembly GCF_055639295.1. Taxonomy (NCBI): domain Bacteria; kingdom Bacillati; phylum Actinomycetota; class Actinomycetes; order Kitasatosporales; family Streptomycetaceae; genus Streptomyces; species Streptomyces sp. NPDC107528. The sequence goes on from NZ_JBVKAV010000010.1 coordinate 127,957, forward strand.
TGGGGGTCCGCAGCACTCGGCGCCGGGGGCCGGCGGACGCTGAACACCTGGTGAGAGGGCTGGCGACGGTCATCGCACCCGTTCCATCAGCACGTAACCACCCGCTTCTCCGGCAACGCGGTATCGGTCTTCGGGGTGGAGCTCATGGGCGTAGTCGAGGGGGCCTTCGTCCCCGCCGGAGTTGCTGTCCAGGGCGATCCAGTCAGGGGTGACGCCCCGGCTGTCACCCACCCACAGGACACGGCAGCGGCCGGTCAGACGGCTGAGCGGTCCCACGTCGGACTCGACGGTCGCGCCGTCGGGGATGCGGGCGAGGAGCTTCTCGGCCGCGACCGCCCGCTCGGGTTTGCGGTAGGCGTCGGATTCGGTGAGCGCCGACAGGGGTTGCGCGGTGGCCAGGGCGAGCGCGACCGCCGCGGCGCAGCCCGGCAGCCGCTCCGCGTACGCGCGCAGCCAGGGGCGCCGGCCGTGCCGCGAGATGTCGACGGCGTCGGCGAGGGCGAGGAACACCACCGGCATCAGGACGGCGCTGTAGTGCCAGTCGGTGGACCAGTAGTGCTCCTCGCCGGACAGGAAGCGCCAGCCGAGCGTGGGGGCGCCGACCAGCAGGAGCGGGGAGCGGACGGCGAGCAGCCCGCTGGTGGGCAGCAGCAGCCAGGCCAGCGTGCGGATCTTGGTGTCGGCACCGGCGAACGGGCTCGGGCCGCCCTCCACCTTGGTCCAGTAGGCGTAGCCGGAGCCATTGAAGGCGGGGATGACGGCGGTGACGGTGACGAGGCTGGCGAGGATGCCGAGCGCGGCGACGCCCAGCGCGTACCGGCGGACCCGGGGCGCCTCCCCGCGGGCCCGCCACGCCACCACCAGGGCGATCGCGGCGAGCGTGACGCCCAGGTCCTCCTTGACCAGGACCAGCGGCACGGCCCACAGCAGGGCGGCGCGCCACCGGCGGCGCAGCAGCGCCTCCAGGGAGAAGGCGATCAGCGGGACGGCGAAGCAGATCTCGTGGAAGTCGAAGTCGACGGCCTGCTGGATGCCCCAGGACAGTCCGTACGCCACGCCGACCGCCAGGCCCGATGCCCGGCCCAGCAGCCGGGTGGCCGCGCGGGTGACGGGCAGGGCGGCGAGTGCGAAGAGCGCGGCCTGGGCGACGAGCAGGGTGACGGGTGTGGGGAACATCCGGTAGGCGGGGGCGAGGAGCGCCGTCACCGGGCTGAAGTGGTCGCCGAGGATGTTGGTGCCCGGGCCCTTGAGATCGACGACCGGGGCCCGCAGGTGGGCGTAGGCGCGCACGGCCTGCTCGAAGATGCCCAGGTCCCAGGAGCGGGTCTCCATGCGGTGGTAGCGCAGGACGGAGTGGGTCGCGTACACGGCGAAGAGCGTGAGGGCGAGGAGGCGCGGGGCGAGGACGTGCGGTGCGGGCTTCCAGCGGGTCCGCCGGTGGGCGGGGGGTGGGGCGGGGTGTCCGGCACCCGGAGTCGGTGACCGTGCCTGGGGCGGTTTTGGTATCGGTGCCTTTGATGGTGCGGATTCCGGTGCCGGTGGTCGTGCCGGCGCCGGAATCGGTATCGGTGGGGTCTTCTCGGCGAGCGGCAGGAAGCCGGGTCCACGCACGGGCGGGCTCCTCTGTGGGGGTAGGGACCGGGTTCGGTCGTCTGCACCGGCCGGGTCGTTCAGGCCGGGTGTTGCCGCGGAGCCCGTGACGGTGCCCGGTGCCGGACACCGTTCCCATGCGAGCACGCGCCGGGGCCGGACGCGCAGGCGTGCGAACGACCGGGCGGATGCCGCTCCTCGGCAGTCCTGCGGCAAAGCCGCAGGTGAGGGGGTGTCGATCGGGGTGCAGTGGGCAGGGCGAGGGCATCTGCCGTCGCCTCCGCACACGGTGAAGTGCTCAACCCTGGTGAGCAGATGCCTTGGCGGGCAGGTGGGCAGGGACTCAAGGGACCGGGATCCCGACTTGCGCTACCCGTGGGTAGGTTGACGTAGAAGTAGTTGAAACCCGGTCCCTTCAGTCCCTGTGCCGGTGACACGGGGCCGCACCCCGGTGCCGGCGCGCGTGGCATCCACCCGGACGGTGAGCCCGCCGCCCGGATTGGCCCGTGCCTCGATCGCGCACCCGTGGGCCCGTGCGATGGCGGCCACGATCGACAGGCCCAGGCCCGCGCCGTCACCGGGGGCGTGGCGACGCTCGTGCAGCCGGCGGAAGGGCTCGAACAACAGGCCCACGCTTTCCTCGGGGATCACGGGCCCGGTGTTGGACACCTCGAGCCCCCGCGCATCGGTGTGCACCCGGACCTCGCCCCCGGGATGGTTGTGGCGGATGGCGTTGCCGACCAGATTCTGCGCCAGCCGCTCCAGCAGCACCGGATCGCCGACGGCCGGCAGGGACCGGAGCTCGGTGTGCACGCTCACCTCGCGCCGGGCCGCCTCCGGAGACAGCGCGAGCAGCGCAAGGCCGGTGACATCACGCAGATCGACCTCTTCACGGCGCTGGAGTTCCTGTTCGGACGCCGCGAGCAGCAGCAGTCCCTCGATGAGCTGTTCCTGCCGCTGAGACGTCTCGACGAGCTTGCTGCGGATGGCGGCGACGCGCTCGGGGGTCGGTGAGCCCGCCAGACCGACCTCCGCCGCCGTGCGCTGGAGCGCGATGGGCGTGCGCAGTTCGTGGGCCGCGTTGGCCGCGAACCGCTGCTGGGCCTTGACCTGGTTCTCCAGCCGGTCGAGCATCTCGTCGAAGGTGTCGGCGAGCACCTTCAGCTCACCCGGAGGCCCGCGCAGCGCGATGCGTTCGTGCAGGGTGGTGCCGGTGAGCCTGCGGGCCGTCTCGGTGAGGTGCCGCACGGGACGCAGGACGCGGCCAGCGGTCCACCAGGCGACGGGGACGGACACGGCGGTGAGGGCGGCGAGGCCGAGCAGGGCCGCGGTCGCCAGTTCCCGGGCCGCGGCGGAACGCATGGAGGCGACGAACCGGTTCCGTTCGGCCTCGTCCAGCACGTCGGAGGCGGTCGCCGCGGTCCCGGCCGTGCCCGGCTCGACGGGGGTCAGGGGGATGACCGGTGCGGTCCCGCCCTGCTGGACCGGGCCCTGGCCGCGCTGCGCGGGCACGTCCGACAGGGGGATGCGCGCCACCTTCTGGATGCTGTCGTACAGGTTGTGGTTGGCGAACACGTACACCAGCGCGATGAGGCCGCCGCCGACCACGAGGAGCATCGTGCAGCACAGCGCCGTCAGCCGGGCGCGCTCACCGATCGGGGGACGCACGGAGCCGCTCATGCGACGGGCTCCTCGGCCATGCGGTAACCGGCGCCCGGCACCGTCTCGATGACCGCCGGGTCACCCAGCTTCGCCCGGAGCCGGCTGAGGGTGACACGCACGGCGTTGGTGCGGTAGCTGGTGTGTTCCTCCCACACCTGCTCCACGAGATCGTCGTGGCTCACGACGGCACCGTCCGCCCGCAGCAGTGTCTCCAGCACGGCGAACTCCTTGGGTGACAGCGGCAACGGGCGCCCGTGCCGGCCGGCCCGGCGGGCGGAGGTATCCAGGACTACGCCCGCGCGGCGGATCACCGGGGGCAGCGCGGGGCGCGCCCGCCGGCCCAGTGCCAGGACCCGGGCCACCAGTTCCTCGAAGGCGAAGGGCTTGGCGAGGTAGTCGTCCGCGCCCAGGGACAGGCCCTCGACCCGGTCGTGGACCGTCCCGGACGCCGTCAGCATCAGAATCCTGACGAGAGAGCCGTCCTGCACGGCCCGGCGGCAGACCTCGTCGCCGTGCAGGCCCGGCAGGTCGCGGTCCAGCACGAGCACGTCGTACACGTCGTCGTCCAGGCGCCGCACGGCGGCAAGGCCGTCACCGGCCACATCCGCGGCGATGGCATTGGCGCGCAGCCCCTCGGCGATCATTTCCGCGAGGAATTCCTCGTCCTCCGCTATCAGGACTCTCATGGCGCCCGTTGTACACGAAGCCACCTTTCGGTGGCATAACAGAATCGGTGAGAGCGCCGTAACCGCCGTCTCGTGCACAGTCCCGCCATCCGGAAGGGAAGCCACCCGGGATGTGATCACCGGGTCGCGAGAAGGAGGCGGAATGACACGCAACAGGATCGGACTCGCGGCGGTGTGCGCGATATCGGTGATGACGTTGTGGCTCACCGGCTGCGCGGGGCAGGACTCGGACGGCGAAAAACCCTCCGGCGGGAATTCCGAGAGCGATCAGCAGGCGAAGGCGCTCGATTGTCTCCGCGAGAAGGGCGCCGAGGTCACGGACCCCAAGCCGGGCTCACTGCCCGCCATCCAGCCCGGCGAACTGTCCCAGGAGCAGTTGCAGAAAGCGATGAAGGACTGCGGGGCCGGCGGCGGCAAGGGCGCTGGCGGCATCTCCGCGCAGGCCAAGGACAAGATGCTCAAGTACGCCGCGTGCATGCGCGAGAAGGACTTCGACGTGCCCGACCCCGAGTTCGTCGACGGGCAGGCGAAGATGCCGATGGTCCAGGTGCCGGACGACCGCAAGGACGCCTACGAGACCGCCTCCAAGACCTGCTCCCAGGAACTCGGCTGACGCCGCCGGGCCGAAGGAGACGTCACGTGAGGTTCAAGAAGCCCCTGATCGCAGCCCTCGCGGCAGCACTGGTCACCACGGGCGCAATCCTGGCGGCCACCCTCGCCTCGGGCACATCGACGCCGATGTCCCACGAGGCCCCGGTCCCCGTCCCCACCAGGACGGCCACGGTCACCCGCCAGACCATGGTCAGCACCACGGACGCCGAAGGCACCCTCGCCCACTCCGCGCAGCGCAAGCTGACCGCGGGCGTACGGGGCACCTTCACCTGGCTGCCGTCCGCCGGCTCCACCGTGAAACGGGACGGCAGGCTCTACGAGGCGGACGGCTCGGCCGTGCGGCTCCTCTACGGCGCCACACCGGCCTACCGGACGCTCAGGAAGGGCGACGAGGGAAAGGACGTCCGCCAGCTCAAGGAGAACCTCATCGCGCTCGGCTTCGGTGACGGGCTGGCGGCCGACGACGAGTTCACCGAGGGCACCGAGCGCGGGGTCAAGGCCTGGCAGGAGAGCCACGGACTGAAGGAGACGGGAACCATCGGCCCCGGACAGATCGCCTTCGCGCCCTCCGCGGTCCGGGTGCAGAAGGCCGAGGCCCTCCTCGGCGGGCGTGCCGAGCCCGGCGCCGCGGTGCTGACGGTCAGCAGTTCCGCACGCGTCGTGCAGTTCGGTCTGGGCGTCTCGGCCGCGCAGCAGATCTCCGACGGGGACGCCGTCACCGTCAAACTCCCCGACGGCAAGCGTGTGAAAGGGAAGGTGAGTTCCGTCGGGAGGACCGCCGAAGTGGACGAGCAGGCGCAGGACAAGTCCCCGAAGGTGACGGTCACGGTCGAGCTCGACCGGCCGGGGCAGGCGGGTGGCATCGACAGGACGCCGGTCACCGTGACGATGCCGGGCGAGCGCCGCGCGAACGTGCTGTCCGTGCCGGTGGAGTCCCTCCTGGCGCTGGAGAACGGCGGCTTCGGCGTGCGGGTCGTCCAGGACGGCAAGGCCCGCACCGTGCAGGTGAAGCTCGGCATCTTCGCCGACGGCCGGGTCGAAGTGTCGGGCGACGGATTGCGCGAGGGCATGAAGGTGGGGGTTCCCGCATGACAGTCCTTGAGCGCACAGGCACCCCCGAGGCACCGGGCGCGGAGGTCGTCGCCGAGCTGCGGGGAGTGACCAAGGAGTACCCCGGCGGAGTGAGCGCGCTGAGCGGCGTCGATCTCACCATCACCGCGGGCGAGTTGCTTGCGATCGTAGGCCCGTCCGGCTCGGGCAAGTCCACGCTGCTGCACATCCTCGGCACCCTGGACCGGCCCACCGCCGGCACCGTCGCCATCGCGGGGCACGAGGTGGGGGAGCTGTCCGACCGGCAGGTCTCCGCACTGCGCGCCCGTCACATCGGCTTCGTCTTCCAGTCCTTCCATCTGGTGGCCGCGGCCACGGCGTTGGAGAACGTCACCGAAGGGCTGCGCTACTCCGGACTGGCGCGCGGCGAGCGCCGGCGGCGGGCGAGAGCCGCCCTGGAGCGCGTGGGGCTGCCCGACCGCGTCGGGCACAGACCGCACGCCCTGTCCGGGGGCCAGCAGCAGCGCGTGGCCATCGCCCGGGCGGTGGTCGGGCAGCCGAAGCTGCTGCTCGCCGACGAGCCGACCGGGGCACTGGACTCCGTGTCCGGCAAGGCGGTGATGGAGCTGCTGCACGAACTGAACGCCGAAGGGGCGACCATCGCCGTCATCACCCATGACCGGGAACTCGCCGAGTCCCTGCCCCGCCTCGTCCGCATCCTCGACGGGCACGTGGTCGAGGACACCCGCGCGCCGGGCCGGGGAGGCACACGATGAACCGCGAACGCCGTCTCACCCCGGCCCGGCTCGGCCTGACGGACGTCCTTCAGGTCGGGTCCGTGGGGCTGCGGGGCCGGCCGATGCGCGTCGTCCTGTCCGCGCTCGGTATCGCCATCGGGATCGCCACGATGATCGCCGTGGTGGGCATCTCCGCCACCGGCCAGGCGGCGCTCCTGCGGGAACTCGACAGGATCGGCACGAACATGCTGGTGGTCAGGCCGGGCACGTCGTTCGTCTCCGGGGAGGAGGTGCAACTGCCGAAGAACGCGGTCCGCAGCGTCGGCGCGATCGACGGGGTGGAGCAGGCCGCCGCGCTCGGCGGTGTCGACGGCGTCCACGTGTACCGCTCGGAGCACATCCCGAAGTCGCAGACCGGCGGCATCGCCGTCCAGGCGGCGACGGAGAGCCTGAAGGCCACCCTGCGCGGATCCATGGCGAAGGGCGGCTGGCTCAACCAGGCCAACGGCCGCTACCCGGCGGTCGTCCTGGGACACGCGGCGGCGAAGCGGCTCGGCATCACCGACAGCGGGCAGCGGGTCTGGACGGGCGACCGGTACTTCACCGTCGTCGGCATCCTCAACCCCCTGCCGCTCGCGCCCGAGGTGGACAGCTCCGCGCTGGTGGGCTGGAAGGGAGCCGCGACCTGGCTCGGGTTCGACGGCCACCCGACAGCGGTCTACGAGCGGTCGGCCGACGACCGCGTCACCGCGGTGCGGGACCTGCTGGCCCGGACCGTCAACCCCGAGTCGCCGTTCGACGTCGAGGTGTCCGACCCGTCCGAGGCACTCAAGGCCAAGGCGGCGTCGGAGAACGCCTTCTCCAGCCTGCTGCTCGGACTCGGGGGTGTCGCGCTGCTGGTCGGCGGGGTCGGCATCGCCAACACCATGGTCATCTCGGTGCTGGAGCGCAGGCACGAGATCGGGCTGCGGCGGTCGTTCGGCTCCACACGGGGCCAGATCCGGCTCCAGTTCGTCGTCGAGTCGCTGCTGCTGTGCGGGCTCGGCGGCCTGGCCGGGGTCGTGCTCGGGGCGCTGGCCACCGGGATCTACGCGAGCACCGGCGGCATGCCCTGGACCCTGCCCTTCTGGGCCACGGCGGGTGGCGTGGGGGCGACCCTCGCGATCGGCACCCTCGCCGGCCTCTACCCGGCCGTCCGCGCCGCCCGGATGTCCCCGACCCTCGCGCTGCACGCGATCTGAGGCCGGGGCGGGACCGCGGCCGACGCTCGCCATCCCAGGCCTCGCGGAGGAGTCTTGGCGGTGTCGCGGTGTCGCGGTGTCGTGCGTCACCGGGCGTGCCCTCACCGGGGGGTGGCGGTTCCTCACACCTTCGTGCCGCGCAAAACCTTGGGTGTGCCGGTCTCTTGCTCCGGCGCGGGCGCCGGCTCGGCCCGCGATGCCGGATCGCCGTGGACGAAGGGGTCCAGCGAGAGGACGAAGGCGGTGAGGAGCAGGACGAACACGGGGGCCGTGAGCAAGGGCAGCAGCGTAGGCACCGAGGGGTGGCTGTACGCCTCACCGGCCGCGCTCGCGGGGCGGTAACTCAGCGCGTACAGCGCCGTGTAGTGCGTCCCGGTGGCCGCGACCGCCAGGACGGGACCGGCGACCAGCGGCGACCGGGCAGCCGGTAACCGCACCGCCGCCCGTAGCGCGGCGGTGGCGGCGGCGACCGCGAGGACGACGGAGAGGACGACCATGGCACGGTCGGGTCGCAGGCGGTCGGCGGTGTGCACGGCGGTCATGCCGGCGAAGTGCACGACGGCCGCGCCGGCACCGGTGATCAGCCCCGCCGCGCCCACACCCGCCGGGCTCCTTCCTAAGTAGCCGACGACGAACAGGCCCGCGCCCACCACGGCGATCGTGACGCCGAGGCCGAGGACCGCCCGGTCCTCGTCGTACGTGAGACGCGAGTCGTCGATCGCGAAGCCCATCATGGCGACGAAGTGCGAGATCCACATGCCGCAGCCGATCGCCGCCGCACCGAGCGTGAGCCAGCCCGGTTTGAAACGGGACCGGTGATGCAGGGCCCGCGTCAGACAACGCAGCCCCAGAGTCGAGCCCAGCGCCGCCATCAAAAAGGCGGCTGTCGGCGTAACCGCTCCGTACGTGAATCCGTCGATTTCGCCGGCCATGCATCTCACTTCCAACTCGCTTGCAGAGAAGGAGACTTTCGCGCGGGCGGGACCGGATCAAGCTGGAAGTGCCCTCTGCGGAGCACTGATCAGTCTTTTGAGTAATCGGTTTGCCGCCCCGGCCGCGTCGCTGTCGCGCACCTTGCGGAAAGGTAAGGAAATCTCTTGACCGGGGCGCAACAGGCGGTGCCCTGAAATGGAGCCCGCGACCGGCCGCCGGGCGACCGCGTCCCCCGAGGGCGCCCGGCGAACGGTCGCACCACTGGTCGTCGAGGCTCCGGGAGCGGAGCCCCCTTTCAGGAGGCGTTCATGTACATGTCGCTCCGCACCGGGCGCCGGAGCCTGGCCGCCGTCACGATGGCGCTGCTGCTCGCCTCGGGCGCGGTCGCCTGCGGCGGCGGGGGCAATCCCGCCGCCGACGACAAGGCCAAGGAGCAGCCGGGTACGAGCCAGAACTCGGCCGCGGGCGCGGGCGATGCCGACTCGGGCGACGCCGGCAGCTCGTCGGGGAACGACGACGGCGTCACGTACGCGGCCTGCATGCGGAAGAACGGTGTGGACGTCCCGGACCCGCAACCGGGAGAGCTGCCGCGGCTCCCGGACGACGTCGCGCGGTCTCTTTTGAAGAAGGCCGAGAAGGCGTGCGGCGAGGCGCCGGGGGGGTCCCGGCAAGCCGGCGGCGGAGAGTTCGCGGACGATCCGAAGCTGGAGCAGCTCACCCTCGCGAATCAGAAGTGCCTGCGTGAGAACGGCTATACGGCGCCCGATTCCAAGGATGCGATGCAGCCGAAACTTCCGGGCGAGGACCCCGTCCTCGACCGGGCGATGGCGGCGTGCAAGAAGAGCGGCGACGAGCTCACCGAATACCTCAAGAAGGTCATGGGGGAGAAGTGACCCAGGAGGATCCCGACACGGTTCTCCTGCAGCAGCAGCAGCAGCAGCAGCAGCAGCAGCCGGCCGCACCTTCCTCCGCAGGACCGGAGGACGGCGCACCGGGTGAACCACAAGAGCCGTCGCGGCGACCGCGTCTGCGGCGCGCCGTGCTGGTCGCCCTCGCGGCGGGCCTGGTGCTCGCCACCGCGCTCGCGGGCACGGCGTATCTGCGCGACACCGCGCCCGGCAAACCCGTCTCGCGACAGAAGCTGCCACCCCGGACGGAGCAGATCGTGCGCGGCGACCTGGTGACCGAGGTGGTCGCCACTGGGACGGTGAAGTACACCGGCGCGCGTGCCGTGAAGAACCACCTCACCGGCATCGTCACCTGGGCGCCCTCGCCGAACAGCGTCATCGCCCAGGGCAAGCGCCTGTACGCCGTCGACAACAAACCGGTGTTCCTGCTGCGCGGGGACCTCCCGGCATGGCGTGAGCTCAAGCGCGGCATGCCGGACGGAGAGGACGTCCGCATGCTGGAGCAGAACCTGGCCGAACTCGGCTACACCGGCTTCACCGTGGACGACGAGTTCTCCCCGAAGACCGAGGCCGCGGTCAAGCGGTGGCAGAAGAACAACGGCCTGCCCTCGAACGGGAGGATCGAGCTGGGCCGGGTGGTCTTCGCCCCGGGCTCGGTGCGGATCCAGACCGCCGAGGTGCGCGCCGGTGACTCGGTCGCACCCGCCCAGGACGCGCTCCAGGTCACCGGGTTCCAGCACCGCGTGTCGGCACAGATCCCGGCGAAGGAGCAGGACTTGGCCGTCAAGGGGGCCAAGGCACGTATCGAACTGCCGAACGGCGAACACGTCGAGGGAACCGTCTCCTCGGTCGGAGCCGAGAAGACGACCGAGGACAACAAGAAGGTCGTTCCGGTCACCGTCCGGCCCGAGTCCTCGCGGCTGCTCGGCGATGTGCAGAGCGCGGACGTCGTCGTGGTGCTCCGGCGCACGGAGGCAAAGGACGTCCTCTTCGTCCCCGTCACCGCACTGCTGCCGGCCCAGGGCGGCGGGTTCGCGGTGCAGTTGGTGAAGGCCGGCAAGGTCACCGTGGTCAAGGTGAGGACGGGCGCGTTCGCCGACGGACGCGTCGAGGTCACCGGTCCCGGAATCGCCGAGGGCGCGCGGGTGGGGGTGCCCCAACTGTGACCGCACTCCTGCCCGACGACCGGCACGCCGCAGCGGGCGCCGAGCCCGTGGTGAGTCTGACGGCGGTGGGCCGCTCCTACGGCAAGGGGCCGCACCGGGTCGACGCGCTGACGGGAGTGACCGCATCCGTCGCCGCCGGAGAACTGGCCGCCGTCGTCGGCCCCTCCGGGTCGGGGAAGTCGACCCTGCTCAACCTGATCGGCACGCTCGACCGGCCCACCTCCGGGCAGGTCGTCGTGGACGGGCAGCGCGTGGACCGGCTCGACGACCGCGGACTGTCCGCGCTGCGCGCCCACCGCATCGGGTTCGTCTTCCAGCAGTTCCACCTCGCCGCGGGCGTACGGGCCGTGGACGGCGTCGCCGACGGACTGCTCTACACGGGCATGTCCCGCCGCCGGCGCCGCGACCGTGCCGCCGCCGCACTGCACCGGGTCGGTCTCGGCAGCCGGCTGCACCACCGGCCGCACGAACTGTCCGGCGGCGAACGGCAACGGGTGGCCATCGCCCGCGCCGTGGTGGGAGACCCGGCGCTGTTGCTGGCGGACGAGCCCACCGGCGCACTGGACACCCACTCCGGTGCCCTGGTGGTGGAACTGCTCCGCGAACTGAACGCCTCCGGCACCACCGTGCTCGTCATCACCCACGACACCGAACTGGCGGCGAGGACCGCGTCGGCGGCCTGCGCCTGGGCGCCGACGACTACCTTCCCAAGCCGTTCGACTTCCCCGAGCTCGTGGCCCGCCTGCACGCCCTGCACCGCAGGTCCGGCGCGCCGCCGCCGCCCGTGCTGGAATGGGCCGGCCTGAGGCTGGACCCCTACCGCCGGGAGGCCTACCGCGACGGCCGCTACCTGCGGCTGACGCGCAAGGAGTTCGCCGTGCTCCACGTCCTCATGGGCGCACAGGGCGGCGTGGTCAGCGCGGAGACCCTGCTGGAGAAGGCGTGGGACCAGAACGCCGATCCCTTCACCCAGGCGGTCCGGGTCACTGTCTCCACACTGCGCCGCAAGCTCGGCCAGCCGTCCCTCCTGCACACGCGCACGGGCGCCGGCTACTACCTGGGGCGCTCGGCATGAGCACCGCGCCGCGACGTGCGCGCCTGACCATCCGCGCCCGGCTCACCCTCACCTACGGGGCGCTGTTCGCGGCATCGGGCGCGGCCATGGTCGTGCTGCTGTACGTCTTCATGAGCTACGGCCCGGACTACTCCGAGGCACTCACCAAGTCGGCGGCGGCCACGCCCACCCCGGCCGAGTCCGGCGCGAGCCCCAGCCCGCCGCCGTCACCGCAGGGCGACGACGCCTCGACCCCGACACCCGGCCTGTCGCCGTCACCGCAGGGCGACCTCGCCCCGACGCCGACACCGCCCGGTCTGTCGCCGTCACAGCCGGGTGGTGACGGCTCGGCCGCCACCCCCAGCCTGCCCGGGGACACCAGCGGCTCGCCCACGGCCGGGCTGACCCCCTCCCCGCCGGGCGCCGAATCCGCCGCGCCGGTCGGCGGGCTGTGGTCCATGGAGGTGTCCACCAAGGCCGACTTCCTGCAGGCGCTGTTTGTCTTCGGGATCGTCGTCTTCGTGATCCTGCTGCTCATCTCCGTGATCGTCGGCTGGTTCGTCGCCGGCCGGATGCTCGCGCCGCTCAAGCAGATCACGGCCACCGCCCGCGTCGTCGCCGACTCCACGCTCCACGAGCGCATCGCCCTGGCCGGGCCCCAGGACGAGGTCAGGGAGCTCGCCGACACCTTCAACGCCATGCTGCGCCGCTTGGAGCAGGCCTTCGAAGCCCAGCGCCGGTTCGCCGCGAACGCCTCGCACGAACTGCGCACCCCGCTGGCCAGCATGCGGACCATCCTCCAGGTGGCGCTCGTCTCCCCCGATCCCGAGGAGATACGTGCCGCCGGGCCGCAGCTGCTCACCCTCAACAAGCGGTCCACCGAGATCACCGAGGCGCTGCTGACCCTGGCCCGGGCCGATCACGGAGCGATCACCCACGAGCCGGTCGACCTGGCGGAGACCGCGCGTGAACACTGCGTCCAGGTCCTGCCCCAGGCGCACACGGCGGGGGTACGGCTGACCCCTCCCACCGGCGCGGCGCCCACCACGGGCGACCGGACCCTGCTGCGCCAGCTCGTCGGCAACCTCATCGACAACGCCGTCAAGCACAACCACCGGGACGGCTCCGTGACGGTCCGCGTGCACCGGCCGGAGGACGGCCGGGTGCGGCTGACCGTGCGCAACTCCGGACAGGAACTGGACCAGGAGGCGGTCGAGCGGGCCTTCGAGCCCTTCCACCGGCTCGACGCCCGCACGGAGGCCGGCAACGGCCGTCCGGCCGGGCACGGCCTGGGTCTCGCCATCGTCCGGTCCATCGTCCGCGCCCACGACGGCACGCTGCGTGCCACTCCGCTCCGGCCGGGCGGCCTGGAGGTGGCGGTGGAACTGCCGGGCATCCCGCCGGCCGGCACCTCCCAAGAGCGACTTGGAACCGCTCAGGAAAAGTGAGCAGTGTGGTGGCCCACCGCGGGGCCGACGGCCTTGCCGGCAGCCCCGGGCGGGCACCCCGCAAACTCTGCCCGGTCAGACGTCGTCCCCCGGGCGGAGGGCGCTCGCAGCCCATCCGGCCCTGCGTTGTCGGTCGGCGCGGGCGATGGCGCGGGCGAACTCCTCGCAGAACAGCGGGAACCAGTCGTGGAAGAGGTCCTCGACCGCGCTGCGATAGTCCTCCGTGCCGGTCTTCCCGGGCTTGAGCAGCGTGCCGTCGAAGGAGACGCACTCGCCGAAGTACCAGGACAGGCAGTCGAGGAAGCCGTCCACGAGCGGATCGGGGGAGGCGGACAGGGAGAATCCGCGGGCGAGCCGGAACTGCCGCCAGTACTCCCCGAAGTCAGGAATCTGGGACAGCTCCTCGCGCCATGGTTTCGCCAGGAGTTCCCACGCGACCCGGGACTGCATCGAACTCCTCCAGACGGAACGGGCGTTGACTGCGGATCGCTGGTGCTCACGACAGCAGCGAGAAGAACTCCAGCTCGGCGACGGTGACGTCCTTGCCCTTGTCGGAGGGATACACGTCGGTGATCTCGATCCGTACGGTCTTGATGCCCGTGGCGTTCTTGAGCGGGAACTTCTGCGGCTTGGCCGTGTCCTTGAGCTGGAGGCGCATCTGCTTCTCGTTGGTGAAGGTGAGCAGCATCTGACGCGGCCGGCCGTGCTCGGTGAACGCGTCGCCCGCACCGGCCGTGACGATGAGCTGGTCGAGCGCCACGATGCGGTCGAACTCCACCACCAGGACGGCCTTCCCGGCGCGCTCGGGGGAGCGGGAGGCGAACGGAGCGGCCCAGTACGTCGCGGTGTTGAGGTCCACGAGGTGTTCGGGATCGCTGCCCTTGACGGAGTTCTCGGTGCGGACGCCGGACGGCCGCACGGGGTCGTACTGGGACTCCAGGAAGCCCGTCGCGGTGGCCCGCAGTGACGCCGCCTGGTCGTTGACCGTGTTGCGGAAGGGCGCGTAGGTGGCGTACAGCATGCAGGACACGCAGATGACGACGCCCGCGACGACTTTCGCCTTGGCCCACAGCGCGGCGAGCCCACCGCCGGGGGCGGGGGCCGGTTCGCTCGGCTCGCCGGTGACGCTGTCCAGCGGTACGACCCGCGGGCCGCGCCGCCGGCGCAGCCGGTGCCACCAGGGGGTGCGGGCGACCCGGGCCTCCCGCAACTCGTGCCCGCAGCGTGCGCAGAACCGGCGGGTTGGGGTGTTGCCCTGTCCGCAGTCGCCGCAGATCAGATCGCCCGGGCGGATCGTGTTGCTGCGGAGGGTTGGCCGGTGACGCCGGGCCGGGCGGGGCTGCGGGGCCTGCGGGAGGACCACGTCCGGTTCGCTGTCGAGCAGATCCTCGTCGTCGGCCGACGCGACAGGTGGCAGCGGCACGATGAGGGCGGCGTCCCTGTCACGAGCCGAAGCGGCTGCCGCCGGCACGGTCGGCAGAGGGACGGTGTCCTCCTGCCGCGGGGGAGCGACGGGGCCGGGACCGGCAGCCGCCGACGGCGCGGCGGGCCCAGCCGGGCGTGCGGCAGCGCCGCCCGGACGGGTCGGTCCACCCCTGCCCCCCGGTGACCCGAGCCCGGAGACAGGCACGTGCGTGCTCCGGCCCGACGGGCTTGGGGGGACATCCGTGCCGGGTGGGTTGCCGAGTCCCGGTGGGCGTGGCGGGGTGTCTGTGCCGGGTGGGTCGCTGGGGCCGGGTGGGTATGCCGAAGGGCCCGTGTCGCGTGGGTTGTTGAGGCCGGGTGGGTGTGGGGGTACGCCTGCTCCGGGCGGTGTTCCGAGGCCCGGTGGGCGTGGGGGCGCGGTTGTGCCGGGTGGGGTGGCGAGGCCGGGTGCGTGTGGGGGGCCGCCGAGGCCCGGTGAGCGGGGGGGTCCGCCCTGGCCTGGTGCGCCGGCGGGTCCCGGTGGGCGTGGCGGGACTCCTGTGCCGGGTGGGTTGTTGAGGCCGGGGGAGTGTGGGGGTACGCCTGCTCCGGGCGGTGTTCCGAGGCCGGGTGGGCGTGGGGGCGCGGTTGTGTCGGGTGGGGTGTTGAGGTCGGGGGAGTGTGGGGGCACACCTGCTCCGGGCAGTGTTCCGAGGCCGGGCGGGCGTGGGGGGCCGCCCTGCCCCGGTGCGCCGGCGAGTCCCGGTGGGCGTGGCGGAGCGCCCGTGCCGGGCGGGTTGTTGAGTCCCGGTGGGCGTGGCGGGGTGCCTGTGCCGGGTGGGTTGTTGAGGCCGGGGGAGTGTGGGGGCACACCTGCTCCGGGCGGTGTTCCGAGGCCGGGTGGGCGTGGGGGCGTGGCTGTGCCGGGCGGGTTGGTGAGGCCTGGTGGGCGGGGAGGCCCGCCGAGGCGCGGTGCGCCTCCTGGGCCCGGTGCGCCGGCGAGTCCCGGTGGGCGTGGCGAAGCGCCCGCGCCGGGTGGGTTGTTGAGGCCGGGTGGGTGTGGGGGCACGCCCGCTCCGGGCGGAGTGGTGAGACCCGGGGGACGGGGAGGCCCGCCCGCGGCAGGGGGGCCGCCGAGGCCCGGTGGGCGTGGGGGGCCGCCCAGGCCCGGGGGTCCGCCGAGGCCCGGGGGTCCGCCCAAGCCCGGGGGTCCGCCGGGGCCCGGGGGTCCGCCCAAGCCCGGTGGGCGGGGGAAGCCGCCGAGTGGGGGGACTGTCACCGGGGTGCCTGTCGCGGGTGGGTTGACCAGGCGGGCCGTGCCCTGGAGCACTCTGCGGAGGAGGGGGACAGGGGGAGCGGCGGCGGCTTGTTCGGCCTCTTCCCTGACCTCCTGGGAGATCTCCGGGGCCGTGCGCGTGCCCGACCACTCCAGGAACGCGCCGCAGGACCCGCAGAAGTCGTCGGCGTCATGGTTGCGGCCCCCGCAGCGGCGACAGACGATCATCGGCGTACCACCTCCGTGCGATACGGGACATGGGCCGGCATGCACTGCCGCGTCAGCGACTCCAGGTCGACGGCGCCGGGCTCCTCGCCCCCCGCCACCGTCACCCGGAGCACCGCGGTCTGCGGCAGGTCCTCCGGGAACGGCCTGCCGGGCGTCTGCGAGGTGAACACCCCACCGGAGTCGAGCAGTTCCACCACACCCCCGCTCGCCAACGCCAGCTGCTCACGCACACCCTCGACCGTGCCGCGGGTACGGTGCGCGGTCAGCGCCCCCCGCGTCGCCGCCCGTTGACGCGGCACGGGCCACTTCTCGTCCAGTCGCGTGCCGAGCCGCTCCGCCAGCCACGCGAGGACGTCCGGCGGAGTGAGCCGCGGATCCAGATACGCGTCGAGACAGTCGAGCGTGCTGATCACCGGTGCGATCACCTCGTCCCAGCCCGCGGTCAGCCGCACCGTGAAGGGGTCCTCGCGGAACACTCCGGGCAGCAGATCGGCCAGGGAGTACGGACTGCCCAGCCCCTCGACCGCCGCCCTCACCGCCGCTCCTCCACCCGGATGTGGTGGTCGTAGGACACCACCAGACTGTTCGGCGGCAGATCGATCCGCCGGCTCTCCTGCCCCCGCTCGCCCGTCACCGGGTTCGCGGCGAACAGCCGTACGTCGTCGACCAGATCGACACCGGACACCCGCTGGAGCAGCGCGAAGATCTCACCCACCTGCACCGGCCGCCCGAACGGCCAGCCGGTGCCCCGCGGCCCGCCGCCCGGCAGCGGATCCAGGAACCGGTACAGCGCCTCCTCGGCGTCCTTGCGCACCCGGTCCCCGGTGGCCCGGTGATGGGCCGTCATCCGCGCCACCACGGTCACGCCCCGGTACAACGGCGGCTCGATCATGACCCGGGTCCCCACCAGCCGCGCCCGCTCCAGCCGGTCGGCCACCCGGTCGAGGGTCCGCTGCGCCGGCACCAGATGCTCCAGCCGCACGCGTTCACCGGCCGGCGCGGCCGGCACCACCAGCAGCCGGACCGCCCCCGGTTGCTCGTCGGGCAGCAGCCGCACCCGCGCCAGCTCCGGCGCGGCCTGCTGCGCCAGCGACTCGAAGTCGTCCGCCGTCACCGCCCGGCTGCTGCTGCGCAGCACCAGCGGCGCGCGGGACACCGCCTCGGCCAGGGTCTCCCCGTCGGCGCCGCCCCGCGCGGGGGCGCGGTTCTCCACCCCGGCGACGAACGGCAACGACGACAGCAGCGAACGCACCGCACCCGCCGGGACGTTGCCGCGGGCCCCGCCGCCCACCGCGAACCGGCGCAGCCGGACCGTGGCACCGTCGACCGGGACCGACCCGTACCGGCGCAGGCTTCCGTCAGCCTCCCGCACGGCCGGCCCGAGCAGCACCTCGCGGGCCATCGCGTCCAGCACGAAGTGCCGGTCCTCGGGCCCGCTGCCGGAGAAGTCGTCGACGCGGGTCCAGGTCTCCCACACGGGGTCGTCCCCGCGCGGGGCGATCTCCAGGACGGGATCACCGTACGGGGCGAGGACCGGGCCCCGCGGCACGGGGAAACGCTGCCCCGGGACCCCTTCCGCGTCGTCGAGGTACTCCCGGTCGACGACCTCGACGTTGGTGGCCGGGACCGTCACGCCGATCGTCACCGTGCTCAGGGCGTGGACCACGGGAGAGGAGGTGTAGCCGGGCAGGCCGGCCGGCGGTTCCACGACCCGCGCCCGCAGCCAGGCCGCCGTCCGGCCGCCGAGTACGGCGGTGTCGTTTCCCTCGGGCACGTGGACGACGATGTCGCCGGCCCGGTTCAGGCCGCCCGTCCCGTCCGCCGACACCTCGCACGGCGACCACACCGAACCGTCCCACGCCTCCCACGCCAGCGGTGGCGCCTCGGGGTCGACACCCACGCCGTCAATGCGGCCCTCGAACCCGACGCGCACCGCGCAGCCCGGCACGGCCTGCTCCAGACCGAGCAGCAGGGAGTCCCCGGTGCGCGGCGGCGTGCCGAACGCGGCGAAGGGGACACGCACGCCCTGCGCGCCGAACTCCCGGTCCTGCGGGCCGTCGTCAGCGTCCGCCAGGGTGAGCACCTGCGTCAGCCGGCCGGGCACCATCGTCGCGTCGTGGTCGGTCGAGAAGGCGACGGCCTCCTCGGTCTCGGTGCGCACGGTCGCGACGCGGGTGCCGCCCCGCACCACCAGCGGTGCCTCGGTGACCGGGGACGTCGACCAGAACGTGACCGGCGCGCGGGCCGCGGCGGGCGGCAGCAGCCGCAACCCGATCAGATCGAGGAACTTCACATACAGCCGGTCGGGCACCTGGTTGAGCCGGTGGATGATCTGGTCCGCCATCATCGCGAACGTCTCCACCAGCGTGCTGCCGGGCTCGGACGGGTTGTGGTCGGTCCACTCCGGGCAGCGCCGCGCGATCAGCCGCCTGGCCTCGTCCATGAGGTCGGTGAAGCGTCGGTCGTCCAGGTCGGGGGTGGGCAGCACCGTCTACCGCCCTTCCGCGTCCGGACCGGCGGGCAGGTCGTCGTCCGGCAGCGCGTAGAACGGGAAGACCATGTTGCGCGGGTCGTCGGAGTCCCGGGGCGTGTACGTGATCTCGATGTTCACCAGGGTGGCGCGGTCCGCGTCGGGTCGTGCGCGTACGGCCTGGACGGTGACGCGCGGTTCGCAGGCGGCGAGCGCCGAGGCGACCTCGCGGGCCAGGTCGTCGAGGGTGTCCGGATCGGTGCCGGCGAACACGTAGTCGCGCAGCCGGGATCCGAACGCGGGGAGCATCGGGCGTTCGCCCGGGTAGGTCGTCAGGATGAGCTTCATGGACTGCTCCAGCAGCGCCGTTGCGCTCACCGTGCGGATGGCGCCGCCGACGCCCGCGCCCAGCGGGAACGCCCAGCCCGTGCCGATGTGGTCGTTGTTCACCGCAGCCGCCCTCCCGGACGTCAGTTGAGTTCGATCTTCGAGCCCTTGATGGCGACGGTGCCGGTGCTCTCGATGCTGATGGATGTCCGGGCGCGCATGCTGAGCGAGGCGCCGCCGTCGATGGTGACCTGACCGCCCGCGCCGGCCGAGATGTCGACGGCGCCGCCGTCGCCGCAGTCGATGTGGATCCGGCCGGCGGCGGCACCGCTGCCCGGGGGAGCGGGCCGGCAGGTCAGCATCACCGTTCCCGCGGCCTGGTCGACGGCCAGCCCCAGCCCGCCGTCGCCGGTCCCCAGTACGACTGTGGAGACGTCCGCCGGCCCGCCCCGGCCGGCCGGCACCTTGTCGTGGAAGGCGAGCATGTTCCCGGTCGGCGAGACGATGCCGCGGCGTACGACGTCGGCGGTCCGGCCCGTCGCCTCCACCGCCGGCCCGCCGGGCGCGTACGCACTGGCCTCGCCGAGCACCCCGCCGACCACGTACGGCCGCCGCGGGTCGCCGAGTTCGAAGCCCAGCAGGACCTGGTCCCCCACCTCGGGCAGCAGCAGCGCCCCGGCCCGCCGGCCGCCCCCGGCCTGGACGACCGGCGCCCAGTCCGTCTCGTGGTCGGGAGCCAGCCACGGCAGGACCACCCGCACCCGGCCCTTGCCCACGGGGTCGTTGACGTCCGTCACCACACCGCAGACCAGGCCGGGCACCCGGGGCGCCTCATGGGCGGCACCGGACGGCGCGGTCAGCGCGAGCAGGGTGCGGTCCGCCGGGGTGCCCAGCTCCAGGTGGGTGCGGTAGCCGCCTTCCAGCTGGTCGAAGACATGCCGGGCCGCGTTGACCGCCCACGTCCCGGCGAAGGGACGGGGCGGGCCCGTCACCCTCACCGTCGTGCCCGCCCGCAGCCGGGGATCGCCCCAGACCGTCGCCTGCGCCTCGGCCAGGCTGCCCGCCAGCCGCTGCGCCGGGCCTTGCAGGGCCTCGGTGGACGCGGCGGTGATCGCGCCGCCCGACGCCGGGGACGTGCCGGTCACGATGTGCCCGCCGGCACTGGGGGCCGGGCCGAGCGCCGACGCGGCGGGGGCCGGTGCTGCGGGTGTGCTCCGGCCCCGCACCGCGGCGAGCGTCTGCGCCGCGTCCACGCCGGTCAGTTCCACGGCCGGGCCGGCGGTGTCCGCCTGGGTGGACACCGCCCGTGCCCGCAGCGGATCCCACACCCGCCTGTGCTGGAGTTCGAGGGCGGCGACCGGCGTGCCGCCGGCGCGGCCCGGGCCCGGCCGGAAGAAGAACCCTTCCTCGTCGACCCCGAACTCGTAGCCGATCTCCCGGCAGCGCCAGGCGAGGAACTCCCAGTCGGTCTGGTTCATCTGCCCCAGGTGCGTGTGGGAGGTACGGGTCGGCTCGATCCGCCCCACGGGCAGTCCGGCCTCCCGCGCGATGCTGCCGGCGATGTCGGCGTCGGTCATGTTCACGAACGTCCGCACGCGTGAGCCGCGTTGCAGCCGGTGGCTGCGGTCGTAGGCGCGGACGGTGGTGACGACGGACAGGTCCACGCAGTCCGCCTCGACGGCGGTGACCTCGCCCGTCCCGACCAGCACCGGCTCGGCCGCGCCGATGGGCAGGCACCACACCTCGATCCGGCCGCCGAAGACGATGCCCGCCCGGTCCAGCACATCGGCCTTGTCGTCGCGGAACGCGACCTCGATCATGGTCGGGGCGTTGCGCCGGCTGTCCACCACGGCGCGCAGCACCCGGCTCTGCAGGTCCTCGGCGAGGGCTCGGGCGGTGTTGCCGCCCACCCGGATCGACGGCGAGGGCGCGGGGGGCGCGGTGGGCGCGCTCATCGGCCCGCCAGCCTGCCGGCCATGTTCCGCGTGGGGTCCAGGCCGGGGCCCGGGGTGCTTGCGGGGGAGAACCCGGCGGGGACGCCGGGGGTGACGGCCGCCGGTGCCGTCCCCACCGTCCCGGCGGCCGCCGGTGCCGAGTCGGCCCTGCCCAGGACGTGCAGGGTGAGGTTGCGGAGCTCCGCGCGGATGGGCAGCCCGTCGCGCGCGAAGCGGGTGTACGTGCAGTCGAAGCGCATCAGTTCCACCGTGTAGTCGAGACCGCTGCCCGTGGTGCCCCACTGGAAGGTGAGACGCTCGCGCTCGCCGGGCACCGCCGTGCCCTCCGGCCGCTGCTGCGTCCTCTCCACCACCCACTCCAGCAGCAGGTCGACCCTGCTCCTGATGTCCGTGCCGGTGAGGACGAGCGTCGACATGATGAGCCGGGTCGACCCCCGGGTGACCATCGCCGCCACGAGGCTGTGGTCGTGCTTGCTGTCCTGCCCGACCGGGTCGGTCAGCCCCTCGGCGTTGTGGGACAGGCTGATCTCGGTCGGGTTGTACTCGAACGTGAAGTCCTTGCCCTTCCCGTCCCGCAACACGCCCTTGGTGACGTTGCGTTGCAGGGAACTGCCGGCCGGCACGGTCACCTCGCCACCCCCGGAAGGTCGCCGGAGTGCGCGAGGAACCCGCTGTGCTCGAACGACAGCCGCTCGATCGCGACGGAGTCGCTGCGGGCGTCCAGATCGGGCCCCGTCCACTCCGTGGGCACGGCCCGCTGCAGCACCCAGCCGGTGACGAGCGCCCCCTGGTGGTCGAACAGCCGGATCGTCACGTCCTGCCCCTGGTACGCCCCGGCCCGGCCGCCGTCGTACTCGTAGCCGGTCCACCGCGCCGCCACGCCGGCCAGCCACGCCTGGAGCCGGGGCGAGTCGGCCTGCGTCATCATCCGTTCGAGCGTGACCGTGCTGTACGTGACGCGTTCGGGCAGCAGCGTGCGGTCGCAGTACTGGCCGCCCTCGACGATCTCCTTCGAGCCGAACGAGACCTGAAGCCCGCGGCACGACGACCACAGGCCGAGGTCGATGTCCCGCTCGTCCAGCGTCACATGGAAGCGCATCGCGAGACCCGGGCGCAGACGGTCGCCGGCGGACGGGCCCGGGTGGCTGGGGAACACCCCCGGGCCGGGGCTCTGGACGGGGCCTGGCATCGGGGCACTGGTGCCGGGGCGCGGTGGTGCAGTGGTCATGGGGAACCTCGACGGGGTCAGTACGTGCGGGAGGGGGTCGGGGGTGTGGGGCCGGGGTTGGCCGGTGCGAAGTCGTCGTCCAGGAAGCCGCTGTGCGCGAGTTCGAGGGTCTCCATCGCGACGCCTCCCCCCGCCGAGTCGAACCCGTCGATGCTCCAGGCGGCCGGGAAGAACTCCTTGAGCTGCCAGGTGACGGTGGGTCTGTCCTCCCAGTTCATCAGGGCGATGGCCCCGGTCAGCGGTACGCTCCGGCGCGACGTCTCGGTCAGCCACGCCTGCACGGTCTGCGAATCCCGGCAGGCGGCCCGGGTGAGCCTGATGTGCTCGTACTGCGGCACCCCCGGGAAGACGAACGGCTGGTTCCAGCGGTCACCCGAGCGGTACTCGGCCACCTGCCAGGTGACATGGAGGCCCGAGGCCGTGGCCCAGGTGCCCAGTTGGTAGCGGGAATGGTCGATGGCGACGGCGAAGCGGTGGGCCATGTTGACCGACCCGAAGAACGCGTCGTCGTCCACGGCGAGGCCGCCCGCGGCAGGACGCTCAGGCATCGCCTGCTCCCTTCTTTCGTATCCGTCGGTTCGGTCGTGTCATGTGTTCGGTCGTGTCATGTGCGCGGAACCAGCAGGCCGTTGCGCTCGCGGTCCACGACCAGTTCCCGGCGGATCCGCGCGAGGACACGGTCGTGCAGCCGTCCGGCCAGGGCGTCCAGGAACGCCGGGTCGTCCATGTGCCCGAAGGGGCGCTGCCGCCGGTGCGAGGCCAGCAGGTCCATCAGGGCGGCCCACTCGGGGGTCTGATCGAGCGGGGCGTCCCGGCCGCCTGGTCCGGGCCCCCCGCCGGCCCCGCCGCCTGGGCCGGAACCGGTTCGCGGCGGGGGTGGGGTGACCCACTGGCCCGTGGGTCCCGGTGGGAACGCGGCCGGTGGCGCGCCGGTGAACGGACCCGTCGGGAGCACACCGGAGGGGATGGAACCGAGCGGGATCTCGCCACTGCCGCCCTGCGCGCTCCACGAGGCGACCGGCGCCGGTGGGGAGGCGTGGGGCGTCTGTGCGGCACGGGTGCGCGCGGCACCGAACCACAGGTGTGCCGCGCGCGTGCGGGCACTGCCGGAAAACCGGCTGAGGGCAAGCTCCTCCGGAGGCAGCGTGCCTCCGACCGCGATCGACGCCGGGTACGACACCGACGCCTCGTGCCGCGCCCCGGCCACATGCTCGGGGCTCGTGACGGCCTCCCGCGCCGGCTCCCACTCGTCCTGCTCCGGCCGACGGGCCGCGAGGACGGACGGCGGGGACGTCGGCACGGGCCGGTGCGGCGGGGCGTACGACAGGCCGGCCAGGGGTGCGCCCTCCGGTCGCCGTGCAGGTGCCGGGGCCGGCGACGGCGGCGTATCACCTACGCCGGTTGCCGTCGGACCGAGCCCGCGCACCGCCGGGATCAAGTCCCCGATGGGCCCGGCGACATGCCGCGCGCCGGGGCCGGAGTGGCCCTCGGGTGTCCGAGGGAGTGTCGTGGGGGTGTGGGGGCCGGCCGGCGCTTGCGAAAGGTCGAGGCCGGGGTCCTCGGTGGGGGGCGGTGGTGTCGTGAGCGGGGTCGGCGCCGGTGCGTGACGGGGTGTGCCGGGGCCGGACGGGTGAGCGGACCGTGGAGGTGTCGTCGGCGGGGTCTCCTGCGGCAACTGCGGGCGGGCCGCCGCCTCTTCGGGCTCCGTCGGCGGTGTCGTCGCCGGACCCGTCCCCACCGCGCCCCGGTCGGGCTGCTCCGGCTCCGCCACAGCGCCCGGGGGCTCAGGGAGAGGGGCGTCGCCGTCCGACCGGACCGGGTCCACGGGCCACTCGTGCGCGGTGGGGGAGTAGGAGTCGGCTTCCAGGGGTGGCGCGATGCCGGCACGATCCTCTTCCGGGGAGGGGCCGACGCCGGTCGTCGTCGATGTGCTCGGCGCGGAGTCCTGCGGGAAAGCGCGGCGCGACCCCCTGCCACGGTCCCCGGAGGCCAGCCGCAGACTCCAGGCTGCCTCCCACCCGGGTGGGTTCGCGGACACCTGGGAGCTGTTCGGCTCCGTGCCGCCGCCGTGGCGGAGGCCGTCGGGGTCCTCGGGGGTGCCCGGCGCCGTCGGCTGCGTCGGCTTCCTAGCGGCCGCCGCGGGCGCGGTAGAGGCGTTCGGCCCCGGCAGGGTGGGGGAGGAATCCGCGTCGGTTGCCTCTACGGCTGTGGTCGGGGACGCGGCTTGTACGCGAGAGGCCTGCGAGCCCGTGGTGTTCTCGTGTGCGCCTGCCGTGTGCGCTGCTGCGTCACCCGGAGCCGGTGTTGCCGTACCAACGGCTGCCGGAAGGCCGGAGTCCGGCGGGGTCGGGGGCATCGGTGCCGTCGTCCCGGGTGCGGTGGGCAGGGTCGGTGCCGTGGGAGCCTCCGGGACCCCCGGCGCCCGGGCGCGTCCGTAGTCCTGAGGGTGCCGTCGCGGCCGTCGTGGCCCGGGCAGGCCCGCAGCCGCACCGGCTCGGTGCCGGGGGGCTGGGCCCTGCTCCGTGCCTCCGGCCGCCGGTGCCGCCGGTGCCGCCGGGGTCGCCGGTGCCGTCGCCCGAGGAGCCGGGGACTGCGGGCTCGGCCGGGGGGCCTGCGGCGTGGGGGCGGTCCCTCCGCTCGCCTCGGACGACGACGCCGCGTCCGCCGCCAGGCGTGCCTGGACGAAGGACGGGAGGTCGTTCTCCGCGGCGAGCCGTTCGAGCAGCCAGGCAGGGCGGAAAGCGTCCAGCTTGCGGTCGAACTCCGAGCGGGATCGCACCGGCGGCGGCGTCACGGGCCGGGGCGGGCCGACACGGTCGTCCGTGGCACGCGTCAGGGCCGGCTGCTCCTGAAGCACGGCGTCCGGCACCACGGCCACCCGCCGGACAACCATGACCGGCAGCCCCGAACCGCCCCCTTCCAGGCCACCCGCCACCTCGCCCGAGCGCGCACTGCTCGCCGCGCCCGTACTCGTGTTGGCGGCCGTGGCTGTGTCGGTGCCGCTTGCCCACGTTGAGCGCGTCCTGTTGCCGGAGCCCGTACTCGTGTTGGCGGCCGTGGCTGTGTCGGTGCCGCTTGTCCATGTCGAGCGCGTCCTGTTGCCGGAGCCCGTACTCGTGTTGGCGGCCGTGGCTGAGTTGGTGCCGCCCGCCCATGTTGAGCGCGTCCTGTTGCCGGAGCCCGTACTCGTGTTGGCGGCCGTGGCTGTGTCGGTGCCGCTTGTCCAGGTTGAGCGCGTCCTGTTGCCGGAGCCCGTACTCGTGTTGGCGGCCGTGGCCGAGTCGGCGCCGCCCGCCCCGCCCACACCCGCGCCGGTCGCCGTACCCGTACCCGGGCCGATACCCACGCCGGTGCCCCTGCCCGCACCCGTGTTCCTTGTCCGGCCGGGGCCCAGCAGCAGACCCCGGCCGCTCGACAAGCCCGAGTCCGAGCCCGAGACCATGCCGGAACCAGCACCCGTGCCGCTGCTCTCCCCCTTCCCCGGGCGCCCGACACCCCCGCGGACCGTCATGACCCGCGCCCCGGGCGACCACCACCGGCGGTCTTCCCGCCCCAGCGGCATCACCCTCGGCACCACCAGCGCGTCCACCCGGCCCGTCGGGACGGCGGCGGCGTCCGACGGCTCTCCGCGCCCGCCGTCCAGGAAGGGGACCCGGACCGCGTCCCGCCCGGAGCGGCCGGCCGGCGTCGCATGGATCAGCGGTCGCGTGCCGGCGCGGGCGACCGACCCGCGGCCCAGGGCCGACACCGTCCACGGCACGGACGCGAGCGTCGGACGAAGGCCGGGCCCCTGCATCCACGCGGGAATGCCGACGGGGCCCGCCGGCAGGCGGGACGAACGCCAGGTGCGCCACCGGGCGAACACCTGCCTCCACGACCACGGCACGGGCCGCCTCCTTTCCAAGGGCCGGACACCGGACGCGTCTCAGTCGTCCGGGTCGTCGTCGGGTGCGGAGATCCGCTGGTTGATCCGACCGATCTCCTCGATCACCCGCTGTCGTGCCGGGTGCTCCAGGTCGAGGACCGAATCGGCGGACCAGTGAAGGTAGTAGGCGACGTAGACGACCTCCTCCCAGAGCCGGTCGGCCGTGTACGTCAGGATTCCCCCGGAGCCTCACCCGCCACGTCGACGAGGAAGCGGTGCTCGCAGGACGGGCAGTGCACCTCGGCCTCGGTGCGCCCGTCCTGGTTGATCCGCCGGTAGAGGTCCTGGAGGAACGCCAGATCGGACGCGAAGAGGTTCTCGACGGTGTCGGCGGACACGTCCGTGACGGAGCCGAGCCGCGTGAGGGTCCGGCTCAGCAGCAGCACCGTCAGATAGGCGGGATTCTGCTGCACCTTGGGGTCCGTCTGGGGCGCGATCTCGTCGCGGGCCGTGGCGAGCCGCATCAGGCCCTCCCGGTGCACCCGGCCCTGCGGGTCGACATATCCGCGGGGCAGGACGAACGGGTACTCCGTCCGCATGGTCTGCCCCGTCACCTCGGCACCGGGGCTCATGTCGGAATGACCTCTTCGCAGGTGAACGTGACGGTCTCCAGGACGATCTCGGACGCGCCGGCCTTGAGGTTGCCGATCTCGATCTTGCTGGGCCACGCGTTGATCAGCCGGTAGGTGGCCTGCGGCTGACCGCTCGCGTTCTGGAGCTCCAGCGTTCCCGTCATCCGGGCCCCGGGATTGCCGGCCCGGACCATGCCGTGCCACGCCATCAGATGGCCGGTCCCGTCGACACCGCGCTTGAGGGTGACCGTGGGCGGCTTGGTCTTGCCGAACTGCTTGGTGTGCACGATCGCCCCGGTCCGGGCGTCGGCGGCGATGTACTCCGTGGGCTCCACCTCGCTGGTGATGCCGGTCAGTTCGGAGAAGTAGGACGGAGCGGTCCCGTCGAAGCTCACCACGAAGCGGGCCGCCGAGATGGCCTGGGGTATGCCCGATACGCCGGTAGGCATGGTCATGGTCTGCTGCCCTTCTACTCGTTGCTCTCAGCGCCGGGTGTGTACTGCGAGAGCCGGAACACCACGAACTCGGCCGGTTTGACCGGGGCGATGCCGATGTCGATGGTCAGCAGGCCCGCGTCCCGGTTCTCGGGAGGGTTGTTCTCCTCGTCGCAGCGGACGAAGAACGCCTCGGCCGGACTGCGGCCGAACAGCGCCCCGCTGCGCCACACGCGCGTGAGGAAGGCGGTGACGGTGCGGCTGACGCCTTCCCACAGGTAACGGTCGTTGGGTTCGAAGACGACCCAGTTCGTGCCGTCGAGGATCGACTTCTCGATGTAGTTGAACAGCCGGCGCACATTCAGGTACCGCCACTCCGGGTCGCTGGAGAGCGTGCGGGCGCCCCAGACGCGCACCCCCTGACCCGGGAACGTGCGCAGGCAGTTCACGCCGATCGGGTTGAGGATGCTCTGCTCGCCCTTGGTCACGGCGACGGCCGGGGACAGCACACCGCGCAGCACCTCGTTCGCCGGCGCTTTGTGCACACCGCGGGTGGCGTCGTTGCGGGCCCACACGCCGGCCACGTGTCCGCTGGGCGGGAGGGTCGTGGCCCGCTTCTCCAGCGGGTCCATGACCTTCACCCAGGGCCAGTACAGGGCGGCGTACTTGGAGTCGAATCCGGAGTACTCCTGGCGCCAGTCGCGTGCCTGCTGGGCGCCCATCCCGGGCAGCGGGTCGAGGATCGCCACGCGGTCGCCCATGGTCTCGCAGTGGCCGATCAGCGCGAGCTGCACGGCCTTGACGGCCTCGGCGTCGAGGGCGCCGCTGCCGTAGGCCGACATCAGGTCGGGGACCGCGACCATGGTGATGTCGTCGACGGCCTCCAGACCGGCGAGGCCGGAGCGGGAGGCGGTGTCGCCGATGTAGCGGCCCGCGTCCAGTTCCCGCACGTGCGCCGGCTCGGTGCCGCCGCGTCGTGCCACGGCGGGCGCGGCAGCCGGCGTGACGGGGGCGAGTGACACCTTCGTCCCCTTGGCGGGGCGGGCGGGCGCGGCGCCCTTGACGTCCTCCAGCGTGATCAGGGCGGACTTCTTCAGGGCGGTGCCCACGAAGGACGGCCCGCGCTTGGCGGAGACGTTGTCGTACTCCTCGACCACCTTGCCGTCGCGGCGCACCACCAGCTTGAAGGCCTCGTCGTCGCCGTCGGCGCCGGTGGCGTCCTCGACCTCGACGACGACCTGCCCGCCGGACGGGCCTCCGGACGGACCGTCGGTCGCGGCCAGGGCGACGGTCAGCGCGGGCCGACCGCCGGCACCGGCCAGTTCGCCACGAGGCGGCGGGGCTTGCGTGGCCGGTGGCGCCGGCGTGCCGGGGCCGGCGACGGGGCCGGGCGTGTCCGCGCCGGTGCCCAGGCTGATGACGTACGCGTTGCCGCCGCCGTTGAGGAAGTAGCCGTACACGCTCTGCGGCAGGTAGGCGCCGGCCGTGAACTCGCCGAAGACGTTGGTGTACTGGGTCCAGCTCGTGACCAGGACGGCCTCGTCGACGGGACCCTTCTCGGTGAAGCCGATGAACGCGGCGGTCGCGGTTCCGACACCCTGGATCGGCTTGATGCCCGAGGACGTCTCCTCCACGAAGACGCCCGGAGTCAGATAGTTCGGCACACGCTCCTCACTTTCCTGTGGGACGACTCACGGTTTCACCCGTCCGGTGCCGGGAGAGAGAGCGATCAGCCACACGGGAGGACACCTCCGTCTGCCCCATGGGGAATCCCTTCGGGCGTGGCCGGGCGCCCAGGGAGCGGCCACCATGGCGTGATGATGGAGGCGGTGACCCTCTCACTCGGGGCCTGGCTGAGGCGTTGTGTCCCGCACGCGGAGCTGTCCTTCGAGGACCCGGCGCCGGAATGGGCGGACGCGGACGGACCGGTCGTCGTGCGGATCTGTCTCTACGACGTGCGCGAGGAGAGCCGGGGCCGCGGCGGCGGCATGTTCCTGCGGGAGGGCGCGGACCGCCCGGTCAGCGCCCGGATGCAGCCGCTGCGCGTGGTGAGGTACTCGTACCGGCTGACCGCGCACGGCAGGGACTGGCGGGCGCGGCAGCGGGTGCTCGGGGACGTCGTCGTGGCGGGGGCCGCGGCGCCGTGTCTTCCGGACGACCTCGTGCACGCCTCCTTCTCCGCGTTCGGCGCCGGGGCGCTGCCGCTCGTCGTGGCCCCGGCCGAGCCGGTCCCGGCGCCGCCCTCGCCGCCGCCTCCCGCACCGCCCCTGCACCTCGTGGTGCTGGCGCCGCTCCGGCCGCCCGCCGACCACGCGGTGGACCGCGCCCCCAGCCGGATAGACCTCGGCGCCCGCCGCACCGACACCCCGAACGCCCCTGGCGCCCCGGGCACTTCAGGCACCTACGACACCGGCTCGGGGCGCCGCCGGTCGGTGCCGGGGCAGCGACCGCGCATCGAGGAGCGGGGCGAGGTGACGAACAGGGGGTGGCCGACGGGGTGACGGCGCATCAGATGAGGCCCTCGCGGATGGCGTAGGCCACGGCGTGCGAGCGGTTGCGCAGCTGGAACCGGTGGGTGACGTCGTGCAGCACGTTCTTGACGGTCCGTTCCGAGTACGACAGTTTCTGCGCGATCTCCCGGGTGTCGAGCCCGGCGGCGACGAGCCGCAATACGTCGCCCTCGCGGTCCGTGAGCCCGTTGAAGCGCAGCCCGCGCGGGGCCAGCACATGCTGCTGCACCTGCGACACCTGCTTGAGCAGCCGTCCCAGTAAGTCCGGCGGCACCACACCGGCACCGCGGTGCACCGACGTGATGACCTGCACCAGACGGTCCGCCGTCGCCTCGCGCCGCCGCACCAGCCCGGCCACCCCGGACTCCACGGCGAGCATCAGACCGGCGTCGTCCAGTTCCGACACGACCGCGATGACCTCGTGCATGCCCTTGCCCCGGACCGCCCGCAGCAGGTGCAGCGCCTCCTCGTTCATCTCGTCGGCGACGATGAGCGCGACCGTGTCCGCGCTCGCCTGGGCGCCGTCCGCGATCCAGATCTCCGCCCGTGACTTCAGGGCCGCGACGATCCCCGCCTCCGATATCGGGTCCGACGTCCTCACATGGACGAGAATGCGGTCGGTCGTCATGGTGGGCTGCTCCTCGTGCGTCGAGCCTGCGGGCAACGGTGCTGCCCGGGGCCGTTGTTCCTGGTTGCCCGATCAGCCTCCCTCGCGGACGGGGGCGTGACCATGACCGCGATCGGCTGTTTCCTGGACCGAACCGGTGTTACCGGCTCGTACGCGACGTGGGCCACGGGGCAGACGGCTCGTATCCGGCGCCGGCCCAGGGAGAGGGGCCCGAACGGGCAGCCGGAAGGCCGCACCGGTGTCCCGCCCTCCCCGCGCGATCGCGTTCCCGCCCGCCCTGGCGGGAGAGCGCGTGGCGGACGCACCGTCGAGCGTGAGAGCCGAGGAGGGGAGCCGAGGGGGCATGCCGAGAACACAGGACGCCGTGCACGACGCGGTACTGCGGGCCGTCGGGGGTGCTGTCGAACGGGCCTGGGACACGGACCGGTTCGCCCTGGCCGGAGGCCTGCGCGCCGCCCTGGCCGAGGAGACCGCGCTGCCCGCGTGCGACGCGGTCCGGCAGGTGTTCCAGCGGTACGGCCCGGCGCTGACCGGCCTCGTCCTGCGGTACGCCGGACCCGGTCCGGGCGGCCTGCCGGCACCGCACATGCGCCAGGAGGCCCATGCCGCACTGCACGAGACGGTGGCCGCGCTGGTCGCGGACCTCATCGCCGTCGGCGTGGTCGTGCCGGCCGGTGTGGAGCCCGCCGCCGACGAGGCGTACGAGTCCCCTTCGGTGCACGAGGCGGTGCACGAAGTCCCTCATGTCGTGGCGGCGTCCGCCCGCCGCGCCCCCGGGTCCTGGCCGGAGCCGGGGGAGTACCCGTCCGACGGCCGGGACCGGTCGCCGGGCGCCTCGGCCCGCCGCCGGGCCCAGCGGGCCGAACTCGCCCTTCAGCAGGCGCGGCTGACGGTCGACGCCGTCGACTGGGAAGCGGCCGGGGATGCGAACCGGGCCCTGCTCGCCGCACTGAAGCCCCATCAGCGACTGGCCGTGCTGTGGGCCGCGGACCCCGGCCGGCTCGTCGTCGGCAGCGCCAACCCCGCCTACCCGCCCGTGTGCGCACTGACCGGCGTGCAGGGTGCGGGGGTCTTCGCCGGGTCGGTGCAGCGGGGAGCCAACGCGGGCCCGCTGCGCCGGACGCCCACGGCCCGGGTGACCGGACTGCCCGGGGAGGCGGGCGAGGAGGTCACCGCCGCGTTCGCCGCGCATGGCTTCCGGGTGGCGCTGCGCCCCCCGTCCCGCTGGGACCCGTGAGGGGGCTCACCGGTAGGGGCTCACCCGTATGGGCAGCGGACGGGGTCCGCCCGGGTGCCCGCCGGGCCTGGTGACTGTCGCCGGCGGTCCAGCACAGTGACGGCAACGGCCGGCCCACGACGCCCGCCCCTGCGCATGCCACCCGTTGAGGAGCCGCACGTGTCCGAGGCATCACCGCTCTACGACGACGTTCTGTACCGGTGGGGACAGCTCCCCCCGGGTACCGAGTGGTTGACCTTCGCCCAGATCGTCCACGAATCCGACCTGGCACCTTACGCGTACTACTTCTTCGAGTTCGACAACGTCCTGGCGCAGCTGCCCGCCGACCGCGAGGACGAGGCGCTGTACCGGCAGGACGTCGTGACCCGCTTCGTCTACTGGCTCGCGGGCGAGTTCGGCATCTACGGACAGTGGCCCCCGGCCGAGCAGTACGCCCAGAACACCGCACCCGCCGAGGCGCACCAGTACGCGCAGTACGCGCAGGCCGACCCGTACGACCAGTACGCCGCGTACGACCAGTCGGCGCAGTACGCCGAACAGGCCGCCGCCTACGACCAGTCGGCGCAGTACACCGAACAGGCCGCCGCCTACGACCAGTCGGCGCAGTACACCGAACAGGCCGCCGCCCACGACCAGTCGGCGCAGTACGCCGAGCAAGCCGCCGCCTACGACCAGTACGCGCAGCACGCCGACCACGACCAATACGCCGGTCACGACCAGGAGTTCACGCCCGCGACCGAGGAGCCTGCCCCGGCGCCCGACCCGGCTCCGGCCGACTCCGCCGTGCTCGGGGAGCTGGTCGAGGCCGTGCTGGCGGCCACGAGCGACAGCGAGGCCGAGGGCATGCTCACCGAGGACCACATCCAGCTGATGCAGGAGCACGGTCTCTCCCTCGAGGTCGACCTCGACGAACTGCCGCCCCTCGATGGCGCGGACGCGGCCTGACGGCATCCCGGCACCCCACCCACGACCGGAAGGACGACGATGACCGTCAACCCCGCTCTCGCCGCGACGGGCCCTCTGGGCCTGGTGGCCACGTCGACGGCCAGCCTGGCCTACTCGATCGTCAAGGACCTGAACAGCAGTCTCTCGTTCGAGGCGACCTCTGCCACTCCACTGGACTCGGTGCCCGAAGTGCTCAAGGACGCGCTTGTCGACGAGGACCTCGGGGAACACGCCGTCTCCGGCCTGTTCTACACGCACAGCCGCTTCCAGCCCATCGTGCGCCAGGTGAAGCACCTCGCCGGGCTTCTGCACCGCCACCGCGACGACGTGCCGGAGGCGGTCAACCACAGCCACAGCATCTTCATGGTCCTGCCGCTGCGCATGTCGTACACCGCCGTGCGCCTGAGTACCCGTCAGGCACAGGTGCAGCTCATGAACAAGGCGAACGAGTCCGGCAGCGCGGCGGACGCCGTCGACCTGGACGAGATCGTGCGGGCCGAGGAGCGGGTCGCCCAGCTGCAGGCGCTGCTGGAGGGGCACCGCTACGCGGACAACGCGGCCGCGCGCAAGACCTTCAAACGTGAGCTGGAGCAGCATCTGCGGAAGATCGAGACGTTCAAGGCGCACCGCAAGGCGGCGGACCGGCTCCGGGTGGAGGCGGGCAAGGTGCGCCAGGCGAAGAACCGCGTCCACATGAAGAACTTCAAGATCCGCCCGTTGGAGCAGGTGGGCGGTGTGAAGGGCCGCAGCTCTGCCGGTCTGCGCGGCAAGGGCACCATGGTCGTCACCCCCAGGCAGATGCCCTCGCCGGACGGCGGGCTGCCCCGGCACTTCGTCTCCGTGCAGTTCGACTGGCACGAGGACAACCTCTTCGGCCACTCCTACGACTGGCACGGCCGTATCGACCTGGGGTGCGACGACCAGGGCATGCCCCAGCTCGTCGGGGGCGACGGCAAGTTCCTGGAGAGGTTCCGGCAGAGCTCGATCGTGTCCTGAGTGCCTCCCGCTGACTGTTAGATCAATCAGCAAGCGAAAAGAATAGTGGAGTCGCCAGGCGACCTGAAAGCAGCGCCAGTCGAGCCCTGAAAGCGCCTCTGACCTGGTCTTATCTTCGCCCGTGGGTGAGCTTGAGCCGCCTCTCAAGGTACTGAGTCGTCAATCAGTAAAACATCATTCGCCGCGCCAATCTCTTGTGGTGGTGGTCCGAGGCGTGTTAGCAAGAGGCATGCCTCGGAATGCCTCGTTCTCGCAGGACGTCTACGACGTCGTCATCGTCGGTGGTGGCCACAACGGTCTCGTCGCCGCTTCCTACCTGGCCCGGGCGGGGCGCTCCGTGCTCCTGCTCGAACGGCTCGACACCACGGGCGGCGCCGCCGTGTCCACCCGTGCCTTCGCCGGAGTGGACGCGCGCCTGTCGCGCTACTCCTACCTGGTGTCCCTGCTCCCGCCGAAGATCGTGAAGGAGCTCGGACTGCGTTTCCAGGTGCGCAAGAGGTCCATCTCGTCCTACACACCTGCCGAGCGCGGCGGCCGTGCCACCGGCCTGCTGGTCGGCGGGGGAGAGGAGCGGACCCGGGCGGCGTTCCGGGACTTCACCGGCTCCGACGCCGAGTACACGGCTTGGCGCGAGTTCTACGGAATGACCGAGCGGGTCGCCAAGCGGGTGTTCTCCACCCTCACCGAGCCGCTGCCGAGCAAGGAGGACCTGCGCGCCCGGATCGGCGACGACGACGCGTGGCGGATGCTTTTCGAGGAGCCCCTCGGTGTCGCCGTCGAGGACCGCTTCAAGGACGACGTCGTACGCGGTGTGGTCCTCACCGACGGTCTGAT
Organism: Streptomyces sp. NPDC107528; assembly: GCF_055639295.1. Taxonomy (NCBI): domain Bacteria; kingdom Bacillati; phylum Actinomycetota; class Actinomycetes; order Kitasatosporales; family Streptomycetaceae; genus Streptomyces; species Streptomyces sp. NPDC107528. The sequence continues at coordinate 162,013 of NZ_JBVKAV010000010.1, forward strand.
CGGCACGTTCACCGACGCCCATGACCCCGAGCTGGCCCAGAACATCTGCTTCCTCTACCACGTCATCGGCGGGGAGACCGGCGACTGGGATGTGCCGGTCGGCGGCATGGGCGCCCTCACCGGCGAGCTGGCCCGGGTGGCCCGGGAGGCCGGAGCGGAGATCGTCACCGGTCACGAGGTCACCCACATCGAGCCCGACGAGACCCTCTCCGTCATCACCTACGACGACGGCTCCGGCGAGGCGACCGTGGGGGCCCGCAAGGTCCTCGTCAACGCCTCGCCCGAGGCGCTGGCCGGGATGCTCGGCGACACGGTCGACGACCCGGCGGAGGGCGCACAGCTCAAGGTCAACATGCTGCTGCGGCGGCTGCCGCGGCTGCGGGACACCTCCGTGGACCCGAAGGAGGCCTTCTCGGGCACCTTCCACATCTCCGAGGGCTACGACCAGTTGGCCCGGGCCTACCGGGAGGCCGCCGACGGACGGCTGCCGTCGGCCCCGCCGTCGGAGATCTACTGCCACTCGCTGACCGACCCGTCCATCCTCGGCCCCGAACTGGCCGCCCAGGGCTACCAGACGCTGACGATGTTCGGACTGCACGCCCCCGCCCGGTTGTTCGTCGAGGACAACGACGGGGCCCGGGAGGCCCTCACCAAGGCCGCGCTCGCCGAGCTCGACTCGGTGCTGGCCGAGCCGATCGCCGACTGTCTCGCGCTGGACGAGGACGGCCGCCCCTGCATCGAGGCGAAGACGCCCATCGACCTGGAGGACGAGCTGCGGCTGCCGGGAGGCAACATCTTCCACCGCTCGCTGGCCTTCCCGCACGCGACGGAGACGACGGGGCGCTGGGGCGTGGAGACGCCCTACCCCAATGTGCTGCTGTGCGGCGCCGGCGCGGTGCGCGGTGGCGGCGTGAGCGGTATCCCCGGTCACAACGCCGCGATGGCCGTACTCGGCGAATGACCACGCTCGCCATGTAGGGAAGAGAGGGAGACAGATGGCCGTCGCACTGCGTTGTGCCCGCCTCGTGGACGTCGAGGCCGGCAGGGTACTGCCCGATCACATCGTCGTCGTCGAGGGCGAGCGGATCACCGCCGTGCGGCCGGCCGGCGAACCGGTCCCGGAGGGGGTGCGCCTCATCGACCTCGGTCAGGCGGCGCTCGCTCCCGGACTGGTCGACCTGCACACCCACCTGGTGGGCCCTGCGGCCTGCGGTGACTTCATGCAGGAGCTGCGGCAGTCCGGGGCCCAGCAGGCGCTCGACGGGGTGGTGCACGCACGCGACACACTGAACGCCGGTTTCACGACCGTCCGGGACGTCGGGGCCTTCCGCGCCTTCGTGGACGTGGCACTGCGCGACGCCATCGACCGGGGCGTCGTGCCCGGGCCGCGCATGGCCGTCGCGGGAGCGTATGTCTCGGTCTCCACCGGCGGAGGCATGATCACCGGCCTGGCCCCCGGCATCGAACAGCCCCGGGAGTACCGGTTCGGCTCCGTGCGCGATGTGCCCGACGTCCGCGAGCGGGTGCGTGAACTGCTCACCGGTGGCGCCGACGTCGTCAAACTGATCGCCACCGGGGCAGTGCTGACTCCCGGAACGGTCCCGGGCGCCCCCGAACTGACCGAGGAGCAGATCCGGGCCGCGGTGGAGGAGGCGCAGTGGTACGGGGCACACGTCGCCGCCCACGCGCACGGCACCGAAGGCATCAAGCGGGCGATCCGGGCCGGTGTCCGCTCCATCGAGCACGGCACAGAACTCGACGACGAGAGCATCGAGTTGATGCTGGAACATGGTACGTACCTGTCGGCCGACATCTGGTGGAGCGACTGGATCGTCGAGAACACCGAGACGTTCGACGACGAGCAGTTGGCCAAGAACGACGCGGCGACCGAGCGGCAACGGCGAAGTTTCGCCAAGGCCGTTCGGGCCGGGGTACGCATCGGGTTCGGCACCGACGCCGGCGCCTTCCCGCACGGCCTGCAGACCCGTCAGCTGGCCACCATGTGCGAATGGGGCATGACACCCCTCCAGGCGCTGCGGGCCGCGACCCTCACCAGCGCCGAGTGCATGGGCTGGGAGGACCGCATCGGCTCCATCACCCCGGGCAAGTACGCCGACCTCATCGCCGTGACCGGCGACCCCGAGGACCCCACCTCCTACAACGACGTCCGCTTCGTCATGAAGGGCGGCGAGGTCGTCCGCAACGACCTCACACTGCTCGGACCGGCTGAGCGATCCTAGGGACTTTCCCTGTTCCCCCAGGAAGGAGCGGTGAGCGAGTCTGGGAACAGGTCGGGCCTTGCCGAATCGGCGGCGTGCCCGGCCCTCCAAACGCTCACTTGCTTTGATCACTTCGGGGAGTAAGAGTAACTGTCTGATTATCCCCCGTTATAGTGTTCCAATCCTCGCCTTCCGCGTTCCGCCCGCGCAATGCGAGAGTCGCAAAGTACTGGGCGAACGGAGGAACAGGAGCTGATTGTGGCGCCCTATCGCCACAACCGCGATGGCTTCACAGCGCACGCGGTCAGCCCTGTCATGTAAACCGCCGGGTGAGGTCTCACGGAACATTCCATGAAATTGGACAGCCAATATTCGGTTCTCGGTCTATCGATGAAACATGACGCGAGAAAGTGGGTCGCGCGATGTGCCGACGGAACCTTCCGGAAATCTGTCTCGACGGCACGACGGAGCCAACGGTGACCGACCGGACACGCGATACGCGGATCTCGACCGTCCTGGCGCTCCTCTCGCAGCGCGGGGAACTCCAAGTGCGATTCCTGCCGACGATCCTCGGGGTCTCGGGCGCCACGGTGCGCCGGGATCTGGCGGTGATGGAGGAGAAGGGGCTCATCCGCCGCTCCTACGGCAAGATCGCCGCCGCCCGACGCGGCGCGGAACTGCCCGTCAGCCTGCGCCGCTCACAGAACACCGAGGCCAAGCGTCGTATCGGTGCGCTGGCCTCCTCCCTGATACCGAACCGGCCGCTCACCATGGCGCTGAGCGGCGGCAGCACAGTCGGGTTCGTCGCCAGCAGTCTGGCCGGCCGCCCGGACCTGACGGTCGTGACCAACGGCCTCGACACGGCGACGTCCCTCATGGCGCGCCAGGTGGTCAGTGTCGTCGTCACCGGGGGCACCGCGCGCCCGCTGTCCAACGACCTCGTCGGCCGGGCCGCTGAGAAGACACTGCGTTCGTATCAATTCGACTTCGCGATCGTCGGCGTGGACGGTATCAGCCCGGAGGTCGGTTTTACCCGGCACAGTGCGCGCGGTGCGGAGATCGACCGGATCATGCTGGAGCAGGCGCAGCACAAAATCGTCGTCGCGGACAGTTCAAAACTCGGGCGTGTGCATCAGGCGAAAATTGCGGATGTCGGCTCCATTCACACGCTGGTCACGGATTCGCATGCCAACACCGAGATGGTCGCCTCGCTCAGGAAGAGCGGAGTGAACACCACACTGGTCGTCATTCCCGCCACGGTGAAGAGCAATCGCATTCGTTTTCCTTGATCTTCGGACTCCCGTGAGCGGCATTCATGCTCTTATCATGCAAGCCCGAAATCCGCGGACGTCGCGGGCTCGGTGAGCGAGGGGAGGACGTCTGCGTCATGGCGCTGACCGCCATAGCGTCCCGTACCAGGGCGGAGAGCCGGGGGGACGCCGAAGTGCTCCGGGCCGTCCGCGGCGGACAGGGCCCGCTCTTCGAAGTGATCCACCGGCGTCACGGGGACGCCGCCCTCGCCTATGCGCTGACCTGCACTCCGTCCGTCCAGGTGGCGAAGGACCTGGTCTCGTCGGCGTTCGGCTATCTCCGCGACCGGATCGTCTCCCCCCTCCCGCTGGAGCAGGGCCGCCACTCGGGCTGCGTCCGGCTCCAGTTACTGGAGTCCGTCCGCCTCGCCGCGGTGACCCGGGCCCTGAGATCCCCCCACTCCTTCCTGCCGGAGTTCACCAGGTGGATCCGCGGCGGTTCCATGTGGCCGATGCTGGACGACGGCCAACTCGCCCTCGCCTACGAACAGTTGCCGCCCATGGCACAGTGCCTGCTGTGGCACGCCCTGGCCGAGGGGGACGACGACTCGGACATCGCGGCGATCAGCGGGCTGTCCGGCCGCGAGCTGGCCCGCGGCCTGCAGCGCGCGAACCTGACCCTGCGCCAGGTCCGCATAGACCTGTACTGCGAACGGATGGAGAACGCCGACTGCCTGCAGTACCTCCAATCCGTCGCCGACTTCCCCGGGACGCCCCTGGACCCCGCCGTCGCCGACCACCTGGGCAACTGCCCGCGCTGCTTCGCGCTGTACGAAGACCTCGTCGACCTGGACGCCCGCGCCTCGCGGCATCTGCCGCTCAGGCTGCTGGGGTGGTGGCCGGTCCACGAGTACCAGGCCAACAAGAGGCAGTTCCGCAGTCCTTCGTTCGACTTCCACAAGCGTCCCCGCCGTGGTGCCGCCCCCGCCGCCGGCACCACGGCGGCGGGGGCGGGCGGGGCGCGCCACCGCAAGCCGTCGGCGTACCGCAGGTTCATGGCGCCGGCGAAGCGGCGCCGGGCCGTGGCCCTCGCGGTCGTGTCCGGAGTGCTGGCCGGCACGGCTCTGACCGTGCAGTGGGTGGCCGACACGGGCACCGACCCCGACCTCGGACCCGGCTCGCCGGGACCCGGACCGTCCGCGCCGGACGACCCCTCACCCCCGGCCGAGGGGGAGGTCCTCGCCGACACGTTCGCCTACTCGCAGGGCCCGGTGACGCCGGCCCCGTCGGGCGAACCGAATGCCCTGCTGCTCACCGACGGAGCACAACTCGGCTACGAGGACGTGCGCTTCGGCACTGCGCGGTACGACCGGCTCGGTGTGCATGTCTCCGGGCTCACCGAACAGGCGCGACGGCTGGAGTTCTACACGGGAAAGGGCAAGGGCAAGCTGTGGGCCTCCGTCGACCTGATGTCGACGGGCGCCGACGGCGAACCGGTCCAGGTCACCGTCAAGCCCCTGTCCGGACGGCAGAATCTGCGCGTCGTCGCCCGGTGCGAGGGTGAGCGCCCGTGCGTCACCCTGCACTCCTTCCGCCTCCTGCGCTCCGAGTCCCGGCCGAACCGCCCGGGGAACACGGCGATCAGCTGAACGCGGCCTCGATGGCGGTGAGGTTGTGCTCCACTACGGCCTGAGCGGCCTGTCGCGGCGTGACACCCTCGGCGTCTGCGCTGTCGAGCATGTTCTCGGTGAGCCGGCGCATGGCTCCCCGGACCATGGCATGGGCCTCGTCGGAGTCGGCGCCGATGTCGCCGAACAGGGTCCACCACCACCAGGCGTTGGTGGCGGAGTTGACCACGAAGTCCGGCAGGACCGTCACTCCGCGGGCGTGCAGCGCCGCCTCGGCCTCCGGCAGCACCGGCATGTTCGCCGCCTCGGCGATCACCCGGGCCGTGATCCGGTGCTGGTCGGCGGGTGTCACGCAGTAGGAGACCGCCGCCGGCACCAGGACGTCGCACTCGATGTCGAGCCAGGTGCCGCCGTCCGCCTCGGTGTCCTGCGGGCGCAGCTGCGTGCGGTCGACGGCACCGAAGGCGTCCCGGGTGAGCAGCAGCCGCTCCACGTCGAGGCCCTCGGGGTTGGCGACGACACCGTGCGCATCGGCGACTGCCACCACCTTCACGCCCGCTCGGGCGAGATAACGGGCGGTGGCGCCACCCATGGACCCGAAGCCCTGCACGACCGCGCGGGCCGCGCCGTGCTCCATCCCGATGCGGTCCAGGGCCGTCAGAGCGGACTCGGCGACGCCAAGTCCGCCCACGAGTTCGGGCAGGGGCACCGCGTCGACGGTGACGGCGAACGCGTCCGCGAGCCGCAGCCGGGCCGTCACCGGGTCGTCCAGCAGCGGGTAGATCGCCTCGATGGTGCTGTCCAGGCCGAGCTTCGCCGCGGCCTCGTCGACGCTGTCCTGCCGGACACCCAGGTCCTCGCCCGTGGTCCAGTAGTCGCGCAGCAGCGGCTTGATCCCCTGGAGGAACCGGCCGAGCACCGCCGGGCTCTGGGGGTCGCGCGGGTCGAAGTCGATGCCGCCCTTCGCGCCGCCGAGCGGGATGTAGCGCCGGGCCGGGTCGTAGTGCAGCGCCTCCTTGCGGGTCATGCCGGCGGCGAGCCCGCGCACCTCCTCCAGCGTGCAGCCGTCCCGCATGCGCAGTCCGCCGCTCGCCACGCCGCGGACGAGCCGGTCGATGACCACGAAGCCCCGCCGGCCGGTGACCGGATCGGTCCACACGACCTCCAGATACGGTCTGCGGGTGGTCGTGGCGCCGGAGGTGGTGATGGTGGCAGTCATGCGTCGTCCGTCCCTTTGCCCGGTGCGGGGCGATGTCGAGGCAGGGGTGTGGTGCGGGCCGGCCGGGCCGGCGGCCGGTCAGGTCATCCAGTTGACCGGGTGGTCCGGGTCGGTGAGGGCCGGCCGGTCCAGGCGGAAGGGTGTGTACGGCTCGGTGGCGCCGAGCGCCGGATCGCCGGCGAGCTCGGCCAGCATCCGGCCCAGGGTCGGGGCGAACTTGTAGGCGTGCCCCGCGCCGAGACCGACCAGGATCCGCTCCGCCCCGGGCACGGCGCCGAGCACGAAGTCACGGTCGGGGGTGAGCGTGTACAGACAGCGCTTGGAGCGCACGGGGGCGCCGCTGCCCGGGAAGGTCGCCGCCATGAAGGACGACAGCCGTTCCAGCATGACCGGGTCGGTGGTGCCGGTGCGCGTTTCCGGGGTGACCTCGGGCCCGCCGCAGTCCTCACCGGCCTTGACCGTGGCCTCGCCGTAGCAGGGGAAGCCGAAGAAGCTCGGGTCGTCGAGCCAGATCCACACCGGGAACACCTCGGGGGCGTACCGGGCCGGTTCGGCCGGCTCGAAGTAGGTGATCTGCTGGTCGAGGACCGTGAGCGGGATCGCGGCGCCCAGCGGCTCCAGCAGCCTGTTGGTCCACGCGTCGCCGCACAGCACCACCTTCTCGGCGGAGAACCGCCCGGCGGGCGTCACCACCTCGACGCCGTTCGCCCGGTGGTGCACCTCCGTGACCGGGGTGCGGTCCATCAGTACGGCACCCGACTGCAACGCCAGACGCTGCATCGCGGCGACCGACTGCGCCGCCGGCACGATGGAGGTGCGCTCCTGGTAGAGGGTGGAGGTCCCGTCCGGGAGCCTGACCTGCGGCCAGCGGGCGCGGACCTCCTCGACACCGAGCACTTCGTAGGGGATGCGCTCGCTGTCCAGGCTCTTGGTGTAGTCGTCCAGGGGGAGTGCCGAGCCCTCGGGGCACAGGTCGATCCCGCCGGTGGTGGTCACCAGCGTCTCCCCGGACTCCTCCTCCAGCGTGGCCCAGTCGGCGTAGGCGTGGTGGGTGAGCCGGACGTAGTCGGGCCGGTGGTAGCTGTGCCTCAGGATCCGGGAGGTGTCGTGGGAGGCCCCGCGGTCGTGCCCGAACGCGAACTGTTCAAGTCCGAGGACGCGGCGTCCGGAGCGGGCGAGGTGCCAGGCCGCGGCTGATCCCAGTCCCCCCAGACCGATGACGACGACATCGAAGGTCCGGGTACCTGCGTGAGCGCTCATGGAGGTCCTTTTCGCTGCGCAGAAGCGGTGCCGCCCGGAAAGGGGCCGCGGCGCGTCGGCCGGGCATGACCCCCTGCGGGTGGCGGCTGTGCTTCGACGATGGCGGACTGCCTTTGGGATGTCAATAGATTCTGAATCTGTTGCTGACTCGCCAGTCAGTGACTTTCCCTTTGGTCTGCTGCTGGTGAGGGCCATTGACATGACACGGGAGGAAGCTTCACGATCCGTCTTACTGACTGTATCGCCAGTCAGTAGATACCTCCGGTCCTCCGGTCTTCTTCGAACGAGGAGTCGAGACTCATGACCGACCCGCCCGCCGGCGGCACCCCGCGTTCCTCACTCGCCGTGTTCCGTGACCCGGCGTCCGTGGCCGTCGTCGGGGCCTCGTCGAACCCGGCCAAATGGGGCCACTGGCTCGCCCGCGGCGCCCTCGCGGGCCGCGACCGGCGATCCGTGCACCTCGTCACGCGCGGCGGCGGCGACGTCCTGGGCATGCCGACCGCGCCCACGCTCGCGGCGCTGCCCGAGGTGCCGGACCTCGTCGCCGTGTGCGTCCCGGCCCCGCACGTCGGCCCCGTGATCGACGAGGCCCTCGGCCTCGGCGTCCGCGGTTTCCTCGGCATCACCGCCGGCGTCCCCGACGCGGCCGCCCTGGCCGCGCGCATCACCGCCGCCGGGGCAAGGATCATCGGCCCGAGCAGCCTCGGCCTGTACGACGCCGAGACCCAACTGCACATCGCCTGGGGAGACTTCCAGCCCGGGAGGCTGGCCATCGTCTCCCAGAGCGGCCAGGTCGGCAGCGAACTCGCCCAGCTGGCGCAGCGCGCCGGGCTCGGCATCTCCCGCTTCGTCTCCGTCGGCAGCCAACTGGACGTCACCATGGCGGACCTGCTCGACGACCTCGCCGACCACGCCGCCACATCCGTCGTCGCCCTGTACGCCGAGGGCTTCGACGACGGAGAGCGCGTCTTCGCCGCCGTACGACGGCTGCGCCGGGCGGGCAAGCCGGTGCTCGTGCTGAGCGCCGGGGACAGCGAGGCCGGCGCCCGCGCCGCCCGCTCCCACACCAGCGCCCTCACCTCCCCGGCGGAGCTGGTCGACGCGGCCTGCCGCGCCGCCGGAGCCCTGCGCGTGCCCACTCCCGCCGCGCTGGTCGACGTGGCCGCCTGCCTCGCCGCGGGCACGCCGCCCCGGGGCCGGCGCATCGCCGTGCTCAGTGACAGTGGCGGCCAGGGCGCACTGGCCGCCGACTGCGCCCACCGTGACGGCCTCACCGTCCCGCGGCTGAGTGCCGCACTCGCCGGTGAGATCGCCGCCCTGCTGCCCAAGACCGCCGCCACCGACAACCCGGTCGACCTCGCCGGTGCGGGGGAGCAGGACCTGGCCAGCTACACCGCCGTAGCCCGCGCCCTGCTGCGCTCCGGCGAGGTCGACAGTGTCCTGATGTCGGGTTACTTCGGCCGCTACGGGCTCGACAGCGCCGCCCTCGCCGGAGCCGAGCAGGACGAGGCCGCCGCCCTGGCCGCGCTGCCGGACACCTACGGGCGGGCACTCGTGGTGCACTCCATGGGCGCCGACGGCGAGGCCGCGGACCTGCTGCGCGACCTCGGTGTACCCGTGTTCCCCACCGTCGGCGCCGCCTCGGGAGCCCTGTCCGGCGCCGTCGAACTGGACGCCCGGCCGGTGCGGGAGTCCTCTCCCCGCGCCCCCGACATCTGCGCCCCCGCCGGTTTCTGGGAGACCCGGGCCGATCTGCTCGGCGCCGGCATCGTCTTCCCCGAGGCGCGCCGGGTGCAGGACCGGGCGCAACTGCTCGGCGCGTTCGCCGAGTTGAGACCGCCCTTTGTGCTGAAGGCGCCCTGGCTCGAGCACAAGACCGAGGCGGGCGGGGTCCGTATCGGCCTTGTCGACGCCGGCGCGGCGACCGCGGCATTCGACGAGATGCGCGGGCGCCTCGGTGAGGGCACCTACCTGCTGGAGGAGCAGGACGTCCGCCCCGATGTCACCGAGCTGATCGTCGGCGCCCGCCGCGCGCCCGGGCTCGGCCCGGTCGTCACCGTAGGCGCGGGCGGCACCCGGGCCGAGGTGCACCGCGACACCGTCACCGAATGCGCGCCCGTCTCCCCGGAACAGGCCCGCGCGATGATCCTCCGCTTGCGCTGCGCCCCTCTGCTCACCGGCTGGCGCGGAGCGCCCCCGGCCGACCTGGACTCCCTGGTGCACGCCGTGGTGGCGGTCTCCCGCCTCATCGCCCGGTACCGGGGCGACCGGATCGAACTGGAGATCAACCCGCTGCGGGTCGGTCCCGACGGAGCCGTCGCCGTCGACGCGCTGCTGCTCGCCCCGGCCGACGGCCCGGGCCACGACACACAGGGAGAGACATGAACGACGGGACACATCCGCAGGAGTTCGCCGGACGGGTGGCCCTGGTCACCGGCGGCGGCTCGGGCATCGGCCGGGCCGTCGCCCGGCGCTGGGCCGCGGGCGGCGGGCACGTCACCGTGCTGGGCCGCCGCGAGGACGCGCTGAACGAGACCGTGAAACTGATCGAGGCCGACGGCGGCAGCGCCGACGCCGTCACCTGCGACGTCCGTGACGCCGCCGCCGTCGAGACGGCCGTGGACGCGGTGGCGGAACGGCACGGGCGGCTCGACGCCCTGGTCAACAACGCCGCCGGCAACTTCGTCGTGCCCGGCGAGAAGCTCTCCCCGGGCGGCTGGAAGGCCGTCATCGACATCGTGCTCAACGGCACCTTTCACTGCACCCGGGCCGCCGCCCGCCACATGCTCGACCAGGGCGGCGGCGCCGTCCTCAACGTCATCGCCAGCTACGCCTGGCACGGTCACCCCGGCACCGTGCACAGCGCCGCCGCGAAGGCCGGCGTGCTCGCCATGACTCGCACCCTCGCGGTGGAATGGGCCGCGCGCGGCGTCCGGCTGAACTGCCTGGCCCCCGGCCCGACCGAGACCGAGGGCGCCTCGGCCGCGCTGTGGCCCACCGAGGACGCCCGCGCCCGCGTCCTCGCCAGCGTGCCCGCCGCCCGCTTCACCACCCCCGAAGAAGTGGCCGGGACCGCCGCGTTCCTGCTCGGCGACGGCGCCGCCTACATCACCGGCGAGGTGCTCACCGTCGACGGCGGGCAGTGGCTCGGCAAGCCCGTCTACACCGACCCGGGGGCCGGGGCATGACCGAGAAGCTCACCGGCGGCGAGGCGCTCGTCGCGGCCCTGCGCGCCCACGGCACGGACACCGTCTTCGGTATCCCCGGCACCCACAACCTGCCCGTCTACGCCGCCCTTTCCCGGTACGGCATCCGCAATGTCACGCCCCGGCACGAGCAGGGCGCCGGCTTCGCCGCCGACGGCTGGGCCCGCGCCTCGGGGCGGCCCGGTGTCTGCCTGACCACCACCGGGCCGGCCCTGCTCAACGCCGCCACCGCCGCGGCACAGGCCTACTCCGACTCCGTGCCCGTGCTGTTCCTCTCCCCCGGCCTGCCGCTGCGCCACCCCGGGCGGGGCAACGGTTACCTGCACGAGGTGAAGGACCAGCGGGGCGCGCTGGACGCCGTCGTCGCCTACAGCCACCGCGTCACCGCCGTCGAGGAGATCCCGGTCGCGGTCGCCCGGGCGTTCGCCGCGATGACCACCGGGCGGCCCCGCCCCGTGCATCTGGAGATCCCCCTGGACCTGCTCGACGAGCAGGCCGAGGTCACGCTCGCCGAGCCGGTCACGGTGCCGCACCTCGCCCCGTCCCTGCCGAAGGTCAGGGCCGCCGCCCGGATCCTCGCCGACGCGGTGCGGCCGGTCGTCGTCGCGGGCGGCGGCAGCAACGACGCCGCCGGGGAACTGCGCGTCCTGGCCGAACGGCTGGGCGCGCCCGTCGTCACCACCGCCAACGGCAAGGGCGTCCTGCCCGACGACCACCCGCTGGCCGTCGGTGCCGGACTGCACCACCGGGCCGTGCACGACCTGGTGCGCGACAGCGACGCCGTGATCGCGGTGGGCACCGAACTCGCCCCCAGCGACCTCTGGTTCGGGCCACTCGACATCCCCGGCCCGCTGATCCGGATCGACGCCGACGCGGAGGCCGTCACCGCCAACGCCCTGCCCGACGTCGCACTCGTCGCAGACGCCGCCCTCGCCCTCGGCTCGCTCCTGGAGCACCTGATCCGCCCTGGTGCACCGGCCCCGGGCGCCGAGCGCGCCGCGCGGGCCCGCGAGCACCACCGGGAGCAGGCCCGCGCCGAAGGCGCCGCCCACCTGGGGCTGACCCGGGCACTGGCGACGGCTCTGGGGCGCGAGGGCGTCCTGGCCGGCGACTCCACCATGGCCTGCTACTACGGCGCCCTGTCCAACCTGCCCGGCTACATGCCCCGTTCGTTCCTCTACCCGACGGGCCTGGGCACCCTCGGCTACGGGCTGCCCGCCGCCATCGGGGCCAAGCTGGCCCGCCCCGAGGTGCCCGTGATCGCCCTGCACGGCGACGGCGGAGTGATGTTCACCGTGCAGGAACTGGCCGCCGCGGCACAGCTGAAGCTGCCGCTGCCCGTGGTCGTCGTGGACAACGGCGGCTACGGCGAGATACGCGACGAGATGACCGCCCGCGGCGACGCCGTCCACGCCGTGGACCTGCCGCCGGTCGACTTCGCCCTCGTGGCCCGCGCCATGGGCTGCCACGGCGTGCGCGCCGAAGACGAGGAACAGTTGGTCCGCGCGCTCGGCGCGGCCCTCGCGGCGGACCGGCCCACCCTGATCCACCTTCCCGAAGCCGCCGGCTGAGACAGGAGCACCAGCATGAACGCACTGACCGAACCCTGGCCGCTCACCGACGAGCAGCGCGCCGTCGTGGACCTGTGCCGGGACTTCGCACGCAACGAGATCCGGCCGCGCGGCCGCGAGGTGGACGAGGCGGACGTCGAGACGCCCGTCGGCCTGTGGCGCGAGGCCGCGAAGGTCGGCATCACCGACTTCATGCTCCCCGAGGACCTGGGCGGCGGCGGTTTCACCGACGTCTTCACCCAGTGCCTGGTGCAGGAGGAGCTCTGCTTCGGCGACCCCGGCATCGGCAATCTGCTCTGCTCGAACGGATTCTTCGCCGATCCGCTGCTGGCCCTCGGCACCGAGGAGCAGAAGCAGCGCTGGCTGGGACCCCTGGTCGGCCCGGACGCGCCCATGACGTCACTGGCCACCACCGAACCGGGCTCCGGGTCCGACGCCGCCTCCATCACCACCACCGCGAAGAAGGTGGAGGGCGGCTATCTCCTGAACGGGCAGAAGGCGTGGATCTCCAACGCCGGCGCCGCCCGGTTCTACGTCGTCTTCGCCAAGACCGATCCCACCCTGCGCTCCCGGGGCGTCAGTGCCTTCCTGCTGCGCTCCGGCACCGACGGGCTGAGCGTCGGCGAACCCATGCGGAAGATGGGCCAGCGCGCCATCGTCTGCCGCGAGGTGTTCCTCAGCGATGTCTTCGTCCCCGAGGAGGACCGGCTCGGCGCGGAGGGAGAGGGCTTCACCGGGCTGATGCGCACCTTCGACATCTCCCGGATCGTGCTGGGCGCCGCCGCCGTCGGCGCGGCCCGCGCCGCCTACGAGTACGCCCGTGACTACGCCCGCACCCGGGAGCAGTTCGGCAAGCCGATCATCGAGCACCAGGCCGTCGCCTTCCGCCTGGCCGACATGGCCAACCGTATCCACGCCGCGCGACTTCAGGTCCTGCACGCCGCGCGGGTCGTCGACGCGGGCGGGGACGTGACCGGACTGGCCGCCATGGCCAAGCTGACGGCGTCGGAGGCGGCCATGTTCTGCACCTGGGCCGGACTCCAGACCATGGGCGGCTGGGGCTACTCGCGCGAGTACCCCATGGAGCAGTGGATGCGGGACGCGAAGCTGGAGGAGATCGAGGAGGGCACCTCCGACATCATGCGGCTCGTCATCTCCCGCAATCTTCCCTGAGCCGGGGGCAACCGCTCGGTCACCGTGAGCAGTTGCCGCCGGGCGCCCTCCTCGCTGATCAGACACGTCACCGCCTGCGTACTGGGCGGTGTCGCGTTGTCCGAGCAGAGGAGGGACCGCATGCGTGCGGACACCCCGCCGGCGCCCCCGGGGCCCCGGTCCGACGAACCGTCGGGACCCGCGGGGCCGCGCACGGCGTCCTCGGACCACGGCTCCGCCCCGGCCGTCGAGGCCGCCCTCCTGCTCCTGAAGGACGGGCACCTCGCCTCATGGACGGACGCGGACCCCTCGGCGCCGGGGCGGCCGGCACCGAGGGGCCTCGACCTGTGGCTGCGTACGGCCCCGTACCGGCCCCTCACGACCTCGCAGCCCGAATCCGGCGAGGTGCGGCTGCCCCGGCCCTACCGGCGGCTCGTCCAGTGCCTGGCGGTGCTCGGCGAGGAGGCCCCGCTCCAGTGGCTCGGCGAACTCGTCGAGCGCGTACCGGAGGTGGCGACGATCGTCGAGGCCGCCGCGGAGGCCGGACTGGTCGTCTGGCACCCCGGTGAGGGCCGGGTGTCGGCGGCCGGGCCGATGCGGCCCCTGGTCATCGCCACGATGAGCGCCTCGGAGACCTGCTTCGCCCACCGCTGGGCCGCCCGGCACGCCCAGGGCGCCGCCGCCCTGCTGCACCGCGCGGCGGCCGCCTGCGGACCCGACGAGGATCTGGCCCGGCAACTGGACGCGCAGGCGCGGCGGCTGGCGGCCGGCGGCCGGTCCGGGCAGGCCGCCGAGCTCGCGCGGCGTGCCGCGGATGTGTCGGACGGCGCCGGTCCGGCCGCCCGCCGGACGGCCGACGCGGCCGAGTACGCACTGCGCGCCCACGACCTCGCCCACGCCCGCCGGGCGCTCGCGCGGCTGGAACCCGACGCCGCCCCCGCCCGGCACCGCGCCCTGGCCGGCCGCCTCGCCGTTCTGGAGGGCCGGTTCGGCGAGGGCGCGGCCCGGCTGGGCGAGGCGTGCCGGGAGCTCCGGCCGGCCGACGGCCCTGCCCCGGCGGGCCTGGAGGCCGCGGCCGTGTGGGCCGTCGAGGCCCGGTGGCTGGCCGGCACTCCCGTGACGGAACTGCGGGAGTCGCTCGCCCGCTGGGACCCCCCGCACTCCGGTGATCCGTACTGGGAGGGCGAACGGCGTTGCCTGGACGCCGTACTGACCGCCGCCGCGGAGGGGCCCGCCCAGGGGCTGGCCGTGCTGACCGCCGGTGCGCCGTCCCCGCTGCGCCGCACCGCGCAGACGCGGGGGCGGGCAGCCGTCACCGAGGCGTGGCTGCGGCTGGAGAACGGCGACCCCGAGGGCAGCGAGGCGGCGGTACGTACTGCCCTCGGGGCCGCCCCGCCCGCCGCGGGCGAGCAGGTCAGGGAGATGGCCCTGACCGTGCGCGGCCATGCCCTGTGGCTGCGCGGCGCATGGGGCGCGGCCGAGGCGAGCGGCCGGATCGTCGCCCGGTCGGCCGTCCCGCTGTGGCGGTCGCGGGGACAGGAACTGCTCGACCTGGTTGCGGCGGCCCGCGGCGACGCGGTGTCACAGTCCGGGGCAGGCGGGCAGGAGCCGGCGGAGCCGTCCGCGCCGGGCGCCGCCGCGCGGCTGTTCCACGCGCTCGTCACCGACGAGACCGCCGGAGGCACCCGCACCGCAGCCCTCCTCAGGGCCGGCGAACACCGTCTCGGGCTTGACGTGCTCTCCGGCCCGTTGCTGCCCTGGCGCAAGGCGGAGCTGGCCCGCGCCGCGGTCACCGCCGGGGACGGCGCACTCGCCGCCGCACTCCTGGACTCCCTGCGCTGCGAGGCGGCCGGCCTGCCGCCGTGGGTGCGCGCCTGCGCGTCCTGGGTGGAGGCCCGCGCCACGGCCCTGACCGGCTCCCGCGAGGCCACCGCCCGGCTCTACGCACAAGCCGACGAGGCCGCCGTGTCCTTCGAGGCGGCGGCCCCCTGGTACTACGCCCGATACCAGGCGGACCACGCCGAGTTCCTCGCGGCGGCGGGCCGCCGCCGCGACGCGGTCGACCGCTACCGCGCGGCCTGGACGGTCGCCGGGCGGATCGGCGCCGAGCCGCTGCGCCTGCGGTGCGCCGCCGGGCTGCGCGCCCTGCGCATGCCGGGCCGGACCGAGCCGTTCGCGCTCACCGCCCGGGAGACGGAGGTGGCCCGCCTCGTCAGCGGCGGCCTGACCAACCGCGAGGCAGCGGCCCGCCTGTTCGTCACACCCGCGTCGGTCGGCTTCCACCTCGGCAACATCTACGGCAAGCTCGGCATCCGCTCCCGCTACGAACTGCGCCGCTGGTGGGCGGGCCACCACGAGGACTGAACCCGCGCGCCCGCCCCGGGGCGAACACACCCCGGGACGGGCGCGGGACCGGCGTCCAGCGGAACATCAGCCCCGGGAGACGAACTCCCAGTCGCCCTGCGGCACCCGGTAGACCACGAAGCCGTTGTCCAGCCGGACGCGCTCGGCGTCGTCGTGGGCCGTCACCCTGGTCCGGCCGGATGTGGGGACGTGGACCTCGGCGGTGGAGCCGACCGGGACGCGCACCGACAGCCGGAGCGTGCCGTTCTCCGCCTTCCAGGAGACGGCGATCTCGCCCCGCACGGTCCGCAGGGAGGTGCGTGCCCAGTCCACCCCGTCCCGTGCGTCGGGGCGGACGGTGAAGGTGCGGTAGCCGTCCTGGCCCTGCCGCAGTCCCGCCACGTTCTGGTGGAGCCAGTCGACGACCGTGCCCTTGAAGAAGTGGTTCTGGGAGCGGTTCCTGTCGACCTCCCAGTACTCCCACATGGTGTCGGCGCCGCCGTTGTCGAACCAGTTGCCCCAGCTGGGGTAGGCGGTCTGGGTGGCCACCTTGTGGGCGACGTCGGCATGGCCGTGCGCGGTGAGCTGCGGAAGCAGGACGCTGGTCCCGAGCACGCCCGTGTTCAGGGTGTTGGGCGCCCTCTTGACCCCGGACGCGGGCGGCGACGTGACGTCCTGGACGAGTGCGGCGACCACCTTGGGCACCGAGTCGTCCGGAACCAGGCCGAACGCCAGCGGGATGCAGTTGTTGGTCTGCTCGTAGCCCCGGTCCCCGGCGGTGCGGTACTGCCCGGCGGAGGTGAGGAACCTGTCGTTGAACGCCGTCCTGATCTCCGCGGCCGCCGCCCGCAGCCGGGTGCCCTCCGCCTTCTCCCCGATGGTGTCGGCCAGTTCGGCGACGGCTGTCAGGGAGCGGTGGACGTAGGCGGTGCCCGTCAGGGTCCTCGACTCCTCCGACGTCTCGAAGTACGGGCCGGGCGCGAGATAGTCGCCCAGGGTCGAGCCGATCAGGCCGTCCTTCCTGCGGCCGAGCTCGAAGTCCAGGTAGCGCACCACGGGGCGGAAGTGCTCCCGGACCAGGCGCTCGTCGCCGTACGCCCGGTGCATCTCCCACAGCAGCAGCGGGTACACCGTGGTCCACTCCGGCGCCGGGTTGTAGGAGGGGGTGAAGCCCCATCCGCCGTTCGGCACGATGGACGGGACACGCCCGGCCTCGTCCTGGCTGTCGCGCAGATCGCGCAGCCACTTGGTGAAGAAGCGCCGCATGTCGAAGGAGTGGAGCATCGCGGGCACGGCGACGTTCGCGTCGCCGGTCCAGCCGTTCTTCTCGTAGGTCGGCGTGTCGGTGGGGATGCCGTGCAGATTGTTGGCCAGCGTGCGCCGCATCGCCTTGTCCATCTGGACGTAACGGTCCAGCGAGCAGTCGAACTCGCCCGCCTCCCGCAGGGCGCTGTGGACCAGACGCCCCTCCACCTGCCCCGGCCCGGGCGGCCCGGGCAGGCCCGAGACCTCCACGTAGCGGAAGCCCTTGTAGCTGAATCTGGGCTCCCACACCTCGTCCTCGCCGGTGCCGGCGCACACGTACTCGTCGGTCTGGAAGCGGCCGGGCGTGAAGCCGCTGGTGGCGACGACCCGGCCGTTCGCGAGCTTCTCGCCGTGGGCGAGTGTCACCTTGGTGCCCGCCGCGGCGCGCACGGTGAGGCGGCACCAGCCGGACATGGTCTGCTCCATGTCCAGCAGATAGACGCCGTCGGCCACCTCCCTCACGAGCTTGGGCCGCACCGTGTCGATGATCTCGATCGGCTCGTGCGTTTGGGGGCGCAGCTCGCCCTTGGGCGCCTCCCGCCGCAGCGCGGGGCTCCAGGCGCGGTCGTCGAAGCCGGGCTCCGTCCAGCCCGCGGGCTCCTCACGGGCGTCGTAGGTCTCGCCCGCGTAGAGGGAGTTGGAGCGGGTGGGCCCGTCCGTGATGCGCCAGTCCTCGTCGGTCGCCACGGTCGTGACCGTGCCGTCGGTGTGCCGGATCTCCAGCTGGGCGATCAGCCGGGGCTCGCCGGACCAGTAGGCGTTGCCCCAGTCCCAGGCGTTGGGGGTGAGCAGTCCGTAGAAGCCCCGCCCGAGGCTCACACCGATCGCGTTGCGACCGCGCCGGACGTCGTCCGTGACGTCGTGCACGGAGTACAGCACCGTCTCGTCGTAGGCGGTGAAGCCGGGGTCGAGGACCTGCTTGCCCACGCGTCTGCCGTTGATCTCGGCCTCGTAGTAGGCGAGACCGCTGATGTAGAGGCGGGCGCGATCCACCTTCTTGGTGACGGCGAACTCGCGGCGCAGCAGCGGCGCGGGGGTTTCCTCGGCCAGGGGCAGTCCCGCCCCGCGGGTCCAGGGGCCCTCGCCGTAAGGGGCGACGACGGTGGCCTGCGCCCAGCCGCTGTCGTCGAACGCCGGTGTGTTCCAGCCCTGTTCCTCCCGCTCGGAGACCCTCCAGTCGTCGCCGGTGACGAACTCGGCCGTCCGGGCGCCGGTTTCGTCCTCGACCAGCAGCCGGACCAGGAGCCCGGCCGGGTTGTTGCCGCGGTTGGTGGCGACGGCGGCGAGCTGCACCCGGCTTCCCGCCGTGAGCCGCTCGGTGATGTCGGCGAACTTGCCGTCCTTCCATGCGTCGGGCTGCTGCGGCTGGTGGGCGATCCGCTCGCCGTCGAGATACAGGGTGAAGTCGTCGTCCGCGGTCACCACGACGCCCGCCTTGGCCACCTGGGCACCCTCGGGCAGCGTGAAGGAGCCGCGGAACCAACGCGGCCCGACCGGGGCGCTGTTCACCGTGGCACCGGCGGACCAGATCCAGGACGCGCCGTCGAACGGGGGGAGCCGGACGGCCCCGGCCGGGCCGATCCACTGCCCCTGCCAGCCGTCCTCCGGCAGGGCCGTCTCCCACCAACGCACCGGGCTCCAGGCCGACGGGCGGCCCTTGTCGTCCCAGACCCGCACCTGCCAGTGGTACCGGGTACGAGGCTTCAGCGCGGGACCGTCGTAGACGACGCCGACGGACCGGCCGGACCTGACGCGGCCGGAATCCCACACCGGACGCCGGGAGAGGCCGGACACCGAGTAGGCCGTACGGATCTGGTAGGCGGTCTGTTCGGCGCCGCGCCGTCCCTCGGCCGACAACTCCCAGGAGAAACGGGGCCGGGTGACATCACAGCCCAGCAGGGTCTCGGCGTGCTCGACACTGGTGCGCCGGACCCGCAGGGGCGCCCGGGAACCCTCCCGGTCGTCGTCGTGTTCGTCGTGGTCGCGCGCCTGGGCCGGCACGGTGCCGAGGGCAAGGGCCGCGGCGGTGGCCCCGGCGGCGACGGCGGTGGTGCTGAGGAAACTTCTTCGGTTCCAGTCTTCGGACATCGTGTTCCCTTGTGCGGCGACGAGGAGCACGGGGGTGTGAGTGGGGGGAGCCTGCGACCGAAACGGCAGGTTGAATCGTTTCACCCCGGTGTAGGGCGGCGATCGTAAGCAGCCTTCGGGAAAGGCGGCAAGGGCCCGTGACGGCGGGACGGCGCGAGAACGCGCAAGGCCGGTGCGCATTGTGTTCCGGCGCCGCATGCCGGCAGGAGCGGGGAACGCGGGCCCACCGCTGACTCGGGGCCGACCGGCCCGGGCGGTCCGACTCCGTTCCGGCCGGGTAATGCCCAGCCCGCGTGAGCAGTTCACCGTGGATCCGGGGTCGCGATCCCGGCGGCAGCCGCGCCCCGCGGAAAGGGCTTGCGCCCCGTTCCGTGATCCGCTTGCATGGCCGGGCCCCTGTCCGCACCGCGGAGGGGGACGCGCGGTGGCGCCGGGCCGGAGTCGCCCTGCACACCGGCCCCGGCGCCATGTGACGCCGCCCCGCCGGGGGTTCGAAGCCGCACCCCCGACGCCGTACGCATCCCGCCCGTACCTCCCGAAGAGGAGCCCCATGCCGCAGACCCGCCAGGCCGACGGACCCGCGGACCGCACGACCCGCACGGTGCTGCCCGCACCCCGGACGCCCTCCCCGCGCGACGCGCCGGTCCTGCACTGGGGAGTGATCGCCCCGGGCGGTATCGCCGCGTCGTTCGTCGGGGCGCTGCGCGCGCACACCGAGCAGCGCATCGTGGCGGTCGGCTCACGCGACGCCGGGCGGGCACGCGCCTTCGCCGACCGGTTCGGGATACCGGCGGCCTACGGCAGCTACGCCGAGGTCCTCGACGACGTGCGTGTCGACATCGTGTACATCGCCTCACCGCACTCCGAGCACTACGCCCAGGCCCTGCAGGCGGTCGAGGCCGGCAAGCACGTCCTGGTGGAGAAGGCCTTCACCCGCAACGCGCGTGAGGCCGAGCAGCTCATCGAGGCCGCCCGCGCCAAGGGCGTGTTCTGCATGGAGGCGATGTGGACGCGCTTCCTGCCGCACATCGACGTCGTCCGCCAGGTTCTCGACCTCGGACTGCTGGGCGAGGTGCGCACGGTGACCGCCGACCACGGCCAGTTCATGGACCCGGCCACCGCCCACCGGCTGTTCGCACCCGAACTGGCCGGCGGGGCCCTGCTGGACCTCGGCGTCTACCCGGTCTCCTTCGCGTCCATGGTGCTGGGCCCGTTCGCCTCGCTCACCACCGTCGGGGACACCACCCCCACCGGCGTCGACGGGCAGGCGTCGGTCGTCGTCACCAACGACGCCGGTGCGCACGGCGTGCTCAACACCTCCCTCCACGCCCGCACCCCGACCACCGCCTCGATCTCGGGCACGCGTGCCCGGCTGGAGATCGAGGGCGCCTTCTACGCGCCGGCGACGGTCCGCCTGATCGGGCGGTCGAACGAACTGCTCGGCTATCACGTGCCCGCCCAGCGCGAGGGAGGCCTGTGCTACGAGGCCGCCGAGGCCGCCCGGTGCGTGGCCGCCGGCAAGTCGGAGTCGGACCTCATGCCGCTCGACGAGACGCTGCGCGTGATGCGAGCCCTCGACCGGATCCGCGCCGACCTGGGCGTGACGTTCCCCGGCGAGTGACCCGGCGCCTCCCACCCGGCGAGAGCCACCGTCCCCCCACCCCCGAGGAGCGGTACCCCTCATGACCACGAACCACATCAAGGGCCGGAGCGTCCTGTTCATCGGCGGCACCGGGGTGATCAGCTCGGCCTGCGCCGCGCGCGCCGCCGAACTCGGCGCCGATGTGCACCTGCTCAACCGGAGCGTCTCCGCCGCGCGGCCCGTGCCCGAGGGCGCCACCGTGATCACGGCCGACGTCCGTGACGGCGCCGGGGTGCGCGCGGCCCTGGGCGGCCGGGAGTTCGACGTCGTCGTCGACTTCCTGGGCTTCACGACCGAGCAGGTCGCACTGTCCGTCGACCTGTTCGCCGGGCGCACCGGCCAGTACGTGTTCATCGCAACGGCCGCCGCCTATCAGAGGCCGCCCGCCCGGCTGCCGGTCCCCGAGACGGCGCGGCTGCACAACCCGCACTCCGCCTACGCCCGGAACAAGATCGCCTGCGAGGAACTGCTCGCCCGGGCCCACCGGGAGCAGGACCTACCCGTCACCGTCGTACGGCCCTCCCACACCTACGACCGCACCGCCGTGCCCTTCGACGGCGGCTGGACGGCGGTGGAGCGGATGCGGCGGGGCAAGGAGGTGATGGTCCACGGCGACGGCACCTCACTGTGGACCCTGACCCACCACACCGACTTCGCGCTGGGCTTCACCGGGCTCCTCGGCAACCCCGGGGCGCTGGGGGAGACCTTCCACATCACCGGTGACGAGGTGCTGAGCTGGGACGAGATCTACCGGATCGTGGCCGGGGCCGCCGGAGTGGCCGAGCCGAGGCTGGTCCATGTGCCCTCCGACGCGATCGCCGCCGCCGACCCGGCCTGGGGGGAGGACCTCCTGGGAGACAAGGCCCACTCGATGGTGTTCGACAACACCGGAATCCGCAGGCTGGTGCCCGAGTTCACGGCGTCCGTGCCGTTCGCGCAGGGCGCCCGGGAGATCGTCGCCTGGTACGACGAGGACCCCGCCCGGCGAGTCGTGGACACCCGGCGCGAGGCGATCATGGAGCGGCTGATCGAGGCGCACCGGCCGCGTTAGCGGACCGGTGCGTCCCGGCGTGCCGGGCCGGGGGCGTCCGGGCAGGTCACACCCGGACGCCCCCGGTTTCAGCGGGTGGTGAGGAGGAGCCGGCTGGAGCCGTCGGGCAGTCCGGCGATGCCGACCTGGTCTCCCGCGAACGCCTTGGCGCCCCTGATGCCTGCGACGGGACGGAACGGCGTCCAGTCACCGCCGCTGTGGCGGACGGCGTGATGGACATTGCCGTCGAGTCCCACGGCGGCGACCTGGCTGTCACCGTTCGGCAGGCCGGTGATCGACACGGCCGTGGCGCTCATGGTGGCGGTGTTCACCCCGGCGGGTGCTCCCCAGCCGGTCCAGGTGCCGTCGGCGCGGTGAATGGTGTGCCAGATGTTGCCGTCGTTGCCGATGGCGGCGATCTGGGCATCACCGTTGGGCAGGGCGGCGACGGACAGGGCCGGGCCGGCGAAGTCGGGTGCGTTGACGCCCGCGACCTTCTGCCAGGGGCTCCAGTCGCCTCCGGCGGCGCGGGTGCTCAGGCGCATGGTGCCGTCGGCACCGTGGACGAGGACCTGGGTGGAGCCGTCGGGCATGCCGGCCGCGGCGACCCGGCCGGCCTTGACCAGCCCCTTGTCGGGGCCGGGCATCGCGGCCCAGCCCTGCCAGCTGCCGTCCGCGCGGCGGATGTTGTGGTAAGCGTGCCCGTCCTTGCCGACGGCCACGATCTGCGCGTCGCCACCCGGCATGCCGGTCAGGGCGACGTCCTGGGCGGCGAAGCCGAGGCTCCTGTTGTCGGCGGCCGGCAGCACGTTCCAGCCCTGCCAACTGCCGTTCGCATGACAGATGTTGTGCCAGATGTTGCCGTCGAGGCCGACACCGAGGACCTGGATGCCGCCGTCCGGCATCGCACCGACCGCCTGCCGCTGCCCGGCGAAGCGGAACGACTCCCCGGCGCCGCGCAGGGCGCTCGGCGCGCTCCAGCTGCCGTCGGCCCCGCGGCCGGTGTCGTAGAAGGTGTGCGAGCTGATCCGCTGCGGGAGGTTTTTGGAGATGATCTCCCGCTGAAGTTCTCCGGCGGCCACCCCGCCCCGGTTCTGGTTGACGTCGTCGGTCATGACGATGTTCATGTTGTCGGTGACGTCGGTGTGGTTCCAGGCGGTGCGCAGCCTGTTCAGCACCTGCTTGTTGAGCTCGTTCTCCATGGCGATGAGGTAGTTCTCGGCCTCCCAGCCGGAGACGATGCCGAGCTTCTCCAGGATCTGCATGAGGGCGGCGTCGGGTATGGAATGGGTCGGGTCGACGATGGCCTGCTGGACGAAGAACTTCTTCTCGGCTCCCGGCTTCGGCGCCCTGGCGAGGACCTCGTCGCCGCGCCGGAGCACGGCGTCGTAGGTCTTCTGCCGCAGCTTGGGGTCGAGGGCCGCCTTGAGGATGTCCTGCCAGTCACCGCTGACGCCGACATAACTGCCGCGGTAGTCCTGCACATCGGGCTGCCGCCATGCCCACGGGTAGGAGGTGCTGTCGGTGTCGTCGACGACAACCACGTGCTTCCCCGCGGCCATGAAGTCGTCGTACGTGGAAGTGGGGGTCAGGGAGCCGTCCGCGATCGCGGGGTTGTCGAGGCGGCCGCCGCCGACCATGCCGCCCAGTTCGGCGACGGCCGCGCGGCTGTCCTCCTTGAGGGTCGCGGCCGGGCCGGTGGTCTTCACCCGCAGGATGACGATCTCCTTGGGGTGGCGGTTGATCCAGTCGGCGAGTTCCCGCGCCTCGCCGGGGACGATGCCGCCCTGCGCGCCACCGTGCGCGTCGAAGAACTGCCGGCCCAGGGGGCCTCCGTGGTACGAGTACCAGCGGTCGCCCTGCTTGCACAGGCGCAGGTCCAGATAGCGCGACCCGCCCTCGAGCTGCTGCACGAGCGAACCGCTCTGCGTGCGTGACAGGCTGCTGGCCAGCTCCGGCCACTTGCGCGCGGTGTCCACCGTGTCACCGGCGTCGCACATGCCGCTGTCCGGGGTGATCCCGGCCGTCCCGGCGTCATGGCTGCCCGGTATCACGACCTGGTTCAACGGCCGGTCCCCGATGGTCGCCCCGAGCTGCTCCATCCACGCCCCCAGCCGGATGCCGCCCGGCTCCACCGCCGAGGTGCCGGCCGGCCCGGCGGACGCGGCAGGGGCGGCGGTGACGGGGGGCCCGGCGGGGGGCCCGGCGGGGGGCCCGGCGACGGCGGTACCGGACGTCAGCGCCGTGAGGGCGATCGCCGAGGTCCCGAGCACGAGTCTTCGGCGCACTGATCTGCTGCCCGCGTTCATACGTTGCTCCCTCCCATCCACGCTCACCCGGATCTCGGTGCGAGCGCTCCCAGAAGACGCCTGATCATCAGCAGCTCCTGACGCTCAGTCAATGACGCCGCGTCGAAGGTGATCCGGCCCTCTGCGGCCGGGGCCCGCCCGCATGCCCCCGAGGCACCCGGCGGGCCTGCGGCGCAGCACGTCGGACCGAGGCGGGCAGGGCTGCCGGACCCGGCCGGGAGGCCCTCACGCGCCTCACCAACTGCTCATGGCAGCCGAGCAGTTCGGAGGGTCGGGCCAGGACGCTCCCCGCGCCGCAGGGGCCCTGACCGTGCGAAAACTGGTCGACCGGTCTTTTCGTCGTGCGGGAACACACCGCCACCGCACCCGTCCGAAACTGGGCAGTGATCTCCGGGTGTGGCACGGTGGCCCGGACTTCGTCGTGATCCCCCGCACGGCGAAGTCCCCGGCCCACGGCGCCCGTTGCCGCCGACCGCGTCGGTCGGGTCAGCGGCCAGGACGTCGTGCGGCGGCGGGGTGACAGGAACGCGCGCGCGAGCCGGGGGACCCTCCTCGACGAGCGACCCCATTCCTCAGGAGAACGACGTGCCGCAGTTCGGGTGCCGGCTCCCCCACACCGCCGGCCCTCCCACCCCGCCCCTCCCCTCGCCGCCGGGCGAGACGGGACCGAGCGATGGCGACCTGGTGCGCGCGGCGCTCGTGCCGCCCGCCACCGCGGATCCGCTCGCCCGCGAGACGGCCGCCAGGGAACTGGCCGACCGCCACGATGCCGAGGTGACCGCCTACGCGACCCGGTGCACCACCACCACGGCCGCCGCCGAACTGCTGCGCACCTCCGCACAGCGCACGGCGGCACAGTCGTTCCTGCGCGACGACGAAACCGCATGGCGGCCCCACCTGCTGAACACGGTCCTGCACACCGCCGCCGCGTGGAGCGGCGCGGACGCCCGCCGCCACCTCGTCCCCGACCTGCTCACCTGGCTGGAAGGGGCCCGCGGGGAGATACCCGTCCCGGTGCCGGCGGACGACGACACGAGCGACGTCCCACTGCTCGTCGCGGCGTTCCGCCGGCTGCCCGGCAAGCTGCAGACCGTGCTCTGGCACGTCTTCGTCGAGGGGGAGGACCTCACACTGGCCGCGCGCTGCACCGGCAGCGGCACGGCCGTCGTGCGGCGGTGGACCGAGACCGTGGAGGACGAGTTCCGTGCCGTGTACGGGCGGTTGTACGAGGAGTCCGTGCCACCCCCGTGCCGTCCCTACAGCCGCCTGGTGCTGACGACGGCCCGTACGGGAGCCGACCGCCCGGTGCGGGGCGCCGGCGAACTGGCGGGACATGTGCAGGGCTGCGAGGGCTGCGCACGGGCGTTCCGCGATCTGTCGCTGCTCCACACGGGGCAGTGGGCGCCGCTGCTGGCCCAGGAACTGCTGCCCTGGGGCGGACGGCAGTACCGTCAGGAGCGCGCGGGGCGGCGGCTGCTGCCCGAGGTCCGTGCCGCCGCCGTTCCGCACAAGCCCCTTGCGTGGCGCGGCGAGCGTCGCCTGTGGTGGGCCGCCCTGGCCGTCGCGGCGGTGCTGGCCGCGACCGGAGCGGGACTGATGGCCACCGGCGCCCCGGACCCGGTGGCCACGACCCGTACGGCCCGGACCGGGGAGCACGGGGACAAGTGGAACCACTGGACCGGGTCCTCGCCCCCGCGGCCGGGTGACCTCACCGACATCCCGGCCTCCACCCCGCCGCCGAAGCCCGAACCCTCCCGGTCGTCCCGTGCGGGCGAGCCGTCCCCGCCGGGGAAACCCGCGCCGCCCGCCCGTCTGGACCTCGCGCAGGCGCAACTGCGCTGGGACTTCCGCACATGGGGGTCCCGTCCGAAGGACACCTCGTCCTTCGACCGGCCGGGCGAGTACCACGGCTATGTCGACTGGCGGCCGGACCGCGAAGGCTCCGTCTGGTTCGACGGCAAGAGCCATGTCCAAACCACCCGGGCCGTGCTGGACACCTCCCGCAGCTTCACGGTCTCGGCCTGGGCACGGCCGGTACCCGGCGGCGGGGCCCACACCGTCGCGGCCCAGGACGGAGCGAACGTCAGCGGGTTCCTCCTGCAGTACTCCGGCGACGACAACCGCTGGCGCATGACCATGGGCGACGCGGACTCCCCGGACGCGGCTCGCGACGAAGTCCGCTCCCTTGGCCCGCCCGCCCTGGACGGGTGGCAGCACCTCACCGCGGTGTACGACGCCGGGAAGCGGCAGCTGCGGCTGTATGTCAACGGCACGCTCCAGGGCACCGACAGCCACACCTCCGCGTGGCGGGCGAACGGCCCCTTCACGGTGGGACGTGGCCAGCGCGGCGGTGCCGGGGCCGATCTGTTCCAGGGCTACCTGGACGACGTACGGGTCTTCCAGGACGCCCTCGGCCCCTCGCAGATAGAGGACCTCGTCTCCGCCGGGCACAACCGCTGACCCGGCGCGGCGGCCGGACGCGCGCTCACCGCGACATGGCCTCCATGTACGTGGTCCAGATCCGTCCCGGCAGCCGTTGTGCGCTCGCCCGTCCCGTCCCGCCGGTGCCGGCGAGCGGCAGCAGCGCCTTGCCGGGTTCGGCGCGGAACAGCGTGACCGCGGTGGCCAGGTCGTCCCCGTAGCCGGCGAACCAGGCGACCCGCTGCGTCTCACGGTCGCCCGTGGACATGCCGGCGAAGCGCCCGCCCGGGCCCGTCGTGTCCGCGGCCGCGTCGCGAAGCACCGACGTCATCTGCCGGGCGACGAACTCGTCCATCGCCCTGCTGCCACGCGGCCGGGAGAACCCCGCGAGTCGTTCCCCCCTGCGCAGCACCTTCGTCACCGAGTACGGCTCGTGCCGCGTCCCGCCGTCGGCGAACGTCGCGTAGGCGGTGGCGACCCGGATGGCGCTGGGGGAGGACGTGCCGAGCGGGAACTCCTCGTCCAGCGGCGCCATGGTGTCGCGCAGCATCCCCGCGTCGACGGCCAGGTCCCGCACCCGCGTCAGGCCCGTGCCGGCGCCCAGACGCCGGAACGTGACGTTGGAGGAGGAGACCAGCGCCTGTCGCAGCGTCGGGAAGTCGGCGGACGGTGCCAAGACCGCGGCCGTGCCCGGTGAGCCAGGGACGACCGGCACGCCGCCCGTACGGAACTCGCCGGAGGCGTCGTAATAGCTCTCGGGCAGGAAGCGGGCCACCTTGCCGTTCTCCGTGCGGACCCCGTACTGCATCCCGGCGGCCAGCACGAACGGCTTGAACACCGAACCCGCCGGGACGCCGGCCGTGTCGGCGTTGTTGCTGAACTGCTTCAGGGCGTCGGCACCGCCGTGGACGGCGACGATCGCGCCGTCACCCGGCCGCACGGACGCCGCCCCCACCTGCACATGCCGGTCCTTCGCGCGCCGGGCGGGGCGGATGTCGCGCAGGGCGTCCTCGACGGACCGCCCCAGCCGCCGCATCGCGTCCTTCTCGAACGTGGTGTGGATCTGGTAGCCGCCCCGGTCGAGCTCGGCGTCGGTGAGACCGGTCCGCTTCTTGACGTACCGCCTGGCGAGGTCGACCAGATAGCCGGTCTGGCCGCCGAGGCTGGTGGCCAGGGTCTGCCTGCGCGGGACGGGGAACTCGGTGTATCGCGCGCGTTCGCCGCGGTTCATCATGCCCAGCTCCACCTGGCGGTCCAGGATCCACGCCCAGCGCTTCTCGGCCCGGTGCCGCTGAGCCTCGCCCTGGAACGGGTCGAACTCGTTGCCGCCCTTGAGCAGCGCCGCGAGGAAGGCGCCCTGGGACGGGTTCAGCCGGCTGACATCCACGCCGTAGTACGCGTTGGACGCCGCCTGGATGCCGTAGGCGCCGCGCCCGAACCAGCTCGTGTTCAGGTACCCCTGGAGGATGTCGTCCTTGGACGTGCGGTTGTCCAGCTTGAGGGCGATGGCGAGTTCCTGCACCTTCCTCGAGAGGGTCTGGTCCTGGGTCAGGTACGTGTTCTTCACGTACTGCTGGGTGATGGTGGAACCGCCCTGGGTCTCCTGCCCCCGGGCCATGTTGACGATCGCGCGGCCCATGCCGCCGACCGAGACGCCCGAATCGCTGTAGAAGTCGGCGTTCTCCGCGGCGAGGACCGCGTCGCGCACCGCCCGGGGCACCTGGGACAGCCGCACGTTGCGACGGTTCACCGAGCCGACGCTGACCATGTGGCTGCCGTCGGCCCAGTAGTAGACGTTGGCCTCGTGCCGCATCTCGGCGTTCTGGCCGGGGATGTCGACGTAGAGGTACACGGCGACGCCGAGCCCCGCGATCGCGGCCGCACAGGCCAGCAGCGTGCCGGACACCAGCCGCCAGGACGGGAACCAGCGGCGCGGGCCGGACCTGCCGTCGCGCGGGTAGTCGAGCCACCGCCGCTTCCTGCGGTGGCCGCCGCTCCTGGCATCGCGGATCGGTCGGCCGGCGGCCCTGCGCCTGGACCGGGACGGGCGCGGCTGTGCGGTCACGTGCGGTCTGCTCCCTCGGTCGTGCCTCATGTGGCCCCGTCGCGCGTGGCGGGCCCGCCGAGGAGGACGGACGGCGCACGCCGGTCGTCGGCGCCGGCAGCCGTGAAGGACATCACGCAACTGCCAAGGGGGCTGCGGCGTCCGCTCGCACCACCGGGCGGCCGGCGGGGGCGGGCCGGACGCGCCAAGGGATCCGGCTGTCCCCGCCGGCCGCACGGCACCGCACGGACCCGCCGCCGGCATCGCGGATCACTCACCCCGAGTGAGCGATCGGAGCGGGCCGCCGCGGCGACGCGGGGTTGCTCCGTTCAGCGGCCACCGACATGCGGGCACGGCGCCCGGGTGCATACCATGCGCGGTCATGACGGCGCAGTCAGGCATGGTGGGACGTGGCGATGAACTGACGCGATTGCTCGACATCGCGGAACGGGCACGCCGTCAGGAAGCACAGATCGTCTTCCTCTGCGGACCGGCCGGTATCGGCAAGACCGCGCTCACCGCGGCTTTCTGCCGCGAGCTCTCGGACTTCCGCATCCTGAGCGTCGCGGGAGTGCCGACGGAACGCCTCATCAAGTACGCGGCCGTCAACAGGATGATCCAGAACGCGCGCAGCGGACTGCCCCTGGACCAGCGCCGCGTGAACCTCGTGCCGGAGACCAGCAGTGTCATGGCCGCAGGCGGTGCGCTCATCGACGTACTCGACGACTTCCGGGGGGACAGTCCCACGGCCCTGGTGATCGAGGACGCCCACTGGGTCGACGCGAGCTCGCTCCAGGCGATCGCTTTCGCGGTGCTGCGCATGATGCACGATCACCTCCTTTCCCTGGTCGTCACCGAGCAGGTCCGCCGCACGAAGAGCGACATGGGGTTCACCGGAAGCATCAGGGGAATCACTCAGCTCGATCTCGGCGGCCTTTCCCCGCAGGCCGTGCGGGAGTATCTCGCCGCGCGGGGATTCCCGGCCGTGCCCGAGTCCCAACTGCTGCGGATCCGCCGGTGGAGCGACGGAAATCCGCTGTACCTCAAGGCACTGCTCGCGGCCTCGGAGGCCGGCTACCTGCCCGGCCGGCCGACGCTCGCCGAGGTGCCGCCGCCACTGGCCGAGGCGGTGCGGGAATGGTCCCGCTCCTTCCCTCCGGCCGGCCGGCTGCTGCTCGACGTGCTGGCCGTGCTCGACGCCCCCGCGACCGTTCCGCTGCTGCAACGGATGACGCGCGACGAGAACGTGCTCCAGCACATCGACGACCTGGTGGCGGCGGGCGCGGTCATCTGGCGGGACGAGGCCGGGGAGCCGAGCCTGCACCTCATCCACTCGGGCCAGCGCGACGCGTTGTACTCCTCTCTTCCCCTGCCCGAGCGCAGACGCCTCCATCGCGCGGCCGCCGAGAACGTCGATCTGCCGCGGCGCTGGCGCCACCGAGTCGCCGCCCTGGCCTCCTACGACGCTGAACTCGCGGCCCAACTGGGCCGGGCCGCGGAGCGCGAGTGCGCCGAGGGAGACCTGTCACTCGCGGCGCAGTACCTCCTGGCGGTGTCGGCCGTCTCCCCCGAACCGGACACCCGCGATGCCGCTCTGCTTCAGGCGGTGCGGCTGCTCGTCGGCAGCGGACAGTACGCCCCCGCCCTGACGTACGCCTCGCGCGTCGAAGCCCACCCGGCGTCACCGCGAAAGCAGGAAGCCCTCGGATTCCTCGAGTACGCCCGGGGACGCGACGTCAGTGCGGCGGAGCACCTGCGCCTGGCCCGGGACGGTTTCGCCGGCGTCGACGAGGAGGCCGCGGCCCGCGCGGCGGGCGACCTGGCGACCCTGCAACGCTCCCTCGGCCTGGGCGAGCAGTCCGCCCGCTCCGCCCGGTACGCCCTGGCCCGGACCTCCGACCCGGCGATCATCGGCGAGGCCCGCGCCAACATCGCCTACGGCGCCGCCCTGTCGCGCGGCCCCGCCGAAGGGCTGCGGCTGCTGACCCATCTCAGGCAGAACCCGGCGGATGTCGCGCCGGCGGACCTGGACGCGCTCGTCTGCAGGGGCACTCTCAGGGGACTGTCCGGGCAACTGGTCCAAGCCCTGTCGGACCTGCGCGTGATGGCGCGCACGAGCGCTCCGGGGCTCACCCGGCGCACCGACTTCGCCGCCAGGGTGCATGCCGCCTCATGTCACTTCCAGCTGGGGGAGTGGGAGGAGGCCCGGCGCACCGTGTCGTTGGCGTTCGACGAGGCACAGGTCTCGGGACGCGACGTGGACTTCGCGGTGCTCCACACCATGAGTGCCACCCTCCACGCGTGCAGAGGGCGCTGGGAGGCGGTGGCCGCGGACCTGAACGCGGCCGAGGAGATCGCCCGGACGACGGACTTCTCCGCACCCGGCTTCCATGTGCTGCAGTCCGGCGCCCTCGCCGCCTTCCTGCGGCAGGACTGGCAGGGCGTGATGACACGGCTGCGGCGGGCGCAGGACGACCCCGCGAACGCCGGCCGGGTCCGCCTCTACGGGACGTGGTTCCTGCCTCTCCTGGGCGTCGCCTGCGCCCGCGGCGGGCAACTGCCCTGGGCCGAGGAGGCGTTGACGGCAGTGGAGGAGATCGAACCGACGGGAGCCATGCCGGTCGTCGCGCGACTGTGGCTGCTGGGCAACCTCCTCCACGCCCGCGGTGAGACGCACGCGGCGGTCCGGGCCTACCGCGACGGCCTCGCCGAACCGCCCGACGGCGGTGAGCCGGTGATCCACCGCTCCCTGCTGCGCTGCGACCTCGGCCGTGCGCTGACCGAGCTGGGCGAGTCCGGTGAGGCCGAGTCGCACCTGGCGGACGCGGAGCGGGCGTTCCGTGGGCTCCAGGCCCGGCCCTGGCTCGAACAGTGCCTCGCCCTGCGCGGCGAAGGCGCCGAGCCGGGCCGGGCGGCGGACGCGGAGCGGTTCTGGAGCGAGCTGACCGACCGGGAGAAGGACACGGCCCGGCTGGTGGCGCGCGGCTGGACGAACCGCGAGATCGCGGGGGAGCTGTACCTCAGCACCAAGACGGTGGAGTACTACCTGGGGAAGATGTACGCCAAGGGGGAGCTGCGGAACCGGCGTCAACTGCGTGACCTGGTACAGGCGTTGACCGCCTGACCGCCTGACCGCCTGACCGCCTGACCGCCTGACCGCCTGACCGCCTGACCGCCTGACCGTCGGCCGCGGCAACCGGTCACCGTGCCTGAGCATTTGCCGTGACCGTGCCACGCCCGGTCGGTGAGGAGCGTGCGGCGGCCGGAGTCTTCGCGTGGCGCCTGCTGCCTGTACCGGAGGGCTCCGGCGCATCCCGACACCGTTGCCGCCCACCGTCGTTCCGCGGCACCCAGCGCCCCTGTCCGCTCTGGACAGCACCTCGGCGGGACTGAATGCTCGCGTCGGCCCGAACGCGGCCACACAGTGCACTTCAGGAGGTTGCTTTGCCGTCCGGACGATTACGCGACTCGATACGAAGACTCCGCTACTCCCACTGGCTCGTCGCCTTCGCCGTCGGCTCCCTGCTGGTGGGTCTGACGCCGATGCTCGGCGTGGCGGAGCCGGCCGCGGCCGAGCACGCACCGGGGCACCGGGACGTGCCCTTCGACCAGCGAACGGCGATGTCCTCGCCGCACCACCCCGTCGTCCCGGCGAACGCCGCGGAACCGGCCGCGTCCGTCCTCGACCGGAAGGGCTGGACGGTCACGGCGAGCAGCGAGGAGACCGCCGGCGAGAACGGCCGCGCGGCCAACGTCCTCGACGGCGACGCCCGCACCATCTGGCACACCAAGTGGAGCGGCACCGCCACGCCCCCGCCCCACACCCTCACCGTCGACATGCACGGCACGGCCGTGGTGTCCGGGCTCGTCTACCGGCCCCGCGCCGACAATCCCAACGGGCGCGTCGGCGAGTACAGCATCAGCGTCAGCAAGGACGGGCAGGACTGGGCGGACCCGGTGGGCACCGGCACCCTCGCCGACGACAACAGCGCCAAGACCCTGAGCTTCGCACCGCAAGGGGCACGGTACGTCCGGCTGACCGTGCTCGGCGAGGCCGGCGGGCGCGGGCCCTGGGCCGCAGCCGCCGAGATCGACCTGCTGGGCGACCCCGGCACACCGTCCGCCACGGTCGACCTGTCCCGCAGCGGCTGGACGGCCACGGCGAGCAGCGAGGAGACCGCCGGTGAGGACGGCCGGGCCGCCAACGTGCTCGACGGCGACGCCGACACCTTCTGGCACAGCAGGTGGAGCGGCGGTACACCCGCCCCCCTGCCGCACAGCATCACCGTCGACATGCACCGCACGGCCGGTGTCTCGGCGCTGAGCTACGAACCCCGGCAGGGCAAGGCCAACGGCCGCGCCGGCGCCTACACGGTCACCACCAGCACCGACGGGACCACCTTCGGGGAGCCGGTCGCCCAGGGCACCTGGCGCGACGACGGCACCGTCAAGACCGCCACCTTCACCCGGGCCGTGCAGGCCCGCTACGTACGCCTGACCGTCAGCTCGGAGGCCGGCGGGCGCGGACCGTGGGCCGCGGCGGGGGAGATCCGCCTGAGCGGCCCGGCCGACCCGTCCGCGCACGGCTCCTGGGGCCGGCTCATCGGCTTCCCGCTGGTGCCGGTGGCCACCGCCGTCCTGCCGGGCGACAAGATGCTCGCCTGGTCCGCCTACGCCGTCGACCGCTTCGGCGGCAGCAACGGCTACACCCAGACCGCCATCCTGGACCTGAGGACGAACAAGGTCACCCAGCGCCGCATCGACAACACCGGCCATGACATGTTTTGCCCCGGCATCGCGATGCTCGCGGACGGCCGGGTCCTGGTCACCGGCGGCAGCAACGCGGACAAGGCGAGCATCTACGACCCCGCGACCGACGAGTGGTCCGCGACGTCGAAGATGAACATCGCGCGGGGCTACCAGGCCATGACCCTGCTGTCCACGGGCGACGCGTTCGTCCTCGGCGGGTCCTGGAGCGGCCGGGCCGGCGACAAGGCCGGTGAGGTGTGGTCACCGGACACCGGAACCTGGCGCAAGTTGCCCGGCGTGCCCGCGACCCCCGCGCAGACGGCCGACCCGGACGGCGCCTACCGCGCCGACAACCACATGTGGCTGTACGCCACTTCGGGCGGCAAGGTCCTGCACCTCGGCCCGAGCAAGAAGATGCACTGGATCACGACCAGCGGCAACGGCAGCCTCACCGAGGCCGGCACCCGCGCCGACAGCGGCGACGCGATGAACGGCAACGCGGTGCCCTACGACATCGGCAAGCTGCTCACCCTGGGCGGCGGGCCCGCCTACGAGAAGAAGCCCGCCACCCGGCGCGCCTACACGGTGAACGCCTCCGGCGACCAGGTTGAGGCCGCCCGCACCGGGGACATGGAACAGGCGCGCAGCTTCAGCAACAGCGTCGTCATGCCCGACGGCAAGGTGGCCGTGTTCGGCGGACAGTCCATGCCGGTGCCCTTCAGCGACGCGACCTCGGCCATGACACCGGAACTGTGGGACCCGGCCACCGGGAAGTTCACCCCCCTGGCCACCATGTCCGTCCCGCGGAACTACCACAGCGTCGCCAACCTGCTGCCGGACGGGCGTATCTTCTCGGGCGGCGGCGGCCTGTGCGCCCAGCAGGGCTGCGCCACCAACCACCCCGACGGTGCGGTCTTCACACCGCCGTACCTGCTCAAGGCGGACGGATCGCCCAAGCCGCGCCCGTCCATCACCGACGGGGTTCCGCCCCGGGCCGCGCCCGGCGCGTCGCTCACCGTGAAGACGGACAAGCCGGTGAAGTCCTTCGTCCTCATGCGGGCGGCGGCCGCCACCCACTCCACCGACAACGACCAGCGGCGTGTCCCGCTGACCTCCACACAGACGGCCACGGGCACGTACAAGGTGTCCGTCCCGGACGACCCGGGTGTGGCCCTGCCGGGCACGTACATGCTGTTCGCCCTGGACGCGGAGGGCGTGCCGAGCACCGCGAAGTTCGTGACCGTCTCCTGACACCACGTCGGTCACGGTGGCCCGCACCAGGCGACATCGGGTGCGGGCCACCCGAACGTGCACCTGAAGTGAGCACTTCCGCCCCCTCGCTGACCAGCCGTTTCGCCCATATGCCCGGGTGTTGTGCGTGTCCGGCGCGTGCTTCCCGGTCGCAAGGGCGCTCACCCGCCCGGCCGATGACAGTCCCTCCGGTTACGGTCCTCGGCAACATCGACCGCGGCGGCATGAAGGGCCCTGGTCGCGCCGCCTCGCTGAACGGGCGCCGGCCCGACCCGAGGAAAGGACGTGAACACACGATGCGGCGTTGGGAATTCGACCAGGGCACCTCGTCGAAGTTCTGGGAGGCCGAGGCCTCGGGCGACCGGGTGACGGTCCGTTACGGACGCCTCGGCACGCAGGGGCAGGAGCAGCACAAGGAGTTCGCCGACGCCGCGGTGGCACAGGCGTACCTGGACAGGACGATCGCGCAGAAGGAACGCAAGGGCTACCGGCAGGTGACCACCGGCTCCCCGGCCGCCAGTGCCGGGCCTGCTGCGAGCGGCAGGCCCGCGACCCCACCGGCGGCGCAGCCACCGGCGAAGTCCCGCACGGACGACGACGCCTTCGCCCTCCCCGTGGCCTGGCGCAAGCAGTTGTACCCGCGCAGGGGCGGTGTGCGCCGCCCGCCCGCGGCATCCGGGACGGCCGGGCACGCGCGGACTTCGGAGCTGCTGCGCGACCGTGAGCACTGGACCCCGGCGACCTTCAGCGAACGGACCGATCCCGCGCTGGTCGCGGCCGCGCTGGCCCATCTGGAGGGGCGGGACGACCCGTTCGGCGCCGCCGTCGTCGGCACCATGGCGACCACCGTCGACATCGACCGGACGGCCGTCGTCGACGCCTGGGCCGCCCAGCACGGCTTGCCGTTCGCGGCCTGCGGCGTCCTGGACATGCTGGATCTGCACGTGTCCTGGGTGCACCAGAAGGACCCGCGGCTGGACCGCCTGGCCCACAGCCTGTGGAATCGCTCCATGGCCCTGTTCCGCGGGCAGGACTCCCCCGCCGAGTGCCGGGAACTGCGTGAGCGGGGAAACACCGTCGCCGGCATGGCGGGCCCGATCCACCCTTCGGTCGCCGTGGTCACCGAGTCTCCCCTGCCGCTTCGTCACGGACGCAGGGAAGCGCTCGACCGGGTCCGTGAACTCCTCGCGGCCTGCGAGGAGGAGACCTACCAGGAGACCCTCACCCGGCTGGCCGGGCGCCGCGGCGGCTTCCTCCGCAAGGCCGCGGCCGCCTACCTCGCCCCGACCGAGAGGGCCTGGGTCGCCGACTGCTTCGCCGACGTCGCCTCCGTCGCCGAGGCCCCCGGCGACCTGCGCGCGCTGCTGCGCTGTCTGCCGCTCACCGCCGACCAGATCGCGACGCTGACCGAGCACGACCGTGAGCCGGCGACCCTCGCGGAGTGTGCGACGGTGGCCGAAGGCGCGGGCACAGCCGTCGAGGAGCTGATCGTGCACGGCCTTGGGCTCTGGGGAAACCGCAGCCACGACAAACCCACGCACCTGCGTCGCGCGCTGCTCGCCATTCCCACCGACCGGTCCTTCTCCTGGTTCCTGGAACGCGCCGGTGACAAGGAGATACGGCCCTACACCGTCCAGGCCGTCGAGCGCTACCCGGTACGGGCCTTGCGCCTCCTGGCCCGCGCGGCGGCCGCGGACGGTCCGGGCTCCGCCGCTCACGTGCTCCTCGTCTCCCACATCGGCACCCATCCGGACCTGACGGCCGCACACCTTCCCGCGCTCGATGCCCGAGCCGCCGAGACCGTACGGGACGTCCTCGGCGCCTCCGCAAGGCTGCCCGACGCCACCGACCTGCCGGAGCTGCTCGTCGACCCGCCCTGGAACAGGCCGCGCAAGGCGGTGCGGCCGCTCACGGTCACCGGCCTCACCCCGGCCGGGCAGCCGCAGGAGGCGTGGCTGCCCGGGGAACGCGAGGAATGGGCGGCCACCCCGTGCGATTACGTGCCCTGGCCCTGGACGGGTTCCATGCAGTACGACGAGGGGCTGCTGCGCGAGGGACTTCTGTCCAACGAGGTCCACAGGGCGGGCTGGTACATGGAGCTCCCCGAGGACCGGATCCTGCCGCTGCTCAACGACTGGACGCCCGAATACTTCCACGGGCATGAGGTCCTCAGACCGTTCCTGGCCAAATTCGGCCTCGACGTCCACACCTTCCTCGTCCGCCTGGCCACCCGCGAACCCCAGATCACCGGACATCTGCTGATGCCGCTCGTCAGCTCGGACATCGCCCGGCTGATGGCCGACTGGCTGGTGCGGCTCAGGGCATCGGCCGCCACGGCACGCGCCTGGCTCGACCGGAACGGCCCGCAGGCCGCGCAGCTGCTCGTCCCCGACGCAGTCGGAAAGGCGGGGCCCTCGCGACGTGCCGCCGAGGCCGCGCTCAAGCACATCGCGGCCCGCCACGGCGACACCGTGGTCCGGGAGGCCGCCGCGGGGTACGGGGAGGAAGCGGCGGCAGCCGTCGGCCAGTTGATGGACACCGCCGATCCGCTGCTGGACGCGCTGCCCCGGACCATGCCGAAACCGCCCGACTGGGCCGACCCCGGGCTGCTGCCGCAGATCGAGGTCCGTTCCGGCGGCGCGCTGCCCGCCGACGCGACCCGGCACGTGGTGACCATGCTCGCCCTGTGCAAGCCGGGCGCGCCCTATCCGGGCCTGGACGTGGTCGAGGAGACCTGTGTCCCCGCCTCCCTCGCCGAGTTCACCTGGAGCCTGTTCCAGCGCTGGCGCCAGGCGCACATGCCGGCGAAGGAGAGCTGGGCGCTGACGGTGCTGGGCCGGTTCGGCGACGACGAGACCGTACGGCGGCTCACCCCCGTCATCCGCGCCTGGCCCGGAGAGTCGGCGCACCGCCGCGCGGTGGAGGGCCTGGACGTCCTGGCCGAGATCGGCACGGACGTGGCCCTGACCCATCTGCACGCCATCGCCCAGCGGGTCAAGTTCACCGCCTTGAAGGAGCGGGCCAACGAGAAGATCGGGGAGGTGGCCGAGGGGCTGGGGCTGACGACCGACCAGCTGGCCGACCGGCTCGTGCCGGACCTCGGTCTCGGGCCCGACGGCACCACCGTCATCGACTACGGGCCGCGCCGCTTCACCGTCGGCTTCGACGAGGTCCTGCGCCCGTATGTCCTGGACGGGGACGGCAAGCGCCGCAAGGACCTGCCCAAGCCCGCCGCGAGCGACGACACGGACCTGGCGACCGCCGAACGCAAGCGGTTCAGCGCTCTGAAGAAGGACGTGCGGACCGTCGCCGCCGACCGGATCGGGCGGCTGGAGACGGCCATGGTGCGCGGCGGCTCCTGGACGGCGTCCGAGTTCCGTGACCTGTTCGCACACCATCCGCTGATGCGGCACCTGGCCCGCCGCCTGGTGTGGCTGAGCGCGCACGCGTCGGGCGACCGGACCTTCCGCGTCGCCGAGGACGGGACGTTCGCCGATCAGCACGATGACGCGTTCGACCTGCCGGAGGACGCGTTGGTGCGCGCCCCGCACCCGATGCATCTCGCCGGCGAGGCGCTCGGGGCGTGGCAGGAGGTCTTCGCGGACTACGAGATCCTCCAGCCCTTCCGGCAACTCGACCGCCCGGTCCTCGCCTTCACCCCCGAGGAGGCCAAGGCCTGGGAGCTCACGCGATTCGCCGGGCGGAAGGTCGTCGTCGCTACCCTGCTGGGCCTGGCCGAGCGGGGCTGGCGACGCATGTGCGTCATGGACGCCGGCGGCTTCGCAGGTGTCTGCAAGGAACTCGCCCCAGGCCAGTTCGTGATGGCGGCTCCCGAGGACGGCCTCAACATCAACGACATCGATTACGCGGCCACGGTCGAACTGTCCGGGGTGTGGATCAACGGCTACGAGGACGACTTCGTCCGAGAGGGCGATGTCCGCTACGGCGACGTCGACCCCCTCACCGCCTCCGAACTGCTCCTCGACCTCACGTTCCTCACACCGGACGCCAACTGACCCCTCCTCGGCGCCCTGCCTCGGTCCCTGGCCTCGGTCCCTCGTCTTTGCGCAGGTGGCAGGGGGCCGTGCGAGGGGGACAGGGACTGAAGGGACCGAATTCCCTATATAGGTGCCCGGTAAGGAAGGGCCTCGGCGCCTCAGCCGCCCGCCTCGGCAGGGCCCGGCCACCGCCACGAGACGCCGTGGATCCCGGCCGGGCAGCGGCCCGGCGCGGAGTGGACGCTGTGCGAGGCGTCCGGCAGCAGCCGGTGGTTGTACGCGAGCCCCGCCGTGCTGTGCTCGCGGTAGTAGCGATGGCAGGCCACCGGCCGGGCCGCCGGGTGGAAGTACACCTGGAGCAGATAGTCCCGCAGGCGGGTCCGGGTCCGCCGCTCGTAGTGGTCGTCCGTCCCGTCACCCGGCTCCACCCGCACGGTGTAGTCGACGACGGCGGTCTCGTTCGGGGCGAGGACCCGTCCGAACCGCACCTCCACGACGGCCGTGCTCAGCTCCGGCAGCTCCCGCAACGGGCCCGGCAGCCCGCAGCGTACGCGTACCCGCGCGCCGCGCATGCCGCTGTCGAAGGTGTGCACGGCGGTCAGGCGGTCGGCGCCGTCGCCGGTGGCCCGCACCAGCTGCTGGATGGACAGGGAGGTGATCCGCCGCCGGGCGTCGAGGGTGATCACCTCTCGGATGCTGAGCGTGCGCAGGGCGTCGTTGAGGCGGTCGAAGCCGGCGCCGAGGGCCTGTTCCACCAGGGAGTTCTCGCCGAGCACCCGGTGCGTGGCGGAGAGGTCGTGTCCCGGTGCGGTCATCCGCCCGCGCGGCCGATAGGGCCGCAGCAGGGAGCGCAGGGCGCCGGGCGGCAGCGCGAGAATGCGCTCCAGCGCGTCCACCGCGCGCAGCGAGTCGGCTCGCTCCGGCTCGCTCCTGCCCCGCTGCCAGTAGCTGAGGGTCGTCAGGCTGATCCGGATCCCCTGGGCCGCGAGCCGGTGCTGCACCCGCTCCAGGGACAGTCCGCTGTGCCGGACGGCCTGCTGGAGCACCTCGGCGAAGGGCGGCGCGGCGGGTGGCGACGTGCCGTCGGGATCGGGCCACGCGGGCTGCGTCGCGGGATCGGCCTGGTGCAAGGGCGTTCTTCCGGTGTCGGCGGGCATCGGACGACCGGCACCAGGGCCGGTACGGCAAGGGCCGTCCACCGTAACCGGTGGACGGCCCCGCACCAGGTGCCTCAGATCAACTGCTCACTGGCTTGATTCATGTGTTGAGGGTGAGACCGTAGTGGGCCAGCGCGTCGTCCAGGGGCTGGAAGTACGACGAACCCGGCGAGTTCACACCGCCGTCGCACGACTGGCTGGACGGGCCGCCCGAGGTCATGCCCTGGGCCTGGGTGCCGGAGATGTAGGCGCCGCCGCTGTCGCCGCCCTCGGTGCACACCGAGGAACTGCCCAGGCCGGTGACGACCGTGTCGGGGCCGCCGTTCGCGTCGGAGTAGGTGACGGTGGCGTCGTAGGACTCGACCTTGCCGCAGGTCCACTGCGTGGTGCGGCCCGACTTGCAGAGGTCGGCACCGACGGGTGCCCGCTCGCTGCCCTCGACGGCGATCTTTCCGGCCTGGCCCCAGGTGCCGACCTCGGTGGCTATGGAGCTTCCCTCGTCGAGGGTGGCGATGCCCATGTCGACGCTGTCGGACCCGAGGGCGAAGCGGGTGTCCGTGCCCTGGGCGAAGCGCTGGCCCTCGTACTCCAGCACGGGCAGGTTCTCGATGCAGTGACCGGCGGTGACCAGGACCTGCTTGCCCGAGGAGTCCTGGGCGCCGTAACCCACCGAGCACAGGAAGCCGTCGAAGGTCATCTCGTCGCCCGGTGTGACGACGGCCTGGGTGCTCAGCTCCGGGGTGTCCCGCAGCACGCGGACGGCGTCGCCGTGGGACCGCGCGGCGTCGAGGAAGGACTTGGCCGCGGCACCGGCGGCGTCGTGCACCTTGACGACCACCTGGTCGGAAGCGAGGTCCACCGACCACGAGTTGACGCCCGCGGGCGTCTTCTTCAGTGCCAGGCCGTCCAGTTCGGCCTTGACGCGTTCCAGCGCCGCTCCGCCGTGTTCGGCCGAACGCGGCGTCAGACCGGCCTTCTCGATGCGCTGTCCGGCCCTCGCGTCGGCCGCGTTCACCACGAGCCGGCCCGACTTGTCGAAGAAGGCCCCGTCGGTTCCGGCTCCCTGCCGTTGGAGTCCGGCGAGTGCGTCCTGCTGCTCCGCCTGCCGGTCCAGTCGGTCGGCCGCCGCGTCCTCGCTCACGCCGAGGGAGGTGGCCAGGGCCTGGAGCATCGCACGGTCGTAGCCGGACGCGGTGTCCTGGGCCGCCTGGGCGGTGGGGAGGGCGGTGAGGGAGAGCAAGGTTCCCGTGGCCGCCGCCACGAGAGCGTTCCGGATGAATGCCAAGGTCGTTCCTTCCGTTGGCGGAACGCACGGCGGTCGAGGTGGGGGGTTGCGCGTCCGAAGGGGGACGGGCTGTGGGGGACCGTGCGTCCGGCGGCGTGGTGGGGGATCGGCCGCGGTTCGAAACTTTGACGCATTCCTGCCAACGCGGACAAGGGAGTTGGCGCGCCCGGAATTCAACAGAGTTGCGCCACAGTGTTGAACCGGCGTTGAAGCGGCATCGAACCGGCGTTGAACCGGCGCGGCGCCGGACGTGTGCGAAGTCCGGCCTCAGGCCTCAGGAGTTGGGCCGGGCCTTGGCCAGCGCCGCGACATCGGACGCGCCGAGCGCGCGGTCGTGGACGCGTACGTCGTCGATGCCGCCGTCAAAGACGTCCGACGGCTTGCCCTCCCACAGCCCGCGGCCCACGGTGAACGAGCCGCGGGCCGACCATGCGGGTGTGTGCTCGTCGGTCTCCTGATGCACGCCGTCCACGTAGAGGCGGATCTCGTCGTCGTCCGCGTCGAACACGGCCGTCAGATGCTGCCACTGGCCGACCTTGGGCGGGGCGAGCGACAGGGCGTCGCACTCGTCGTCCTCGGCCGAGTCGGAGTGCCCCACCGCCAGGCGCCACCGGTTGTCGTCCTTGCCGTACTGGAGGAAGAAGCCGCTGACGTTCTCGCCGTCCTGCCCCGCGACCGTCTGGAAGTCCGCGGTCGAGGTCAGGCGCGCCCAGGCGGACACGGTGAAGTCGCCCTTGGTGTCGGCCACGGCATCGTGCGACTCGACGTACCCCGTCCCGTCGAACTCCGCGGACCCCGCACGCTGCCCGCTGTGCCGCACACCCTTCACCGAACGGCCCTCGGGAGCACCGGGCTTGGTTCCGGGTCCCGCGAAGTCCCAGCGCAACGCGGCACCCGGCACCGACAGGGGGCCGACGCGGGGGGACGACGAAGGCGAGGGCGGCGGCTTGTCCGGCTCGTCCCGCGGGCGCTCGTCGCCGCGCGCCGCGTCCGTCTCGTCGGGGCCG
Organism: Streptomyces sp. NPDC107528; assembly: GCF_055639295.1. Lineage (NCBI taxonomy): Bacteria > Bacillati > Actinomycetota > Actinomycetes > Kitasatosporales > Streptomycetaceae > Streptomyces > Streptomyces sp. NPDC107528. The sequence goes on from NZ_JBVKAV010000010.1 coordinate 204,147, forward strand.
CCCGACCCGGAGGCGGAGGGCTCGGCGCTGGGGACAGGGATGTCCGGGGGGCTGACGACGGTGGGCAGGGAGGTGACACGGGGACCCTCGTCGGTGCCGCCCTCGGGGACCGCCATCCATGCGGTCAGTGCGGACACTACGACCAGGGCGGAAGCACCGAGCAGGTACCGGCCTGTGCGCGACCGCGGCAGTCGACCGGTCACCTGGGGCAGGCCCGCGCGCTCCTGTGCGCGGGCCGCGGAACCCTCCGGCCGCCTGTCTCCCCGGTGGGCGCCGTCGCGGGATGTCCGTCCCTGGAGGTAGCCGGTGCCGTCCCACAGCAACAGCGCTTCGGCGAGCTGCTCTGGGCAGGAGTGGTCCCGCATCCGCCGCAGATCGCGCAGGGCGCGGGAGCAGGAGGGGCAGGACGCCAGGTGTTCGTCGAGCCCACCGGCGGCGGACGCGGCGGCGGCACGGTCGTGCTGTGCCTGCGCGGCGGTGAGCAGCAGCCTGGTGTACGGCCCGCACGCCGGTCCCGCCGTTTCCCCGAGCACCTCCGTGAAGGCGGTCTGCAGCCGGCGCTCCGCCGTGGCCGTCCACGGCAGGACCGCGCCGCGTGCCACTCCCAGATGCCGTGCAACGGCCGCCGGTTCGTCTCGTTCCACGGCGTTGTGCCACAGAGCCACCTGGATGCGGGCGGGCAGCCGGTAGAACGCGGTCACCAGTAGGGACGGCTCGTCCTCCACCGGGGAGGCGGTGTCGGACAGCCAGGCCAGCAACTCGCCGCCGAGGCGGTCGCGCCGCTCGTCCAGGGACCATTCGACGGCCGTGCGCAGTACGGCGCCGAGCACATGCGGGCGCCAGGCCGTCTCGTTGCCGTGGCTCAGGAACTCGCGCACGGCCGCCTCGCACGCGGCCGAGGCGAGGAACGTGGCGGCCTGTGGCGTGGCGGTGCACCGGGCCGCGTAGGCGAGCACCGCGTCCAGGTGACGCTCGGTCAGCTCCGACATGGCGGCGTCGGCCTCCCAGCCGGTCCGCGCCGCCCTGCGGGCCAGGGTGAGGTCGGAGACATCCACGTCGCTTCCCCTTCGCCTCCTGCCGACTGCCTGCACGCCGGAGCCTTTCGCTCCGGAAGTACTGGATCAAGGCGTGGCCGGCGACACGGCGGGCGGGTGACGGAGGCGGACGGTGCGGGCCGGGGCGGGCCGGGGCGGGCGGAGGACGGATCGCGGCTGCTCATCGCCGTGCGCCGGCCCCCGCCGCAGCCCTGGGATGTGACGGGCCAGGCTCCCAGGGGAGCCGGCGCACGGGCGAACTGTTCACTGTCTTGAGCGTTGCGCGTTCGGCATTCGCACGTTCGCGCGTCCGTGTCGCTCGGTGAGTCGCTTCGGTAGCTGCCGGAGCCGGAAGCTACTGGCCCGGCCTCACAGAAGCCGCCCGTTGTAGTCCGGGAGCTTGAAGGCGCGTTCGGCGTGACCGCCGGCGAGGTCACCCGGGGTGTTCCCTATGTTGGCGATGATCGTGTACCCCTTCGCCTCGATCGCCGCACGCTTCCCGGTCTTGTACTCGGTCACCGCGAAGAGGTCGAGGAGCTCGGTGAGATAGAGCCCGTCGACGGGATAGCCCGCCTTCTTCAGGTTCCATTCCGTGAGGTCTTCGACGATGCCGGGCCGGGCCGTGACGAAGAAGACGTCCACGCCCCGGGAGTCCGCGTAGCGGACCAGGTCCCGGACGGCGGCGACCGCGGGTGTGGGCTGCTTCCACACGGGGTGGAACTGCGTCTCCAGCGCGGTGTTGTCGATGTCGAGGACGATCGCCTGCTTCTCGGTCCCGGCCTCGGCGCTGCGGCTCTCGATCCACGGGCGTGCCTCGGCGACGACGGCCGCGACGTCGCTCTTCCAGGTGCCGTAGTCGACGCCGAGGGCGAAGGCGTCCCGGGCGGTGGTGGTCGCGGCGGGCGGGGCCGTCTCCGCCGCGGCGGCCGCCGTGGCCGGGACGGCAGCGAGGGCGAGGGCGGCGGTGAGTGCCGCGGCCCGGCGGGCGGTGGTGGCACGGACATCCATGGGGGGTCTCCCGGAGTGGTGGAAGCTGCCGACGGGGGGTGCGCCGTCCCACGCGGACGGGGCGTGGTGATGCCGCCCTGATGATGGAGGGCCGGCGACGCGCGTGCTACCGGCCGGTAGTAGCCCTTGCGCGGCACCGGCCGACCCGCACGGACCCGCCCGCCGGGCGCCGGACGCCGGCCCGGACACGTCACGCCGTGGTCACCGCGACCGTGAGAGAGCAATACGTCCCTCGCCGGACTCCGCCACCGCGGCCGCTGCGCCCCCCGAACTGCTCACTCGCGATGAGCGTTTCCCAACTGGCCGCGCGCACAGCCACGTTGGCGGTGGAACTCCCCCGGCTCGTGCGGGAGATCCAGATGCCCGGCCCGGGATCAGCTGACGCCGGTGAGCTTGTCGAGCTGGGCCTGAGCCACGTCCGGGGGCCGCTTGCCGTTGCCGGAGAAGTCGAAGCTGGTCGAGGAGACCGTGACGACGACGGACCCCTTGCGCACGGCGACGACGTTGACGGGCAGGGTGAGGCCGTCCTCCCCCACCTTCAGGACCCAGGCCGCGGCGTCGTCGCCCTCGTCGACGGGAACGGCCTTGAGGGACACGACCGGCATGGGGCAGTCCTGCCGGCCGGCGCCGTCGTACGAGCTCAGCGAGACGACCTCCATGTGCATGTCGGACATCGCGTCGAAGGTCTTGTCCAGGCCGTCCTCCAGCCCCTGGGCCTTCTCCGGCTTCTTGTTGCCCAGCTCGCCCATACCCCGCACTCCCACGGTCCCCGCGGCGGCGCGCGGTGTCCCCTGGGGCGTGGCGAGCATGCTGCCGGAGAGTGCCTGACAAGCGGGCTTGTCGGCCGCGAAGAACTTCTGGGCTTCGCTGTTGAAGACCCGCTCGGTCTCCTTCGAACTTCCCGGCGGGACCAGGAAGTCGGGTACGTCCGCGGCCTTGACGAGCATGCCCTTGAGGGCTGTGGCGTCCGGCGGCGGGGGAGCGCCGTCGCCGGCGCCTGCGGTGGGCCCGGAGCCGGTCGCCTCGGACTTCTTCTCCTGCGCCGCGTCGCTCGCGCCCGCTCCGTAGTCCGAGCCGCCGCACGACGTGACCAGCAGGGCCAGGGAGGCGGCGGAGGCGTCTCCTCGCGGCCTGTCCCCGATGAGGGCGTCACGCCGATTGCGGGTCCGGCAACACCCGGCCCTGAACCGGACACCGTCCCGGAAATCGTTGGCACATTTCTGTGTGTTTCCTCTGTTATGCCCACCGCTGAGAGGCGGGTGAATGCGCGGAAAGCCTGAGCGTTGCGCGTTCGTCTCGCGGGAGGCCGTGCCAGGCGGGCCGCCTGCAAGAAGCGGCAACGCTCGATAGCCTCTCTCCGGTGAGTTGGAGAGATGCGGGATTTAGTTTCATTGCCCTTTCCTAAATGTTGTTATCTGATGATGCGCATGAAGCTTCCCGCGCCCCGCACTCCGGACCCCCGTGACGCCCCCACGCAGAACTGGGGCGTCATCGCCCCGGGTTGGATCGCCGCCTCGTTCGTGGAGGCGCTGCAGACGCACACCGCTCAGAAGGTGGTGGCGGTCGGATCGACCGACGCCGCACGGGCCCGCGCCTTCGCCGACAGATTCGGCATCCCGGCCGCCTACGAGGGCTACGCGGCGCTGCTCGCCGACCCGGACGTCGACATCGTCTACATCGCGTCCCCGCACTCCGGGCACCACGCACAGGCCCTTCAGGCCATCGAGGCCGGCAAGCACGTCCTGGTCGAGAAGGCGTTCACCCGCAACGCCCGCGAGGCCGAGCAGGTGATCGAAGCCGCCCGGAAGCGGGGCGTGTTCTGCATGGAGGCGATGTGGACACGGTTCCTGCCGCACATCGACGTCGTCCGCCAGGTGCTCGACCTCGGCCTGCTCGGCGAGGTCCACACGGTCGTCGCCGACCACGGTCTCCCGACGGAGCCCAACCCGGCGCACCGCCACTACGCACCCGAACTCGCCGGCGGCGCCCTGCTCGACCTGGGCGTATACCCCGTCTACTTCGCGGCGATGGCCCTCGGCCCGTTCCGTACGGTACTCGCCGCGGGTACCACGACGTCCACCGGCGTCGACGGGCAGACCTCCCTCGTGGTCACCGACGAGGCCGGAGCGCACGGACTGCTGAACACCACGCTCTTCGCCCGCACCCCCACCACCGCCTCCATCTCCGGCACCCGCGCCCGCCTGGAGATCGACGGCCACTTCTACACACCCGCCGAGGTGCGCCTCATCGGCCCCGGTCACGAGCTTCTCGACACCTTCGTGCCCGGGCAGCTCGACGGCGGGCTGTGCTACGAGGCGGCCGAGGCAGCCCGCTGTGTCGCCGCCGGGCGACTGGAATCGGAGCTGATGCCGCTGGACGAGACACTGCGTCTGATGCACGTCCTCGACGGGGTCCGCCGAGACCTGGGCGTCGTCTACCCCGGCGAGTGACCGCCACCCGGCCGGGGCCCGACCGCGTGGAACGTCAGCCGCGGCCGATCTTCCTCGGGGGCGGACCGGCCGCCGCCGAGGACCACGCGCGCATCCGCTCCGGGGTCGTGCCAGATCCGGCGGTACAGCATCTGCCCACGGTTGCCTCACCCGGGCCCCACAGGGCGCCGTGCAACTTCCCCTGGATTTAGCCCCGTTCGCTCGGCAAGGGGCGCGACGGTCGAGAGGCGGTCGTGCGCGCGGGCGGCGGAGTCGACGACGTCAGGAACGCGGGCGGTTGAACCAGGCCGTGCCGGACGGGACGGTCATCGCTGCCGCCATGATGCCGCCGAAGACGACCCAGAGCAGGGACATCACGATGGCACCGCCCCCGCCGTCCGAGTTGATCAGGAGCACGATGCCGACGACGGCGCCCAGCACACCGTAGACGGCCGTGATGACGCGGACGCTCTGACCGCCGCGCGAGAACTTCACCCCGAGAACGATCGACAGCGCCGCGAGGAGGAAGAGGAACAGCGCGACGCCGATCATCAGGCCGGCACCCATGTTCCCGAGGTCGGAGAAGGGGTTGTCTCCGAACTTGGCCTCGCCCGCGTCGGACACCTTGCTGAACACCAGGGCGCCGATGACGGCGAGGCCGCCGATGATGATCTGCACGGCGGACACGATGTAGAGCAGGACGCGTGCGGTCATCATCAGACCCGGCATCGCCGGGGCAACGGAGACATGTGCCCGGTGGGCGGCGATCGGCGTGGGCTGCGCGTAACTTTGCTGCGGGACGCCGTAGTTCTGCGAGGGCAGCGCTGCGCCGAAGGCCTGGGGGTCAGGGGCGCCGTAGCCCTGCGGATTCTCTGGGGCGCCGTATCCCTGAGCGGCATGTGGTTGGGACGGCGCCGTGCCGTAGGGGTTCTGGTTCGGGTAGCCGTAGCCGTAGCCGTAGCCATGAGAGGCCGGTTCCTGAGACGGCGTCTGCGCGTAGGGGTTGTGGTTCGGGTCGCCGGAACTCATGGCGGGTCTCTCTCTGATGGCCGGAAGCGGTACGAAGCGCGACACGATGCGGAGGCGAACTCTCCGAGGAGGCCGGTTGGACGGCCCTGTCCCCGGCCGTGGGACGCACATGGTTCGTCGGTGCCGCCGCAATGTCCGACAACCGTCCGGGTGGCGCTGTCACGGACAACGGCCTGTCATGGCCGCGATCCGGGTCTGTGCGAACGTACGTGTGCGCGGATCACATGTGCCAGAGGCGGCGAGGCTAGTGCTCACCGGCCATGAACGTTGTGTCTGCGGCGAGTTGTGTCTGTGCCGTGTCGATCAGCCGGTCGACGAGCACGATGAGCACGTCCCGGCACGATCCGCGTTCGCGGGCGTCGCACAGCAGGACGGGCACTTCGTCCGGCAGGGCGAGGGACTCCCGCACGGCCTCGACCGGGTAAGGGTGCTCCCCGTGGGACCCGTTGACGGCGACGACGAAGGGCCGCCCACGGGCGCGGCAGGGACCGGTTCAAGCCAGAATGAGCGCTGCTCACCCCGTAGCTGACGATGTGTCAGTCCGAGGTGGGGAGGGACGGCAACCGCGCACCCATCATGAACACTTCGATCCCGATCTCACGGCCTGATGTCGTCACGTGCCCGCCGCCCACCCGTCCTCACGCACCCGCGCCGCCAGGTCGATCTTCGTGTATGTCGGCCGGCCGGCCTGCTGGTACTTCTCCTTGACGCGGTCCAGGTAGTACTTGGCGGTGTGCGGGCTGACGCCCGTGCGGCGGGCCGTGGCCTTGAGGGTGAGCCCGGAGGCGTACTCCAGCAGCACCTGGCGCTCCTTGGGGGACAGGTTCGGTCGCGCGGGACCGTCGTCGTGCACCCAGGAGAAGGCGAGTTCGGCCGAGTGCGCCGTGCCGCCCGCGGCGACCTCCCGGATGGCCGACACCAGGTCCGGCAGGTCGTGGTCCTTGGTGAGGTAGCCGTCCGCACCGGCCGCGACCGCGTCGACTATGCGTCGGCGGTCCGGGGCGTTGCTGATGATCAGCACCCGCGTGCCGGCCGACAGCAGCCGGCCGATGTTCCGCTCGGGCCGCGACCCGTCGCCGAGCAGCAGGTCCAGCAGAACGACGTCGTAGGGCAACACCCGTCGGCCGACGGAGGAATCGGCGGGTGCGGTTCCGGCCTCGGCCGCTGCCGTACCGGTCTGCGCGGCTGCCGCTGCCGCACCGGTCTGCGCGGCCGCCGCTGCCGCACTGGAATGTGCGGCCGCCGCGGCGAACAGGCCGTCCACCGTGCAGGCGGTTTCGGCCAGGCGTATCCCCGTCACCTTGTCCAGCCAGGCCCGCAGTCCGTCGAGCAGCATCCGGTCGTCGTCGACGACGGCCACGGTGATCACGCGGGCCACCGCAGGGCGATGCGCGTGCCCTCGCCGGGCGCGCTGTCCACCTCGACGGCGCCCCCGGCCTCACGCATCCGGGCGCGGACCGAGGAGGCGAGGCCGCGGTCCGCGGGGACGCTCAGCGGGTCGAAGCCCGGTCCGCGGTCGACGACGGACACCGAGAGCCCGCCCGGGTGGCCGCTGACCGTGACCCAGGCCCGGCGTGTACCGGCGTGCCGCAGCACGTTGTTCAGCGCCTCCGTCAGCGCACTGGCCAGCGCCGCGGCGGCGGGTCCGGGTATGTCCTGAAGGTTCTGGTACTGGGCCGTCACCCGCAGGCCCAGGCTCTCCGCCGAACGGACCGCTCGCTCCAGCGCCGCCGCGACCCCGGGGGCGTCGTCCTCCGAGGCGTGCCGCTGCACGAGCCGTCGCAGGTACGCCGCCTCCCGCGCACAGCGCTCCCGCACGGGCAGCGCGTCCGCGTCGGCCCGGCCGCTCGCGATGGCGGTGAGGGTCGCGAGGACGGTGTCGTGCAGGTCCCGGTGGTGGGCGATCCGCTCGGCGTACCGGGCGCGTTCCGCCTCCGCGCTGAGTGCCTGGGCGGTCGCCGTGTCGAGCAACTGGCCCTGGCGGCGCAGGTACCACCAGAAGACCCGCGCCAGCACCGCCGACCACACCAGGGCGTTGAGGTGCGCGGCGAGCACCGCCACATCGGCACCGGCCAGCGCGTAACCGACGGCATGGGTGGCCGTCAACGCGGCCACGGCGGCCCCCACGGCCGCGACCGGTACGAACGCGACGGCGCACACCGCGCTGGCCGAGCCGCCGAGCAGCATCGCCCAGGACAGACCCTGCGGCCCCTCGATGCCGCCCGCCAGCACCGCGAACGGCAGGGCGCAGCCGACCAGTACCGCGTCGACGCCGGGCGGCCAGGCGCCGAACCAGCCAAGGGTGCGCGCCCGGCCGAACACCAGCAGGCTGCTCGTCACGGCGACTCCCAGCCCCAGCCACGACACCGCACTGTCCCGCTGGTGCTGGACCACGGCCACGGCACCGGCCACCAGATGGCTGAGCCGGTACAGGCCCGTCGCCAGGACCATGAACGACCGGGCCCGGTGCAGCCCCGACCCCACGCTCATGGCACGTCCCCCCGCGCCCACACAACCCCCCTGAACCGGCGGTAAGACGAGGCGCCGGAGCGCCCGCTAGGTTCGGGCGTCGCGGCGCCGGTCACGACGAGACATCAGATCATCGCGGCGGGTCACGGCGCCGGTCGGATTCCGGGCAAAGAAGGAGGAACTGTGGCTCGAAGTGTGCGCTTCGGGGGAGTGGCGGCGGTATTCACCGCGCTGCTCGTCCTGCTGACCCCCCAGGCGGCCGTGGCGGCCGATCCGCCGGTCCGCTACACCGGCTGGATCACCAATGCCGCCATCTACGAGATGCGTGCCTCGTACTCGTGGCAGTGCATGGACGTGCGGGGCGAGTCGCAGAGTCCGGGCGCCGTCGTCCAGCGGTACGACTGCAAGGGCAAGTTGCACCAGCGCTTCTACTTCCAGCCCTCCGGCACCCCGGGCCTGTTCATGATCGGGGTCTACGGCAAGTACTGCGTCGGTGCACAGAACGCCTCGGTGGCCGACGGCACCCCGATGGTGATCGGCCACTGCCAGGGGCCGGGCCAGCACTTCCGCTGGGTCGACCAGGGCAACGGGCACTGGGAGATCGTGGAGGCCGCCAGCGGCAAGTGCCTGATGGACGGAGGGCGTCGGGAGGCGATCCGCCTGGGGACCTGCGGCAACATCGCCGAGCCGTACCCGAGTCTGTGGACGCCCCGCTACGACCGTCAGTACAACTACACCAGCGTGTGGGGCTGATGGCCCCGGACATCCCGGCGTCCCGAACGGACCGGTGAGCGAAGGCGCGGCGGGCCCGGGGGGACCCGCCGCGCCGACGCGTGGTGCGCACGCGCGCCTTGCGACAACGTAAGGAAATCTCCAGACCCGCCCGCAACAGGCCGTCCGGTGTGATGACGCTCGTGACCGGCTGCCGGACGATCTGTTCCCCCCGGCGCCCGGCGCCGGTCGCACCACCGCCCGTCCGACAGGCTCTGCGAGCGCGGCCCGTCAGTGACAGCCATGTGGGCATGTGGTCAGCGTGCGTTGACGACGCTGTACGTCCTCCCGTCCGGCAGGCCGGCGATCTTCACGCCGGTGGCGCCCAGCGCACGCCCCCACGGGCCGCGGACCGCGCCGAAACCGGCCCAGGTGCCGTCCTCGGAGCGGACCGTGTGCCACGCGTTGCCGTCCATGCCGACGGCGAGCAACTGCGCCGACCCGTCCGGCAGGCCGGTGAGCGCGACGCCCGTGGCGCGCATCGCGTCGTTCGGCGCCCACTGCGGGTTCGACCAGGGTGAGTAGCGCAGCATGTCGTCCCGGGTGGTGTGCCAGACCTTGCCGTCCTGGCCGATGGCCGCGATCTGGAGAGAGCGGTTCGGCAGGGCGGTGATCGAGAGGTCGCTGCCGGCGAAGGTAGCGGATCCGCCCACCCCGGGCACGTGCCGCCAGCCGGCGTCGTCCCAGCCTCCGTCGGCCCGGCGTTCCGTCAGCCGCATGGCGCCGTTCCCGTCGTAGGCGAGCACCATCAGAGAGTTGTCCGAGGTTCCGGTCACGGCCACGTCCCTGGCCTTGAAGACACCGCCGTCATTCCCGGCCGGCGCCGCCCAGCCCGTCCAGGAACCGTCCGGCAGACGCACCTGGTGCCGCAGGACACCGTCCTTGTCGACGGCCACCGCGTGCGTCTTGCCGTCGGGAGTGCCCGCCAGGGCGAGCGGTCCGCCGGTGAACCTCTTGTCCGTCTCGTCACTGTTGAGGCGCCGCCAGCCCTGCCACACCCCGTTCGGGCCCCGGACGTTGTGGTACATCCGCTTGTCGAGTCCGTGGGCGAGGTACTGGAGCGAACCATCGGGCAGTGCGGTCACCGCCTGCTCGCCGCCCGCGAACTCCGGTGACGTGTACGCCCCGGGCAGAGCGTGGGCGTCGCTCCAACTCCCGTCGGTTCGGCGCTCGGTGCCGACGAGTGTGCCGGGTGCCGTGGTCGGGGTGTTGTTGGCGATGACCGCCGCGTTGATGTCGCCGGAGCCGATCGGAGTGCCGTCCCTGCGCCTGCCGTCCATGTCGATCCAGTCGAGCTGTACGACGTTGGTGTTCTCGGCGATGAAGGACGGGCGCCAGGCACCTTCCAGCTTCTCCAGGAGCCTGATGTTGTGCTCGCGGGCCAGGTACAGCATGTACGGCAGACCGTCGGGCCTGTAGTCCATGCCGTGGGTGACGACCTTGATGGTCGCGTCGGGGACGGCGAGTGTGGAGTCGACGTTCCCGGAGAGCACGAAGAGCTTGGAGTCATCACCTATGTCGCTGGTCAGCACGTCGTGGTTGCGTCTCAGCGCGGTACGGCTGATCAGATCGAGAGCGGGGTCCGACGAGGTGGGGTTCGTGAGCCTTTCCTTGACGAGGGCGCCCCAGTCCTGGTTCTCGACATAGCTGTTGCGGCCCTCCATCCGGGAGCCGGCGGGCCACATCCACGGGTAGTCCGTACGGTTCCTGGTGTCGAGCAGGACGACGCTCGCGCCCGCCGCCCGGAACTGGTTGTACGTGGACGTGGGCGAGAGCTTGTTCCGGTCGGCCATCCGCGAGGTGCCGATCGTGTCGCCTAGGAGCCGCACGGCCTCCAGATGGTCCTCGGTGGCGGTGTCCCGCTCCGCCGAGTGGTCGGCGTCCGGCGGCACCGAGGTGCGCAGTTCGATCGTGACGATCTCCTCGGGGTGGTCGCGCATCCATGCGGCGATGTCGTTGATCTCGCCCTTCTGGCCGGTGGCGGGATCGTCGAAGAACAGGCCGCCCAACGGACCGCCGTGGTACGTGTACCACTTGCCGTTCTGCTTGCACAGCCGCAGGTCGAGGTAGCGCGAGCCGCCATCGAGCTGTTCCTTGATGGGTGTCTTCTGCGTGACCGAGACGGTGGCGGCGATCTGCGGGTGGTCCCTGGCCATGTCGGCCTGGCTCGCGGTGTCACAGACCCCGGTCTTGTCCGTGATGCTCCAGGAGCCCGCGTCGTGACTGCCCGGCATCACGATCTTGTTCAGTGGCCGGTCCCCGATGACGTCCCTGATCTGCCCCATCCACCGGGCCAGATCGAGGCTGTCGGGGTCGATCGCTCGATCGGCGGGAGCGGGAGCGGGAGCGGGGCCGGGGCCGGGTGCGGCGGTGGCCGTGCCGGGGAGACCGGTGACGGTCAGGCCGGCTGTGAGCGCGGCGAGCACGAGGGTCGTGGACATGCCACGACTTAAGGTGTGGTGAGTCATGTGTCAGCACAGTCCGTTCTGGGAGTCGCGCGCGTCCGAAGGGGCGTCACCAGGTCGGCTCCTGTCACGTGCTGAGAGCCGCTCACCGGCACAGGAAACCGACGCCGGCTGAACCTACGCATGTTCGTCCGGGCAGGACAGACACCGCTGCCCGGGCGGGAGCGGTGGAGCCGTCCCGGCTCGCCGGTTCGCCCTGAGGCGGGGCGGACCGCCAGCCTGTTGACGCAGGTCCCCGGCATCTTGACAAGGCTGTCGGCGGATTCCGGCAGGCTCGTGAAGGCGCGCAGAGTGCGCGCCGTGAGTGAGCGATTCGGTGCGCGCGGACACCGCCTCCCCGACGAACGGGCGTGTCCCATCTGGCCGTTCACCCTCACGACCCGACGCCCGCACGCCTCGCTTCCTTCAATGGTTTGAGGAAGGCTTGTCGAAACTCTGGACGTGCCCCGGACCGGGAGCCGATGCTTCGCGACAGCCGAACGGGACCAGGCTGTCGAACGAGCGGAGAAGCCACATGATCGGACGAAGAACACTGCTGGCCGCCACCGGAGCGGGCGTCATCGGCGGCACGCTGGCGACCGGTACGGCACGCGCCGACGCGACAGTCGTCGTCGATCCGGCGGCGGACGGGGGTGTCTGGGAAGGCTGGGGGACATCGCTGTCCTGGTGGGCACGGGCCCTCGGCGACCAGGACGTGTTCGCCGACATGTTCTTCACGACGAACTCGGTGATGTACAAGGGCCAGTCCCTGCCCGGGCTGGGCTTCAACATCGCCCGCTACAACGCCGGCGCGAGCAGCTGGAACCAGACGGCCGGCGGCGACCGGATGGTCGTCTCCGACAACATCCAGCCCTGGAAACGCATCGAGGGGTTCTGGCAGGACTGGACGAGCGAGGACCCCGCCTCCGCCGCCTGGAACTGGGACGCCGACGCCAACCAGCGCGCCATGCTGGTGAAGGCGACCCAACGCGGCGCGCAGAGCGAGCTGTTCGCGAAGTCCCCCATGTGGTGGATGTGCAAGAACCACAACCCCTCGGGGGCGGCACAGGTCCACCAGGACAACCTCCAGTCCTGGAACTACCGCAGCCATGCCTACTACCTGGCCACCGTCGCCTGGCGTGCCAAGACGCAGTGGGGCGTGGACTTCGTCTCCGTGGAGCCCTTCAACGAGCCCTCCGCCGAGTACTGGTACGCGCAGAACAAGCAGGAGGGCTGCTACATGAGCCACGGTGTGCAGAGGGCGGTCCTTCCGCATCTGCGCAGCGAACTGGACAAGCGCGGTCTGACCGAAACCATGATCGCGGCTTCCGACGAGACCAGCGTCTCGGCCGCCCTCACCACATGGAACGCCTTCGCCCCGACCACCCGCGGCCTTGTGGACCGCGTCAACGTCCACGGCTACGAGACGGGCAACCCGCCCCGCGCGCAGTTGTACGACGAGGTCGTCACCCGGTCCGGCAAGGGCCTGTGGGTGTCCGAGACCGGCAACGGAGACGGCGGGGGCTTCTCGATGGCCCTCGGCATCCTCGCCGACCTGCGTCAACTCCGGCCGACCGCCTGGATCTACTGGCAGGCGATGGACAACAACGTGAACTGGGGGCTTCTCGACTACATCCCGGGCACGGGGTACGGCGCCATCCCCGACACACCCGCGCAGCCCGGCTCGGTCCGCGCCAAGTACTACCTGATGGCGCAGTTCAGCCGGCACATCCGCCCCGGCATGAAGATGCTCGCCACCGGCGATCCGTTGTCGGTGGCGGCGCTGGACGAGAAGACCGGCAGGCTGGTCATCGTGGTCGCCAACAAGGGCAGCACCCTTCGGAACATCACCTTCGACCTGTCCCGCTTCTCCGCGGTCGCGGGCCGCCCCGACGGTGTGGTGCGCCGCTGGAACACCGGTGCCGGTGACACCTACAGGGAGCGGGCCTCGACGCTCGACGGGAAGTCCGTCACCGTCCCGGTCAACGCGAAGTGCCTGCAGACGGTCGAGGTGGAGGGCGTCATCGCCTAAGATCTGTCCCGTCGATCTCGGCAGCCGTGGGGAGTATGGCAACCCTGCCAGGTGTGACAGAGAAGGAAAACCACAGGTGAAGAGCTGATTTCTCTGGCGCGGGCTCCTTGAGACTTCCGGCTTGGCGAGCGGCCTCCTAGGTCGTGTGGTGTATCTCAACGAGCGCGCGGAGAGACAGGTCACTGTCCGCGATATTCGCGTTCGGCGGGACCTCGCTGATGCTCCTGATCTCGACTGCAGTACAGGTCACTCGCTCGAGCCAGCGGCCGGGGTGGTTCGGCATCTCCGCGACCGGAAGCGGCAGATCGTTTCTCCTGTCCTGCAGTATGCCCAGGAATGCGACCTGTTTGATCTGTAGTTCAAAAAGTCCCATTGCACACGCCTCCTGCAGGATTTCAGATCTCCTGACCCTCTCAGCGAGGTGGCAACTCCGATGACCGGCTCTGTCCTCAGCGTTCGCGGCTCCACTGCAGCGTCTACTGGGGCCGGGTCACATTCGGGCGTCCCGCGGCCGCGGGACGTCGAGGCTGCGTCCGTTTCAGGCCAGCCACATCCGGCTACACCGTGAACAAGTGCCCCCTCATGGACAGTGTCTGCCCGGCGTCACCTGTCGGCCACTCGAGGGCTTGCCGGTACGGGGACTTGCTGTGCCCCGAGTGCGGCAGCAGCTGAGTGACAGGGGGACCCGCGGTCTACTGCTCGCGGAAGTGCTGGCCCTGCGACGCCCGGTCTGCGAGACAAGAGGGGCCCGTGGCGTCTCGGGCCGTCGGCTCCACCGCCGTCGACGCGATGGATGCCGCCCGCGCGGCCCGACCGGGCCGGACTCACGGCTTGTGACCGACGATCACCTGCAAGTTCAACGCTGACGGTGGCACGATGAGTTGGGATGAAGGGTGGTGGTTCGTGCGTGGTGACAGGCGGCAGATTCAGACGGCGGTCCTGGGCGGCGCGGACTCGGAGGAGAGCCGCTGATACTCCCGCTGGAGGCGATCGAGCTGGACGCCTTCCGCCGGCGTCACGAGCACGAAACGTTCTGGTGCGGGCTGCTGCTCGGTGGCTGCGGCCTTCAGCTGACCACCAAACCGCAGGCGTCAGGCGGCTGCCGCGCCCACAGCGAAGCGGCGTACGAGTGGCCGCCTGCCCTCGTTTGAGTGTGTCAGGCGTCGGCTGGCTAGACCTCGGACCGCAGCTGTGCGGGAGCGACTGGAGCGTGAACGAGGCTGGCGCGGGTACGGCGGAGCAATTCCAAGGTCAGGGCCTCTGTCGACCGGTCTATCCCGAAGAGGCGGTTCGCGTGCATGTGTACAAAGCTCTGGCACAGCGCCTTCCGGGACTGACACAGGTTGCCGTCGCGGTGGAGCGCCAGGAGCTGGGTGATGGCGGACTGGAGTGCTGACCGTCGTGCGCTGAGCAGCCGGGACACTTCGTCATCGACAGGGGGGGCTCCCAGAGCCTGACGCAAGGCGCGTTGCCGCTCGCGGTACTCGTAGCCGCCCTGGCGTGACGATGGGGGTCCTCCGTAGGAGAAAGTCGCACGTTCCTGAGAGGACAGGCCAAGGCAGGCCAGGAGGTCGTCGATGCTGACCACGGCCAGGTCTACAAGATCTGTGCTGAGCCGCCCGTCGGTATGGGCCCACAGCATCTCGGCGACGCTTGGGCTTTCGGCCGTGAACAGCGCTTCTGCCGCCTCGATACCAGATTCGCCTCCGTACCTCTCGACCTCACGCTCGTAGGTTTCGAACGAGAACTTTCTGCAGAAGCCGTCGGTCGTCAGTCCGTTAGCCCAGACACAGGTTTGCTCCATCAGCTGCCCCACGAGCATGGCTGGATCGCCGTGGAAGCGGAGGCGTACGTGGCGTTCCGGATCCGCGTAGCGCACGAAGAACCATCCGTCCGCGAGGCCAGTCGAGGCGGCCTGGTTGGCGAACGCGCGCAGAGGGCCACCGATCAGATCAGCTTCGAGCTGCGGATCGCAATAGAGCTTCAGACTTAGCCAGTCGCTGCCCGGCGGACGCAACCGTGTCACCGGATCGACCACTTGGGGAATTGATGAGGATTCGCTGCTGGGGCGCTCGTCGCCGCGCCGCACGAGGGGTGCCACTACCTCGCACATGTGGCCGCCCTCCGTCCCAGGCAGCCAGGCGTGTTCCGGTCCTGGCAAAGCTTCCTGGAGCAACAAGGACCTACCGGACGTTTCTGACTTGAGCTCTTCCCGGAGCAGCTGAAGGTCCTGTAGATCGTCCAGGTCGAGCAGTAGCCGATTGTCAGCGACGGTCAGGTACACGTGAGAGGGAACATCCCACGTGCTCCGCCATCGCGAGATGGCCTGTCGGAAGTCGTTGTCGAACGCGCCGCTGTCGGTGGCGACGGAGTTGAAACGCCACTGGGCGGGGGCCAGGACGGTCCGGTGGCGCTGAACTCTAGGGAGGTAGGCCAGGCTCGCCGCTGGCCCCCACGAAAACCCAGTGAACTGGCACCAGCGGTCAGAGGCGACGTCGGCCAGAAACCGGATGGCAGCTGATGCCCGCCGGGTGTTGAGCATGTGCCCTTGGAACCCGACGACCTCGGCTCCCCCGTCCGGCCAGCTGACCACGAAGCGCCCCTTCCTCAAGCCGATGACCAGCTCGCGTACCGGTATCACGCCCTCGGGCGGTACACCGGGCCAGGCATCGACAAGGATTTCGTGTCGTCGAACGGCGGGCCTCAACGCGACGTTCGCGGACCGCGGGGGGGCGGGTGAGTAGACGATCTCGGCAATGAGCGTGTCGGGGTCGTGTGCCTGCTCGATTCGCGCGAGCTCTTCTAGTGCCTTCGCCGCGGGCGGACCGAGGAGACCGGCGAACCGCCCCAGGCAGCGGCCAGCAGCCGACGCCCCGAGGTTGGGGCCAACTACGACCTGGAAGTCCCCTCTATCGATGGCATCCGACGATGTGGCGGCGACGAAGAAGGACAACTCCAGTGAAGGCGGGACGCGCTCGAGGTCGAGAGCAGAGGGGGCTAGTCGGGAAAGAAGCTCGTCGTCCAGTTCCACAACCAGGCGGCGTTCTCGGTTGGCTTCCATGGCAAGGTCGAGGAGCAGTCGTTCGCGCGGACCACTTGTGAGCTCGCCCGCGGGTTGAAAGGAGGGCGGCCCAAGCCCGATTGCAGGGTCGAGAAGTTCCAGTAGGGGAACCTGGCGGTGCGCCCCGTATCGGCCTTCGAAGGCGCGGCGGTAGTCGGCCAAGTAGGGCATTCCCTGACGGAAGGGGCTTAGGCGGAGTAACACCTCGGCCGCCTCGGCAGCTTCGGCGGCCACTGAAGCGTGCAATCCAGAAGACCGGAGCGAGACGGCGGTGTCGGTTTGCAGGATCTTGTTCCGGGCCCTGGCGCCATCGACGCCGCCCTTCGTTGTGCCGCCCCCTGGAGTGGTCACAGCGGAATGCAGCTCGGTCAGCAAAACGAGCAAGTCAGGTAGGTGGTCTGCTTTCTGATCGAGAGGGAGTTCATCCCAGTTGGCGAGCTCGGCGGCCAGCTGGGCCAACTGCCGCGCGACGGCACGTGCTCGGTCAGAGGGGGCTGTCTCGAGGGATCTGCACAACCGCGTCACTGGATCGCCGCAGGTTGGTGCCAGGCATAGTTCGGAGATGAGGAAGCCCTGGCTCCACAGGTCGTCGACCAACTGGACGGCCTTGTCATGAGTGGCGGCGGGGATGCTGCGAATCGCCTTTGCCAGTTCATTTCGCGAGGTGGCCACCCGTCCTGCGCTCAATACAAGACGTACAGCAGCCGTGGCGGAGACAGATGTTCCTGCCGTTGGTCCCTCCGTGAGAATGGCGCGACCGCCGTGCAGCATCACGGCTGGGCTGGTCATCAGGAGTAGGTGTGGACCGATGGCCGGGTCGTCGCGGAGGGACTCGGACAGCGCGTCCAGCCATCCCATGTCGGCCCGGGTGGCCGTGCGTGATGCGGCCGGGATGATCTCGAGGTCCGTACAAGGAGCCCATCGGACCAGGCTGACTCCTGCGAACAGGCCGAATGGCGTCGGCCTGGTGGTCATCCGGATGAGATAGCGCCTGAGTTTTCGGAGCAGCCGGGGAGCTTGTCCATGGTGCGGGCCGGTCCGCTCCAGCGCCGCGGCTAGGTCCGGACTGGCCACTCGTATCGCGAGGCGCAGCAGTGAGTTGGCCGGCTGCAACGACAACTCGGACGCGGCCATGTGAGTTGCGTTGCGGCTATCGGCCGGCAGAAGGGGGGCTCTTAGTACGGCCCAGCCGAGCGGCTCGTAGAGGGCGGGTCCGTGGTGTTGGCGCGCCTGTACCGCGCGGTGGGGACGGGTCATGAGAGGAGGAACATCCTGTCCCAAGTCGGTTCGATTCCGGTGGCTGCAGCAAGAAGAGTCATAGCAACGCCAGCAGCACCGTCGAGGAGACCGGCACGGTCGACAGCGACGTTGGTCGCCTCCATGGAGGCGTAGCCGAAAAGCCGTTGGGGCTCGTATACCGCCAGAAGTTCGTCGACGAGCGCGACCGACGCGTCCGCGAATGGCTCCGATGACATGTCGCGGGCGAAGCGCAGGACGATCTGGAGCAGTCCGGCAACTCCGTGGCAGAAAGTGGGTGAGGTCAGGTGCCGCAGTGCGGCAGGGCGTCGCAGGACGCTGGCCATGGCTTCTGCCGCCGAGTGCCTAATGCTGTCGTCGGCCAGGGCCTCGCCCGCCAGCCAGAGCGAACGAGCTACCCCCGGCGTGCCGTAGCACCAGGCACCTCGCGTTTGGCCGGACGATCGGCCCGGGACCGACTGCCCCGCAGGCGTCAACGGCACGGCGTCGGGCCAGTCGCGCCCCCATGGGTTCTCGATCCGATGCGAGATCAACCATTGGGCGAGGATGCGCACCGCTCGGTGCTGACCGGGGACCTCAATGCCGCTCTGCAAGGCGAGGGACAGCACTGCGAGCGGCCCGGGTATGCCGTGCGCGAGCCCACAGTTGAGCTGTCCTGTCGGGTAGACCCGGCGTGAGGAGTCGGAGGGCAGGAGTTCGGGTGGAGTGGCCCAGCGAGGCTCCCCTCGGGAAGATCCGGTGAGGCGCACCAAAGCGGTGAGAACGTCCGGCAGCACGCCGAACGGATCCCTTCTCAAGAGGTACGCAGCTATGCCACTGGCTCCCGAGACGACGTCGAAGGCACTAACCGGCAGGCCGCCCTCGGCACTGACCAGTCGCGCCGCGAGTTCCGACGCCCCCGGGGCCAGCAGGTTGTCGACGGCTGTGAGCACGCGCTGGTAGCGGGCGCCGTTCCGACTGAGGGACTCCAGTGCAAAGGCGAAGCCACCGAGTCCGGCGAACAGCCCTGCGTAAGTGGAGCCCTTGTTCTCCAGGGCGGCTGCCCCTTCGGTGAGGAACCCATGGCCGACCGCGTCCCACCCCTCGCCAGGGAGGCATTGATCGAAGTATGAGCACATCACTGCGATCCCGGCGTCTCCTCCTGCAAGTCCAATCGGGTTCCAGTGAATCGAGTTGGGGTGGCGAGATTGGTGGCGGGCCAGCGAAATGGACTGAGTGACACGTGCGCGGTCAGTCGTTCGGATAGCAACGTCCCGTGCGATGATGAGCGCAGCATTCCGCCGGGCTGCGTCGAGAGTTCCACTCCAGGTCGCCCCTGGTTGCTTGAAAATGGTGGTTCCCTCCGGCACCTTGGCCTCCCTCGGTGCGAGAAATGGCCGACCTTCCTCGTTCCGCCATTCGCCGTTAGCAGTAGTCTGTGACGCACGCCGTGTCAATACAGGTAATCGTATTGTCGTACTCTTCTTCTGGGAGGCAGCCGGCGCACGTGCTCTCGCACGTGATATTGGCGGGATAAGTATCGCAAGTGCATGTCATTGACCCACAGGTACAGGTCAAGAAGCTGTCTGTGAAACACTCCTCGGCAAGATTCGTGATGGGGTTGGTCCACCAGTCAAGCGGACGAGTCTGATCGTCGTACCCCGTAATCGCGGCTGCGAGAGGCTGTGGCTGACGCAAGGCTCGCCGTCGGCTTTGACGCCTGCTGATGGATGACCCTCGCCTGCGGCGAAGATCCAGGTCGAATTCATCTGGCGGGCGGACAGATGTCGTACGCGTGTAGTTGATATGGGCACCCTTCTTCAGCGTGACTCGAGTTGACTCGGTACCGCGGAAAGGTGGCCTAGCCGAAGGAATCTGCGCGCTGTCGAGAACATCACTGATGGCAAATTCGATGAAGTAGTCAAGGCCTTTCGTGAGGTAGAGGCGCCTGTGGCCAGGTCGATCGCTGTCCCCGAGAAGCCCGCTCACGGTCAGACCTACCTCTGGTGGTCGTGATGGGTTCGGGCGTAGTCGTTCGACCAACGGGTCCTGAGGGCCTTCCATGTCCCTGGAAGCGTTGCTATCTGCGGAGTCGGGCATGACACTCTCCCCAAGCAATCCAGGCGGTCCGACCAGCGAACTGACTCGGGCCCTTCGCGCCTAGTTTCAGTGTCTCTCGCCACCGTGACCTGGGCCAGCCGAGCCCAGCTGACCGCCCCTGGCACTCTGGCCTCTTTCGAAGATGTAGGCTCCCGGAGCCTGAGGGTTGGTTCCGCCGGCTCAGGCTCGGCGGATCGTCCTGCTTCCGGGGGCCCGCCGATCCTGCTTCGTTGACCAAAGGTCGGCGGGCGGAGACTGATATGAGCGGTGGCGCCAACCATGCACGAGCCCGTTAGGGCGTGCAGAAGAGCAACATGCGGGCGCTTGATGGGCTGACCTGCGAGGTCAAGTCTCGGAACAGGCAAGTTGATTCTCTGCATGCCCTTAGGTCTGTTCGCACAGTCGGGAGACGGTGGCGCTGACGGCGCCATGGGCGTCGAGCACGGCTGGGTGGAAGGCGTGGGCCACCTCGAGAGTGGGGCCCGAAGGTGAGGCCGGCGACGTCAGTTCGGTACGCACAGCACGGACGCGGTCTTCGAGCATGGACGTGCCGACCTCGCGGATCAGGGCGGCGATGGCCGTGTTGACCGTAGGAACGCAAGTCGAGATGAGCGAGGAGCTGGTGGGCCAGGGCCGATTTCATCGCACGGCCGCCGGCAGCGGCTCGGCCTCGCGCGAGCACGCGACTGGCGCACCGCCCTGCTCGGCCTGGTGGGAGTTGTAGAAGGCTGTTCGGCTTCCGTGCCTACGGCGAGGTAGGCGTCGGCTGCACGGGCCGGCCCTCCGGAGCCACCAGATATCGCCCAGGACGCGGTGGTGGCGTCCTTCCCAGCCAGGGTCCGTGCGTCGGCGTGCTTGGTAGGGAAGGTCTCCGGCGAGGCGGGCGGCCTGGGCGAAGCCTCGCCCTGCGGCTGGGTTCAGGCGGCCGTTGCCGTCGGCGACAAGCCGGTGTCCGCGTGTGAGGCCGCGTGCGTCCGATATCGCGATGCGCCTTGGCCCGGTAACCGCCCCCGGCGAGGACCTGCGCCCGGCCTGCCTCGGCTGGCCGCCCTGCCGCACCTGCCCGGGACCGACACCCCGCCGCGCCCACCCCGACGGCGACGGCCGCTGCACCACGTGCGCCTCCACGTTCATCGACCACCCGGAAGGAAGCACCCCGTGACGCAAAAGTTCTACAACACGCAGCCGACCGCGCACCACCAGCGGCGAATAACTCGCGCAGGTCTGCGGTCAGATGAATGCGGACGTTGTCCCAGAAAGCACGATCGGACCACCGAGTTGGATCCGGGCGCGGATCAGCAGGGCACGAACGTCTCGGGAGCCGAAACCTTTCGGCTGGTCCTTGCGCCCGCGGTATTCGCGGACTGCGTAGATCAGCCGCGATCGTTCGCCGGCCACCTCGCCGTCGTCGTATGACAGCAGGGCGCGCACCAGCCACAGCAGCCAATCCAGGGAGGCGGGGCGGCGACGTCCGGCGAAGATCTCGCTCATGGAGGCTTTCGACAGGCCGACGATGTACCCAGAAGCTTCTCGCCACGCGCGCGGATCCGGTCGTATGACGGAGTCCCTTGCTGCCTCATTAGACCGGTGAGGGTTTCGCCCAGCTCCTGCAGCACCCTGTCGTAACTGCCGTCGCTGTTCCCGGCCTTGTCCGACATGATGCCGCCCTCATCCGCTGTGACGACAGCGTAGAGTCTTTCCGGGGCGGAACAGTGAACACCACGGAACACAGGCGCCAACGGTCGACGGTCGCACGAGGCTGTTCCGAAGGCATCGGGGTTGTTCCATTCGTGCAGGTCAGCGCCCCGGCAGGTCGATCGTGGTGGCACGAATCAGATGACGCCACCCCAGGAGGGCCCCAGCCATGGGGGTTCCGCAGAGCCGCCGTTTCTGTCCCTGCACACCACCGTGGTCCTGCTCGCCGGGCTCGTTATCGGGCTGGTGACGGGCTGCCTTACCGTCCTGACCGGGGCCCCAGCAGCGGCAGCCGTACTCGCCGGCCTGGCCACAGCTGGCTTCTCGGTGCCGGTGTTGAGCTCCCTGATCGGTCCAGCCGATGAGTAACTGGTCCACGGTCCTGACGTCGACGCCGGCAGTCGGCGTCAGGACCGGAGCACGCATCCCGATCGAGGTCGGCGACGGCAGCACCTTCCCGACCGCCGGCCGCCTGGCCGCCTACGCGGGTCTCGCCCCGGCGACCCGGAGCTCGGGCTCATCGATCCGCGGCGAACAGCCTTCCCGGAGAGGGAACAAGCAGCTTTCCCGCGTCGTGATCGAAATGCGCGGCGTCAGGTTCATGGACTACACCGGCATCAGTATCCTGCTCATCGCTTGCCGTGCTCTCAGTGAGGCAGGCGGCTGGCGGCGCCCGGCCCGATAGGCCGCCTACCCTGCGATCGTCGGCGTCGACACCCTCATCAGCTGCCACGAACCCCTCTATCAGGCCCGGAGCGCCTGAGGTCCGTCAAGGGGAACTGACCTCCAGGAGCTCGGACTTGGGCCTTTGACAGGTTGGGCCTGTGGCCCTGAGGCTAGTGTCATGGACAGTGGCCTGCAAGGCGGGCCCGGTAGGTGTCTGCGAGTGTCAAGCGCGGTCGGAGCCGACCGGACCCTGGTAGTCGTGGTGGGCGAGGCGGATTTCACCACGTCGCCTCGGCTGGCAGAAGCCTTGGAGCAAGCGATGGCCAACAGAGGTGGCCGGGTCGAGGTGGACCTCGCCAGCCTGTCCTTCTGTGACTGCTCCTGCGTGCATGTTCTGCTGGCCGCCCGCGAACGCGCCATGGGGCCGGGCTGATGTTCGTGTGTGTGGCACTCTCACCGTGTGCCGAGCGGGCCTTGGAACTCACCCAGGCAGGGCCGCTGCTGCAGGCGGCCTGAGCGCCCCAGGCTCCTGACACCGACGTGTCTCAG
Organism: Streptomyces sp. NPDC107528; assembly: GCF_055639295.1. Taxonomy (NCBI): domain Bacteria; kingdom Bacillati; phylum Actinomycetota; class Actinomycetes; order Kitasatosporales; family Streptomycetaceae; genus Streptomyces; species Streptomyces sp. NPDC107528. The sequence goes on from NZ_JBVKAV010000010.1 coordinate 226,670, forward strand.
TCAGGAGGCTCTGCTCGGGCGCGCGTGACGTCTGTGGGTGAGCACCCCACGTGTTGAATCACGGATAGACGGCAGATTTGCCCGTGCTGACCGTGACGAGTCAGTTGATCATTGCGGGTCAGCCTGGCAACGTTCCGGTGGAAGTTGCCTGAAATGTCTGGTAATGGTTGAGATGGGCCTGTTCAATGCCCGTCACGCGCCCGGTCTAACACCAGCGCAGCCACGGGATGTTGGAGGCTGATTCAGTGCGGATTGCAGCCGTGAACCGGTGTAGTAGCGCCGATCCGCTGGCCAATGCGCCAACTGTGGCGTGAATGGTAATCGTCGCGCCCGGCTGCCTACGGCGAAAGTAGCGCCCGATGGCATCAAAGATCACCTTTCCTATGTGTGTAGGACGTGCGGGAAGTCCCGCAGGAGTGGCGTCATGGGTATAGAGACGTTTCGAAACAGCATGCCGTCCGCTGACGGAAGCGTGACAGTCGACCCCCATCTGAAGGCTCCGGATTCGTTCTCGATAACAACCCAGATGATGCAAGATGCAGTTCAGGCGCAGGGCGTGTCGGTGGCCGAAGGGGCGAACAAGGAGGCGCTATTTTCGAATCCCTATAAAGATGCACGTGAGGAAGCCCTCATCCTGAACGCGAATAATCAGCTGACGTACCTGGAACGCATTGACTCCTCAAGTACAGGATGGGCACAGAAACAAGTCTTGCCTGACATTGAGACAACCTTCTCCGAGGTCGTGATTGCCGTTCACCCGAGCCGCGAAGTGTGGGCCTTTTGCGTACCCGCCAGTTCAGAAGGCGGGACCTTGCTGCCTCCGGAAGCTTTCGTGCTGAAGAAGACCGGTTCCAATCCAGACGGCACGTCCCAGTGTGCATGGAAGCCTGCCACCACTGACGCAATCGATGGCCCTCTGGCGGCCATGAAGTCTTTGTCTGTTTCATACTCACCCGGAGGGGGCCCGGCAGTAGTCGGACAGCCAGCAACCGGTATCACGTGCCTTATCGTCTCTGCCGTAGCCGGGGATCCTACATCGGACAACCAAAAATTCGTTGCACGGAGGTGGACCCTCAAGCAAGGCCCGCCAGTTGCTGGAGCAGGGCGCATTGTCGGCGGAGGCTATATGGTCTATCCGGCACCGACAGTTTACGCATCATACGTCTACTATGTGCTCGATAAAACTACTCTGTCTCGTTATTCGTTCAATGTGGACACCCTCGCTCTTGGGTATCAACTACTCAGCACATCCGTCGCTGCTTTCTGCGGAACATGGAACGTTCCCCGTTTCCCGCATCTCCATCCTCAGACTGATGTCGGTTATATCTACCTGGATGAGGATGGGCGTCTAGTCACCGGGTACTTCCCGCCGACATCTCCCGGAGTGAGGGCGGAGAGGTCGGAATCCGGGCTGGGTTTCGTCATCCCCGAAGGAACAAAGTCTCCCGCTGCACCTACGTCGTGGCAGGACGCTGCCGGCCGCTTGCACATTTTCGGCATCACCGGAGAAACGAATGAAAACGGTGCCGGAACGCTGAGTGTCCTGCATCAGGCAGGTTGGCAGTCAACGGGTAACGACAAGACTTATCCGATATTCCCGGTGTGGACGACAGCCCGACTGGCGGGTGCCCCGTCGGGTATCGACGGCTTCGACCTGATGGATTCAAGCTCACGGCTGATCGCTTTCGACTACTCGAGCTCCGGAGCGTCGGATGCCCTGCTCGCCGTCGATCAAACGACGGGTTCAGTTATCACCCGGACACTGAATCCTGGCGAACCGTTCGTGTCATCCGTCACGGGCAGTGCGCTTGACTATCCTTTCGACTGCATGAGGCAGCAGGTTGTTCCGTTTGACTTCACCAGCTCAACGAAGGAGGACCATCTTCTGTGCTATACCTCGCAGCCATGGATGGATAAAAAGTCTGTATGTGTATTCCGCAAGGGAGAAGGAGATTACCTCGAGCTCGTCTACCAGAACGACCAGATTGCTGGCTTGCCGATCACTGATGAAACGAGGCTCGTGCCCTTCGATTACACCAAGACCGGCGCAAATGATCACCTGTTGTATTACACGACCGGCTCAGGGAAAATGGTGTGGGTGCTCGAGCGCAAGACCGGGATCTTCGGCAGCTATTTCCAGGTTCTGGGTCCCCAACAGCATAACTTGGGAGGTTTCGACCTAGGGTCGCCCTGCTTTGCCGTTGGCTTCGACTACAACAGTAAGGGTAGCAATACCCATGTACTGGCGTATCGGCCCGGCACGGGCAAGGTATATGTGGTTACGACGAACGCTGATGCTGTGTTTTACCCGGTGGTCGCCAACGAAAGTGGTGGTATAGGCGGCTGGGACCTGGCGGAAACGAGAGACCGGCTTGTTCCATTTGACTACACCGGTCTGGGATGTAACGACCACATTTTGACCTATAGGCCCGGAAGCCCTGGGCAGCAGGAATGGATCCTTGAGCGAGTGGATCCGGATTTTGATGTGTACGCACCTGTCGTCCAGGGCACCAGCATGGCCGGCTACGACTTCGCCAGTCGCTCCGACATGGTAACGGCGTACGACTACTACCGATCAGGCAGTCTGGAGTATCTCATCGCCTACCGGCCTGGACAGGGCAAGGTGTCGGTGTTCGGGCAGCAGGGCGGGGAGATGAGATCGGTATATCAGGCCCCGCTCGCTTCGCCCACACTGGTCACGGTCGGGCTCCAGAGCACAGTTGCTGGCTTCTTGCTTGATCCCCAGCCCGACTTCAAGCCTTCTGAGCTCATCAAGCTGGACGGCAAGAACCCAGCTGAGGCTTACTGCCTCAACACCCAGGACGTCAACACCTCTCAGTGGCACACGGACAAGGTCCGGCTCCCGCATGTCACCACGCCAGACACGTATGTAGTCTCCCACTACGTAGCCAACGCCACGCTGCTCAGCCGAGCGGGCAACGCCCTGGCCGGGCACAACGTGACCGTTTCGGCAGAGTCTCTTATCGAGGTGCAAATCGGCGATATCTCCTACCAGGTAGGACCAGGCCGTGAGATAACCGCCATGACTAATGTAGTGGGGCAAATTTCGGTAAGCGTCGCCGCTCGAGGGCTGAACCCGCCGGTGATACACCTGAACGCCGATGGACTCGAAACTGGGGCTGCCATTGACTTCGCTGGCCCCGCCAACGCATTTCTTGCGGGTGAGAGCACTCTTCCGTCCCAGAAGGGATTTTTCAACGCCGAGCTGCTCTACAAAGCCACGGCGCCCCCGAACCCAAGCAAGGGTGTGCCAGCATTGGATGAGGATCCGCCGCCCCTGGTTCCGGATTGGAATGCGCTGAAGGAACGTGGCCTGACCCCGCAGATAGTTGTTGATCACTGCAAAAACGCCTACACGCAGGCTGCGAGCAGTGAAAAGACCGTACTGCTCCACATGGATGGGTTTGAGGAGCAGCAAACCATTCACGGCTACGTGATCCAGCTCTGGGACCCGGACAGGCCTGCCTTCCAGGCATTTCGCACCCACGGCGAACTGGACGCCTACAAGGCTTACCGCGACGGCCATCCAGCCTACGGCGGCTGGTGGGAGGACGTCGTCAGCTGGGCCTCAGATGTGTGGGAGGGCATCAAGACCGGCGCTGCCCAGGTGGCCGAAGTCATCGTCTCCACCGTCACGGAAATCGCCATCTTTGTCGGCGATGCCATTGTCTCCCTGGGAGAAATCATAATCGACGCCATCGAACAAGCGGTGACAGTCGTCGAAGCAGTATTCCAGATGATCGCTGACGCTATCTCCCGCGTGGTCGACTGGCTCAAGTCGCTTTTCGCAATGAAGGACATTTGGGAAACGGCGAAGGCCATTGAGTCCTGTGTCACGGGAACAGTTTTCCCGCTCGGCAAGACCATGATCACTGATTTCGGCCACAAGTCGGAACAGTGGTTCCTGGATCAACGAGCTGTGTGCAAGCAATATTTCGACGACATCTGCAACCAATACGGGGACACTCGCGTAGGCGATTTCCAAAACAAATGCGGGAATGTTCGCACCGCATCCGGGGGAGAAGTTGCAAAAAGCGATCTCAGCACACCCCAGGCTACCTGGATGCAGAATAAGGTTCTAGGCAGCAAGGACCTTCCTGCACCAGTCGCCCTCAAGACCAGCGATGGTGCTCCACTTCCAGATTTTGCAGCGTTTGTTGCCGAAATTGTTGGCGACGCGGCCTGGAAGACGCTACTCAACGACCTCAATCGGCTCGGGAGCATTCTCACTGATTTTCTCGATCCTCGTGATGCTGGTACGACAGGTAGCGCCTCTGTGCCCAAACTGGTGCGTATCGTGCAAAAACTCGTAGACGACTTCCTTCAAGCGGCAGGGAAGCTCGTATCGAAGGTCACCGATTACTTGTCCACGGCAATTGACGCAGTTGAGGAGTTCCTCAAGGCGAAGTTGGAGCCTCTTGGTCTCATCGACACTCTCTATGACTGGGTACAGGAAATGGCGGGGGTCGAGCCGGAGAAGCGTACAAAGCCCACCATACTTGGGCTTTGCAGTCTCGTCCTGGGGTTCTTCGTAACCATCTTGTACAAGCTCATCAACGGAGTGGACAACCCTCCCTTCCCAGGGGGTACGTTCACCGAGATTCCCGTCCCACCCTTTAAGGATCCGCAAGCTCTGGACGCCACGCCCGAACCGACTCTGAACAAGAGGCTCGTAGAATTCCAGATCAGTGCAATCGCGGCGGGAATCATGTCAGGCCTCACCACGGCGGCTACGGATTTGGTTAACATCCCAACGACGGCGGTGGCTCCCCCTTCGCCCGCGAAGAAAAGGGCAACCTATGTCCTTAACCTTCTGCAGCTCATATGTATGGAATGGGCTTTCGCCCTGGGTATCCCGAGCGTTACTGCCGGAAGGAAGCGTTGGGACGGACCAGGGTACGCTGGGTGTGCAGTCAAAGGATTTGCTCTGTTTCTCGATATCGTCGCAGTGGTTCAGTCTGGTGTCACGACGGCTACGGGAGAGGAATCCAAGCTCCTCAAAAACCTTGGATATAGTGCAGCAGGTCCAAACGAAGCCAACAAAACACTGCTACCTGGCACCTTTATCCAAACGATTCTCGGTGCGGGAATCCTTGGCTGCAATGTAGCCCAAACCATAAACTCCAAATCGGAAATTTCGGAATCGTTGTATGCGATGGCCATGGCCGAATCGGTCATTGACCCCCTTCCGAGAGTTATTCAAATCGGTCGCAACTTCGCCGAAAGTGCGGAATCCGCCCCTCGCGTATGGCCCATCGTCGCCGCTGTAGACGGGGTCCTTGCCGGCACTTCATTGATCCTGCAGGGTGCCGCGGCGGCCGACGCATACTCGAGCCGGCCTCGACCTGTTCAGAAGAAGGACCTCGTCGTAACTGCCGGTACGCCCTTCGAGCTTCAGGTTTTTGATGGGGGAGACTCCATCTTCCAAGACGGACTTCATCTCGTGGAAGGTTCAGTTGTATGGAACCCGGCGCTGGGGAAGGATGTGGATATCAGCTGGCCGACCACCAGTACAGGCCTCGCGATAAAGGGGACACTTCCTGTTAAAGGGGAGTACACCGTGAGGTTGCAGGTCCACGACCGGTTCGCTCCAAATATGTACGCATCCGATGCCTTCAACATCACGGTGAAGGCGCCTACCAACGGCTACTGATTCCCAATGTGGTTGTCAACGCCTTGCTCGTGACTGGCCGTAGCTGCCTCAGCGGAGGAGTGCGCACAGGACGTTCAGGCGGCGGCGTGCGAGGGCGATGACGGCCTGCTTATGGGTTTTCTTCTCGGCCCTCTTACGTTCGTAGAACGTTTTGGAGACGGGATCGGGTGGCGACCTGGGCCGACATGTAGAAGACTCGCAGCAGGCGGCGGCAGTAGCGATGGGGCCGACGCATGTTGCCGCTGATCCGCCCCGAGTCCTTCGGGACGGGCGCCAGGCCGACGACGCCAGCGAGGCGGTCGGCCGTGCCGAATATGCTCATGTCACCACCGGTGTGGGCTATGAACTCGGCGCCCAGGACGAATCCGATGCCGGGCATACTCAGGATGACCTCGGCGTGCGAAACCGGCTCTCGATCAGGGCGTCGGTGTCGGCGATCTCCTCATCCAGGGCCGCCACTTCCCTTGCCAGCCTGGCCACGACGGCGGCGGCCAGCTTCTCTCCGGGAACGACGGTGTGCTGGGCCTCGGCGGCTTCGATGGCGGCGGCGATAAGCCTGTAGTTGCGAACCTTGCGGTTCTTCAACCAGCCGGCCAGGCGGTTCCTGCCGGTCCGACGCAGCGCGGCCGACGTCTGGTAGCCACTCAGCAAGACCAAGGATGCCTTTGAAGTGCTGTAGTCGAAGGCTCGCTCCAGGGCCGGGAAGTATCCCAGCAGCTGGGCCCGCATCCGGTTGATCGTCCTCGTGCAGTCTGCGGCCAGGTCCAGGCGGCGAGATGTGAGGATGCGCAGATCGACAGCGATGGCGTCGCCATGGTGCATCGCTTGGAAGTCGCGTCGCATACGGGCCTGGTCCGCGATGATGAAGGCGTCCTTCGCGTCGCTCTTCCCGTCGCATCGGTAGGAGCCGGAGCCATGGTGGACGGTGCGGCCAGGGATGTAGAGGACTGCTGCCCGTTGTCGGTCAGCAACGCGATCATCAGCGCGGCACCACCGGCATTAAGATCGATAGCCCAGGTCACTGGCTCATCTTCGGTGAGCGCGAGCACATCCGCGATCAGCTCCAGCGACGCGGCCTCGTCGTTGGCCACCCGCCGTGGACAGCCTGCGCTTGCCCTCTGCGTCGATCACCACGCAGTGATGTTCGGCCTTGCCCGCATCCGTACCGGCCCACAGTTCAGGCACGGCCACCTCCGGAGTCGTTCCTGTTCGAATCCCAGCAGACGACCTCGCCAGCGTGTCCTTACCAAGCGATCTTGCCGCGCGTCCCAATCAGTGGCCGAGTCGTCGCGGGGCACCATGCGGCCAATCAGTAGAAGCCACTTCTACGGCATGAACTTGACAGCTACACCCAGTGCCCCCGGGCTTCCCGATCCTACGCGTAACCGGTATCAACCCACCAACAACGTAAGGAACTTGATTGGGGACGACGAGTGGCGGGTGCTCGAGCACGCGGCGCTTGTACTTGATCAGCTGGATGCGGCCGTCGAAGGTGCGGTGCTCGATCATCTCGAGGGCAACGTCTAGTCCCCGCTCAAGGAGGCCTTGGGGGCGCTTCGCGGACCAGCCTGCTCATCGTTGGAACCCACGCAGAGCGACTGAGTGCAAGCAGGCCAGGCCCGACAGAGTGCACTAGCAACTGTCCATCCAGATAACGGCAATCGGCTGTGGTGCGTGTGGCACGGTAGGCAATAGCCTGACCCGTTGCTCTCCCCGTCGTGACGGGCCAGGGCCGTCGCGAGGGTGAGCGTCCAGTCGGCCGACCACCTCAGCCTCGAACCGGCGGTGGCAACGCCAAGCCCGCATCGCGGGGAACCACGCCCGGCGCTGCCATGGATGCCGCCCATGAGGCCTCCCGGGGTCGGACTAACGGCGTAGGACCGACGATCATCTGCAAGTTCAACGCTGGTGGTGGCACGATGAGTTGGGACGAAGAGTGGGGTTCGTGCGGGGTGACAGGCGGCAAATTCAAACGGCGGTCCTGGGCGGCGCCGACTCGGAGGAGCCGCTGATACTCCCGCTAGAAGCGATCGAACTAGACGCCTTCCGACGGCTTCACGAGCACGACACGTTCTGGTGCGGGCTGCTGCTCGGTGGCTGCGGCCTTCAACTGACCACCAAGCTGTACACCGACCGGGTCTGCCACTTCGCCCACCACCCCGGTCCCGATGGTCATCCTCACCTGTGTGGGCGCCGCGCCCGCGGCGTGAGCAGCGCCGATCACCTGTATGTGAAGGCTCAGACCGCCGTCTGGCTCCGTGACCGGGACCGGCACGCCGATTTCGAGTTCGCCCAGCTCGGAGGAGCGCCGATCGGCTCCGTGGTGGACATCCGGTTCCAGCGCGGCGGGCTGCGCGTCCACTTGGACCGGTCGGTGGAGCCTGTGTGGGACCAGGAGGGCCACGAGCCGGTGCTCGGGATGTCTGTGCCGGTGGACCGGGACACGCTGATCCATCGCTGGTATGTGCACCGCATCCGTTTGGACAGTGAGGGCACGGCACGGCGGGTCCGTATCGGAACAGAAGCCTTCGCGCGGCCCACCGAGTGGTCCGGCCTGAACGAGTGCGAGATGACGGAGCGGGGTCTGTCGACGCCGGCGGTCGAGGCGATCATTCAATCCCGCAAGGCACCCCGACCGTCGCGTTGGTCCCCCGGCAAGGCGAAGAAGGTTCCGAAGCCGGATGCACGAGCCCAGGGCTTGTTGCGCCGGCTGCTGTATGCACGCCGCGTCGATCTGTCGTCATGGTGCGAGAGGTGTGCGCTGAGATCGCCGACCTGTCCGGGGTGAGCCAGGAGATCCAGAGCCAGCTCGAGACCGCAGTTCGACACGGGCACATCTGGCTGGAGGAGCAGGCCGGAATCCGCCAAAGGCTTTTCGCCCGCCTGGACAAGGCAGTGTCCGATCACAGGCCCGGGCAGGTGCGCAGGCTGCTGATACGCGTCAACTTGACCGCCTCCGATGACCGCACGGGCACCGAGGACGCGATCGTGGAGAGGGCGACCGACTACTTCGCCAGCCTCGACAATCCCACGCAGGAAGCAGTGAGCAGGAGGCAGCAGCGGCCGCCAGCCGCCTGCGCACCATCCTCAAAAGCCTGCGTCGCCACGACGCCTACGCGCATGACCTGCGGTCCCAGGTGGAGGATCTGGTCCGGGCAGCGGCCTTGGCAGGAGACCGTGTGACTGCCGGGCAAGCCCGAGATGTGGCCACCTGGAAGCAGCGCGCCACAGACGGGGCGCAGTTGCCGTTGACTCCGCTGCATAAGCAGGTAGGACGCCAGTACTGGATAAAGCAGAGCTGTCCACGCTGCCACGCAGGGCAGGGCAAGCCCTGCGTCCTCGCTGAGGGCACCGACGTCGGCAAGGCTCGCCCATTCCCTCACGACGAACGCGTCCAGCCGATCCTGGACGAACGGAAAGCCCGGCAGCAGGCGAATCCGAAGGTCGTCCCGCGCCCGTGGCGCGTGTACGAGGTGACATGCCCGGACTGCGACCAGGGCCCGGATCTGCGTTGCAAGAGCCCTGGCGGCCCACACCGTGCACGGGTCGAAAGGGCGAAGGAGTACACCCGCCTGCAGAAAGCGCGGCCGCAGTGATCCATGGCGGGCGGCCAGCTGACAACCTACGCAGGAAATTTCGCTTCCTCGGGCTTCGCCGATGACGGGCAGCTCTGCCCTGTACCTCGCGGGCGTGTCGGCCCTCTTGGAATGCGTGGCGCACGCCTCACCGATGGCTTGTGCCCCCTCACCGCCGTGGTGTAGCTGCGCCGCGGCTGCTGTGACCGCGCCATCGCAGAGGCCTCAGTCGAGATGACCTATAAGCAGCTCCGATTCGGGCGGAGCGACGTCGGCTGACGATTGCTACGCGGCGAAGCTATGCGCCATGGCCTCCTTCTGAGGGACTATCAGTAATTGGTCGGGCCGTAGATCCAGACTGTTCTGCTGTACCCGATAACGTCGTGGCCCAGACGTTGTCCCAGAAGCCTTAACGGGTCTGGTCTCCCGTCAGGTGAGGGTTTTAGTAGTCAGGTTGATCGATGTGTCGGATTTCGGTGTTCATAGGAGGGGCATGGTCAGGAGGAGGCTCCCACCAACCCGTGGCGGGGGTGCCAATCAGGATGCTCGTCAGGTGGTCGGCCGGGTACGAAGGAGGGTGCGGCCTTCGGCCCCGTCCGAGCATGCTGATGCCAGCGTGCATCAGCATGTCACTTCCGCAGCCACTGCTCTCACTGCGCTGGCCGCCGTTGCGGCTCTGCTGTTCACCGGGCTGTCGGCGCGGCAGGCCCAGAATGAACTCGGTAATCGGCGAAAGGAATTGGATATTGCCCAGGAAGGACTTATCACGGATCGGTTCACTGCCGCTGTGGAACAAATTGGCGCCGAGTCGGTAGACGTGAGGCTTGGCGGAATTTATGCCCTCGGGCGGATCATGCAGGATTCTCCAAGGGATCAACCCGCTATTGTCAATGTGTTGTGTGCATTTGTGCGTAAGCATGGTGGTGAACGTGTCCAGGTAAGGTTCGCCGGGCAGAAGGTTTGGGCGCCTGCAACACACGTACAGGCTGCGCTCTCGGTCCTGTCCGCTCGCGACCTCGGAGCCGACGGGGAGAGTTCGGTTGATTGGGTAGGCGTCTCGATCACTGGCGCCAATCTGAGAGGCGGGCACCTTCTAGGAGTGCAGGCGGCCGATGCCGACCTGAGTGAAGCCGATCTCCGGAGGGCCGATCTCCGGAGGGCTCATTTGTTGCGTGCTGACCTTTCGAGAACAGACCTAAGGTGGGCAGACTTGCGTGGTGCAAAAATGTTCCGCGCGGTCACTGAAGGCACCCTATTTACGGGGGCGCAACTGCGCGGCGCAAGACTCGATGACATCTCTATGGTTGACGCCGACCTCAGGGGAAAGGATCTAACGGGCGTGAAATTGCACAACTCGCGCGTTGAGCGCGTAAACTTCAGTCGGGCAACATTGCACGATGCCAAGTTGGTTGGAGCAGTATTTACTGATGTGAACCTACGTGCCGCCGACTTGCGCGGCAGCGACCTAAACAGCGCCGTATTCGCTAACTCTCAGTTGCATGGGGCGACTCTTGATGGTGCAGAGCTCCACAGGGCTGACCTGCGGGGTGCTCGTGGCCTTACTGTCCAGCAGGTGCTTGCTGCCCGGCTGGGTTCTGAGACAAGACTTCCCTCAAACATCGCTCACGACCGACGCGTGCAGAAGCGGGTACAGGTGGTAACCCCGGGGTGAGGCACACCTGGCCGCTTAGTTACAAGGAATAGAGGGACACTGTTCACGCTGCCCAAACCGAACGGTACTGCCCACCGCGGCGATCAGCTGGCGGCTCGGCTCAGTTCTGGGGCCAGGGATACGCATCCGAAGCCGCCCTGGCCACGCTGGAGTTTGCGCTCCAGGACCGCGGCCTTGACCGCATCATCAGTATCAACCGGGTCGGTGACGATGCCTCCAAGAACATCAGCCGCAAGCTCGGCATGGTGCCGGAGCATGTGACAGGCCGCCCGGTGTACGACTAGCCGCTGCACGTTCACACCATCGACCTCACCGGGTTCGAGGGCGTAAGCCGGCTGAGCCGTCGTGAAGTCACGAGATGGATCGCCTCGGAATGAGGCACCCTGGCGGAAGATCTCGCCTCCCTGCCGGTGACCTGCACCTTCACGGAGCCATGGTCAGCGACGAGAGCTGCATCATCTCCGAGCAAAATTCGATTCGGCCCAACCCGATCACTGCCGTACAGTTCACCGTACCGACGCGGGGTGGAGCAGCTCGGTAGCTCGCTGGGCTCATAACCCAGAGGTCGCAGGTTCGAATCCTGTCCCCGCTACCCACACGTGAAGGCCCGGTATCCACCGGGCCTTCACTGCGTCTGCGCCTAGCCGAACCCGATTCGGAATGCCGCGGACAACCTCGCCCTTTGTGACCGCACCCGTCTCTCCGAATGCGACGTGTTCGTCGTCGAAGACCGCTCCCCGGCCCGCCTCTCGACGACGACCGAACGCTGACCCTCTGACGGCTGATCAAAAGTGACCCACTTGGTGATCTTCGTCTGACTCTGGCCTTGGTGATCAAGGTCAGGACGAAAGGTGATCGCGGTGGCCGTCGGCGTGCTGACCGTGCTGGCAGGGAACGCATGGGCTGTCGCGGTACTGGCTGCCGGGGGGCGCCTTCGCAGGCACTGTCGCCTTCGCCCGGTCCGTGATCGGCTGAACCGGCCCGGGCGAACGGACGCCCGGGCCGACGCCGTGGTCACCGCGAAGTACACACGTAGTCGCTGCGGGCGTCAGGCGCCGCCCCGTGCAGAGAGCTTGTCGCCTTGCAACTCGTCGACGACGAAACCGGCCTGACCACCGTGGACCTACTCGAACCGCCTCGCTGAGCACAGCCGTGACGTCGAAAGTCCCGTCACGCGACGCTCCGACATGATCAACTGCGTGCTTCAACCCCCACCACAGACAGACCCACGACCCAGCTCAGCCGTCGTCACCGCTAATCACGCACAAGGTCGTTAGGGCGTGCAGAGAATCAACTTGCCTGTTCCGAGACTTGACCTCGCAGGTCAGCCCATCAAGCGCCCGCATGTTGTTCTTCTGCACGCCCTTAGGGCTCGCAGAGAATCAACGTGTTGCTTCCCGTGATTCGGCTCGTTGTTGTGATATGAGCGTCTCCGCTGAGGTCCGAGGTCAACTCGCTGTGAAGTTCGGGGTGTTGTTCCCGCATCTCGACGAGCGGCAGCGGCGGTTGTTGATGGGTGCCGAGGCACGAATCCTGGGGCATGGTGGTATCCGGGCGGTCGGGAGGGCGGCCCAGGTCAGCGAGACGACGGTCCGCAAGGGCGTGGGCGAGCTGGAAGCCGGCGAGGAGCCTCTGGGCCGGGTACGCAGGCCCGGTGGTGGCCGCAAGAGAGCCGTGGCCCTTGATCACGGTCTGCGGCGCTGCTTGCGCTGGTGGAACCTGATGAGCGGGGCGATCCGATGTCGCCGCTGCGCTGGACGGTGAAGTCGACCAGGAGCCTCGCGGCCGAGCTCACCCGTCAGGGACACAGGGTGAGCGCGGACACGGTCGGAGACCTGCTGCGCTAGGAAGGATTCAGCCTGCAGGCCGGCGCCAAGACCATCGAGGGCAAGCAGCACCCCGACCGTGACGCCCAGTTCCGCTACATCAACGGGCAGGCCAGCCAACACATGGATGCAGGCCAGCCGGTGATCAGTGTGGACACGAAGAAGAAGGAACTCGTCGGCGACTACAAGAACGCCGGGCGTCAGTGGCGGCCCGAGGATGAGCCGGTACTGGTCAAGACGCACGACTTCCTGGACCGGCAGGGACCAGGCAAGGCGATCCCGTACGGGATCTACGACATCGCCGCGAATACCGGTTGGGTCAGTGTCGCTGTATCGCATCAGTCCCGCACGGCAGGACCAGTCCAGGAATCGAGCGAGCCGCCACGGGAGACGCCCCGTTTCCCGCTACCGGACGGCGGCGATCTTGTTGTCGATCTGGCGCAACCACATGGCATGCCACACCCGGAGTGTGCGCAGTCGCTCCAGGTCAGGTGCAGGTCATCGAACACGACTCGTGTGACTGAGCACGTTAGTTGGCCCCAAAGGACAACTGCGATGCACAGAACGCGATCAGGTGCACAGGCGACGTGGTTGAGGGCCAGACACTCGTCGCTCAGGGCAGTCAGGCCCAGGGGTCGTCGGACGGTTCGGGCTCTTCCGGGTAAAGCATGCGGCGGACGCAGCGCAGGAGCCCGGGCTCGCTGCCACCGGCGGCAGCCATCCAGGGCAGGACGTCCATGGCACGGGCGCGTTCTGCCGAGGCCAGGGCTTCGACGGTGGCGCGCAAAGTGTCGGGGGCGGGTTCATCGGTGAGGCAGAGCCAGCCGATTGCGGCCGCAAGGCGGACTTCGGGGGCCTGTGCCCGGTCCTGCCACAGCTCGCGGATCCATGCGGTGGCCGGCTGGTGCGGGTGTGCACGTGTGGTCTCTGCGGTGGCGAGAACCAAGGCGGCCCGGGACATGGGGTCCTGCTCCTTGACGAACCGGGTAGCGAAGGCGCTTCGGACCATATGCCCGGGGTCGGCCGCGGTGGCGAGAGCGTAGGAGGCGTCGATGCGCATGGCGGGGTCGGCGCCGTCGAGTAGAGGCAGGAGCACGGGGGCTCCGGTGGTGATCGCGGCTCGGGCGGCGGCCACCGACCAGCCTGCCGGGTAGCCGGTCACCTCGACGCCGTAGTCGTCGTAGTCGTCGTGCTGAGGGCCGGAGCGGTGAAGGAGGAGTTCGTCGCGGGAGGCGACACCGAAGTTACGGGCGCGGGCCGGGGCGGCGAGACCGCCGAGGGCGTCGGCGCGGTGTCGATGGTGGGGATCGGTGGCGATCCGGATCAGGAACGGGACGGCGAGAGCAACGGCGGCCCGGCTGTCGTCGGCGCACATGCCGATCAGGACACCCATCGAGTTACGTGCCGCCCCGTCTCCGGTGCGCAGCAGGCGAACGGCCTCCCGGGCGTTCTCCCCGTGAGGGAAGTTTCCCCAGGGAAGGTCGTCGAGGACGGCTCCGTCGAAGGTCCCGGACCGGATGGTCGCTACGACAGCCCGGATGTCGAACGGGCCTCCCGCGAACGAGGTCAGATCCTCTCCGTCCACCAGCGCCCGACACATCGCGAACGTCGGATCGGTCCGCCAGTCCCCCACACCACACCATCCCACCGTCAATCCCCAGAGATTCGATCATGCGCGATTCGGACGACGCGAAGCCACCTGGCAGTCAGGCCGCTGCATGCCGCAGACCACTATGAACCCAGAAACCCCCAGCTCAGCGTGTCTGTGCCGCCTACTCGCGAGCCACATATCGCGCACAGGGGCCAACCAGCGTACTCAAGGGCCAACTATCTCGCTCAGTCACACCGTCCTCGTGTGCCTGAGCGTTTTACTTGGCCCCTGAGTGCTCTAGTTGGCCCCGCTGAGCGGCGTAGGTGGCCCGCAGGGTAGCGGGAGCGGCCAGATTCGTGGCAGTTTCCGCGGTACTGCTAGCGGAAGGCCTGGCCGTCGAGTGTGCTGGTGCTGTGGCGTCCTCCCTCAACCAGGCGAACCCGGACCGGGGTCCGGTCTGGTCCCACAGCTGCTCGCTCACAGACCCATGGCCGGGCCATGCTCCGCGACCAAGGCGCTTGGTGCCGACTGGAGGTGGGGGATTTGTTTATCGTGCATGTCGGGTGAGACCAGTACGAGTACGTGGGCAGCGACCGGCCCTGCGCGGACGCCGTGGCCCGTACACGGGAACTCGGCCTCTTCCCGGAAACCGCTAACGGCCTCGCCCTACGCGGCCGAGGTCGACGAAGCGGAAGTGACGGAGCCAGCCGACGAGCACTTCTGGATACGCGTGCACACCGCGCTGGCCTCACGGCATGCGCTGCTCCTCGAGGAATGCTACGTCCGCGGCGCCGCACGCTGGCACCGAATCACACCGAAGAACCTCAACACAGTGCGCGCCGGTCTCGGCCCGCGCGCATTGCTGACCGTCTGGCCCGACCTGATCCCGAACGTCGGCGCCGTCCTCGCCGCATTGCCCCAGGAGGAGGCCATCCAGTTCGTCTGGGAAGCGCAGGACGGGACGATCAGCCACGCGATCGTCGACGACACCGACTACCAAGAGCTCACCGTCCACGTGGCCGATGCCCGAGCCGCCTGCGCCCTGCCTCTGTCCCTCACCGAACACCGCCCACTGCTCTGTGCTGCCCTGCCAGACAGCGACGGTGTACTGCGCGCCCGGTGGTAACCCGGTTCGCGCGCCACGGGCGAGCCAGCAGGTCTTGTGCATCGAAGTTGTCCTGCAAGATAAGGTGTCGCGCTCGGTCACAGGATGTGACTGAGCACTAGAGGTGGCGGATGAGCACTTGATCTGGCGGGCTGTGCATGCTGGTGCGCCAGCCCTGAGGCCAGCCAGGTCGATCCGCAGTCGTCATGGGGGCCGTGCGGCGAAAGAGTTTGTCACGAGGTGGGACGTCGACAATGATCGCCTCATGACGACCAGAAAGGGCCATGCCGTTTAGGCGCCCCGCTCCCCTCTCTATCGCTCGCGCGCCGCCGCCCGCCGCTCACCGCAGCGCCCGATGGCCGTGACCGCCCACCCAGGAGAGCCCGCCCGTGCAGACGACCGCCCTCACTCCCCACGCCCATCTCCCCCGAGCTCACCACGACCGCCACGTCCTGACCAGTACCGTCGACGTATTCGGTGTCGCCCACTGGCTGCTCGCCGAACACGCCCCGCAGTCCGGCGGCGATGCCCGGGTCTTCGACGCCCTGGTCGTGTCCGTCCATCCGGACGGCGCCGTCGGACTCACCGAGCTGCGCGCCGTCCGGGCCCGCTGGCCGCATCTGGACCGCCTGCCCGACGGCGGATTCGTCGTCGCTGCGTCTCGCGCCCGTCGGTACGAGGACGGGAACCAGGTCCAGCTCTTCGACGGACTCGGCCAGGAGACCTCGTCCTTCTCCGTCGGAGACGCCATCGAGCACCTGCTCGTGGACGAGGCCGGCCTCATCTGGGTCGGGCACTTCGACGAGAACCCGTCCGGAATCCGCCGCTGGAGCACCACAGGCCACCCCATGTGGGCGTCGGACAGTGCCGACATCCCCGGTCTCTTCGACTGCTACGCCCTGAACGTGTCGGGCACCACCGCCTGGGCCTGCACCTACACGGACTTCCCGCTCGCTGAGATACGCCCCAACCGACGCGAACAGCCCGTGAGGGTCTGGACGAACCAGATACGGGGCGCCAAGGCAGTGGCTGTCCACGGAGATCAGGTGGCCTTCTACGGCGGCTACGGCGAGGAGCAGGACCGACTCGCTCACGGCAAGCTCACCGAATCATCGGTCGAGCCAACGGACGTCGGCCTGCTCACCCTTCCTGATGGCACCGCCCCGGGCCGCCGACGGGTCGTCGGCCGAGGAAGCAGGATCTACGTCCAGGCCGAGCCGTTCACCACGTGGGGCATGCTCGATCTCAGCAGCTGATACCCGGCGCTGGCGGGGCGCATCAGCGAGGGGCAGATGGTCTTCGACCGGTTGATCGAAATCTCCGATGCGCAGGCGCCCGGCGCTCCTGTGCTGCGCTGAGTCCTCGACGCCGCAGCGGGGCCACGGCCGAGGCACCGTTCCGCTGGTCGACACGAGCAGGCGGGTCAGCTCGCGCTCGGCGTTACCGTCGGGCCGAATCTGTGCATCGGAGTTGTCCATCCGGGCCAGGTACAGCGCTCAGTCCACCTCGGTTCCTTGCAGCGAGGGGCCGCACCCCGCGTGTTCGAACTCTAGTTCGCTAACGTGAGGGTGGAGGAGGTGGGTGTGTCATGGGATCGACTCACAGGACGTGCGAGGCATCGACGGTGATGCATGTGCGCTGCCCGGACCGTCTTCCGGAGGAGGCCTACCGGAAGGTCCTGGAGCAGCTCGCGGAGCTGTCCCCAGTCGTGCAGGCCCTGCCGCCGTCCGCGGCCCTGGTGGAGCTGAGGGGCGCACTGCCGTACTACGGCGTGGATGCCCGCCGCCTGGACGAGGTCCTGCGTGTGCGCGCCCTGTCTCGCCTCGGTGTCGACGTACGGGTGGGGATCGGGCCGTCCATCACGGTCGCGGCCACCGCCTCCGCTCAAGTCCCGCCGCCCGGAGGAGTCCTGGCCGTTCCATCCGGAGAGGTCGGCGCCTGGATGAACCCGCTGCCGGTCGACGCCCTGCACGGCATCGGTCCTCGCCAGGCCGCGGTGCTGCGCGACTACGGCATCCACTGCGTGGGCCTGCTGGCTGCCGTCCCGGCCGCTACGGTGCAGCGCCTGCTGGGCGGCCGCGCCGGCCGTACCGCCGCCGACCGGGCTCGCGGCATCGACCCGCGCCCCGTGGTCCCCCGCGACCTTCCCGCCTCCGCAACCGTCGCCTGCCGCTTCGCCCGCCACACCCTGGACGGCGCCGCCGTCCGATCCGCTCTGCTGGACCTGGTCGTCCAGCTCGGGCACCTGCTGCGCCGGCGCCGTCAGGCAGCCCGCGCGCTGACTTTGACTCTGCGCTTCGCCGGCGGCACCTCGTGGGACGCCACCCGCCGGCTGCCGGAGCCGTCCGCACACGACGACGACCTGCGCACGCTCGCCTACCAGCTCATGGACGCCGCCGGCCTCCAGCGCGCCCGCCTGATCGGCCTCACCCTCAAAGGCGGAGACCTCATCGACGCGGACCAGGTCGCCCAGCAGATCAGCCTGGAGGGCGCCCGCGAGGACCGCCTTGTCGCCGAAGCGGACGTCGACCGCATCCGCGCCAAGTTCGGCCCCGCCACGATCGGTCCCGCCGCTACCTTCCGCCGGGCCTCGTGACCCGCCCCACCCGCGGAGGTGAGCCGTGATCTGGACCCGCCCGGACTGAGCCCTGGCGCGGCGCAGCGGCTGCCGCACTGGCCCTACCTCCAGGCCGTCGACGAAGCCCTCACGCGGCGGGGCATCCCGCCGGGCACCGTCCGCGCCGACCGCACCTACCCCCGGTGGGGCGACACGATGTACATCGTGCTCGTGTGGGACATCAGCCGCACCGCCAGCGCGGCCGGTCTCCGGCTCGACTGGAGGGAAGGGACCGGATGGGCCTATGCCCCGCTTGGTGTCGGCCCGTCCATCACGACCCCAACCAGACCGCTCGCCGCGCTGCACCGGATCTTCGCAGCGCCGGACGACGTTGCCCAGGTGGCGGAACACCTCGTGCGCGGCTGGCGTACGCCCGTCGACGACTACGGTGCGGAGTGGGACCAAGCGGAACGAGTGCGGGACACCATCGAGAGTTTCCGCGCCGCTTTGAGGGAGCCAGGCGGGTTTTGGGCGGGCGCCGGCTGAACGGACCCCAGCTCCCCGCGGCATCGCTATGCGGCCGGCCCGCTGCTGCCGTTCTTCTTGAGTGCGTGCTTGAGCTTGCTGCGGGCGTCCGGACGGTCCGGCCCGGCCACCTCACCCCAGAAGGAGTGCGTCACGACCGCCGTCACCAGCTCCCGTTCCCTCTCCGCAGCGCGGCAACGTCCCGCCGCTCCTGCTCCGTCCAGCCTGGCGAGGCGGGAGGCACCGGGGAGGTGGCGAGCCAGTAGCCCTCGGGACGCTGCCAGGCCTCCATCGGTTCGACGGAGTACGGCAGCCGCTCGTAGAGGCTGGTGAGGTCGGCCCGCACCTGGCTGAGGTCATGCTGCGCTGTGAGGAGATCGTCGGGCTAGTCGCACGTTGCCACGGCCCAACAGTAGTTCGATACGGCGGCCGCGCCGCCGACCGACGGCTCAGGCCTGGTCGGGCGGCGTCTCCTGCCAGTACCAGCCGTGCGCGGCCATGCACTCCTTCGTCCACTCCATCAGCAAGTGGGCGCCTTCCTGGACGCGGCTCGTGTCATGGCCGCAGTTGTTCGCGAACCACTGGACGAGAAGGCCGGCCGCCGGGCGGTCGACGACGCCGGTGTCGCAGACCGGGCACAGCTCCAGATGGATGGGACGGCCGTGTTCGTCGTCCTGCGGCGCCACACCGCTCATGATGAGATCGCCCCGGCAGCGTGAACACTGCGGCAGTCGGTCGGAGAACCTGAGCAGTTCCATGGCCAGCCCCCCTTGCTCTGGACGTGGCCCTCCACCCAAACCCCGCTGACCTGCGCCGTCAACTGAGACGGTCGGCGATAGTTGGCAGATGGTCGCCGGTAGTTGGCGTATGACGCTCTGTGCGTCACGGAAGCGGAACTGGAAACTACGCTGGCGTCCCTTCCGTCGGTCCAAGGAGCGGTGTGCCGCCGTCCTTCGTGTACCGGATTACCAAGTACGACCCCGCCGACCGCGACGAGCATGGCCACTACATCGGCGTCGAGGACCCAGTCAGCGACCACGGACCTGTCGAAGCGGCGTATCTGGCGGCGATCGTCGCCTTTGCGGAGGCCTCGGACATCGACCGGTTGGAGATCCGCGAACCTGCGGTCACCGGCTTTGTTCACTTCGGAGTGGAGCCGCCGGTTGAGGGGCACGGCCTCGGCGGGCTTTTCCCGCCCGACCTCACTGGCTACCACGACGGGGCCGAGGTCTCTCTTCCGGTCGCCCTGGAGCTGGTCCGGGCCATGCTCCGCGACCAGGGCGCCTGGTGCCGACTGGAGGCGGGGGACGTGTTCACTGTGCATGTCGGGTGGGACCAGTATGTGTACGTGGGCAGCGATCGGCCCTGCGCGGACGCCGTGGCCCGTACACGGGAACTCGGCCTCTTCCCGGAACCGCTGACGGTCTCGCCCTATGCGGCTGAGATCGACGAAGCGGAAGTTACCGAGCCAGCCGACGAGGACTTCTGGACGCGCGTGCGCACCGTGCTCGCCTCACGGCAGACGTTGCTTCTCGAGGAGACCTACGTCCGCAACGGCGCACGCGGGCACCGCCTCACACAGGAGAATCTCGACACAGTGCGCGCCGGTCTCGGCCCGCGCGCCCTGCTGACCGTCTGGCCTGACCTGACCCCGGACGTCGGCGCGGTCCTGGCCGCGCTGCCCGAGGAAGGATCCGTGGAGTTTGTCTGGAGGCGCAAGACGGGATGATCAGCCACGCGATCGTCGACGACACCGAGTACCAGGAACTCGCCACCCAAGTGGCCGATGCGCGAGCAGCCTGCGCCTTGCCATTGTCCCTCGACGAACGCCACCCGGCTGCTCTGTGCTGTCCTGCCGGACAGTGACGGCGTGCTGCGCGCCCGATGGTGACCCGGTTCGCGCTCAGTCAAAGGCAGACGCGAGGAGCTCCCCGGCCGAGGTGGTTCCGGCGCCTGTCGCTAGATGAATGAGTCCAAAGGGCTCGTAGCCGTAGACCGCTGGCGAACGGTGGCCCATGTCGCTGCCATTGCTGCCCAGCGAGTGCAAGGCGGGCCGGTCGTCCTGGCGGTCAGCGGAAACAACGTGACGCGTGCTCAGCAATTCGGAGGCTCTCTCGGACCGGGGCCCAGCTGGGGAATAGCCTTGAGTCTCCAGTGACTGGAGACAGCAGAGTTGGGGACATGGACGTTACGACCCTCTACTCGATCGGGGAGCTTTCCCGGCGGACCGGCTTGTCCGTGAGGACCATCCGGTTCTACTCCGATGCGGGGGTGGTAGCGCCGACTACCCGAAGTCCCGCCGGTTATCGGCTCTACGACCTCGACGCACTGCTTCGTCTGGAACTTCTGCGCACACTGCGCGAGCTGGGCATGGACCTGGCCACGATTCAACGGGTACTGGACCGCGAGCTCTCGGTGGCGGATGTCGCCGCGGCGCACGCCGACGCCATGGACGTCCAGATCCGGGTGCTGCAACTGCGTCGGAGTGTTCTGCGAGTCGTGGCCGGACGCGGGTCCGATCCCGAGGAGATCAAGCGCATGCACAGGCTCACGCAGTTGTCCGGCGAGGAACGCCGACGTTTGATAGACGATTTCATGGTTGGCACCTTCGGCACAGTGGATGCCGACCCGGCTGCGGTGGCAATGGTTAGCGCTGCCACTCCCGCCCTTCCCGATGATCCGTCCAGTGAGCAGGTCGCCGCGTGGGTGGAGCTCGCTGAGCTGGTCGGCGACGAGGGCTTCCGGGCCCGGATGCGCCGGATGGCCATGTGGCAGGCCGCCGGGCGCCCGCTCGACATCGAGAGCGAAGCGGGCGAGGAACTGATGAAGCTCACCTGTCAGAAGGTGGCCGAGGCCATGGAGTCGGGCATCGACCCGGCTCAGCAACAGGGGCACACTCGTCATCGACGACCTTGTGCACCGCTTCGCCGAGGTGTTCGCACGCACCCCTGACACGGATTCCGGGACTGGATGGCCCAGCAGTTCGAAGAGGCACACGATCCCACGGTGGACCGGTACTGGCGGCTGGTATGGATCGTCAACGGCTGGCAGGTAGTACCGAACCTGATTCCGGTGTACCCCTGGCTCATCCAGGCCCTGCGAAAAGACCGCGACGCATAGTCACCGCAGTGGAGACCGCCCTCGATCCCTGAATGAGTCCACGGGGTGGCCTGCGCACATGGCGCGGGGGCGTCCAAGGTCGGTGTGTGATCACAGACTTGGACACCCTCGCCACGGCACTGTACGCCAGGATCGACGACGCGTTGAAGGCTTCGCCGCATCTGGCACCGTGGCGTCCGGCTGTCGGAATCCCGCCCACGCTCAGTGACGCCGAACTGGTCACTGTCGCGGTGATGTCGGCGCTGCTCGGCTACACCTCGGAGCGGCGGTGGCTGCGGCGCGCCAGCCGGGACTTCCGGCACCTCTTCCCGTACCTGCCTCAGCAGTCCGGCTACAACAAGCGGCTCCGCAACGCATCCGAGCTGGTCACGCATTTGATCAGGATGCTGGCGCAGGACACCTCACTCTGGAGTGACGACGTGTGGGTGGTCGACTCCACCGCGGTCGGATGCGGCTGCTCCCGGGAGACGGCCAAACACTCGGACCTGGCCGGATGGGCCGAGTACGGCTACTGCGCGTCGCGCTCTCGGTACTTCTGGGGCCTGCGCCTGCACCTGGTGTGCACGCTCGGCGGCCTGCCGGTGCTGTTCGCGCTGACCGGAGCCAAAGCCGACGAACGCGAGACGCTGCGCGACATGCTCGACACCGCGCCGGACGTGGTCGCCTGTCACCCGGGCCAGACGATCATCGGGGACAAGAATTACTACGGCCGCGAGTTCGAACACGACCTGACCGAGCGTCGCCTGGTATTGCCGCGACCAGCCCGCAAGGGCGAGCCCGAGCGGGTCGGAGCACACCTGTTCAATGGATGCAGGCTGTCCGTCGGGCTCGGCCGCTGAGGGCTGGTCGTTTCCGGCGGGGAGCTGCCGGCTGTCCATGGCCTACGGATTTCTGATCGGCCCCGAGGGTGCGTTCGGGATCGACGCCTATTGCTGGACGCCCCTGCATGCCAGCACAGACGGATGGGTGGAGTCCTTGGCACTCGCCGCCCATGCCGCTCGGTGGGCCAAGACCGTCACGAGGGTCAAGGGCAAGGCCGTCGAGTCATTGGACCTCGGGGGCTACGAGCTGGTGCCCGAAGTGCAGGGTGTGACAGACACCTGGTGGCGAGGCAAGGACTCGCTCATCGCTCTATACCGAGGCGAGGCCATCGGTCTTGACGCACCTCGATGCCTCGAAGCTCACGTTTATGAAGGCCTCGATGAGTGGGGACTTCACGGCGGCTGACCGCCGACGCTGCAGGATCTGAGCACCTATCTGGCCGGACGGGCCAGCTATCGCGCTCAGTCGCAGTAGTCAGTTTGCGTCGCTTTCGATCATATGCGGAGATCCATGTTCTGCCGGGATGCTGTGGTGGTCTGCTTGACTTCGTGGATACGCAGCCAGTGGCCGTGGTGCGGTCCGATACGTGCGGGCTGGACGATCTCTTCGTTCCGTACGGGATCGAGGAGGCGGTACGGGATCTGCTGACGCTGGGGGAATCCTGGCCCCGGCGCTGGGCGACGACGTGGCGGTTTGCCGGGGGCGAGGTGGTCTGGCCGGTTCGGGATGTGGCTGGGGCGCCGGTGTCTCCTCGGAACCGGTACGACGGTTCACCTGGCGGGCCCGGCAGCGGCACCGGCCGGGAATGCAGTTCATGGTCTCGACAGGCCGGCATCACGGGTTCGAGTCGCTGGAGGAACAGCGGCTGCTGCTCGCGCTGGACTTCGTGCGGGTGACGGAGGTGTTGCCGCAGCCGTTTCGGCTGGTGTTCGAGCACTCTGCGGGACGCGCCGAGCACACGCCAGACTTTCTGGCCGTCATGCCCGACGGTGGCCGGTGGCTGTTCGATGTCCGGCCGCGCCGGCTCATCGAGCACGCGGACGCGGTCAAGTTCGCCGCAACGGCGGAGGTGGCGGCTGCCTGCGGCTGGCGCTACTCGGTGGTGGCGGGTTGGCGGCCGCACGTGATGGGGGTGCTGGATGCGATCTCGGCTCAGCGCCGGGACCGGGACGATCCCCTTGCGCTGCAGGCTCAGCTGCTGCGGGCAGTGGAAGACCGGTCGGTGCCCTTCGGCGACCTGGTCGCGGCGACGGCTTTGCCGGTCGTGTCTCGCGCGCATGCCCTGCACCTGATCTGGCACCGGCGGCTCGGGGCCGACCTGGGCGAGCCCCTGCGGGACGCCTCCGAGGTCTGGCCGGGCGAGGGAGTCCAACGGTGACCGGAGGAGGGCTTCTCGGCGTCTGCTGGATCGTCGAGGCGGTCCTGCCTCAGACCGGTCAGGTCAGGCTGCGGGACCAGGACGGGGAAAGTCGGGAGCGCTCGATCCGGTGGCTGATGCACCACCCGGATGCCCGGCCCGCACAGGTCTCCAAGGCGAGAAGTCCGGACCCTACCGGGCAGCCGGCGGAGGCGGCCGACCTGTCCGCGGACCAGCTGGCGCGAGCCCGGCTGCGGGCGGAGCACGTGCTGGAGGCGGAGACCGGTTACCGGCTGGGCGATGCATCGAGGGCGTTGCCGGGCGAGCCGCGGCCGGCCTACGACCCGTTGACGACGACGGTGACCGAGCGACGGCGGGCGAAGGCCGCGGAGTTGCAGGCACTGGACAGGGACGAGGCCGCGCGGCTGGGCCTAGCCCGCATGAGCGTCCGCACGCTGGAGCGGCTGGCGGCCACGGGTCTCAACGAGATGGTGATGGCTTGCGCTGACGGCCGCTGGACACGCCGCAGCGGAGGACACCCAAGCATCACGGAGGAGATCCGGGAGGCGATTTTCGCGGTCAGGCGGGAGTGCGTGCAGCGTTCGCGGATCAGCATGCGAGCCCGGCATCGTCTGCTCCACCAGTACATCCGCGAGACATTTCCCAAGTTCCCGCCCGAGGAGATCCCCGGCCGCACGACACTAACCACGGTCTGGAGGGAGTGGTTCGGCCCGGACGGAGCCCGGCAGCGATACGTCCGCTCGGCAGAGGCGGCCAAGGACGCGTCCCAGCGAGTGGTGGTGCACCGGCCCGGTCAGGTCGTCGCTCTGGACTCGACTCCGCTGCCGGTGAAGGTCCGCGAAGCGGTCTTCGGTGATCCGGTCTCGGTGATGCTCACCCTCGCGCTGGATCTCTACACGCACTCGATCGTCGCGTTCCGGCTGACCCTGGTCTCGGACACCTCAGTGGACATCGCGATGCTGCTGCGGGACGTGATGATGCCGCTGCCCATGCGGGAGGGCTGGGGCGAGGAGATGGAGTGGCCCTACCCCGGGGTTCCGGCCGCGGTGGTCGCCCAGTTCGCCGGCCACAAGGTGGCGGCTCTGCCGTTCTTCGCGCCGGAGACGGTGACCACCGACCACGGCGGCCCCTACAAGAACCACCACGTCGTGGAGGCTGAGCGGACGCTGGGCTGCAACATCCTGTTCGCCCGCGCTCTGCGGCCGACCGACAAGTTCGCGGTCGAGCGGTGCTTCTCGGCGGTGAAGTCTCTGCTGCTGGAACACCTGCTGGGCTTCACCGGAACGGATGTCGCCGACCGCGGCGCCGACCCGGAGGCCGATGCGGTGCTGTCGCTGGCCCAGATGGAGAGCTTGATCGCGGCCTGGGTCGTCCGCGTCTGGCAGAACCGGATCCTAGGCGAGTACGCGCCGGCCTGGGGCCCGGGTGAGGACCACAGCCCCAACACGCTGTTCGCCGCGGCGATGCAGCAGGGCGGGTTCGCGCTGCAGATCCCGAAGCCCGAGCTCTACTACCGCCTGCTCAAGGCCCACCACGTGATGATCCACCCCGGCCGGGGAGTGAAGATCGGCGGGCTTTGATATCACGACCCGGTGCTGGACGAGGACCGCTTCCGGCAGCCGTCCGCTCGAGGCGGGCGTCACAAGGGCAAGTGGGTCGTCCGCTCCGACCGGCGCGACCGACGAACGGTCTTCCTCCAGGACCCGGCCGCCCACGACCTTTGGCACCCCCTGCGCTGGACCGGGCTTCCGCCTGAAGGCGAGGTGCCGGCCTTCTCCGACAAGACTGCCGAGGCCCTGCTCGGCGAGGTCCGCCGACGCAGGCTGGCTCCCCGCACGGACGCCGGCCTGCTGCCTGTCCTGCTCGAGTTGTTGGGGTCGGCCATCCCGGTTGCGCAGTGGCCGACGCAGATGACCAAGCGTGAGCGCCGGACTCACTCGCGCCGGACCGCCCAGGGCCAGGCCGCCGCTGCCGACCGGGGGCCGACGGAGCTGCCTGCGCAAGAGACGACGCGCCTGCCCGAACAGGCCCGCACCGTCACCGAGGCTGTCGATGCCGACCGGCGCCGTCGTCGTGAGGTAGTGGTCCGGGCAGAGTCCGCCGACCCAGTGCCGCCGCGGCTGGGTGCGTCGTTGCGCAACCGGCGCATGTTCCTGCTGCCTGCCGACGAGGACGAGGTCGCACAGCCGAAGGAGAACGCGTGATGGAGGACCTCGATCCTGCTGTCCGGGCCAAGATGTTCGCCGCCAAGCAGCCACGTCGGAACACCTACGCCGGCTGGCAGCACTACCGCAGGACCCGCGATCTGTTCGTGCCCGCGCCGAAGCTCTCCTTCGCCCAGTGGCGGGCCCTGAGTCCGCACCGCCGGTCGCTGCACGACATGCACCGCTCGGCGACGCATGTGAATCTGCCGCTGCAGGAAATACCGATGTCGTTGAAGGAGTCGAAGCTGGTCAACCGCCGTCTGCGTAACAACGCGCTGAAGAAAAGGGCCTCGACCTGGCCAGGGGTGATGGTGATGCCGATCTCGAATTTTGGCTGTGGCGGATATTTCGTGATGGCGACGTTGGAGCCGGTGGATGTTGGAATCCTCATGGCCGCGTAGGGTCGGCCGGATGGATGACAGGTTCGACGTGGCTGAGGCACTGGCCGGGGGTTGCCCAGACCGAGCGGGGGCGTGGGAGTTCATCAGAGAGTTCGCAGCAGCCTGGGCCACCCCTTTGACCTCGTCTGATGGGTTCGCCGCCGGCGAGGTGCAGCAGGCGGAGGAAAGGCTGGAGCTGGATCTGCCGGTTGCTCTGGCGGAGGCTTACAAGTTGTTCGGCCGACGCAGGGATCTCGTTGCGTGGCAGGATCCCCTCCTTGAGCCCGATGAGCTCCTTCTCGATCCTTCTGGTCATCTCCTGCTCTTCCGCAGCGAAAACCAGGGCGGTGCAGGCTGGGGGGTGCGCCTGACCGACCTGTCACAGGATGACCCGCCTGTAGCTCTGTTCTCCGATCACCTGCCGGAGCTCACGACGTGCCCGTTTTTGGACCGTGTCTCGCTGGCTTGCGTGGAGATGGTTCTGAGCGAGGCCGTTATGGCCAGGTCCGGTGGGACACAAGGGCGTGCGTGTCGAGCATCGAGCGAGGTGGTCGCCTTCGTGGAGGCCGAGTTCGCGCCGGTTCCACTGCCGCCCCACCCTGCATGGTTCGAACCGACGGGATTGCCCGTGCGGTGGTTCTCCTCGCCTGGCCTGCTGCTCCGGCTTGAACCCGGACTCGTGGGCCTCGACCTGGTCGTGATCGGAAGGACTGAGGCAGACCTTCAGCACGCTATCGACATGCTCCCAGGTGAATGGCCCGCCCCGCGTCCGCTGACGGCGCCCACCGACGGTCACGACATCGAACTCCCCTTCTGAAACTTCATGGCGGCTGAGCCAGGACAAGGATCCTCAAGAGACCGAACGAAGCGCGTCCGTATGACCGGCGCTTGATCAGCTTGATTCTTGTGACCTGCCCCTCGACCGCCCCTGAGCTCCAGTTCAGAGTGAGGCCGTTCACGACGGCCGCCCAGTCGTTTTGGAGGAAGGCTGCGAAGCCCTGGACCGGCTGCGGTCCTTCCTCCAGCGCGCGTGTCATCCAGTGGGTGAGGTCGTGTCCTCGGCGTTCGCGGGCGATGACGCTGAACTCGTGGGCGAGGTCGCGGGCGATGGCCAGGTCCGGGCAGGCATCCAGGATTCGGTTGAGCTGCTTGCTCTGGCTGTCGGTGAGGGAGTCGGGGCGACGCATGATCCAGGTGGTGATGCGGCGGGGGCTGGGTATCGGCTGGTGTGGTTCGGGGGCGGCGGTGCCGGCGCGGAGGGTCGCGATGTACTTGGTGACCACGACGCGGCTGCCCCGGTAGCCGCGTTCGCTGATCTCGCGGAAGAGGCTGGCGGCGTTGGTCGCGCCTTCGCGGAAGCGTTGTTGCAGGTAGGGCTTGAACTGGTTGATGTGGCCGTTGGGGCGCCGTTCGCGTGCAGAAGCAAGGATCTGGTCGAGGTCGGTGGTCAGGTAGTGGCGGATGGTCTTTCGGTCCCGGCCCAGATGACGGGCGATGGCGCTGATCGTCCAGCCCCGTTCGCGCAGGCGGTGGATGTCGGAGTGCCACTGACGGACTCGGGCCAAGAGCTGGTTGTCAGGCGGGTCGTCGGGTTCCGGCGGCCCGATCAGCGCCGCCAAGGCCACGGAGGATGGCGGCGCCTGGCGCGGATCGAGATCGTCGGCTTCGGCGTCTTTACGCAGGCAGGCACGATGTTGGTGGGCGGTTTTCTCGACAGCGCGGGCCAGTGAGTGAAGCAGATGCCAGTGGTCTGCGACCTGGATCGCGTCGGGAGCGGCGCGGGCGGCGGCTTGGCTGAAGGTGCTGCACCGGTCTCGGCAGATGACCTTGATGCCAGGGTGTGCGGCGAGCCAAGCGGCCACCGTGTCCGCGGTGCGGTCGGGCAGGAGGTCGATGGGCCGTCTGGTTTCGACATCGATGAGCACGGTGCCGTAGGTAGCGCCCCTGCGGAACGCGAACTCGTCGATCCCCAGGACCGTGACCTGGCCCGACGGCGGGTCCGGGAGCCGTCGGACCTCCCGAACGATCACGTCTCGGCTCGCTCGCACCGGGACGTAGCTGGCGAGTCGGGAGCCGGCCCGGCCGCCCACGGCCAGCCCGATCGCCTGCACCATCCGGGAGGCCGCCAGCGTGCGGCGCCGGTAGGGCGTGGTCAAGGACGGGACCTGCTCCGCCATGGTCCGACGGGAGCACATGTCGTTGTCGCAGAAGAACCGGCGGATCTTCAGGCGCAGCAGCATCCGTCGCCCGCCCAGTGGACGATCGGCCAGTCGCCGCATGTACGTGCTGTGCACGCGCGCCGCCAACATGCCGCACGACGGACACGTGACCGTCTGCTGCCGGGCATGCAAGTCGATCCACACCACACCCCCGACGACTTCCACCCCATCGACGGCCAACCCCTCGACATCAGGCCACACCAGATCCCAGAAACGTTCGTCCCCCACGTACACCATGCTGGACAACGGACATCACGGGATGTGGCGGATGTTTAGGACTGTCCATCACGAAATATCCGCCACAGCCAGATTCAAAGAGCGCCATCAATTCAGGGCAAGACCGAGACCGTCTGCGAAGTCGCCGCCGCCTTCGAGGACGACTGGCTGGCCATGCACAACTACCTCAACCCCACCGCCATCGAGGGAACCCTGGATCTGCACGCTCCGGTGGTCTACATCCAAACGCCGGTCACCGCGAAGCCGAAGAGCACGTGCCAGACGATCCTGAACTTCTTCGACGCACCCACCAAGGGGATGACGCTGCCCCAGCTGATCAACCAGGTCGCATGTTCCCTTGACGATCACGGCGTCAAGGCCCTGATCCTGGACGACGTCACCCGCCTCCGCATGCACCGGGCCGACGACCAGGACACCCTCGATCTGATCCGGGCCTTCATGAGCATAAACGTCACACTCATCCTGGTCGGCGCCGACATCCCCGGCTCAGGTCTCCTGCGCGAGGCGAAGCGCGACGTCCAAAGCGGCCAGTGGCGTTTCCCGCCGACCGACCACACCCGCGTCCACGGTCTGGAAGTCACCCAGACCGAACGTCGCTTCGACCTCGTCGAACTCGACCACTTCCGCTACACCACCCCCGACGACATCACGGCCTTCCACCACCATCTGCGCGGCATCCAGAAGAACTTGCGGCTGCTGGAGGCACCAGCGGACATGCTCACTGCGGGCACGATGCCCGAGTACCTCTTCCGCCGCACCGACGGCGTCATCGGCCTGCTCGAACGGCTCATCGAGGACGGCTGCCAAGAAGCGATGGGCAGCGGCAAAGAACTGCTCGACGAGAACCTGCTCGACGAGATCATCATCAGCCTCGACGATCCCAGCCGCGACCCCCGCGCTGGTGAAGTCCCACCGGTCCCGCAGGCCACTCCGGCGGACAGGCCACAGAAGACCGGCGGCAAGGGCAGGGGCCGCGGCAGGAACACCGTCTTCGACGACCGCGGCCCGAGCGCCGCACCGGCTGCCGGCTGAAACCGTGGATCAGCCCGTTGCACTGCCCCGCAGTCTGCGTCCCCTTCCCAGCGAAAGCCTGCCTGGCCTCCTCCTCAGACTCGGCCACCGGCTGGATCAAGCTCCCGGCGAGATCGCCGTCCGCACTGGCCTGGCCATCAAGGCCGCTGCCCCGATGGTCGGTCCCCTGCTGATGCTCCAGCCCGAGGAAGTCACGTCGTTCGTCTTCGCCACCCGGTTGACGAACGCCGCCGCCAACCGCCTCACCCTGCGTTCGTTCGCCGACCGAAGCCCTGCCGTCGCCGACGCCCTCACCCGCCCAGGCCGGCCGTCGCTGTTTCGCCGCCGAGGGTTCTTTCCTCCCTGGATTCTGGGAGCGAGCACTCGCTACTGCCCCACCTGCCTCGCCGGCGACGAGACCGAGATTCAACGGCGGCACGGAGGCCCCTGGAAGATTGAATGGCGCCTGGCGACCGTTTTCGCCTGTCTCGACCACGGCATGTTCCTGCGCGAGCTATGCCAGGCCTGCCAGCAGCCCGCCCACAGCGGCTACCGCGGCAACAAACAGAAGCTCGTGCCCGCCAGCTCCGCGACCGGACTGCACCCCGCCCAATGCCGAAACACCGCCTCCGGCCTGCCGGGCGCCCCACTCTGCACCACCCGGCTCGACGGCCCCCACGAGACCTACCAGCCCGCCCTCACCCCCGACATCGCCAGACTCCAGCGCTGGATCCTCAACCTCCTCGATGCCGCCCAACCCCCAACCCCGGCTCTCACCGCCCTCACCGATCTGCAGACGATCTCCGCCGTCGTCTGCGCGACCTGGCCCGCAGCAGCCACGGTCACCCCCGAGAGGAATCTGGCCCACGCAACAAAAGCAGACCCCCGCAGCGAGCCTGACCGCGACCGCGAAGAGCTATCGCTGGGCAACTAAGCCTCCGTCCTTCGCCGCCACTGCTGGCCTTCTGGACATCGCCGCGCGGCTGATCGCCCTGCCCCTGGAAGCGCGACATCACGCCATCACCGCGCTGCTGGAGCGAGCACCGGTCCCGGCCACGGCCGGCTGGGGCAAGACCTGGGCCAGGCACAGCACCTCCGGCTCAGCTGCCCTCCAGGCCCACATCCAAGACGGCTTCGCACGACGCCTGTCGCCGAGCGGAGCCCTGCGTCGCAGCAGGGACGCCCCCATCCGTCCGATCCACCCCCGCGGCTACCTTCCCGAACACATTCCGCAGTGGCTCCCGAACGACTGGTTCGCGTTCCTGACCGAGGACACACGGCGCCATTCGATGGGAGTGAGCCGCAGCTTCCGACGCTTCTGCGCACTCCAGCTCGTCCAGATCACCACGGGCATGCCGCGACACCAGGCCGCCCGGTTCCTCGGCATCCCGGACGCCTGGCACCAGAACCAACCACTGGAACTCCCGGACCGGAGGCACGTCTTTCACCGTCTGACACCGTGGCTTGACCACGCGTTCGAAGACCTCACACGACACATCTCGCGCCTGCCGCACCCCACCGACTACCGCAAACGCAGGCAGACCTTCGCCGATTGGACACTGCGCCCCGAGGAATGGGGCATGATCCGCGAGGGCCTCCCACGCACCACAAGGCGCCCTGATGAACAGCTCCGCAGCTGCTCATCCGCCTTCATCTGGACGCTCGTGACCGGTAGCGAATGGCGTCTGGCTCCCAACCTCCGGACCGAAGACCCAAACCGCGAACAGGCGATCACCACACACAGCCCCCAGTACTGGATCATGCAGCAGCTCAGAGGCCCGACGATGCCCTTCTACAAGCTGCTCAGAGAATCCCTCAAGCGATACGCCGGCCAGTTGGCGGAAGCCGACAGCGCCAACCTGTGTCCCTCAGTGACAGGAACGGCGCTGGGCTCGCCAACTATCGTCGACCAAACTCGCCAACTGCGTTCGACCACCCACGCGTCACCTGCGGGATTCCTCCGGCCGTCCGCCAACTATCAGCAGCCGTCACATCAACCCTCCCGCAACGGCGGACCGACGCCGGGACGCCGGAATCTGTCCACAGGGGACTGGCCTGACCCTGGTCCGTATAGATGATCAGAAGACCAACCCGGCGCCGGCCCTGCTCCGGCGCAAGCTCTTCGAGGGCCTCGGACGGGCCGAACGGGCCTTGCTCACCCGTCCCGCGCCGAAACCCCCGCGAGCCCAGATGAAATTCCTTCTCACGCGCGCGAAGGGCTCCACGGCGGCCGTAGCCGAGCGCCTGGGCGTCACCCGGCGCACCGTGGAGCGCTACCGCTCAGGCGCCGTCAAGAGGCCGCAGAAGCGCCTCCAAGCGGCTTTGATGGAGAAGACCGAGGCGCAGTGGCAACCGCAGGTCAGGTCGCAGGCGAGGCAGCGCGCGGCCACGTCTGGAGGGTCGTCATCTCCTGCCGGGCCTTCTTCGGATTCGGCCCGGCGGGCAGCTCGGATGCGGGCCGGATGAGGGACGTCATGACCGCCGTCTCGCCCGCATACGCCGACCGGATCCTGGCCGCGCGAGAGAGCGGAGCGACGGACGATGACGTGCACGAGCTGGTTGCGGAGGCCATCGCCGACGCCCATTTTCGCATGGAAGGCGGCGGGCGCGCGGGCCTGCACGTCGAATTCAAGGACATAGAACGGCTCGATATCTCGTTTTAGCCCCACGAATTCACGGCTGCTATAAGCCTGTCTACGGCTGCCGCGCCCACCCTGCGGCAGCCGGATTCCCCGTCACATGCTCTCGCCGGTGAGTCGGCGGGCCATGAGGTCGGTCACGGCGAGGTGAATCATGGCTTCGGAGCGGGCCGGGAGGGTTTCGTAGTCGCGGGCCAGGCGGCGGTGGAGCATCAGCCAGCCGTAGGCCCGCTCGACCGTCCACCGCTTCGGGATCGGGATGAAGCCCCTGGTCCCAGGGGTGCGTTGGTCATGGATCCTCATTGCGTGGACAGGGTCTGTCAAACGAACGTCTTTCAGTCCCCGGCGGGCCCGCGTGCTCCAGCCGATGTGCCCACAGAGCCCCTGGTGGGCGGTCTGCTTCAGGACGGGCGTTCGGTGGTGAGGGTGATGCGGCCGTCTGTCCAGGCGGGTAGGCGCCGGGCGAGTTTCTTCAGTGACGGGCCCCGTACGTGGTGCAGATGTACCACGAGTCTCGTGCCGAACAGCGTCTGGAAGTGGGCTCCGAGGCCCCGTCCAGTGCCGGTGAACATTTCGTCGGCCGGGACGTCCGGCTGTGGTGGTTCGTTGATCCGGTACACGCACAGGGCCTGTCGGTCCGGGACCGGTCCGGGGAGAACGGCGACCGCTCGGACCGCCGGCCAGCCCAGTTTGATCACGGGGACGTATCCGAATGCCTGGTGGTACGCGACTCCTTCGGGATGGAAACGGACAGCCGGGTCGTCGGGGCGGGCCGGTGTGGGCCCGCCCGTGTACGCGCGGATCGTGGTCAGCAGCGTGCTTCCGGGCCGGTAGAAGAGTGACTGCCGGTAGAGCTCTCGGTAGTGCGATGACTCGTGACCCACCTCGCGACTCCTTCACAGGCTCGTTCGTATGGCTGATAGTCGCATGAGCTGGTCGCTTGGGGTGCGGTGGAACGGGCCGCTTGTGATCGTTGGAGACGGTTCTCTTGGTCGAAAACCCATCAGGCCAACTGCCCAGCCGACGCGGGAGATTGGAAAGGGCACACTGTGCCGACGAATGAGAGGCTCGTGTGAGCACCCCCGCCCGCCGCCTCCGCGCCCCGCGAGCCGGTCGACCAGGCGAAGGTCGGCCGCCGCTCGGTCCGCCGACGCGCCCGCGGCATGGCCCACCCGGAGGCGGCGGCCGCCCTCGAGGAAGCCGAGCTGCAGCAGCACCTGGACCGCGACCGCGAGGACCTGGCCGGCGATGAGCGCAGCCCGGCCGAAGTCGCGGAGTGGACGCGCATCGTGCAGCTGCTCGCCACCACCGGCGGCGCCTACGACCCGGACTCCGACGCCGTGGTCCAGGACGAACTCGCCGCCGACGTCGAACGCGAACGCGAGAAGCAGCTGGAGGACGACAAGCGCCGCCAGGAGGAAGACGCCGAAGCCGCCCGCCGCGCCGCCCTGCTGGACTCCCTCAGCGAGGACGAGCAGGCCGCCGTCAACCGGCTGCCCGACTCCGCCCCCGCGGCCGCGGGGGCGGAGTCGGGCACACACTGCTCGCCCGCGCGTACAAAAGCGGCGCAGCCCAGCACGAGGGGACCGCATTCGAGGCCCGTCCTCAAGCCGGCAGGTAGCGATCCACGTCGAGTTCGGCGCGCAGATGGGAGATCAGCTCTTCACGCGCGCTCTTTTCAGCATCGATAAGACGCTGGTGCACGGGGTCCGAGCTCGTCTCCGGAACGAGGATCCTGTCGAAGGACTGCTCGAAGTGACCGCCCTCGATCGTTGCCGCGTGGAGGACCAGCGCTGCGTCCGTGGCCTTCTTCCAAAGATCACGGGTCTCCGGCGACGCGAACAACGCAACGCGGGCGTTCAGCTGCGTGCGCAACTCGTAGTCCTCCGCAGTCTGCGGTCCGTACCCGACAAGGAACTCGTCGGAATCGGCGGCGAAGGACACGCGACCGCCCAGGTGGGTCAGCAAGTCGAGGTAGAGGCCGGACCGACGATCCCAAAGATCCTTGGCGCGGGCTTCCGCACGTTGGTTCCGCGCCTGCAACCAGACGGCACCGAAACTGCCCGCAAGGGTAAGTCCGCCACCCAACAGGACTCCCAGCAACTGATCCACACTCGCTTTTCTCGCAGCCGTCGGCCGACCCGAAGCCGCTGTCGACCTCGCTGCGTTCCTCACCCGCGCGCCGTGGAGGATCAGAACTGATCTGGCAGAAATGTCAGTGGGCTCTGCAATGGTGCCGGTGTGAATACTGCCTCTCAAGCAGCCATCCTGTGGCTGATGCCGGTCTTGGTTTTAGCGTCTGCGGCGACCGGGTGGGTGCTGGCGACAAGACGGCACGGACGACGGCCTGCCTCCACCACTCCGTGCCAGCGGGTCTGCTGCTCTCCGGCCCGTGTCGATGGACTCGACCATCGTGAGTTCGAGTACCTCATCCGCGATCTCATGATCCGTGACGGCGCGGACGAGGTGAGGAGGGTGGGTGGAGCGGGTGACAACGGAGCCGACGTCGTGGCAGTTGACCCAGCTGGCCAGCGCTGGATTATTCAGTGCAAGCACCGCAAGCAAGGGATCGCAGGGGCCCCGTAGGCGTCCGCGAGTTCCAGATTCTCAACGGTACGGGACGCCCTGTGCACAAAGGTGATGTAGTCGTCTTGGTCACCAACGGTGCGGTCACGAGGACGGCACGCAGTTTCGCCCAGGACCAGAACCTCCACGTCATCGACCGCCACTTGCTGGAAGACTGGGTGCGAATGGCGCGTCCTGTATGGGATCTACTCGGAATCACACGTCGAGCCTGCACAACTAGGGGTTGCCTGGTCGATCATGTGACTGTCGCCTGGTCGGATCGTTGGCTTGTGTATGGGGCGGGGTGAACGCGGTGATCTGTCGGACGCGGAGTGGGCGCGGCTACAGCCGTTCCTGCCGGTGAGCAACGGTCGGTGCGGGCGGTGGCGTGATCACCGGCAGGTGATCGACGGGATTCTGCACCGGGTTCGGACGGGGGTTCACTGGCGCGATCTGCCGGAGCGGTTCGGGCCGTGGAAGACGGTCTACGAGGGCCATCGGCTGTGGTCGGCGGACGGCACCTGGGAACGGCTGCTGCAGCAAGTCCAGGCCGCGGCCGACGCGGCGGACGAGATCGACTGGGACATCTCGGTGGACTCCACCATCGTGCGCGCCCACCAGCACGCGGCTGGCGCCCGCATCGACCCGCCGCCGGCCCTTGCTGGATCAAAGGGGGACGAGCTGGTCGAACACCAGGACGAAACTCCATGGCAGAGCCTCGTCGGCCGGCTGGTGAAGGTGGTGCGGGAGGCGAGGGCCTGGGCCGCTCGCGCGGCGGCTTCACCAGCAAGATCCACCTGAGCGCGGATGGGCACTGCCGCCCGCTGTCCCTGATCGTCACTCCGGGGCAGCGGGCTGACTGTACTCAGTTCGTTCCGGTGTTGGAGAGGATCCGGGTCCCCCGGCTCGGGTTGGGCAGGCCTCGCAAGAAGCCCGACAGTGTCGCGGCCGACAAGACACCCCATGCAGCTATGGGGTCAAGCAGCTGTTGCGAGTGATGGCGGTGCCGGCCGGGCGAAGGCGATCCCTTCGTCGAACTTCTGGCGAGTGGTCAGGCAGTGATGGAGCTGGCCTATTAGGCGGATGAACAGATTGCGGAGTGCAGCGTGGTAGCGGTCGTTGGCTTGTCGTCGGCGGTTGTAGTGAGAATGGGCCCCGAGTGAAGCGGTGAGTGCGGCGAACGCCCAGTGCCGGCCGGCCGCGGCCAGGCGGCTGTTCTTGATCCGGCGGTGGCTGACGCGACGGCTCTTGCCCGATTCCCTCGTCACGGGGGCGCTTCCGGCGTAGGCCTTGAGATCTCGGGCCGTGTCGAACCGGGTGCGGTCGTCACCGACTCCGCGAGTATCCGAGCACCGGTGAGCACGGCAAGTCCGGGGAAGCTCGTGATGATCTCCGCATCGGGGTGCTGCACAAAGAGTTCCTCGGTGTCGTGCGCTAGCTCGTCACATGCCCGGCAGGCCGTCTCGAGCTGGGCCAGCAGTGCGCGTGTTTTGGTGGCCCATCGCCTTCTCGACCAGGGCTGGTTGGCGAAGCCGGGGCTGGTGGAGCACTTCGAGGAGCCGGTCGGTCTCGGCCTCGATCCGGCGCTGGCGGCCGGCCCGTGTGACGGCGGCTCTGAGCCTGCTTCGGGTGAGCCGAGCAGCCTCGGCCGGAGTGGGCGCGATCGCCAGGATCGTGCGGGCTTCACGCGCCAGCAGCCGTTCCCGCTTGTCGGCGAACGCCTCAAGGATCGCCGGGTAGTACTCACGCAGGTGCGACCGGAGCCGGTTGTGGGCCCGGGTCCGGTCCCAGACCGCGTCCTGCTGGGCCCTGGCGAGGACTGCAATCGCCCTGGCCAGGTCAGAGTCGTCCGGCAACGGCCGATGCAGCTCGGCGTCGGTCCGCAAGATGTTCGCCAGGACAACGGCGTCCTGATGGTCGGACTTCTTGCCGGAGACCACGTGCCGGTCGCGGTAGCGTGCGACAGCCATCGGGTTGATCGCATACACCCGGCGGCCAGAGGCCCGCAGACAGGCCACGAGATGTCTCGATTGCTATCGGGATCGGATCGTCCGGATTGTCGCCGTGCTCGGCGAGCAACCGAAGCAGTTCCTGGAAGCCCGCTGCGTCGTCGTCGATCCTGAGCTTGCCGAGCAGCCGAGCGTCCCGGTCGACCAAAGCAACGTCGTGGTGATCCTCTGCCCAGTCGATTCCGCAGGTCACGTCCAACGCGCGCTCCTTTCGGGCTTTCCCTGTCCGTCGGTGTCAGGCCGCGGCAGGACCACCCGGCGACCTAATAGAAGCGCTCGCGGGCGCACCACCCCATCAGCCGTCCGTGGCCCCAGCAGTGTCCAGGGTCCTCGCTCTCGTGAAGAGCTCCACGGCTCCGGCTGATCGGGAGGTGTTCCTGGGAACGGCTCGAACCACGGCACGCTATGGCGACCGAGCTCGAATCGGCAGAGGCCGTGCACGCGTCCCTCTTGTCGAAGCACTCCCAGGCGCTGCATACAGCCCAGACGTCTCGCGCGGCCCCTGCCAGGACTGACAACTGCCAATCCACAGTGCCTATTAGGCCTACAGCAACGGTCCCTGCCGTCAGTATTTGCGGCGCCGCAGCATCCGGCACACGATCCCGGAGAAGGCCGACAGTCAGACCGCCCGCCTGCGCAGGGGATCGCGTGGCGGACGGCCACCAGGCTTTGACAAGGGCCGGTACAAGAAGCGCAACACCGTCGAGAGGACCATCAACAAGCTGAAGAACTCCCGTGCCGTCGCGACCCGTTACGAGAAGCGCGGGTACGTCTTCCTCGGCACCGTCACCGCAGTCACCCTGGTCATCTGGCTCCGCACATGACCACGTGCCACGACGTCAACTCACCGAGGCGCCCGGCGCCAACGCCAGGCCCGCTGCCGCGAGGAAGTCCTCAAGGCCGCTGACACCGCTACTGGTGCCGTCGTCCCATTCGATCAGGAGCCCCGAGCGGCCCTCGTTCCACGACTCCGGACTGTCATCGAACCCAGGGTCGGGATGCCACTCGACGCAGCCCTCGCCATGCCGGTATCGGAGATACAAGTACTGGCCATCTGCCGTCCAGGCATCCCACTGCGACGGGCAGGCAGAACACGTCTGCACAACCCGCACCAGCTTTCGGCCCTCGTCTGTATCCATCCGAGGATGGTCACGCACCAGCGGACCCTTGGCAATCGGCTTCAGGCTGCCGGCACAGGCGCCTCAAGTAGCGGCCAGCCGCACACCGTCAATGATCGGCCGGACAGCTCCTAGTAGGACTTGTCCGGCCGATCATGCGAGTGCGCTTGTCCTGGTCGTTGATGTGAACATGGGGCGGGGCGATCTGGCAGATGCCGCGGGGGAACGGCTGTGGGCGAAGAGAGGGCACACCAGGGCGTGGCGCCGTGGCAGAGCCTGGTCGCCCGTCTGGTGGAGACGGGACGTGGAACTCCCCTTCATGATTCATGACCTGGTGTTCGCTGCCGAGCGACAGTGACGGTTCCAAGGGAGCCGAGGCTGCCGGTGCTGGTCGCTGAACGACAAGCTCAGGCCGACCGAAATCAGGCCGCCGCGGCGCGGAACGTGCTTGGGCTCAGGCCCTTGTGGCGTTTGAACGCGGCACTGAAGCCGAACGCGTCGGCATAGCCGACGGACCTTCCGATCTGGGCGATGCTGAGGTCGGTGTCGGTCAGAAGCGCCCCGGCCTCGTCCATGCGGCATTCCGTGAGGTAGGCGAGGGGCGGGCGGCCCATCAGCTTGGTGAAGCGCTTGGCGAACAGCGCCCGGGAGACGCCGGCTCGGGCGGCCAGCGACGCCACCGTCCACGCCTCGGCGGGCCGGTCGTGGAAGGCCTGCAGGGCGGGGGCGAGGACCGGGTCGGCAAGGCCCCGGTACCAGCTGGGCGCGTCGGCACCGGCCTGTTCGAACCAGCTGCGCAAGGTGCACACCAGGGCCCAGTCCAGGAGCCGGTCCATCAGCGCCTGAGAACCGGCCGAAAGTTGGGCGGCGTCGGCGGCGGCAGTCTCCAGCCAGGCACAGACCTCGACGTCCTCCTTGATCACCAGGACGGGCGGCAGGGCACGCAGGAGCCGCTCGTGACGGTGGCCCGAGGCGCGGTAGGCGCCCACGATCAGCGCGGTCGCCTCCTGCGAGTCGGTGCCCCAGTGGATACCGCCGAGCTCCTGGGCGGTGCACTCGGCGTCCCTGGTGAAGCAGGCGATCTCGTACGCGGCGTGGGAGCTGTGGACCGTGGTGGGATGGTCAGCGAGATGGAACGGTGCGGGGCCGCGCACGATGGCCGTATCGCCCACGCCGACCGCTCGCTCCATGCCGTCGGGCAGCAGCAGGGTGCCCCCGCCGCGCAGCACGCTGATCATGGTGAGCGGTGCCTCGTAGGCGAAGCGGATGGTCCAGGGCGCCGTCAGCACGGCATGGCTGACGACCGAGCCCTCGGCCCGGATGCCACTCAGGAGAGAACTCAGCGGATCCACGAGACACATCGTAGACGATCTCCTATGTTCCGGAGCGTTTCTCCCATGGATCATCTACGGCATCGCGGCTGTACTGGATTCATCGAATCGACCGAGACCAGCCGGGAGACACCGTGACGCAGCACGACAGCCACGCCAGGACCGCCCTCGTGGTCGTCGCTCACCACCGCACCGATTCCCTCACCGCGCACACGGCCCGCCGTGCCGCCGTCCGGCTCGAAGCCGCCGGATACCGCATTGACCTGCTCGACCTGCACGCCGAGGGGTTCGACCCACGGATGAACATGTCGGACCAGCCGGACTGGGGCAACAGGGAAAAGGCGTATTCGGACGAAACGCACGCCCACATGCAGCGCATCCTCGACGCCGATCTCGTGGTCGCCGTCTTTCCGGTGTACTGGCAGAACGTGCCCGCCATCCTCAAGGGCTGGATCGACCGCGTATGGAACTACGGGTTCGCCTACGGCCGCAGCAAGCCCCGCCTCGCCGGCAAGCGCATGCTGTGGCTGGGCCTCGCCGGCGCCACTGCCGACGACCCCGTCGTGGAGGGGATGCAAGCCCTTCTCGAGACCAATCTGAGCGAAGGCATCGCCTACTACTGCGGCTTCTCCCATTCCACCGTCGGCCTGCTCACCGACGCGGAGGAGCGCCCGCAGCGCGTCGACGCCGAAGGCAACCTCCTGATCGGCGAAGCGGTCGCGGGCGCTGAGCGAGAGGCGCAGTACGCCGATCTCGACCGGCGTGCACGGGAGCTCGTGGAGAAGTTCGTCGCCGATGGGCTGTACCCCAGGGTGTCGATGATGCGCCGCATGTGCGTCAGCTGTCCGACGGGTCGTTGAGCCCCTCTTGATCTCGGTAGCCACATGATCCGCCGGACATGGCCCGGGGCGCGCATGCCGGGGTACCGTGCGAACGGGGTCATGGCGTCCCCGGCGGTGTCATGGCGTCCCGCAGCCGTCGCGGGCTCTTCACGACGAGCGCCGACCCCCGCCGGGCCGCCAGCTCGCTGAGGCCCTCGACGGGTGGCAACGGGCGTCGGCTCCGCTCAGCGCACTCGGCGGCGAGGGTCAGCAGCCTGCCCAGGCCGGCCGCTGAGCAGACAGGCCAGCACGATCGCGACGTCGGGATGGGCACCGCCCTGGGCCGCCAGGGTGAGGGACTCGATGACTCTGGAGACCTTCAGACAGCCCGGCCCGGTGAGGAGCGCGCCGAGGTCCCGGCCGAACTGTTCCTCGTCGAGGTCCTGACGCGCGGCGAACATGAGGAAGGCGTCGGCGGCGGCGACGCGTTCGGCGGGACGGTGGGCCCCCAGACGGTGGGCGAGAGCGAGCCGGACCGCCGTACCGGCGGGGCCTTCCGCGTCCGCCAGCGCGGGCAGATGGACGGCCGCGCTGCGGCGCGAGGACTCGGCCCCCTCGGCGAAGGCGGTCAGCGTGCGGGCGGCGACGATCTCCCGGTGCCGGGGCAGGACCATGAGCCACAGCGGCAGCAGACGTGGCCACGCGCCCTCCGACTCGAAGACGCCGCAGTGGTCCCCGTCGGCCAGGTAGGCCCCGGCCAGTTCGCGGAACGGTTCACCGAAGTCGTGGAGCGGTCGGTGAAGTCGGGCACGGCGGCCCTCGCCGCCACGGTTTCTTGCTTCTCCCACCATGTGTCGTGCTGCCATGCCTCCAGCGGCGTGAGGCCGGTGTCGGGCACGGCCAGACCCTGGTCACGGAGCCATCGGGCGAGCCGCAGGGCCTCCGGCGTGCCGAGGGCCTCGGCGGCCGTGGCGGCCCGCCCGGCGTCGTCGTCGTGCCGCACGCGCAGCAATGCCTGCTCCAGGTCGACCCGGCCCGGGCGCGCTTGTGACCGGTGGTAGGCGGCGAGCCGTTCGACGAGGTCACCGGCGGCGATGGTGCCGTTGGACCAGGTGGGGGTGGCCAGCAGGAGAGGGGTCGTGTCATGGTCCCGCAGCCGCCGGATGACCTCAGCCCAACGGGCGTGCAGGACACGGTCGAAGACGGCGTGGCCGCACGGCATCCTGTCGTGGACCCCGACGCCGTTCAGGTCGGCCGGGAACACAGCGGTGTGAGCGGCGACGACCTCGTCGGTGACGCTGACCTGGCCACCCAAA
This sequence comes from Streptomyces sp. NPDC107528, assembly GCF_055639295.1. Classification (NCBI taxonomy): domain Bacteria; kingdom Bacillati; phylum Actinomycetota; class Actinomycetes; order Kitasatosporales; family Streptomycetaceae; genus Streptomyces; species Streptomyces sp. NPDC107528. The sequence continues at coordinate 268,365 of NZ_JBVKAV010000010.1, forward strand.
TCACCCGGGCCACCCGGGCCACCCGGGCCACCCGGGCCACCCGGACCACCCGGGGCAGCGGGATTACCGGGGCCACCCGGACCACCCGGCCCCCCCGGGACAGCGGGATCACCGGGGCCACCGGCGGCGGGACCGGCAGGGCCAGCGGGACCACTTGGCTCACCGGGGCCGGTGGAGTCACAGGCCATGGCACGACCAACGTCGACGTCAACGCCCCGCTGCGACGCGGGCCCTGCAAGCACGCACCCGCGGTACGCATCGTCCGACGGGCGGTGGCCGTCGGCACCCGGTGAACCCCGACAGGAGGGTGGCCGGGCCGGGTTGCCGTGCCGAGGGCGCATCGAGCGGCAGGACCGGCCGATCGGCGTTGTCAGTGCCTGCCAGTAGGTTCTGTGACATGCCGCCTCGTGCGGCGTCGAACCTCATTCCCCTTGGTGTGCAGAGGAGCTGGTGTGTCGTCAGGCTGGGAGCATTCGAGTACGGCGCGGGTGATATCGCCCGCCCGGCCGCGCAAGCTGGCCAAGGTCCCGTTCGTCGAGCTGGCCGACGGGCGTCTTCAGGGTGTGGTCTCCAGCGGCTCGGACATCGGGCGGGTCTATGTCTCGTCCGTGGCCGCCGCCCGGTTCGCCTTCGCGTGCAGCACCAACAACAACCGGCCCTGCGGAGGCGCCCGGGGCGGGTTCTGCAACCACATCCGCGCCCTGATCGGTGAGGCCGTCCTGCAGTACGGCGGCGCACGCGTCGCCCGCTACCTGCGGGCCGAGACGGAGGACGCCCCGCAGCCCGACGCGCAGGGCATCGAGGCCGTCATGGCCGCCACCGGTCCCGCACAGGCCGACAGTTCCGCCGCGGCGGCGGTCTTCAACCGCTTCCTGCGCCACCTCGCCTACCTGGAGCTCGACGCGGACACCGCGCCCCTGCCGGAGATGCAGTGGTTCCCGCCGACCAGGGTGGTGGCCTGATGCGTGCCGACCTGCTCAGCGAACCCGTCGACGGACTCGACGAAGCCCTCGCCGCGGTCGACGCCTTCGACGGCGCCCTCGTCGCCGGGCTGCTGCGGCCCCAGCCCGCCCAGGCCGCCGGCCTGTCGCAGCTCGCACACGCCGTGGCCGGATCGCCGCTTGCGGCCAAGGTCACCGAAGCCGCCGAGAAGGCCGCGGCGGGCGCCGCCGGCGAGGACCACTTCGTCGCCCTGGCCGCCGGCCGCGCCGCACTCCTCGGCTCCGTCCACGACGCCCTGCTGGCCCGCGCCCAGGAGGCGACGGGCCGCATCCCCGGTGAGGACACCGAGGTGGCACCGGCCGGGCAGCGGGAGGCCAACCTCCAGGCCGCCGCCCGCGCCTGGCTGGCCGACCTGGCCCGCGCCGGGTGGCACGGCATCGACCACGAACTGGTCGCGGGATCCGCGCAGATCGTCGCCGCGATGCTCCCGGACCCCGCCCTGCGCCGCCTGGCGACACTGCTGGACGGCTTCGCCGCCGAGCTCGCCGCGTCCTGCCCGGGAGCCACCCTCGAGCGGGTCCCCGCGCGCCGCTGGGCCGACCTGTGGTCGCGCGGGATGCTCCTCACCCTGCCCGGCGCCGCGAGCGCCCCCGCGACCGGCACGGCCACGGGCCGGCTGCTGCCGCTCGGCGTGGACCTGCACGAACACGCCACCGCCGCCCAGGCCCAGGTCCACGCGGTGCTCGAACCCGCCGACGGGGGCCCGCCGCGCCTGGTGCGTGCGAGCGTCTCGGTGCCGAAGCCGGACACCGTCGTGGCCGCCGGAGTGTGGCAACTGCTGCGCCCCCACATGTCACTGCTGTCGGCCGTCGGCGAGGGGCGTGCCATGGAAGTGACCGACATGCCGGTCACCGGCGAGGGCGATCTGATCTGGAGCGACGAGCGGGCGCGCACCGGCGAGCCCGCCGACGCCTTCGCCACCGCCCGCGTCGCCCTGCCCACCGCGACCCTGCCGGCGACCGCGCCCCTGGACCGCCACCCGGCGCGCATCGCCGTGCCCGTCTTCCTCGACGGCTACACCGCTCAACAGGACGACGAGAGCGTCACGTTCACTTTTGCCTCGGGCACGGTCACCGTCGACACCGACCGTATCCCGGCCGCCGGGCCGCTCACCCCCGGGGCCGTCGCCAAGTCCGGCGCCTGCCTCGGACTGCTGCGCTGGGACGCCGGTTCGTTCCGGGTCCAGCCGCTCGCCGTGGAGACGACGGTGCGCAAGAAGCCCGTCACGGTGCACGCCGGGGGATGGGCCGGAGGTACGACCGACAAGGCCGGCGCGAAGGCGGAGAAGGCCGCCACCGACGCGGTGGCCGTGCTGCGGGAGCGGGCGGGGAGGCTGCTGCGGACATGACGGAACACATTGCGACAGCGGACAGCACCGGCCCGGACGCCGACGCGAACCGCCGGCAGGCCCTGTACTGGAGGCTGCTGGCACGCCTCTTCGACCACGAGGAGCAGCCCACGCTTGAGTCGGCGAGCCTCGCCGTCGTCGAGGACGCCGGCCTGCCCACCGCGCTGCTCGACCCCCGGGCCTCCATCGACTCGATCGTGCAGCGCCACCCCGCTCTGGCCGCCGAGTTCGACGGCCTGATGACGGTGGAGCCGGACCCCGAAGACCCCCAGGGCTTCGAAGATTCCCAGGACCCCCACAGCTCGCGCGACCCCGACAGCTCGCGCGACCCCGGCCGCGACGGCGAGCGTGACCGGTCGGCCGAAGTGCGGCGCGCCGCACTCGTCTCCAAGGTCCTGCTCAACGTGTTCTCCTCTCCCTCCGGCACTGTCACGGCCTCCCAACTGGCCCGCTGGCAGTCGGACGCGGGCTGGCTGGAGCGTGCCCTCGGCTGCGAGCCGGGCGATCTGCGCGGCAGCCGCCGCGGCGGCGGCGCGGGAGCGGGCGTCAGCCCCTTCGGCTCCGGCGGCGGCGGCACCACCCCCGACCTGAGCCGGCTGATCCCGGAGATCGGGCCCGACCTCGGCACCATCGAGGCGGACCTCGTCAACCGGATGCGGCTGCGCGAGGTCCTCGCCGATCCCCAGCTGGCCGCCCAGCTGACGCCGAGCATGTCCCTGATCGAGCAGCTGCTGCGCGACAAGAACAACCTCTCGGGTGTCGCCCTGGCCAACGCGAAGTCACTGATCCGGCGCTTCGTCGACGAGGTCGCCGAAGTGCTGCGCACCCAGGTCGAGAAGGCGACGGTCGGCGCCATCGACCGCTCCATCCCGCCCAAGCGGGTCTTCCGCAACCTCGACCTCGACCGCACGATCTGGAAGAACCTCACCAACTGGGACCCCGAGGAGGAGCGGCTCTACGTCGACCGGCTCTACTACCGGCGCACCGCCCGCAAGACGACACCGCAGCGGCTGATCGTCGTGGTGGACCAGTCGGGCTCGATGGTCGACTCGATGGTCAACTGCACCATCCTCGCCTCCATCTTCGCCGGGCTGCCCAAGGTGGACGTCCACCTCATCGCGTACGACACCAAGGCACTCGACCTCACGCCCTGGGTGCACGACCCGTTCGAGACGCTGCTGCGCACCGACCTCGGCGGCGGCACGGACGGCACGGTCGCCATGGCGCTGGCCCAGCCGAAGATCGCCGAACCGCGCAACACCGTCGTGGTGTGGATCTCCGACTTCTACGAGTGGCAGAGCGAGCCGCTGTTCGAGTCGATGGCCGCCATCCACCGCTCCGGGGCGAAGTTCATCCCGGTCGGATCCGTGACCAGCGCCGGCCGCGGCAGCGTCAACCCCTGGTTCCGGGACCGTTTCAAGGACCTCGGGACACCGGTGCTCTCCGGGCACATCCGCAAACTCGTGCACGAGCTCAAGGCGTTCCTCACCTGAACCCGCCTTCCGTGCCTCCCACACTTCACTTTCGTACCTGAAAGGCCCTGACATGTCCGAACTGCTGCGCGCTCCCGCCGAGATCAAGTACGCCGAGGAGCTGGACTGGCTGGAGTCGATCGACGACGGCCCCAAGCCGTTCTCCTGGCGGCTGTCGCCGAAGATGGTCCGCCTGTTCGTGCTCGGGTCGGAGCGCTCCGACGGCCTGGACCGGGAGATCTCCCAGAAGTGGTTCGGCGACCGCAGCTTCGTGGAGCGTTCCATCGTCACCCTGGCCTCCGACCGGGGTCTGCTGCTGATCGGCGACCCGGGCACCGGCAAGAGCTGGCTGGCGGAGCTGCTGTCCGCCGCGATCTGCCGCAGCTCCACGCTCGTCGTGCAGGGCACGGCCGGCACCACCGAGGACCACATCAAGTACTCGTGGAACGTCTCCATGGTGATCGCCAAGGGGCAGTCCCGTGAGTCGATGATCCCCTCCCCGATCATGACGGCGATGGAGACCGGCGCGATCGGCCGCTTCGAGGAGCTCACCCGCTCCACCAGCGACGTCCAGGACGCCCTGATCTCGATCCTGTCGGAGAAGTACATCTCCGTCCCCGAACTGGACAGCGACAGCATCGTCTTCGCCAAGCCCGGCTTCTCCGTCATCGCCACCGCCAACAGCCGCGACCGCGGGGTCAACGACCTGTCCTCCGCTCTGAAGCGGCGCTTCAACTTCGTACGCATCCCGGTGGTGACGAACAAGAAGAGCGAGGCGGAGATCGTCCGCTTCCGCACGGAGGAACTGCTGCGCCGCCACAGCATCGAGCTGGAGGTGCCGCCGACCCTGCTGGACGTGCTGCTGCAGAGCTTCGCCGATCTGCGCGCCTCCGCCGCCTCGGCGGGCAGCGACGACGAGAAGCTGGAGTCGGCGCTGTCCACGGCCGAGCAGATCGGCGTGCTGGAGGACGCGATCCTGCACAGCAACTTCTTCGGCGAGCGCGCGCTGACCGCCCGCACCCTCGCCTCCTCCCTCGTCGGCTCGCTGGCCCGGCGCGAGCCCGAGGACCTCGCCATCCTCAACAAGTACCTGCACGGCGTGGTCGAGCCGCGCAGCAAGGAAGAGGGCGGCTCCTGGCCGGAGTTCCTCGACGGCGGCCGTGACGCGATCGCGACCCTGTCGTGAGCGGCGCACTTCAGCGGAGCGACCGCGGGCAGGGGACGGCCGACGGCACGTTCTCGGCGCTGCGCACCCAACTCCAGGAGGCCGCCGCGGAGTTCGCCGGCGGTCCCGACGCGCTGGAAGGCATCCTTCTCGGCATCGTCGACGACGTCGACCGGGCCGTGCGCGAGCCGCTGGAGATCTTCCCGGTCTGCCACCACTCCCCGGCGTCCGCGCTGGCCATGGCCCGGCGGCTGCGCGAGAAGCAGCCGAAGGTCGTGTACCTGGAGCTGTGCGAGGACATGGCCCCGCTGCTGACCGAACTGCGCAACTGCCGGCTGCCGGTGGCCGTCCAGGCGTTCGCGAGCGAGGTCGACGGATTCCCCGCCGAATGGTCTCCGCTGTCGGTGGTCGCGCCGGTCACCGAGGCCTCCGCCGAGTACCAGGCGATCGCGTACGCCCTGGACACCCCCGGTGTCGAGCTGGTGCTCGTCGACCGCTCCTCCGACCACGTCTTCCAGTGGGACGCGCGGGCCCGCCGTGCCGCCGAGGCGGCCGGTGCGGACGCGCCGCCCGCCGAGGAGGAGGCCGCGCTGCACGGCGACGCGGTCGGCGTGGAGATCGGCGACCTGCGTCCGCGCTTCGCCGCGCTGGAGGAGCACCTGCTGCGCCACGGGCGGGTGCGGCACTGGTCGGAGTGGTGGCACCAGTACGTCGAACTGCCGCTCGGTGACAGCGACCACGACACCTACCGGCAGGTCATGCTGCTCATCGGCAGCCTCTTCCGGCGCCTCGCCCCCGGTGACGCGCACCGGGTCCGGGTGGACGAGGACCGCGAGCGCTACATGTGGACCCGCATGCGCGCCCATCTCGCGGCGAGCGGCACGGACCCCGAGGACTGCCTGTACGTGTGCGGAGCCTTCCACGCGGCCAGCCGGGTCGCGGAGTTCGGCGTCGACGGCACCGACACCTTCGTGATCGAACCGCGGACCGCCACGACGTGGCAGCACGGACTTATCCCCTCCAGCCATGCGGCGATCGAGGCGCAGTTCGGCCTGGCCGGCGGCTCGGTGTCGATCGCGGCGACCCAGTGGGCGAAGAACCTGAAGCGGACCGGCGTACGGCCCTACCGGCTGGACGGGCAGGCCGGCACCAAGCGGTCGAAGGCCAAGAAGACCGCCGTCCCCGCAGTGCCCGCGCCCACGGCCCCGGCGTCCGACCGGCTGACGGGCTTCCTCCAGCGCCCGCCCGTCCTCGACCACCTGGACGAGGCCGAACTGCTCGGCTGGTCGGTGGACATCGTGCGCGCCGCACGCCGGGGCGGCTACCTCGCCTCCACCGCCGACGCCATCGCCGTCTTCGAGACGTCGATCCTGCTGGCCGGGATGCGCGACCGCGCGCGGCCCACGCCGTACGACTTCCAGGACGCGGCGGTCACCTGCATCGAGAAGGACGTCGTCCCGGGCCGGCGTGACGTGCGCCGGCTCGTCGAGATCATGATGGGCGGCGACCGCGTCGGCCAGGTCGGCTACGACGCCCTCCCACCGCTCGCCCGCGATGTGCACGACCGGCTGGCTCCGCTGAATCTCAAGCTCCAGCAGCGAGGTGTGCAGCGGGCGCTGCTGGACATCGCGGGCCGGCCGGAGCTGGAGGCCTGCTCCGATGTGCTGTGGATCCTGCGGCGGCTCATGCCCCAGGGCGCCGTACGGCCGATCATGGGCGAGCGCACGCTCGGCGAACGGTCGATCCAGGAGTCCTGGGACCTGTCGCTCGGCACCCACCAGCGCACCCTGATCGAGCTCGGCTACGAGGGCGTGAGCATCGAACAGGTCCTGGAGCAGCGCCTGCGCCGCTCCGCGTACGGCCCGCAGGCCACGGCGGCGACGGTGCTGGCGGCGGTGGAGGACGCGACGCTGTATCTGGGCAGCCGTCGTCTCGCCGACGAACTCGGCGGGCACGCCCTGGCGGTCCTGACCACCGAACGCGGGGTCGACGGCGCGCCGGAGGTCCTGCAGCGGGTACGGCGGCTGCTGGCGTACTACCGGACCAGCGAACCGGTGCTGCCGCCGTGGATCGAGTCCTTCGTCAAGGCCGGTTACGCGCACTACTGCACGCTGCTGCCGACCGCGTTCACCGACGAGGACGCGACCGTGCGGCAGGTCGCCGCCATGCTGGGCTTCCTGTTCAGCATGGAGGGCCTGGCCCTGTCGCTGGGGTGCGACCGCACCCAGCTCGAACTGGCGGTCGCGCAGTCGCATCCGCAGGACCCGGAGAAGGTGGCGCTGCTGTGGTCCGCCCAGACCCACCTGGGCACCCTCACCCGCGCGGAACTCGGCCGCCGGTGCGACGCCCTGCTCGGCAACCCCCTGGTCGTGCCCTCCTACCCGCGCTATCTCAGCGGCTTCCTGCACGCCCTGGTCCCGCTGCCGGCGCTCACCGAGTTCGTCGTGGAAGCGGTGTCGAACGCGTTCGCACGGCTGCCGGACCCGGTGCTGCTGCCGTGGCTGCCGAGGCTGATCAGCACGCTGCGCGGCAGCGGCGCCGAACTGGCCCCGCTGCTGATCCGGGAGGCCGGGCGGATCTTCCCGGGCCGCCTCGCCGCGCTGGACGAGTGGGTGCCGCCGTGGCGGATGCGGCAGGGTGCGGAGACCGGGTTCACGCCCCCGCCCGGCGACGGACCGAGCGGCCCCCGGGGTGCGGCGCTGCTCGCCACGCACCCGGCGACATGCGACGCGTTGGCCGCACTGCTGGGTTGCGAGCCCACTTGGCAGCCGGCCTCACCCGGACCACGAGCCACCACCCTCCTGGACCGCCACCCGTCCACGGCGCGAGCACTGGAGGCACTCCTGACCGGCCCGTGACACGCCAGGGCGGCGAGCCCACGGGACGCCCACCTCCTGCGTTCACAACACGAGGGCGCGTAATAAAGGGGACCTCTCGGGCATCGCGTGAGGATGCTCCCGGCATTCACAACAACCCTTCTGCGACCGGTCGTTGCCATGGCGACGCGTGCCACGATGACGATCGCCGGAGGAAACCTGCCGAGGTCGGGACCCGGTCACCGCACGCGAAGGGAAGGACGCCCATGGGGACTAGGAAACGCCGCAACACCAAGGCGGTGATCACGGGCGCGGGAATCCTCGGAGTCGTCTGCGCGGCAGCCTTCACCATCGGTTCGGCCGGTGCCGCGCCCGAGGCGGCACGCAAACACTGCGCCGTCAACGTGGGCAACGAAGAGGAGAAGTGCTTCCGTACGCCGCAGGAGGCCAAGGAGTACGCCGAGGTCAAGATCAAGGACGATGCGCTCGGCGCCCAGACGGGTGTCGAGCAGCCGACGGACGTCGTCATCGGCACCCTCTTCAAGAACCGCCGCTACGGGGGCGACTCGATCACCCTGTGGGGCAGCCGCCCCTGCGGCAAGGTGCGCGAGACCGGCTTCTACTTCAATCTCCCGGACGACTGGAAGGGCAAGGTCTCCTCCGTGCAGGGCTGGGCCGAGTGCGAGGTCACCCTGTACTCGCGGCCCTATCTCGACGGCGTGGCCTCACCCGGGTTCCCGGACCTGACGCCGGCCCTGGAGGGGCAGTGGAACGACTACGCCGAGTCCATCGAGTTCCGGTGAAGCCGATGAAGCCGCACAGCCGTGCCCGCTGGGCGGGCGTTCTCGCCGTGCTGTTCGCGGGGAGCAGTCTGCTGACCGCCCCTGCCGCACGGGGCGAGGAGTCCCGCCCCACCGACGCCGAACTGCTCGCCAAGTGCGAGAACGGCACCAAGAAATGCGTGTTCCACCCCAGCGGCCCGCTCGTCGAGACGGCCGGCGAGCGGCGCAAGGTGGGCGACGAGGCCTACAACTGCACACCGCGCCTGCAGCGTTCGGGCATCACGTGGTCGGACACCGTGGAGGAGACCAACAGCGTCGGCAACTCCGCGACCGTCGGCACCGGTTTCGGAGGACCGCTGTCCCTCAGCGTCTCCACGTCCTTCGAGAGGACGTGGAAGAAGTCCAGGACCGAGAGTGCCACCACGTTCATCGACGTACGGCCGTACCAGGTGGGCTGGCTGGAGCGGACCCCCGATCTGCAGAAGGTCGAGGGGACCTACGAGCTGATCTTCGAGGACCGCTTCGAGGGCAAGCGCTACTGGTACGTCCCCTTCGAAGCCACCGCCCCGCTGGAGACCAGCAGCATGGCGCAGCGCACCCGGCCCATGACCAAGGACGAGAAGGCGAACCACTGTTGAGGACATCGAGGACACACGCGCAGGAAGGAAACCCGCACATGACGCGTGCACACCACCGCGCCCTGTGGACCGGCGCGCTGACCCTGCTGTTCGCCGCCGGCAGCCTCGTGACGGTCCCCGCCGCGCAGGCCGACGAGCGCCCGCCGACCGCTCGTGAACTGCTGGCGAAGTGCGACAACGGCACCAAGAAGTGCGTCTTCCACCCGGAGGGCGCTCTCACGATCGCCCCGGGCAAGGACCACCGGGTCGGCGACTTCGCCTTCAACTGCACCCAGGACGACCAGACCTCCTCGCGTGGGTGGGAGGACACCACGGGGGAGACCAACTCCCTGAGGGTGTCACTGAGGGAAGACGTGGAGGCGAACTTCCTCGGCTTCATCAAGGTCTTCAAGGCGTCCTTCGAGCAGTCCTACACACGCACCTGGTCGTCCTCGCACACGGAGACCCAGACCACGTTCATCAACGTTCCCGCGCAACACGTCGGATGGGTGACCCGGGCGCCCAAGATGCAGCAGGTCAAGGGAACCGTCGAGCTGATCTTCGAGGACCGCTTCGAGGGCAAGCGCTACTGGTACGTGCCCTTCGAGGCCACCGGCCCCGCCGAGGGCGAACCCAGCGTCAAGACCCAGCGCACCCGGCCGATGACGGCGAAGGAACGCTCCACGTACTGCTCGTAGCGCTTCAGGCGGCTGTTCGTCGCGCTCACGCGCCGAGACCGGCGCGAGGGTGCCCGGCCGCCGTCGTGAGGGCCGCGAGCAACTGGGGCAGGCCGGGCGGCGTGGCCAGCATGCTCCACACCGCCGAGAAGCGTCCGAGCGGCGCTTCCTCCAGTTCGAGCGGCACCAGACCCTGCGGAAGGTGCGCCGTTACGGACTCGGGCTGGAGCATCACCGCCTTGGTGGTGGTGAGGCGGGCGTGGGCGAGGCTGAGCCAGGTCTCCGTGAGGTCCGGGGCCGCACCCGTGGCGGCGGCGAGCCGGTGGACCGCCCGCCAGTGCCCCGGGTGACTGGAGCGCGGCCAGCTCAGCCACTCGTGGCCCGCCAGCTCCGCGATGCCCACCCGGCCCCGCTCCGCCAGCGGATGCCGAGCTCCGACCACGGCGCACCACGGTTCGCGCCCCAGCTCCTGGCAGGCCGTCCGACCGCCCCCGAAGGCGAGTTCCAGCCCGACGCCGACATGTACCCGCCCCTCGGCCACGGCGGCCCGCAGACCGAGCTCGGAGTACTGCTCGCTGCGCAACTGGAGCTCCGGCGCGCTACGGCCCAGCAGCCCGGCGGCCCGGGGGAGCAGCCGGTGCGCCGCCGAGGCGGTGTGCCCCACGACCAGGACCGCCCCACCCCGTTGCGCCACTTCGCGGGCGTCGACGATCGCCTCGTCCAGGGCCTCCAGGAGCGGCTGTACGCGCTCCTGGAGGAGATGGCCGGACCGGGTGAGACGGACGCTGCGCGTGGTCCGCCGGAACAACTGCACGCTCAGGCCGGCTTCGAGCCCGCGCACCTGCGACGACACCGCCTGCTGGGTGAGGTAGAGCCGCGCGCCGGCCCGGGTGAAGCTCAGTTCCTGCGCGACCACCATGAAGGTTCTGAGCAGCCGGATGTCGATCAGGTCGGCGTCGGGTCCCGAGTTCCCCATGTGTGCTCCTTCGACCGGCCCCGTGCGCGCCGCACCACCGGCGCGCCTTTCTGTACGGAGCCGTACGAAGGCGGGGTCCGGCACGCTCACGGCCCTCGAGGGCTCCGGGACCGCCGGCGCCATGACCTGCACCGACGCCGAAGAACGCTGAGCACCGGTGAGCATTTCGTGCTGCCCGCCGGGGTGCGTCCGTGGCGGGGTGCATGCCTGCTACCACCCTGCTACCATGTGGGGATGACTTCCGCGAAGAAGCAGACGCAGGTGCGGCTCGAAGAGGACGTGCTCGCGGCCGGCAAGGCCGCCGCAGCCGCCCGCAGGCTGGACTTCAACCGGTACGTGGAGCGGCTCATCATCGAGGACACCACCGGTGCCCGCGCCGCCGGCATGGCGGCGGCCCAGCGGCTCATCGACGAGCACGGCGCCTTCCTCGACGACCTGGAGGAGCAGCTCGACGCTCCGTACGCCGACGCGCAGCGCGGCGCCGCCGCGTGATCCTGCACGTCGACGAATCCTGGATCCTCGAAGTCGCCGAACGGGCCGGGCAGCGCGACCCGGCCGCCGACGACTACGGCGTGCCCATCGCCGCCGTGGCCCGCCACCGCGGCGAACTCCTCGACACCCCCGTCTACGACGGCGCCTACGCCCGGGCCGCCGCCCTCGTGCACAACCTCGGCCGCTGCCGCTGGCTGGAGCGCTCCAACCTCACCGTCGCCTGCGCCGTCGCCGTCATGTATCTCGAGGCCAGCAATATCCCCGTCAACCCCACTCGCGAGCAACTCACCGCCCTTGCACATGAGTTGAACAACCCCCGCTGCACCGCCGCCCGCATCGCCGCCTTCCTGCGCACCTGGAAGCCCTGACCCGGAGCCCCCGGCCGCCTGCGAAGCCCGGCCCGCTCGTCGTCCGCCGCACGGACGACCGCGACGCCGCCGGGGCGGTAATTGCTCATGTCCGGTGAGCGGTGTGGTGCCCCGCGCCGGCCTGTTCGGGCTCCCGGCCACCGCTCGGAGCCGACACCCGCGGCTACTGCCGGGGCTCCCGGGAGAACAGCCGGTGCGCTTTCACCGCGATCCACAGTTCGGCGAGGTCGCGGGAGCCCTTCAGGCTGCGACCCGTGGCCTCCTCTATCTGCTGGAGCCGGTACGCAAGGCTCTGCCGGTGAATGCTCAGCTCCTCGGCCGTCGCCGCCCAGCTGCGCCCGTTCTCCAGGTAGCACTCAAGGGTGCGCAAGAGACGTTCGCCGCGAGCGCCCGGGGCGGCCAGGGGGCCCAGGACCCCTTGCACGATCTCGCGGGCCGTTTCGCCGTCCCGAGGCAGCACCGACCCCCTGAACTCCCCGTACCGTGCTACGGCGCCGGCCTTCTCGGGCGCCGCGGCCAACGCCCACGCCGCTTTGCCGATCGCGTCGTCGAGGCCGGACAGGGTGGCGAAGGGCGGGGACACTCCGACGCCCCGGGCCAGCGGGCCGACCGCGTCGAGGGCCTCCCGCTCCGCCTGCCTGCTGACGCAGACGACCAGCCGGTCGGGCAGACGGTGGGGCAGATGGGCGACTCCGGCCGCGTACAGCATCACCAGGAGGTCGTTGGGCTCGTCCGTGGCGGCGGCGAAGACGACCATCTCCCCCTCGGGCAGCCCGAACTCGCGGCACTGGTCGGCGAGGGCGTCCACCGGCAGACGCCCACCGAGCACCAGGGACACCAGGTGTTCGCCCCGTGCCAGGGTGAGTGTCGCCGTCGCCATGACGTTGTTCACCGCGGCGGTCACCGCCTGCTGGACGTGAGCCAGGGCGAACGAGTCCAGCATGTGGTTGTCGGCCTCTTCGACGAGCAGTACCGCCTTGCGCGCCGCGTGCAGGGGCCAGGACCGCAAAGACCCCGTGGACACGGACAGGCCGCGGGGCTGCGGCTCGGTCTGCGCGTGGGCCAGCCGGCTCACCTCGCGAACGGTCCGCGGCGGTGGGTTCAGCCTCCCCGGGAACAGTACGGCCCCGGTGGCCGCGTCAGCGACCGCCATGCGGATGCCGAAGGTGTTCTCGACGCTGCGCAAGGCCTGTGACGGGCTCGACGGAACCTGGTTGAGCGCCCGGTAGAGACGGCTGATCCGAATGAGCTGCTGTGCCTGGCCGGCCTCGCCGGCGAGGGCCACCGTCCGTCCAAGGACCACGAAGGGCACCTCATGGCTGGTGGAGAGCACGGGGAAGGCGAGCCGGTCGGCCTCTTCCAGCATGGCCGCGGTGAGCGGGGGCGCCATCCCGTCCTCGCCGAGTGTCATGCCGGACAGCTGGGCCCCGGCGAGCCGCCGTACGAAGTCCACCTGATCCCGCTCCGCCGCCGGAAGGCCCAGCCCCACCGTCATGAGCAGCTCGTCGAGGCCGAGCCAGCGCCATGGGTCGGGCATCTCGCAGCTGTGCGCCCACAGCACCACCCGGTCCAGGCCCCGGGCGCCCGCCAGCACCGTCTGCCCCAGCGTCGGCATGGCAGCCAGCTCGGCGAGGGTCAACAAATCGGCCATCGGACTCTCCCGTACTCCAGTACTGACCCGTGCGGCTTTCCCTGACTTCAGCACGGTGGAGGGCTCAGGCAGGACATGACTAGCGTCACACCACATCCGAGACAGGCCCTCCGAGGTGTTCCAGGCGACTGCCGCCCGCCGGGGTCGCCGGCGGCACGAGGAAGGCGGACACATGACGACCGAGACTCCGCACGGCACGGCACCCGCGGCCGACGCGACCGCCGGCCGCGGTGACTCCCGCCGCCCGCGGTCGGCCCCGGCCGAGACCTCCCCGACTCCCGCAGAGAAAGGCCTCGTTGTGTACCAGCAGGACCCACCGCCCCTCTCCGATGCGCCGGAGGCCACCCCGTGACCGTCCGGCGCGGCGCCCGGCGCGTCGCCGTTCTCGGCGCGGGTCTGGCCGGACTCGCCGCGGCGACCCGCCTGCGCGCCGCGGGCCGTGACGTCACGGTCTTCGAGGCCAGACAGCGCGTCGGCGGCCGAGTCTGGTCCCAGACCGTCGACACCGGACACGAGGCACCGGCCGTCATCGAGCGCGGTGCGGAGTTCGTCCTCGACGGCTACGACTCGATGCGCCGGCTGCTGGCCCTCACCGGACTCGACCTGATCGACACCGGCATGAGCTATTACGTCCGGGCCCTGGCCGAGACGCCCTCGATCACCACCGGCGACATCGCCGAGGCGGGCGGACGCGCCGCCGCCCTGGCCCGAGCCCTGCCCGGTACGCCCTCGACCGAGGACGTACTGCGGCGGCTGGACGAAGCGCCCGCGCTGCTGGAGGCGCTGCGGGCACGGGTGGAGATCTCCACGGCGGTGGAAGCGCACCGGGTGACAGCGGCGGCGCTCCACCACGTCGCGTCGTTCGAGCCCCTGCCCAGCCGGCGGGTCGCGGGCGGCAACCAGCGGCTGCCCGACGCCCTGGGCGCCCGGCTGGGCGGGGCGGTACGGCTCGGCGAGGTGGTGCGCCGGGTCAGCCAGGACGAGCGCGGAGTCGTCGTCGCCACCGAGGCCGCGGAAGCCCTCTTCGACGCCGTCGTCGTCGCCCTGCCCCTCGCCGTCGTACGCGACCCCGAGACCCTCGCGCTCGACCTGCCGGGATGGAAGCGGGAGGCCCTCGGCCATGTCGTCCAGGGCCAGGCCGCCAAGCTGCACCTTCCGCTGCGTACGCCGCCCGCGACCAGCGCGCTGATGTCGGTGCGGGGCCGCTTCTGGAACTGGACCGCCCTCGACGCCGCAGGCCGTGTGTCCCCGGTGCTCAACGGCTTCATGGGGTCGCCCTCGGCCATCGGGGCGGCGGCCCTCACCGAGGGACCCGACGCTTGGGTCCGGGCCACCCGGCTGATCCGCCCCGACCTGGACTTCGACCCGGCCCGGCCCGCCACCCTCACGGTGTGGCAGACGGACCCCTTCGCCCGAGGCGCCTACGCGGCGCACAGCCCCCGGACCCCGGCGGACAACGCCGAACTGCTCGAACGCCCAGTGGGCTCCGTCCACTTCGCGGGCGAATACGCGGACCCCGACTGCACCGGCCTGATGGAGGGCGCGATCCGCAGCGGCGAACGCGCCGCCGACCGTGTCATCGGCCGCGGCAGAACACAGGCGATGTTCAGCCGAACAGGCGCCTCCTGTTTCCCAGTTGAGGATGGTGTGCGATGACTACCGCTGGTGACAACGCCTCCGGCGAGATGAGCGACTTCGCCCGGCGGCTCGGCGTCGACCGGGTCGTCCGGCCGGCGGGGAGCCTGCCCCAGGCCGCCGACGCGCTGGACGCCTCCAGGCCCATGGGCCCGTTCGAGTTCGAGGTCGACGTGCAGCGCCTGTGTCTGGACGCGACGTCCTTCCGCAACGTCCGCGAGCACGCGGGCGGCGACCCCACCGCCATGGGCGAACGCATCATGGAGATCGTCGGGGCCCGCGGGAAGATGCACAACCCGGTGACGGACAGCGGCGGAGTGGCGCTCGGTGTCGTGCGGGCCGTGGGCGCACAGGTCACCGACCCGCCGGAGACCGGCACCCGCGTCCTGCCGCTCGCCTCCCTGACCCTCCTGCCGCTGCGGCTCCGTTCAATCGTCCACGTGGACCCGGCTTCGGCCCAGGTGGAGGTCGAGGGCACCGCGTACGTGTGCGACCGCATCCCGTGGGGTCACCTCCCCGACGACATGGACACCGCGCAGGCCGTGGAGCTCTACGACGTCTACGGGGCCGCTTCCCACGTCCGCCGGCTGGCGCCGGACAAGGGCGTCGTCTACGTCCTCGGCTGCGGGCACGCGGGCAGGCTGGCCATGGCGGCGGCACGTGACTCGATGAGCCAGTCCCTGGTGGTGGCCGTCGACGTGGACCCCGAATCGGTCGGCCGGGCCCAGGAGAGCGGGCTGTGCGACATCGGCGTCGTCGCCGATCTCCAGGACCCGGTGGCGGCCCTGGCCGCGGTGCACCAGGCCGGTGCGCCGCCGGCCGACCTGACCGTGGTCGTCGTCAACGCCCCGCGCTGTGAGGCGTTCTCCATCCTGGCGACCAGGGAGGGCGGCACCGTGCTGTTCTTCTCCATGGCCACGAACTTCAGCACGGCGGCGCTGACGGCCGACGGCCTGGGACACGACGTCACCATGCTCGTCGGCAGCGGCTACGGCCCCGACATGGGCCGGTACGCCTTCGACCTGGCCCGCCGCACCCCCGCCCTGCGAGCCCCCGCCCCTGGACGGTGAGCCGCGTGACGACCAGGCCCACCACCCATCAGGTACAGGTCCGCTGGCCGGACTTCGACATCAACGGCCATGTCACCCACAGCACCGTCGTCGCCTACCTCGAGGTAGGCCGCGACGCCGTCCTGTCCGCCCATGGCCTTCCCGGTACGGACTGGGTCGTGCGGCACTGCGCGATCGACTACGTGAAGGAGCTGCGTCCCCGGGGCCCGCACGTGGAGTACCGCTGCGACGGAGTCAGCCCGGGGCGTACCAGCCTGCGGGTCAGCGAACGCCTCATGCAGGACGGTGAGACGGCCGTCTCCGCCGAGTTCGTGCTGGTGCTGTGGAACGGCGCGCGGCAGACGGCACGGGACCTCACCACCGCCGAACGGCACGAACTCGCCGCCCTCACCACACCCGACGACAGGGAGCTCTGACATGCGGGACTGGAACGCGAGGCCCGTGGTCGTCACCGCGGCGATCACCGGCGCGGACGTCACCCGGGACACCAACCCCAACATCCCCTACACCCCGGAGGAGATCGCCGAGTCGAGTCTGCGCTCGGTGGAAGCCGGAGCCGCGATCGTCGCCCTCCATGCCCGGGAGCCCGACGGCACGCCCAGCGGCCGCCCGGAGTTGTTCCAGGAGGCGATCGGGCGGATCCGCGAAAAAGCCCCGCACGCGGTGGTCAACGTGTCCACGGGCGGGGCCGACACGATGAGCACCGAGGAACGCCTCGGCGGCCTCCGGGCGGCGCCGGACATGTGCGGTGTCGAAACCGGGTCGATGAACTTCGGCGACGGCACGTTCATCACCTCCCCCGCCGCCGGGCGGGAGATCATCGCCCGGGCCACCGCCCAGCACACCGCCCTGGAGGTCGAGGCCTTCGAGGTCGGCCATGTCATCAGCGCCGTCCGGCTGCTCGAAGAGGGGCTGCTGCCCAGGCCGTTGCGAGTGAACCTGGTCTTCGGGGTGCCCGGCGGGATCGACGCGAGCCCCGAGGCGCTCGACGCGATGATCCGCCCCCTGCCCGAGGGCACCTTCTGGTCGGTGACCTGCGTGGGCCGCCACCACGACCGCATGCTCGCCCTGGCTCTGCTCCGCGGAGCCGGCGGAGTGCGCACCGGGCTGGAGGACATCGCCTACATCAGCAAGGGCGTCCTCGCCCCGTCCAACGAGGCGCTCGTCGCCAAACTCGCCGGTCTCGCGACCACTCTCGGACGCGAGGTCGCCACCCTCAGCCAGGCCCGAGAGCTGCTGGCGATCGGCTGACCCGGGCGCCCGCCCTCTGATCGGAGGTCTTGCCATGCTCACGCACACGCAGAAAAACACGGACGAGGACACCCCACCGGGAAGAAGCGCGCGTCACGCCCAGCTGAGGATGCTCCCGCTGGTCGGACTCATCTTCTTCAGCGTCTCCGGCGGTCCTTTCGGCCTGGAGAACGCGGTGGGCGGTGCCGGCGTCGGCATGACCCTGGCGATGCTGCTGCTCGTACCGCTGGTCTACGGCATTCCCTGTGCGCTGATGGTGGCGGAACTCGGGACGGCGCTTCCCCTCAAGGGCGGCTTCTACTCCTGGGTGAAGGTCGGCCTGGGGCCGCGCGCCGCCTTCGCGAAGGGCATGTGGGTCTGGATGGCGGCGTGCCTGAGCACATCGCTGTTCCCGATCATCTTCGCCGACTATCTGGCGCAGTGGGTGCCGGCCCTGGCCCGCGGCAACAACGCCTGGCTCACGCTGTTCGGCGGCGCCGTCTCGTTCGACGGGCACTGGGTCGCAGCCCTGTGCTTCATGGTTCCGCTGGCCTGGCTGAACAGCAGGGGCGCCCATGTCGTGGGCCGGGCCACGCTGGTGATGATGGTGTTCGTGCTCGCCCCCTTCGCGGTGATGGCGGTGCTGGCGGCGTTCCGCGTGATGCGGCACCCGCAAGCCGGGGAACTCGCCGGGTTCACGGTGAACGGCGCCGGCGCCCTGGGGTCGGCGGGCGTGGCGCTGGGCGTCATCCTGTGGTGCTACTCGGGCTGGGACGCGCCGAGCCCCGTGCTCAACCAGGTCGCCGATCCGGGGCGGACCCTCCGGCGGGCGCTGCTGTGGTCCGTCCCCCTGATCATCCTGTCCTACGTCGTGCCGGTCGTGGCGGCGCTCGCCAGCGGTCTGCACGCGGGACGGCCCGAGTTGTGGGGCGGCGGCGACTTCGCGGCGGCGGTCGCCCTCCTGGGGGGTTCGTGGCTGAAGAGCCTCGTCACCATCGGCGCCGTCATGTCCACCGTGGGACTGTTCTCCTCCTTGCTGATCCCGGCGTCGCAGACCCCGAGCCTGATGGCGCGGGACGGGTACCTCCCGCAATGGCTCGCCAGGACCAGCCCCAGATTCGGCACTCCCACGCGTTCCATCGTGGTCTGCTGTCTGATCTTTGCGGTCTTCTGCTCCATGGAGTTCACGGTCGTCATCGATGCCGCGGTCCTGATCAGCCTGGGCGGCCTCATGCTGGAATTCGCCTCACTGGTCGTCCTGCGCCGTCGCCACCCCGACCTGCCCCGGCCGTTCCGGGTGCCCGGGGGCACCGCGGGGCTCGTCTTCGTCGTCGCCGGTCCGGCGGTCGTCACCGTCTGGATGATCTGGAGCACCTGGCACCACAAGCCCCTCTCCTTCTGGATCGGTGTCGTCTACCTAGCCGCCGGCGGCGTGCTGTATCCCCTCGCGAAGCGGCTCAGCACACGCGAGCCGGCGCCGGCCGACCTCGGCTCCACGGACCTCGGCCCCGCCGCCGACCGCGTCAAGGCGGCCCTGGCGCGCCGGTGAGGCGTCGCCGTGTTCTGGCTGCGCCGGGAGCCGGCACGGCCCGCGTCCTCGTCCCCCTCCTTGACGAGCCCACCACCGGACGTACCGCCCTCATGATCACCCACGACCTCGACCTCGCCCCGGACGCCGACCGCGTCCTGGTCCCGGACCACGGACGGATGGGCGAGTCAGGAACCCACCAAGAGCCGTTGTCGCGCGGCGGCTTCTACGCCCGCCTGTACGGTTCACAGACCGGCAGCCCCCACACTCCCGTCCGGCCCTGACGCGAGAGATCCCCCTCGTCGCCCGCCGGTCACCGGCGGTTCCGCTCCTGCCGCGCCGGACCCGCCGGCACAGCGCTCATCTTGCCCGCGCACTTCGCCGCCGCGGTACCGGACCATCGATACCGACTGACGCATCGGTCAATAAAAGCCGTGCGCGGCGTTGACAGGGCGCTCCGGCGCGTGCAGGCTTTCGGCCAATCGAGGGCGGTTTCGGCCGGTGCCGGTGGTCCGCCCACAGCGGCGCGACGCTCCCACCGGCACGCCGCCCTCCGCCCGATCCCGTTCCCAGAGGTGCCTCGCTCTCATCCCCTTCGGCAGTTGCACGAGAGGACGGCCATGGCCGGACCGTTGCACATCCCGACCCGACGACTTGTCCTGGCCACCGGTGCGGCCGGTGCGGCAGGCGCCTTCCTCAGCGGCTGCACCGCGGAGGCCCGGCCCGTCCGGTCCGGCCCCCTGGCCGACGTCCCGGAGTGGGCACCCGGCCCGGGCGCCGATCCTCCCGGCGCCCGCCGCATGGGAAAGGTGATCACGGCCTGGGCGACGGAGGCCCAGTCCTACGACCCCGCCATCGGCTGGGACCTGCACAGCTGGGAGGCCATCTCGACCGTTCTGCACTCCCCGCTCTACCACTACCGGGGTCAGTACGACGGGCCCGCCCCGCACGCCGCCGCAGCCATGCCGAAGGTGTCCCGGGACGGCCGCGTGTACACCGTCCCCCTGCGCCGTGACGCGCGCTTCCACAACGGCCGGCCGGTCACCGCGCAGGACTACGTCGACAGCTGGACCCGCATCCTGGACCCCGGCCTCGCCTCCTGGGCCGCGAGCTTCCTGTTCACGATCGAGGGTGCTCAGGCGGTCTACGAGCAGAAGGCCGAGAAGGTCAGCGGACTGAAAGCCCTCGACTCCCACACCCTCCGGATCCGGCTGACCGATCCCGATGTCCTCCTGCTCGCCCTGCTGTGCCAGCCCTACACCGCCGCCCTGCCCGCCGAGGAGATCCGCCGCCTCGGCAGCTCCTTCGGCCGCACCCCGGTCGGCACCGGCCCTTACCGGATCACCCGCTACGACAGCAAACGCCAGCGGGCCACGTTCCGCCGCTTCGAGAAGTACTTCTGGGACGGCACCCCGCTCGTCGACACCGTCGAGTTCCGCTGGGGCATCGACTACTCGATGCAGTCGCTCCAGCTCAACGCCGGCAGTGTCGACATCCTCGGCGAAGGGCTGGTGGCCAGCCAGGCGCCCAAGTTCACCGCCGACCAGGACACCCGCGAGCGGTTCGTCCACCCCGTGCCCGTCCGAGGCAGCCAGTGGCTCGCCCTCAACCTCAAACGTCCGGAACTGCGCGACCGGCGCGTACGGCAGGCCCTGAACTGGGCGGTGGACCGCGAACAGCTCATGCGCGTCACCTTCGGACTGGCCGACCCGTGGGGCTGCCCCTTCCCGGAGAAACTGGACCGGTACCGGCGTACGGCGAAGCCCTACACCTACGACCCGGACCGGGCCCGCGCCCTGTTGCGCGAGGCCGGGGTCGGGCGTCTGCGACTGGACTTCCCGCACGGCAGCCAGGACCCCTGGCCGCTGCTCGCCCAGGTGCTGCAGCAGCAGTTCGCCGAAGTGGGCGTGGACATCGAGCTGCGCGGCATGGGCCAGACGGCCTTCGACCAGATCACGGCCGAGGGGGAAGGAGACATCTACGGACGGCACATGTACATCACGCTGAACAGCGCCCTGGAGAACGTCTCCTCCAACTACACCACCGGCGCCTCGTACAACTACGCCGGCTACGAGAACAAGGTCGTCGACGAGCTCACCGCCAAGGCCCGCACGGCACGCACCCTGGAGGCCTCCAACGCGTTCCTCGCCCAGGTGGAGGAGGAACTCGTCCGGGACGCGGCCGGGGTGTACATCGGGAGCATGCGGTTCCTCGCCGCCCGCAGGCCGGAGGTACGCAACTACCAGATGCGCGGGGAATCCGGCTCCTACTACGACCGGATGTGGCTCGGGGCGGCCTGACGACGACCGGCGTCGTCGTCAGTGGTCCGCGGCCTCGGGCTGTGCCTCGGCCTCGGGTGCGGCCGTCGGCCGGGACGCGGGGGCGACGTAGAAGACGGACCGGCCCTGCTTGGAGCGTTCGGCCTGGCTCTTGGCCACGAGTCCCTCCAGCGTGATGCGCACGACCTTGGGGGAGACGGCGCGCGGGGGGCGGGCCTGGCCGAGGGCGGCGGAGATCTCCGCGGCGGAACGCGGCTCCTTCTGCTCGGTGAGGTGGCGGCGAATGAGCTCGACCAGGGTGGGCTGCGAGGCCTTCGCCGCACCCGTCGCCCCGGAGGCGGACTTCCCGGCCGCCTTCTTGACCGGCGAGCCACCCGACTTGCCCGCCTGGGACTTCGCCCCGGCCGCCGTGGCGTCCGTGTGCTCCTTCGTCGCGGCCGTGGCATCGGCCTTCGGCTTCGTCGCGGCCGATGCGCCCGCCTTCCGCTTCGCTCCGGTCGTGGTGCTCGTCTTCTTCCGCCTCGGCGAGGGCACCTTGGCAGGTGTCTCGGACTGTGTCTCCGGCTTCGCCGACGGGGCGGTGATGCCGAGCGCCTGCTGCATGTTCAGCAGCACGCTGTGGTCGTGCTGGAGGGTGGCGAGCTGCTCCTGCAGGGCGGCGATCTCCGCACTGACGCGTTCCTGCTCCTTGATGTTCGACTCCAGGTCGCCGGACACGCGGGTGATGTACTGCGATGCCAGTTCGGTGGCGGGGGCGGTTGTCTCGGGCATGACGCTGACCTTTCGGCTGGTGAGGCGTACTACGGCAGATGCCGATGCCTTGGTCTACCGATAGTACGGATCAGAGGAGCCAACTGTTCCCCACCGGGGTTGGCAAGAGGTAGTACCCAAACGGCAGTTCGTGTCCGCCGTCGAGACAGGTGCCGGCGCGGGGATCAGTGCTGTCTGTTCGGCTCGTCCCATATCCGCTGGTAGTCGTCCCAGCCCAACTGCGGGGCCGGCAGCCCGGTGTGGACGGCGCGCAGGCCGTCGAGTGTCAGGGTCAGCATCCTGCGGCGTGCGTGGTCGTCCTCGTCGGTGCGGCGGGGGTACCGGCTGAACATCTCGACCACGTGGGTGAGATCGAGCGTGGTGATGTCTTCGCGTACGGTCCCGTCGTCGTGGCCCCGGCGCAGCAGCCGCTCCGCCAGTTCCTTGGCCTCCGCGTTGGCGGCGGTCACCTGCTCGGGCAGCGCGAACGTACCGGCCAGCGCGGCGAACGCGCCCGCCCGGGCCTCGACGGCGGTGGCCATGTACCGTGCCAGGACCTCCCAGCCGGTGCCTTTTGCCTCCAGTGCGGCTCGCAGGTCGCGGATCGTCTGGGCGATGCCGATGGCGCACAGCCGCTGCAGGAGCTGCTCCTTGCTGCCGTAGCGCCGGTAGAGGGTGCCGATCCCGACGCCCGCCCGTTCGGCGATGGCGGAGACAGGTGCGTCGGCACCTTGCTCCGCGAAGACGGCCCGGGCCGCGCTCAGCACCAGGGTGTCGTTGCGTTGTGCCTCCGCCTGGCGGCCGTAACGCCCGCCCGGCCGCAGCCCCTCGGCCTCACTTTCCTTCATGGTGTCCAACCTATTGCCTGTCGGAGCGTTTCGCTCCGATACTCCAGTCGGAGCGAAACGCTCCGATAGGAGGCCTCGATGGAAAACACGTCCCTGCTGGCCCTGTCCGCCCCCCTTTTCGTGCTGCTCATCGTTGTCGAGATGGTCTACTACCGGCTGCACCCCGACGAGAACGCCAGCGGCTACGGAGTCCGCGACACCGCCGCCAGCTTCGCCGTGGGCGCGGGGGCGGCCGTCGTGGACATCGTCTACAAGACGATCGCCCTCGCCGCCTTCGTCGGCCTGTACCAACTCACGCCGCTGCGCGTCGAGGTCACCTGGATGACCTTCCCGCTGATCCTGCTCGCCCAGGACTTCTGCTACTACTGGATGCACCGCGAGCACCACCGGGTGCGGGTGCTGTGGGCCAGCCACGTGGTGCACCACTCCAGCGTCAGGTACAACTTCTCCACGTCGATCCGACAGCCCTGGACCGGCCTGACCTCGCAGATCTTCCACATTCCCCTTGCCCTGGCCGGCGTTCCGCCCTGGGCGATCCTCCTGTGCGGCGGCATCAACATGCTGACGCAGTTCTGGCTGCACACCGACCGCATCGGCAGGCTTCCGCGCGTCATCGAGAGGGTGATCAACACACCCTCCAGCCACCGTGTGCACCACGCCTCGCAAGGGGGCTACCTGGACCGGAACTTCGGCGGCATCCTGATGATCTGGGACCAGCTCTTCGGGACGTGGGCGGTGGAGACGGAACGGCCCTTGTACGGGCTCACCAAGAACATCGACACGCACAATCCGCTGCGCATCGTCTCCCACGAATACGCCGCCCTGGGGCGCGACGTGGCGCGGGCAGGGCGGTGGCGGGACCGTGCCCGTCATGTGCTGGGCCGGCCGGGTTGGCAGCCCGGGCAGCAGGCGGCGCCGGTTGTGCGTGATGACGTCCACTGACTGCGACCCGCTGGACGGGCCCGGGCAGGCGCACGCACGCGCGCGTATCCGGATGCTGCGGGAGTCCGTCGTCGTCGCGGCCCCGCCCGAGGACGTGTTCGCGGCGCTCAGTGACATGCGGCGGATGCCGCAGTGGAGTCCGGAGTGCGTCGGCGTGTGGATGCTCCGGGAGAGAAGGGGCGCCCTCCCCTCCTTCATCGGCCTCAACCGCAACGGCGCCCGCCGGTGGTTCACCTACTGCAAGGTGATCACCGCGGACGCGCCGCGGGAGTTCGCGTTCCGGGTGTCGGTCGCCGGACTGCCCATCGCCGTCTGGGGATTCAGCCTGCGTCCCGCAGGCGGCACCGGCACCGGTGCCCCCGCCACCCGCGTCACCCAGCACTGGCACGACCTGCGCCGGGGGCGCCGGGGAAAGATCGCCGACCTGCTGGGCCGGGTGGCCGCCGGCACCTCGCCGACGGCACGGGTCCACACGAACCGGTCGGGCATGGCCCTCACCCTGCGCCGCTTGAAAGCCGCCGTGGAGGCGGCAGCGAAGCCGGCGGCCGAGGAGGAGTGACGATGGGGGAGTGCCGGCCGGCCGCCGCCGGGATGCGCTCCAGGACACCTCCGGCGAAGACGTCGTACAGCGGCAGCGACTCCAGGTGGACATAGCCGATGTGGCAGTCGCACACCGCCAGCGGGCCGGCGAGCCCCGGGACGGGCGGGGGCCTGGTCCTGGCGCTGGGCGAGGTCACGGGGCACGCCCATGCGGTGCAGGGCCCGGGCCGACTGGTGTGCGAGCGAGGGGGGTCCGGGCCGATGCTGCTGCACCTGCCGCAGGGAGGGCCGGTGGTGCACGAGGAGCACACCGCGATTCCGCTGCCCGAGGGCTGATACCGGGTGATCCGACAGCGGGAGTAAGTGCCGGGATCGGTGGCCCGGTTCGTCGCGGACTGACACACCGTCCCCACAGGGGCGGTCCGGACAGGGCAGTCCGAACGTGCGCTTCGGACAACGCAGTTCAGGCACGGCGGCTCAAGCACACCAGCTCAGGCACACCGGCTCAGTACGCACACATGAGGACACCCCCATGACGACACCGACCACCGAGGCCCTCACCGGCACTCCCTTCGCACCCCAGCCCGCCGGCACCACCGACCCCGTCGGCCCCGGCGCGCCGCCCGTACCGCACACCACGGACGCCTGGCGCGCCGTCGCCGCCGCCTCCGGAGCGGCCGACCGGGCAGCCGCCGAGGCAGGTGTCCGCCTCGCGTACCGGGCCGCCGGACTCGCCGAGCCCCGCCGTGTGCTGTGGGCGGAGTCCCCCCTGGCCGCGGTGCGGCACTTGCGCCGGGCCGATGGATATGGCCGGAGTGTGTTCGAGGAGGTCCGCACCCGCCCCTGGGCTGCCGAACGAGCCCGCGCGGCAGCGGAGTTGGGGCCCGTCGGTTACGCGGCACTGTGGGCGGCGACCGGGGGCCGGCTGTGGGAGCCGACGCGAGCGCTGGCGGACCTGATCCGGGCCGGGATCGTCGAGGAGCTGGACGATGAAGCGGCCGTCCGGCTGCTGCTGCTCGACGCGGTCCTGGGCCAGCACGACGCCCCCTGGCTGGCCGCGCTCGCCGGCCGGGGCCCCGCGCTCGACGGACTCGCCGAGGTGGCCCGGCACGCCGGCTGGTGGTGGCCGTACGAGGAGGCGGTCGTGATCTGCGAGCGCCCGGTGGAACTGCACCGGGACGAGGCGGGCCGGCTCGACCGTGGCGACGGTCCCGCCCTTGCCTTCCCCGACGGATTCGCGCTGTACGCCTGGCGGGGCATGCCCGTGCCGCAGGACTTCCTCGCCGGGCTGTCGGACCTCACCCCGGACCGGATCCGCGCGGAGGAGAACGCCGAACTGCGGCGGGTGATGCTGGAGTTCTACGGCTACGACCGCTATCTCGCCGACTCGGGCGCCGAGCCCGTGCACCGTGACGAGACCGGCGTGCTGTGGCGGATCGCGCTGGACGGCGACGAGGACGTGGTGATGGTGGAGGTGGTGAACTCCACCGCCGAGCCGGACGGCACGTTCAACACGTACTGGCTCCGCGTCCCGCCCACCACCCGGACGGCACGCGAGGGCGTCGCCTGGACCTTCGGGGTCACGGCGCAGGAGTACGCGCCCGTCCGGCAGACCTGACCCGATGGCCGCTTGTCAGTTCCGCCCGGCGGCGACGGTGAAGCCGAGGCCGATCAGGGCGACACCGCCCGCGCCTCCGATCGCCGACAATCGGCGGTCGGAGCCGGCGAGCCAGCCCCGGGCGGCCGAAGCGCTCAGTCCCCAGGCGGTGTCACAGATCAGGCCGATGCCCGCCGGGATCAGGCCGAGGACCATCATCTGCACCGGCACATGGCCGGCGGAGTGGTCCACGAACTGGGGCAGGACGGCGGCGAAGAAGACCAGGCCCTTCGGATTGGTGGCGCCGACGAACAGACCGTCCAGCACCGTGCGCAGATCGCCGCGCCGCTCACCGCCCGCGGCCGCCATGTCGGCCCGCAGCCGGCCGCGGTGACGGAACGCCTGGACACCCAGGTACACGAGGTAGGCGGCGCCCGCGAGCTTCACCGCCGTGAACACCGTGGCGGAGCTCTGCACGAGAGTGCCGAGGCCGAGGGCGACGGCGACGACCAGGACGTAGCTGCCCAGGAGGTTGCCTGCGACCGTGGCGAGCGCGGTGCGCCGGCCGTGGGCGAGGGCGCGCCCCACCACGAACAGCACACTCGGGCCCGGGATCGCGATCACGACGAGGGACATGGCGGCGAAGGCGAGAAGGCTGTCATCGGTCACCATCGGCGGTACTTCCTGATCTGCGCGGGGATCCGGCTCCGGATCCACGGTTGGGATCCGGAACCCTGAGCCTGCTGGAGACGACGAGATCCGATCAACTGATTGTGAAATCCTGCAATCGTGATCACGATGCGCTTCACCGAGACCGCTGAAGAGGACATCGCCTTCTCCGTCTCGCCACTGCTCGAAGCCGTGCACTCCTGGCACGTACTCACCGACCCCGGACACCACGCCCTGCACGTGCCCTGGGTGCGGCGGTGCCGCCGGCTGCCCGCCGCCCTGCGCCGCCGCATCCGTGAGCACGGCTTCGTGGTCGCCGACTACATCCCCGCGTTCTTCGAGAGCCGGGCGGGCGACCACGACGCCGACTTCGCGGACCAGCTCGCCGCCGTGCGGGCCCTGCCGCCCGACCGGCTCGCCGCCGAGCTCGCCCAGAACCTCGTCGCCGACACCACCGGCACCGGATTCGACCTCGTCGCGGACCCCGGCCGGCGGGACGAGGCCGTCGCCGAACTCCGCCGGGCCGACGCGGACAGGGCGGCGCTGCTGAGCGACATCCTCACCGACCCCCGCCCCCTCCTGGACGACGTGCTCAGCACGCTCCAGGACTACTGGGACGCCGCCTTCGCGCACGAGTGGGAGCGCGTCGAACCCGGCCTCTACGAGTCGATCGCGGCGGCGGGCGCCCGGATCGCCCACCAAGGGCTCTTCCCGATGCTCCGCACCCTCGTCCCGCAGATCCGCATCGATCCCGCCAGGCGGACGCTACGGCTGGACCGCCCGCACGACCACGACATCGCCGTCACCCGCCCCCACCCCGTGACCTTCACGGCCAGCCACTACGTGTGGCCCCATGTCAGGGTCACCTGCGAGAACCCCTGGCCGCTGCGCATCACCTACCCCGCCCTGCCCCTCGCGCCCGCCTCGGCGCCCCGCCCCGCCAGCCAGGAGGACACCCTCACCGCCCTGCGGGCCCTGGCCGCCGCGCCCCGGCTGCAGATCATCACCCAGCTCGCCGGGCAGAGCCGCAGCACCCAGGAGCTCGCCACGCTGCTCGGCCTGTCCCCCTCGGTGATCTCCCGCCATCTCCACCAGCTCACCCAGGCAGGGCTCACCACCACCCGGCGCGAGGGCTACTACGTCCTGTACTCCGTCGACCCCGCCCGCCTCGCCCAGATCGCCAGTGGCCTCACCGACCTCGTGCCCGACGCACCCGGCGGCACTCAGTGAGCGACGGTGGCGCCAAGCCGGAACGTGCGACGCGGAGCAGCAATCTTTCGACCGCCTGCTCAACACCGTCTTCACCGGCGCCCGGGGTTACGGCGCCACCGCCCGCAACCCGCTGATCTCGAAGTGGGCTTGAGCGGTGCAGTCACGGGACAGCGGGATGTTGACGACTGCCGAGTCCTCACCCTGCACGTACACGACGGACAGATCGAACTCGGTGTCCGCGGTGTAGGTGAGCGCTCGGTAGATGTCACCCGCGAAGAAGTCACGGCCGGTCTCGAAGGCGACCTGCGTGCGCTCCCACAGGGTGTACGACAGATCATGGCCGACGGTGAAGGTGCCGTCGGACCGGAAGCGGACGAACGAGCTGCGCGAGTCCGACAGGACGTAATAGGAAGCGCTGTACACAGGGCATCTCCTTGTCTGGAACGGCCCGCACCACTCAAGCACCCGGCCTCCGGGGCCTTTGGGGATGCCGAGGCAGAGGAAGGGGCAACCCCGGTGAGGGCCCGGACGGAGCGCGAGCCGCCCGTTCCGCCACCCCATCGGGCAGCACCCGGGCGGAACACCGGCGTTAGCTTCCACCGGGAGGCGTGGTTCACCAGCGTCTCCGGCAGCCGCACCGTCAGGAGAACGCGATGTACGAGATCCCCCACCAGCAGGTCGAGGCCGTACAGGCCTGCGTGGCCTTCGACTGGTCACGATACGAGCCCGCCATCACGGCTCTGTGGCAGCAGTGGGACCAGTGGGCCGCATCGCCCTGGGATCCCGAGGAGTGGGTCGCGCGCCTGTGGCCCGACGCTGCGACCACGGCGGAGAGCTTCCGCGCGTTCGCGGCCGTTCTGACGGAGTTCTGGTCGCCCTACTACGACGCGTCCCTTTTCACCGCCGGGATACGGCAGTTGCTCACCGACATCTACCAACCCGCACCCGCCGTGCCGCAGCCCGAGCCCGTCCTGGACGACGGCGGGGCCGTCGCCATGGGTTCCCTGTTCGACGACTTCGACAAGGACGCCGGTATGGGCTCCCTGTTCGACGACGGCCCCGGAGCGTCAGGGCCGGTAGCGGAACCGGCCGCCGTGGTGACAACCTCGACCGTCCCCGCGCCGACCGTCTTCGGCGGTCGGCCGTTCACCGCGGGGGAGGAGCAACTCATCGCCGCCGCACGCGACTTGGCCCAGACCAGCGCGAAGGCCGCGCTGGAGGACGTCACCAGGTCGGACGGCTTCGAGGGCATGATCGCGGAGTTTTTCGGAGGCGCCTGGACGTCTGTTGACGACTTCATCAGCCGCACGTACCGCGCCGTGGTCGCGCAGGCGGCCCACGCCCGGATCCACATGTACGGCAGCGGCGGGAACGAGAAGCTCACCTCGTCCATGGCCGACGGCAGCGCGTTCGCGTACACCGACGTCGGCAACGCCATCTTCCTGGCGGAGAGGTTCTGGGAACTCGACCCCGACCAGCAGGGCTTCTGCATCCTGCACGAGCTCTCCCACTTCGTCGACCCCGAGATCCTCGACAGATCCACTTTCTTCGAGAAGACAGGCTTGGGTAAGACATACGGGTTCGAATGCGCGACCAACGCCTACAGCTACCAGTACTTCGCCGAGGCGCTGGCGACGCGGGCATCCGCACCGGCCGCGGGCCCAGTGCGTCGAAGTTGAGGGAAATGCCCTAGCGATCGTTTTCACATCGTATGACAGGCTAAAAACGATCAGTAATGGAATGGATGGAAAGAGAGTTTGGTGTAGGTCATGCCCGTATCGCTCGATACCTTCCGGCCCGCCCTCGCGCGCACCGTCAACCTGGCCAACAGCGCGCAAGCGGTCCGCTGCGCACGGCGTGCCGTGTCCTTTCTCCTCGCTCGCCAGGGCTTTCTGAAGGGGCCGGACGGGGAACGCAGCGAGCAGGCCGAGGCCGCTCTGCTGGTCGTGTCCGAGCTGGTGACGAACGCCTGTCGGCACACGCCCGGCCCAGGGCGTCTGGGCATGGTCCTGCGCGGCGGGTGCCTGGTGCTTGAGGTGGGCGACCGGAGCCGGATCGCGCCCCACCTGGTGCCGCCCGGCGACCGGGGGCCGTGGGGAGGCTTCGGGCTCGGAATCGTCTCGGAGCTGGTCGACGACTGGTCCGTGGTCAGCACCGGCCAGGGCAAGGCGATCAGGGTGACGCTCCCGATGGCGGTGTGAACCGCTGCTGTCCGCTCACGTCCGCCCCCGGTCCGGGCCCGCCGCGCGAACCGGCCCGCCCCCGCCCTCGCCGGAGCGGCGCATGAGGCCCCCGCACATCACGTGGGCTCGTTCACCACTCTCGCCCGGCCGTCGCCGCCCGGCAGGCTCGTGAACACGCAGTCCCAGCGCGCCCCCAGTTCCCGTAGCGCCGCGGTCGGCGGGTCGCCGTTCGTCGCCGCGTTCAGTTCCGCCATCTCCGCGAAGAAGCCGTCCAGGGCCGGCGAGGTGATGAACAGGAACCGCACTTCGGCCGGCCCGGCGTTGTAGGGCCGGTGCACGGCTCCGCGCGGCACCATCGCGTACTCACCGGCACGCAGGGTGATCGTGCGGTCGTCGACATCCAGACTGAGCTCGCCCTCCAGCACGCGGAACGCCTCCTCGTGCCGCTCGTGCACATGGGGAGGCGGCCCGGGCGCCCCGGCGGCATGCGAGTACTCGATCAGTGAGTAGGCCCCGCCGGTCACCGCCCCGTCGATCTTCACCGTCATGGGAGCGCCGGTCGGACCTCGGAAGCTCCGGCCCTGTCCCGCCGCGATCACCGTGGGATCACTCATGTCATCACCGCCCATGACGCCGCCCCGGACCATCGTCACGCCGCACAGCGGCGAACGCATGTCAGCCCGGGACCGGCCCGGGGCGTGCGGGTTGTCCTGGCGTCGGCGGCGGTGGGGTGGTGCGGCATGAGGCACGCCGGGTTGCCGGGGGAGACAACCCGGCGTGCCGTGCCCGTCGTGGAAGCGGGGGCAGTGCCACGACGGAGGTTGGGTCGAAGCGCGTGCCGACCGAGCGTCAGCATCCCATTGCCCGAGCCCCCGGCCGGGCCGTCCGCAGCGCCTGGAGCGTCGCACATGGCACCTCGCAGCTCACCCGTCACACCCGTCACATGGCCTGCTGACCTGCGGTGATGTGGGCCAGAGCCTCATGTCTGCGGGTCGCGGAGCGGGAAGCGGCGCCGCCACATCGCTCATGTCACCTGCGTGGTGTGCGCCGTCCGTATCAGGTCGGCCGCTCCGGCATGGAAATTTCTTTCACGTCAGGGTCAATTAGTTGGCGTTCGTGATAATTCTTTGCGTCACGTCAATCCACGTCGATGCCAACCGAGGAGCCCCGTGAGCCTCCCCTCCCGCACCAAGCATCTGACCGCGCTGGCCGCCGCTGCCGCCCTTGTTCTCACCGGCGGCCTCACGCCGTCGGCCCAGGCCGCCGAGCCCGCGTCCCATCTGGCCAATGACACCGTCTGGAAGGACACCAACGGCAATCCGATCCTCGCCCAGGGCGGCAACGTCCTGAAGGTGGGCAACACCTACTACTGGGTTGGCCAGGCGCTGGTGATCGGCCAGCCCAAGGCGATCAACCTGTACAGCTCGACCGACCTGGAGAACTGGAAGTTCGAGAAGGCCATCCTGAAGCAGGACGGCTCCAAGCCCTACCTGACCTACCCGCTGTGGCTCGGACGCCCCCAGCTCATCCAGCGCCCGGACGGGAAGTTCGTCGTGGTCGCCGAGGTCAACAACGGCGACCAGAACCGCAATCAAATCCTCTTCGCCACGAGCGACACCGTCGACGGCACGTACACACCGACCGGTGACCCCACAGAGGTGAACGGCAACACCACCGGCGACCACTCCGTCTTCGTGGACGGTGACAAGGCGTACCTCGTCTATGTGGGCGACGTGGGCAGCGGTGGGTCGAAGCAGATCAACCAGACCGTCAACGTGGCCCCCCTCAACGACACCTGGACCGGAGTGAAGCCGGCGATATACACCGAGTCGTCCGCCCACAAGGAGGCCCCGGCCATCCTCAAGGCCAACGGGAAGTACTACCTGTTCGGCTCCGGCATGGACTACTGGAACGCCACGCCCACCTCCTACCGCGTCAGCAGCACCCTCGGCGGATGGGGCTCGGCACCGGGCTGGAAGCAGGTCACGACACGGCCCGCGTCGAACAACTCCTTCGGGACGCAGTTCGAGCAGATCATCCCCGTGGTCGGCCAGAACGGCACGACGTCGTACCTCTACAACGGCGACCGGTACTCGCAGTTCTACAGCAGGCCCGAACCCGCGCCGGGGGGTGTCGGTCTGAACGCCTGGTACCCGCTCACCTTCGACAACGGCGAGCCCGTACTGCACGGTCACACCGACGTCGACGTCGACACCACCGCCGGAACCGTCACCGGCAACCGGGTCGCCAACGGCCGCTTCGACCAGGACGTCGTCGGCACCAGGATCCCCCAGTGGAACACCACCAAGGCCAACGGGGCCGCCAGGGTGGAGGAGTCCCAGCTGGGGAACAGCCGCCGGCAACTCACCCTGTGGGACGACGCGCCCTACACCTCATGGGTCAATCAGGAGGTCACCCTCCCCGACGGCACCTATGAACTGTCCTTCGACTACCGCTCCTCGGGCGGCCAGACCAGCGCCTACTTCGAGGTCAAGGGACACGGCGGGAGCACTCCGCCGGTGCACCTCAAAACCGCGCAGGACGCCTGGGCCACGAAGAAGGTGACCTTCACCGTGTCGACCGGCAAGGTCAACCTCGGTGTCTGGGCGGACAGCCCGGCCGGCAAGTGGCTCAACGTCGACAACGTGGCTGTCTGGCCGGCTGGTTGATGCCCCGAGAAGACGTGATCCCCAAAAGAACTCGCCGAACGAACGGAGACATGAACGATGCGCCGTAGAACCCTCTTGGCAGCGGCAGGAGCGGGTGTCCTCGGCAGCGCGCTGGCGACAGGCACCGCGCGGGCCGACTCGACGATCGCCGTCGACCCTTCCAAGACCTATGGCACCTGGGAAGGCTGGGGCACCTCTCTGGCCTGGTGGGCGAATGTGTTCGGTGTGAGCGCCGGCTACGCCGACGTGTTCGCCGACCTGTTCTTCACCGACAAGTGGGTGACGTACCGGGGCGCGTCACGGCCCGGACTCAACCTGGACATCGCCCGCTACAACCTGGGTGCCTGCAGTTGGAACGCCGTGAACGGCAGCAGTATGGCCGTCTCACCCAACATCCCCTGGTTCAAGCAGATCGAGGGGTACTGGCTGGACCCGCGCGACGAGAATCCGGCGTCCACCGCCTGGAACTGGAACGCCGACCGCGCGCAGCGCACCATGCTGCTCAAAGCGGTTCAGCGTGGTGCGCACAGCGAACTGTTCGCCAACTCCCCCATGTGGTGGATGTGCAAGAACCGCAACCCCTCGGGAGCGGCCAGTTCCAAGAACGACAACCTCGCTCCCGAGCACTACCGCCGGCACGCCCTGCACCTGGCGTCCGTCGCGCAGCACGCGCGCGACGAATGGGGCGTCGACTTCGTGTCCGTGGAACCCTTCAACGAGCCCAGCTCCGGGAACTGGTACGCCAACTTCCGACAGGAGGGCTGCTACATGAGCGCGCCGGTGCAGGCCGCCGTACTGCCCGAACTGCGCCGGGAACTGGACCGCTGCGGCCTCACCGCCACGAAGATCGCCGCCTCGGACGAAGCGGAGGTCGACACGGCACTCGCGACCTGGGGCAAGCTGGACGCCTCGGCGAAGGCGCTCGTGGACCGGGTCAACGTGCACGGCTACCAGGGCGCGGGAGGCAATCGGGCAGGTCTCTACTCGCAGGTGGTGACCACGGGCCGCAAGGGCCTGTGGAACTCGGAGACCGGCACCGGCACGGCGAACGGCTTCTCCATGGCCATGTACCTGCTGAGCGACCTCCATGCCCTGCACCCGACGGCCTGGGCCTACTGGCAGCCCCTGGACCCCCACCCCGAGTGGGCCATGTTCCACTACACGGCGGCCGCGCAGCGCAACCCGGACGACCCCGCTCTCGGGGCAACGCTGGGAGCGGTGAACGCCAAGTACTACGTGATGGCCCAGTTCAGCCGGCACATCCGCCCGGGCATGAAGATGCTCCACACCGGGGTGCCGCATGCCGCCGCCGCCTGGGACGAGGCGGCGCGGAAGCTGGTCATCGTCGTTGCCAACAACTCGACCGCCCGGACGAACATCACGTTCGACCTGTCCCGCTTCTCGGCGGTGACCGGCGGCCCCGGCGGTGTGGTGCCTCGCTGGAACACGGGTGTCGGGGAGACATACGTGCGCCGCGAGGCAGGCCTCACCGGGAAGACGGTGACGATCCCCATCAACACGATGTGTGTGCAGACCCTGGAGATCGACGGCGTCGCTCTCTAGCGGGTCAGACCTTGACGTGGGCCGACGCCCAGGACGTGTGGTCGTAGGAGCCGTTGCCGTTGGCGTCCTCAACGACCAGCCGGAGCACCTGCACGCCCGTGACGTCCACGTCGACCTTCTTCGGTCCGCCGGCGGCAGTCAGCGCAAGGCTGTCGAAGAGCTGGGCCGCGTCACCGAACACGGTGGCGCGGACGCCGCCGGCGTCGGACATCTGGGCGGAGTAGTCGTCGATGCCCACGAGCGCGGTGAACCGCGTCGCCTTCCCGCCCAGGTAGTAGACGACCTCCGAGGGGGCGTGCACTCCCAGGCCCTTGGCGTAAGTGGTCCCGGCGAGACTGATGGCGGGACCGTCTCCGGCGCCCTGCTTGCCGTTGCTGCGGTTCCGTTCGACCGGGCCCCACCCATTGGACGCCCGCACCCAATCCAGGTCGCTCACATAGGAGTCGGCGGCGGGCGGCGCGGGCACCGTGGCGATCACCTCGACCGGGTCCCGGTCGCTGAATCGCACGGTGTTGCCGCCGTAGACCGCCGTGGCGTCGGCGCGCACGGTGAACGGCGTGTCCAGGGCCGCGGTCGAGGGTGGTGTCACTTCGAAGGACACGGTGAGGGAGCCACCGGCGGCGAGCTGGGCCTGCGTCGTGGGGGTGGTCGCGCGGTACTGCCAGCCCGTCGGCACGGTGAGCGTGACACCGGGGTTGGTCCAGGCGGAGGAGGACGCGTTGCCGAGGGTGGCGCGCACCGTGAAGGCCCCTGCGCGCGTCACGAATCCGGGTCCCTTCAGGGACAGTCCGTGTGGCCGGCGTGCGGAGGTGTCCGCCCAGGAGGAACGCATCAGCGCCGTGAGCGCCGCGACGTCCGCGGGACGCGAGGCCGCGATGTTCGTCTTCTCGCCCGGGTCCGTAGCCAGGTCGTACAGCTCGAAGTGCCACTGGGAGTCCGGCGCCGAACGGTCACGTGCCGGTGCGAAGCGGACCGCCTTCAGCGGGCCCTTGCGGACGGCCTCCGCGAGCCGGTTCCCGCGGCCGCCGTCCGCCTGGTTGGAGAGGCTGGTGGTGTACGGGTCGTTGCGCATCCAGTACAGGTGATCGTGCCACTGCACGTTCGTGCTGGTGAACAGGGGGACCACGGACATGCCGTCGATGTCCCTGGGGGCCGGCGCGCCGCCCAGCTGGGCGAAGGTGGGCAGCAGGTCGGTCAGCGGAGTGGGGCGGTCGGTGGTGCCCACCCGGACCTTGCCCGGCTGCCGGGCGATGAGCGGGACGCGCACTCCGCCCTCGTAGAGGTTGCGCTTGATGCCGCGCAAGGGGCCGTTCGCGTCGAAGGTGTCCGGGTTGACGCCGCCTTCCTGGTGCGGGCCGTTGTCGCTGGAGACGAGGACCAGGGTGTCCTCGCCGATGCCGAGCGCCTCCAGGCGGTCCACGACCTTGCCGACGAGCGTGTCGAGGCGGGTGACCTGGGCGGCGTGCTTCTTGTCCGCATCCGACCAGGGCTTGCCGGCGTACGGGCCGGTGTTCGGGATGTCCGAAGGCGCGTGCGGAAGAGTGGGGGTGAGGAACAGCAGGAACGGCTCGGCGGCGTGGGCGTCGATGAATTCCAGTGCGCGCTGCTCCATGAGGTCGGGCGCGTACTTGCCCCGGGCGCCGTTCGCGTTCTCTGGGATGTCTGCCTTCTCGCCGTTGTGCCACAGGTAGGACGGGTAGTACTCGTGGGCGTGCCCGTGGTTGATGTAGCCGTAGAACTCCTCGAAGCCGCGGGCGTTGGGGTGGCTCGGCTGGTCGGCCAGGTCCGGTCCGAAGCCCCACTTGCCGATGCAGGCCGTGCGGTAGCCGCGTGAGCGCAGCACCTCGGCGAAAGTGGTGTCGCCGTCACCGAGTGAACCCTGCGGGCCGCTGAAGGGGTTCTGGCGTACGGCGGCGTGCCCGGTGTGCAGGCCGGTCAGCAGCGAGCAGCGTGAGGGTGCGCAGACCGCCGCCGTGGCGTAGGCCCGGGTGAAGCGCAGGCCCTGCGCCGCCAGTTCGTCGATTCTCGGTGTGGCGATGAGGCTCTGGCCGTAGGAGCCCAGCTCGCTCCAGCCGAGGTCGTCCGCGAGGACCAGGACGATGTTCGGGGCGCGGCCGGCGGCTGCGACCGGGGCGGCCGCGGCGCGCGTCGCGGGCAGTGAGGCAAGGGTCAGCGCCGCGGCTGAACCGGCGAGGAACTGGCGACGATTGGGCATGACGGCTCCTGGCGGTGTGGGTTTCGTGGACTTTCGGAGAGCTCCGTGTTGAGGTCTGATGTTCCGTGTACGAACAGGAGGTGTCCATTGACCGCACACGAGTCCGCACCGACATCCGGCAGGGGTCTTGACATGTGCTGCGCCCCCGCCCGGGGCGGGGAAGCACCACCCGCGGCGCCGCCCGCCGTCCCGCGGGGCCGCAGAGCGTCCGGCGCGGGAACGGTGAAGCTGCCGGGCGGCACGTTCCGCATGGGCAACGAGGACGCGCACGCCAACTCCGGTGACGGCGAGGGGCCGGTGCGCCAGGTCACCGTCTCGCCGTTCCGCATGGACGAGACAGCTGTGACCAACGCCCAGTTCGCCGCCTTCGTCAAGGACACGGGCCATGTCACTGCCGCCGAGCGGTCGGGCTGGTCCTACGTCTTCGCGGGCTTCCTCACGCCCGAGCGGGTGCGGGCCACTCGGAGCGCGGCCGGCACTCCGTGGTGGCGGGGCGTGGCGGGTGCCTCCTGGCGGGCGCCCGAGGGCCCCGGGTCGGCAGTCGACGGCCGGGCCCGGCACCCCGTCGTCCATGTGACCTGGGACGATGCCCGGGCCTATGCCGCGTGGGCGGGCAAGCGACTGCCGACCGAGGCCGAGTGGGAGTACGCGGCGCGCGGCGGTCTCGACCAGGCCCGCTACCCGTGGGGTGATGAACTCACCCCGCGCGGCCGCTGGCGCTGCAACATCTGGCAGGGTGAATTCCCCGTGGTCAACACGGCTGAGGACGGACATGTGGGCACCGCCCCGGCCGACACCTACCGGCCCAACGCGTACGGCCTGTTCAACATGGTGGGCAACGTCTGGGAGTGGGTCGCCGACCGGTTCACCGCGATCCACGAGGCCGCCGCGAGCACCGACCCGCGAGGCCCCGGAGAGGGCGACCGACGGGTCATGCGCGGCGGCTCCTACCTCTGCCACGACTCCTACTGCAACCGCTACCGGGTGGCCGCCCGTACGGCCAACACCCCGGACTCCAGCACCGGCAACTGCGGCTTCCGCTGCGCGGTGGACCTCTGAGGACGGGCAAGCTCCGGTCCCGGCCACCGAACCGCTCAAACCCGGTGCGTGATTGCGGCTCGCCCGCGGCCCTCCCGAGCCGTCCGCTCGTGCGGCGGAGCTCATCCCGGCGGCACCCTCACCACCGTGGCGCGGACTCCGCGCCCGCGCAGCGCGGCCACCGTCTCCGGGGCCACCAGGGAGTCGGTGACCACGGTGTCGACGGCGTCCAGGCCCGCGATCGCCGCCTTGCGCACCCGGCCGAACTTGGAACTGTCGACGACGACGATCACGTGCTCCGCCCGCTCCAGCATGACCCGGTCGATCTCCGCGGCGTGCGGGCTGAAGCGGGTCAGGCCGGCGTCAGGGCTGATGCCGTCGGCGCCCACCACCGCGTAGTCGAACCGGTAGGAGCGCAGCGTCTTCACGGCGGCCATGCCCACGAGATCGTCGGACAGCGGCCTCGCCGTACCGCCGGTCAGCACGACCTCGACCAGCTGACGGGTCATCAGGGAACCTGCTGTCTCAAGGCCGTTGGTGACGACGGTGAGACCCGAACGGCCGGCCAGGCTCCGTGCGACGAAGCCGACGGTGCTGCCGCCGCCGAGCGCCACGGTGAGCGGGCGGCGCGGGATCAGCGCGCAGGCCAGGGCACCGATGCGGCGCTTCGCTTCGACATGGTGCGAGCGGCGCAGGCCGACCGGGAGTTCGGCGCCGGGGCGGACCGCGGTGATCTTTCCGTACGACCGCCGGATGAGCCCCCTCTCCTCCATCACGGCGAGGTCCCGGCGGACCGTGGCCTCGGAGACGCGGAGAACGGCGGGCAGCAGCCGCACCCGCACTTCCCCGCGCCGCGTGAGGAGGCCCAGCGTCATCGAGATGCGCGCGTCACGTCTTCGGTCAGCCATCGGGCTCTCCCTCGCTGCGATGAGAGGGGACGTTCGCGGACCGCTCGGGTGCGGACGCCGTCGTTCACCGCTGCGCGGCGAAGACGCGCACACCGACCACGGTGGCCCACTCCGATCCGTTGGTGGCGTCGGCGGTCAGCCGCAGGGCCGTGGCCCGAACCGGTTCCCCGAGCACATGGGAGCGGCGGCGTTCACGGTTGTCCCGGACGGCGACGAGGGTGTGCCAGGCGCCGCCGACGAGCGCCTCCACCCGGTAGTCGCGGATCAGTTCGGGCATGACCGGGAACGGCGTGCGGTGGTGGTGCAGGTTCACCAGGTCGATGTCGACGTCGTCGTTGAGGACGAGGTCGAACGAGCCGATCTCCCGTGCCTCCTCCCAGTCGAGCCGGATCCACGGCCTCGGGTCGGTGGCGAGCGACTCGGACGACCACATGCGCGGGCCGTGGTACGGGCGTTGCAGCGGCCCGGTCACCTGGCCGGGGGCATACGCGGTGCTCTCGCCCCCCACCGCGACGACGGGGCAGCGCCGCCGCAGTTCCTCGGCGGACCAGGCGTTGGACTGCGGCCGCTCGGTGACGGTGCGCGGTGTGCGGCTCACCAGGCCGAGCACCCCGTAGGGCCCCGGCCGGTCGACGACGACGAGGGACAGCGCGGGGTCGCGCCGGACCAGGACGACCACGTTCTCCCCGTCCGGGGCCTTGTGGGCGAACGGCGCACGTACCCAGTGCGTGCCCGGGTCGATCCCGACCGTCGCCTCGTCCAGCTTCTCGACGGGAATGTGGTTCTCGCCGCCGCCGGTCGACCACAGTTCCAGTCGTACCCCCGCGGCCCCGGTCGCCTCCAGGAGAACTTCCACGAACTCCACGGCCGGCTCGACCGGGAGAAGGATGCCCACGTCCCGGCCGTCGAGGGAGAACCTGCTGGTCTCCTCGCCGGGGCGGGGCCGCACGGACGGCGCTCCCAGCCGGCTGGAGGCTGTGACCTCCGCGGTCCGGGCGAGGTCGGCCGGGTCGTGCCATCCGACGCCGAGCAGCGAGGCGTCGTGCCGCAGCAGGGTCTGCTGGAGCAGGTCGATGTGGTCGTCGGCCAGTTGCCGGGGGCTCAGGCCGTCACGGACACACAGGGCCGCCGCCGTTCCCGCGGCCTCGCCCGTGACCGCGCAGGTGGCCATGACCCGGGTGGTGCCGAACGCGACATGGGTGGCGGAGATGTCCCGGCCCGCCAGGAGGAGATTGCCGACGTTGCGCGAGTACAGGCTGCGGAACGGAATGTGGTACAGCCCCGCCGCGAACAGGTGCTTGGAGCCGTCCTCCTCGGCGTACATGCCGCCGGCCGGATGCAGGTCGATGGACCAGCCGCCGAAGCCGACGGCGTCGGGGAAGCGCCGCTGCTCGATGATGTCCTGCTGGGTGAGCACGTGGTCGCCGACGAAGCGCCGGTACTCCCGCTTGCCCGGCACGGAACCGACCCACTCCAGGGTCAGGGTGTCCGCGTCGAACTTCCCGGAGTTCTTGATGTGGTCCCAGATGCCGTAGATCACGGCCCACAGTTCGTCGCGGATCTCCTCGTGGTCGGCGACGGCGTCGCGGTCCCCGCCGTACTCGATCCACCAGTAGTCGCAGCCGTTGGCGGTCGTCCGGATGGGGCGGTTGCGCACGATCGAGGTGGCCGAGATGTCCTTGGTGATGGAGGGCGGTACGAAGCGCACCGGCTCCCCGGTGTCCTTCGTGTAGAAGAACATCGTGCTGCCCAGCATCTCCGAGTCGGCCAGGCCCGGCGCCCACTCCTCCCCGTACTCGTGCGCCGCCTCGCGTCCCGTGCGGTACCAGGCACCCGCGAGCGCCCCGACGAGCCCGTCGCCGGTGGCGTCGACGAAGACCGGCGAGGTGAAGCGGATGATCCGCTCCGAGCCCATCTGCCAGCCGGTGACGGCGCGCACCGCGCGCTCGGCGTCGGGACCGTCGGCCTCCACCTCACGCACATCGGTGTTGAGGTAGAGCCGGATGTTCGGCTCGGCGCGGACGGCGTCGTGCACGACCTGGTCCCAAAGGAAGGGGTTGCCCTCCGGGTTGCGGTACTGGTTCTCCCGGAACAACTCGCCCATGACACCGGTCTCGCGGGCGAATTTCTGGGCGCCGTGCGCGGTGGCGCCGCACACCCACACGCGGATCTCGCTGCTGGCGTTGCCGCCGAGGACGGGGCGGTTGTTGATCAGGGCCACTCTGGCACCGGTCCGGGCCGCACCGATGGCGGCCGCCACACCCGCGAGGCCTCCCCCCACGACGGTGACGTCGGTCTCGACCGATAGCCGCTGCATGTCTGCTCTCTTTCTCCGCGCGGATGCGCTCTGTGAGGATCGATGAAATTCACTACCGCTCTACGGGTATTCGCGCCCGAACGCTGCAAAAAATTTGCCCTATGAGCGGCGGCCCGGTTACTCCGCGGGGCCCAGGTCGGGGCGGTCCCGCAGATGGACCACCGGCGTGTGCACCCCGTGCAGTTCGAGCACCACGATCTCGTTCACGCCCTGGCGCAGTACGGGTCCCGGGACGTACAGCGACCGCTGCGGACCCCTGGACCAGTAGCGGCCGAGGGCGAAGCCGTTGATCCAGGCGTTGCCCTTGCTCCAGCCGGGCAGATGCAGGAACGCGTCGGCGGGGCTGCGCACCTCGAATGTGCCCCGGTGGAACGCCGGACCGGCTTCGACGATCCCGTCGCCGAACGGCACGTCCTCAAGGGTGGTCAGCGGCAGGGGAGTGGTGGTCCAGTCGGTCAGGTCCTCGCCGTTGAAGGAGACCGGTCCCGCGAGCCCCTTCCAGTCCCGCAGGCCGGGACCGTAGTTGACGCGTCCCTGGTTCTCGACGAGGAGCGTGAGCCGGCTGTGGGGAGCCGGTGACCTCAGGCTGAGGGCCGTCTCGTGGTTCTCGCGCTCCAGTGTGCCGACGGGCTGCCCGTCGACGAACACCTGCGCCCGGTCGCGCACTCCGGACAGCCGCAGCGTGCCGGGGCCCTCGGCAGGGAGCACCGTCTCGTACAGCACGAACCCGAAGTCCTGCCCCAGCTCCTCCATGGTGAGCGGCCGGTCGGCACGCTGCGGGGCGCCGAGCCGGACCGCCTGGGTCAGCAGCGACGCGCGCTCGGTCATGCGGATGCCGTGCAGGTCGAGCTTCCGGCCGGCCGGGGGCACCGGATCCGCGGGCAGGGGCGCGTACTTGGCGATGGTGTCGCGGAAGAGCCAGAACTTCTCGGTGGGGTCACCGGCCTCGTCGAGCGGCGAGTCGTAGTCGTAGGAGGTGACGGTGGGCCGGTAGTGGCCCTTGTCGTTGGCGCCGTTGGTGAAGCCGAAGTTGGTGCCGCCGTGCAGCATGTAGATGTTGACGGACGCTCCGCACGACAGGATCTCGTCGAGCGTGGCGGCCTTGTCGGCGGCCGGACGGGTGCCGTGCCCGCCGCCCCAGTGGTCGAACCAGCCCGACCAGAACTCGGCGCACATGAGGGGGCCGGAGGGCTGGTGCTTGCGCAGTGTGCGGAGCTTCGTCGTGGCGTCGCCACTGAAGTTGACGGTCCTCAGGACGCCCGGCAGACCGCCGTCGGCGAGGTCGTCCGCCTGGTCGGAGGTGAACAGCGGCACATCGACGCCACCCTTGCGGAGCATGGTGACGAGCCGTTCGAGGTAGGCGGTGTCGCCCAGTCCCGAGGCGCCGTACTCGTTCTCGACCTGGACGGCGATCACCGGGCCGCCCTGCGTCGCGAGGTGGGGGCGCACCAGGGCCAGCAGCGGGGCGAAGTACCGTGCCACCGGCTCCAGATAGCGCGGGTCGCAGGTGCGCAGCCGGATGTCGGGATCGGTGAGCAGCCAGGACGGCAGGCCGCCGGCCTCCCACTCCGCGCAGATGTAGGGACCGGGCCGGAGCAGCACGTGAAGGCCTTCGGCCGCGGCCAGGTCCAGGAAGCGGGGGAGGTCGAGGCCCCCGTCCAGGAGGAGCGGGCCGTCGCGGTGCGGCTGGTGGAGGTTCCACGGCACATAGACATCGACCGTGTTCAGGCCCATCAGGCGGGCCTTGTGCAGCCGGTCGGCCCACTGCTCGGGGTGGATACGGAAGTAGTGCAGGCTGCCGGAGATGATCTGCAGCGGCTCGTCGCCGATGCGGAAATCGTCGTCGACGATGGTCAGTTCAGGCATGGATGTTCGTCCGTCCGGTTCTGGCACAGGGCCACGGGGGCGGGTCAGTGCATCGTGTCGTTGAAGAAGTCCTGGCCACGGGGAGAACCCCCGGGCTCCTCGCCGCGGCTCATCCGGTCGTAGATCCGGTCGGGAACGCGCTGGGCGACCAGCGCCCACAGCAGGGCGCCCACCAGGGAGTCGCTCGACCGGCCGGCGAAGTAGTCCGTCCAGGAGTTGCCGGTGCCCGTGCCGGTGTGCAGCACCACGTCGACCGCCTCGGCGAGGGGCGAGGCCGGGTCGCCGGTGATCAGCGCGGTCAGTGCTCCGTGGTCGCGGGCCACCTCGACGAACCGCAAGGGGGCGTCCCCCTCGCCGGAACGGGAGACCACCAGTGCCACGTCTCCCGGCGTGAGCAGGCTCGCGCCGACCTGGGCGAAGTAGGAGCCCTCGCCGAACCAGACGGGGATGCCGATGCGGAACAGCCGCAGATACAGCTCCTGGGCCGGCGGGGCGTCGCCCCACTCGCCGAAGAGCTGCACACGGCCGGCCGCGGCGATGCGGTCCGCCAGCCGGGCCATGGCGTCGAGGTCCACCGACGCCATGGCGTTGCGTGCCGCACTGAACTGATTGGCCGCCAGGGTGCTGAGGACCTTCGACGGCGGGTCCTGCGGGGTGATGGCGGAACCGATGTCCTTCTCCCAGCCCGCCTGCACATCGCGCCCGTGCTCCCGGGCGAGGGCGGCGCGCAGCTCCGGGAATCCGTCGAAACCCAGGGCGGTGGACAGGCGGGTGATGGTCGCCGCCGAGGTGTGGGCCTGCTCCGCGAGCCAGGTGATGGAGCTGCGGCCGGCGACCGCGGGATCGCGCAGAATCACCTCGGCGACACGCAGCTTGGCACCGGTGAGCCCGGACAGCGCCGAGCGCAGCAACTCCAGCGGACTGGCCTCGCTCACCCCCTCGGTGCGCCGTCCCCGCGCGGACGCGGCGGCGTCCTCGGCCGAGTTCGGGTCTTGGCTCACGGGCTGCTCTCCCACGGTGACGCGAACACGGTCGCCCTCCTCCACGCTGCTCTCGACAGGACTGACAGGTTATGCCTGCTCAGCCGATGGTGAAGCCTTGTTCCCCGCCGTAGCGGACCAGCTCCTCCTGCCAGGCGTTCAAGCCGTCCTGGAGCTTCATGGAGCCGGTGAACGCCTTGCCCACCTTGTCATTGAAGATGCTGGTGGCGTACACGTCGTAGGGCAGGTACTGCCAGCCGGGCCGCACGTCGGCGAGGGAGTCGGTGAAGACGCGGTTCACTTCCTGGCCGCCGAAGTACTCGTCCTTCTGCCCGAGGAACGCCTCGGACTGCAGGACCTCTGCCCGGGCCGGGAACGAGCCGGACTTCTGCGCGATGTCGGCGCCCTTGCCGGTGCTCGCGTAGCGCAGGAACGCCGCGGC
Organism: Streptomyces sp. NPDC107528; assembly: GCF_055639295.1. Taxonomy (NCBI): domain Bacteria; kingdom Bacillati; phylum Actinomycetota; class Actinomycetes; order Kitasatosporales; family Streptomycetaceae; genus Streptomyces; species Streptomyces sp. NPDC107528. The sequence continues at coordinate 312,212 of NZ_JBVKAV010000010.1, forward strand.
GGCGAGCTGGTTCTTGCTCTGCTTCATCAGGGCGAGGCTGCCACCGCCGTTGACGGAGCTCGCCGGCTTCCCGTCAAAGCTGGGCAGGGGGGCCACCCGCCAGTCACCGGCGGCGTCGGCCACTCCGGACTTGAGCGTGCCGCTCATCCAGGCTCCGGACAGCAGCGTCGCGATGTTGCCCTTCGCCAGGCCCTTGTACCACTCCGGGCTCCAGCCGGCGACCGGCGACAGGAGCTTGTCGTCGAGGAGCTTTTGGTACATGGACGCGTACTTCTTGGTGCCCGCGTCCTTGAGGTCGATGGTCACCTTGTCGCCCTGCACGCCGAACGGCCGGCCGCCCGACGCCGAGATGAGGCTCTGCGTGAGCCCGGCGTTGCCCTCGTCGGCGGCGATGTAGGTGTCCGGGTCGGCGGCGTGCAGCTTGCGGGCCGCAGCGATGTACTCGTCCCAGGTGGCCGGCACGTCGATGTCGTACTTGTCGAAGACCTTCTTGTTGTAGAACAGCGCCATCGGGCCCGCGTTGAGCGGAAGCTCGTACAGGCCGCCGTCGATCTGGACGGAGTCCCAGGTGGCCTGCGTGAACTCCTTCTCCAGGGCGTCGAAGCCGAAGGCGCTCAGATCGACCAGCGAACCGGGCATCGCGAACTGCGGGACGGCGCTGTACTCGACGGTGGCCAGGTCGGGCCCGCCGTCGCCCGCCTTGATGGCGTTCTGCAGTTTGGTGTACTGCTCCGGGCCGGTGCCGACGTTCTCGACCTTGACCTTGATCTTCGGGTGTTCCTTCTCGAACGCCTCGGCGACGTCCGGGAGACTCGCGGACCAGCTCCAGACGGTGATGGTGGTCGGCTTGTCGAGCGCCTTGCGTATGTCCGCCTCGCTGTGGGTCGACGTCTTGGTCGCGCTGTCGGTGCCGCCGCCGCAGGCGCTCAGGCTCACCGCGGTGAGGGCCGCGCCGAGCAGCACGGCGGTGGTTCTGAGCAGGCCGGATCTGTTTGTCATGGGGATGTCCTCGAATCGGGGAGTTACGGACGGAGTCGGGTGCCCGCCGGGATGTCAGCCCTTGGTGCTGCCGGCGGCCAGACCGGACTGCCAGAAGCGCTGGAGGGTGATGAAGACGATCACCAGGGGGATGATCGTCAGGAGCGAGCCGGTGATGACGAGATGGGTGATGACCTCGCCGTCGGCGGTGTTCGCCTGGGCGTTCCACTGGTTGAGACCCACGGTCAGCGGGAACCACTGGGGGTCGTTGAGCATGATCAGCGGCAGGAAGTAGTTGTTCCAGGCGCTGACCACCTCGAGCAGGAAGATGGAGACGAGGGCCGGGGAGAGCAGCCGCAGCGCGATGGTGAAGAAGATGCGGAAGTCGCCCGCGCCGTCGACGCGGGCGGCGTCGATGATCTCGTCCGGGATGGCCTCGTTGGCGTAGCTGTACAGGAGGAACAGGCCGAAGGGGGTGACGAGGAGGGGGATCAGCACCGCCCAGGGCGTGTTGGTCAGTCCCAGTTCGCCGAAGAGCAGGAAGGCCGGCACCGCCAGGGCCGTGCTGGGCACGGCGACGGCTCCCACCACGACGGCCAGGAAGGCACGCCGGCCGGGGAAGTCGTACTTGGCCAGACCGTACCCGGCGAGCGCGGCCAGGAGCGTCGCGCCGACGGCGCCGATGGCGACGTACAGCACGGTGTTCGCGAGCCAGCGCAGGTAGATGCCGTCGTTGTAGGTGAGGACGCCGGTGATGTTGTCCCAGAGGGCGAAGTCGTCGCCGAACCAGAGCCCGAAGGTGGAGAAGAGCTGGTCGCGTGACTTGGTGGAGTTGACCGCGAGCCAGACCAGCGGCATCAGGCTGTACAGCAGCGGAAGCGTCATCAGCGCGGTCAGCAGGGCCGAGCGGCGAGGCTTGCTTCCGCCGCCGGATCGGCCGCGGCGGGCCGGTATCCGCTTGCGCTGGGGGGCGGGGGCCGCTCGCCCGGCGGCGGGGACGGGCTTTTCCTCGGCGGTGAGCATCACGCCGCTCCTCTCATGCCCCGGCGCTGCACGACGAAGGCGAACAGACCGGTCACCACGCCCATGATCACCGCGACGGTGGCGGCGGCGTTGTACTGCTGTCCGTTGAACGACAGGCTGTAGGCGTACATGTTGGGCGTGAAGTCGGTACTGATGACGTTGGGCACCAGGCCGCGCAGGATGTTCGGCTCGTTGAAGAGCTGGAAGCCGCCGATGACGGAGAACATCGTGGTCACCGCGAGCGTGGAGCGGATGGCCGGCAGTTTGATGTGTGCGATGACGTGCCAGGACCTGGCTCCGTCGAGCTTCGCCGCCTCGAAGATCTCGGCGGGTACGGCCTTGAGCGCGGCGTAGAAGACGAGCATGTTGTAGCCGACGTACAGCCACAGCACGATGTTGCCGATCGACGGCAGGATCAGAGCGCTCGACAAGGGGTCGGGCAGGGCGATGTCCAGGTACTGCCTGACATCGCCGACCAGGCCGAACTGCGCCCCGTAGATGTAGCCCCACAGCAGTGTGGCCACCACGCCCGGTACCGCGTAGGGGAGGAAGAGGCCGAGCCGGAAGACGGTCGGCGCGTAGAGCTTCGCGCTGTCGAGCGCCAGGGCGGCGGCCAGCGCGAGGAGCATCATGAGCGGCACCTGCACGAGCAGGTAGAGGCCGACCCGGGTGACGGCGGACCAGAAGCGGGGATCGCTCAGCTGGGCCTGGTAGTTGTCGAGCCCCACGAAGGACACCCCGCCGATGAGGCGCTCCCGGAAGAGGCTCAGGCCGAGGGTGTAGAGGATCGGGGCGACCACGGCGAGCAGGAACGGCGCCGTGAACGGCAGGACGAACGCCCATCCCGTGAGCCGTCGCCGCAGGGGCCGGCGCGGGGCCGCGGGCGCCCTGAGGGCTGAGAGGCCCGACTTCTTCATAGGAACTCCAGAGAACTGCTGAGACGCACGACGGCTGGAGCCTGGCGGGCCACAACCGGCCGACCGAGCGGCACAAATTTATTTCATGATGTGGCCGGTTGTGTAGATGTGCGGATAATTATTTTCATCCGCTTCGGCGGCGCTCCTCACCAGACCATGCTCGGCGCGCCACAGGAACGGGGACTTCCCCTAGTGGCCGGTCCAGGTCCGGCACGACACGCGCCTGGGGCAGGCCGCGGACCGCCGCGCGGCCAGGAACAGCCCGACCCGGCGGTCGCCCGGCACGCCCGCGACCGCGAGCGGACGGGGCGACTGCCGCCGGGAACCTGTCACTCCGCCACCGCTGTGCAGCGACGGCCCTCGTCCGCGTCCTCGGGCCGGTCCGCGATGCCCGCGCCCAGGTCGACCTGGACACCGTGGGGCGTCAGCTGCTGCCGGACCCGCTCGGCCACCGACTCGCTCAGGGAGTGGTGGTGCAGGTCCAGCTTGGACAGGTGGATCAACGGCCGGCCCTCCAGCAGCGCCCCACGCGCCCAGGGCGCTCAACGTGCCATGGACACCGCGGGCGGCGTGAGGTCGGTCCCCCAACTCCCCTGCGCACAAAGTTCCATACGACTGCGATGCCAGTCCATGGTGGCCGGTGTCGGGCGCCCTGAGGATGGTGGACGCGGCCGGGCCCGGAGCGGTTCGTGCCGCATGACCTCCAGCGATGAACACCGATGCAAGGAGCGACAGATGTCCGCCAACGGCAGGCTTGTTCTGGATGCGATGACGGCTCTCTTCGTCAACCGTGACACCAGCGTCGTCGAGCGCTACTGGAGCGAGGACTACCGTCAGCACAACCCCGACATGGTGGATGGCCGTGACCACATCGCCGGCGTCGTGGCGAGCCTGGGGGAGGACTTCCGCTACGAGCCGGGGGTCGTCATCGACGGCGGTGAGTACGTGGCCATCCACGGGCGTTACACCGGTTACGCGGCCAAGCCCCTGGTGGCCGTGGACATCTTCCGCATCGAGGACGGCAAGCTCGCCGAGCACTGGGACGTCCTCCAGGAGGAAGTCCCCGCGGCTGACACCAAGAGTGGCCGGTCCATGCTGACCAGCGACTGACCGGCCCTGTGGTGGCAGCCTCCTCGCTCCCGGGAGGCTGCCACCCAACGCCTTGTTCCTGGAGTAAGTCATGTCTGCTGTCACGCCGGAGACGCCGGAGACGCCGGAGACGCCGGACGCGTCGGCCGTCGTACCGAACCGCATGCCCGCCCTGTTCCTCAGTCACGGCGCGCCGCCCCTCGCCGACGACCCCGTCTGGCCCGGTGAACTCGCCGCCTGGTCCACAGCCTTGCCCCGCGCCAGGGCGATCCTCATGGTCTCCGCCCACTGGGAGGAGGCCCCGCTCGCGCTGGGCGCGGTGAGAACCGTCCCGCTCGTCTACGACTTCTCGGGCTTTCCCGAGCACTACTACCGGGTGCGGTACGCCGCTCCCGGCGCACCTGAGCCGGCCGAGTCCGTGCGCAAGCTGCTGCGCGCCGCCGGAACACCGGTGCAGGACTTCCCCGACCGCGGCCCCGACCACGGCGCCTACGTTCCCCTCGTCGAGATGTTCCCCGCCGCCGACATCCCTGTCCTGCAGATCTCCATGCCCACCCTCGACCCCTCGCGTCTGATGGACATCGGTCGCAAGCTCGCCCCTCTGCGCGACGAGGGGGTGCTCATCGTGGGCTCCGGTTTCTTCACCCACAATCTGGCCGCCCTGCGCCACGCGGGAGTGCCCAGCTGGTCCCACGAGTTCGACGACTGGGGCAGACAGGCGCTGGAGTCCCGCGACTGGGACGCACTGCTGGACTTCCTCGACAAGGCCCCGGCCGGCCGCTACGCGCACCCGCGCACCCGCGCACTTCGCCCCGCTGTTCGTGGCCATGGGTGCGGCGGAGGCGGACGGCGCGCTGGACACACAGAGGACGGTGATCGACGGATTCTGGAACGGTCTGGCCAAGCGGTCCGTGCAGTTCGGCTGAGCCGGCGCGCGCAAAGTTCCCGAACGTGCTGCGCACTTGCCCGGTTCATGTGCGACCTTGCGCCGTGAGCGGCCCCTGACCTGCGGGGGCTTCGGCTGGGCCGAAGCCACGCGGTATCGCCGGAATCAGCAACACTCACTTCCGATGCGCATTTCAATTACTCACGCGCGTTCTCCGCCCGGGACTGTATAAGATCTACGGTTCTCGTTTTCCCGTACTGCCGAGATAAATCGCCCGATTTCGCACGGTGAGATGCTGGGCGGCGAGAGATGAACGGCCGGACTGTCAGTGCCCGCTGTTAGCGTGCAGTTGTTCGATCCGCTCGGGGGTTTCCTTGTCATTCCCCCTGCCCGGAACGGGTAACCGGCGTCCCCGAAGCGCGCACGGCATTCACCTTTTCCGGCGCTCATTCCCTTCGTGGAGAATTCATGAACTGGTATCTCACTGCTCTGAAGAAGTACGCCACATTCTCCGGCCGCGCCCGGCGCGCGGAATTCTGGATGTTTGTCCTGTTCCACAGCCTGGCCGTCCTGGTGGCCGGCGTTGCCGACGCCGTCCTCGGCTGGGGACTGTGGCTGACCATCGTCTATGTCCTCTTCTCCTTCATCCCGACCCTGGCCGTCTCGGTCCGGCGCCTGCACGACACCGACCGCGCGGGTTGGTGGCTGCTGATCGGCCTGATCCCGCTCGCCGGCATCGTGCTGTTCGTCTTCGACGTCCTCGAAGGGACGTCGGGTCGCAATCAGTACGGCCCGGACCCCAAGAGCGCCTAGCGCGGATCGCTGATGCGACGAGGGACCGGATCGCGCCGCTGATGCCGGCCGATCCGGTCCCACTCAACTCCCCTCTGTCGCACTGCGGATCAAATACGCGGCGCCGGACCGGGAAGAGGACGACACGCACACCCGTAAGTCAGCGCAGACTGCCGGAGGCCCTCGGTGGTGGCCTCGCCACGACAGCGACGCACCGCGGAGTGGAATCGCCACCGCGGTGGTCGTGGGGGAGGCCGCCTGTCCGGTCGACACCGGCGGGGGAGCGAGCACGCATTTGGCGCGGGCTGGTTTGTCTCCGGCCGGCGTCGCGGGGTGTTTCTCACCCACCCGCACTCCGACCACATGATCGACCTCGGGACGCTTCTCCTCCTCAGCCAGTTCGACCGCGCGGCTCCCCGGCTGCCGCCCCTGCGCATCGTCGGGCCCGGCCGCCGGGGGACGCTGCCGGCCCCGCCTCCGCACATCGAGCGACCGGTCCGTCGTCACTCCCGAGAACCCCACCCCGGGGACCGAGGGCCTGGTGCGGGTGCTGCTCGCCGGGCCGTCGTCCAGGGTCCGGATCGCACAGCGGCCGGCACCGGTCTCGACGGAGGCGACCACCGTCGTGCCCGGCGGGGTGTGGGCCCGTGCGTTGGACAGGAAGCCGGCCACCACCTGACGCAGCCGGGCCGCGTCACCCAGGACCAACGGCGTGTCGTCGAGGCGGAGTTCGAGCTGCCATTCATGGTCTCCCCCGGCGGCCCGCGTGTCCCACACCGCCTCCGCGACCAGCGCCGCCACATCCACCTCGGCGGACTGCAGGGGGCGGCCCTCGTCCAGCCGGGCCAGCGGCAACAGGTCCTCCACCAGGCCCGTCATCCGGGCCGACTCCGCCCGGACGCGGCGCCAGGCGAGCATCGGCTCGATCCGGCCGGTGCCGCGGTTCATGAGTTCGGCGTACCCGGCGATCGAGGCGAGTCCTTCGCACCGCCGATGGACCCTTTCGAGATCCACCGCGACGCGCTGGTCAGCGTGACCGCGACCCTGGCGGCCCACCCGCCGACCGCTCCGGCGTTCGCCTTCCCGTTCACCACTGCCGAGGGCTCCGTGACGATCTCGGGGGACACGGCGCCGTGCGACAACCTCGTGCGCCTGGCCCGGGACACGGACCTGCTGCTGCACGAAGCCATCGACCTGGAGGCGATCGTGCGAGCAGCGCCAGGGCCCCCGTCCCTCGGTGCGAGAAGCTCTGATGGCGCATCACCGGCGTTCTCACACCATGTCGAGGGAGCCCGGCGAGATCGCCACCGCCGCGGGGGGCCGGAATCCTCGCCCTGCATCATCTCGTGCCGGGCGACGTTCCCGACGATGTCTGGGACCAGGCGTCCGAGACCTTCCGTGGCCGCCTTCTCGTACCGGACGACCTCGGCGTCGTCAAATTTTCCACGCGAAGTCGGCGAGCGTAGGAAACCATCGTCCGCAATATCCGGATCGAGACGGTCTGAATCTCGATGTTCTGGTTTCAATCGTACGGCTCGTATGGTCGAGATCGGGTTGAAAGGAGATCCGACAAATGAGTGATCACAACCTCGCGGCCGTTTCTCATTCAGCAGCGGCCGCCCCGTCCAGCCCGTCTATCCAAGGCACTTGGGACACGAAATTCGCGCGGCTGCGGGAAGCCTTCGAGGAGAACTTCCGCGAGCGCGGGGAGATCGGCGCGGCCGTCTGCGTCTACCAGGACGGAGAGAAGGTCGTGGACCTGTGGGGCGGGACCGCCGATCCCGCGACGGGACGCGCCTGGAGCGCGGACACGATCGTCGGCATGATGTCGGTCGGCAAGAGCATGGCGGCCGTGTGTGTGCTGATGCTCGCCGACCGGGGCAAGCTGGATCTCGACCGGCCGGTCGCGGCCTACTGGCCGGAGTTCGCCCAGGGCGGCAAGGCGGACATCACCGTGCGGACCCTGATGCAGGGCAAGGCGGGTCTCCTCTACGCGGATGCCGCGCCCGACGGTGCGGGCTTCGACTGGGACACCATGATCCGTGCCTTCGAGGTCCAGGAGCCCGAGTGGGAGCCGGGCACCATGGGCGGCTATCACTCCATGAGCATGGGCTTCCTGCTCGGCGAGCTCGTCCGGCGCGTCGACGGACGCCGCCTGGAGGACTTCTTCGACGACGAGGTCGCCGGGCCTCTCGGGGTCGACTACCGCTTCGGGCTCCGCCGGGCGGACTTCGCGCGGACCGCGAAGATCATCGCCGCTCCCGACGTCGAGATGATCAACCAGATGCTGACTCCCGGCACCAACATGAACCGCAGTTGGCGCGTTCGCCCCCGCCCGGCCACGATGGACCCGAACAACGACCCGGACTACCTGATGGCCCGGTTCCCGTCATCCAACGGCCAGGGCAACGCCCGGGCGGTGGCCCGCGTGTACGCCGCGCTCGCAGGCTTCGGAGAACTCGACGGGGTCCGCCTGATGTCCCGTGAGCTGGTCGAGGTGGCCAGGACCGAGAGCTGGGCCAATGTCTGCCCGTCGCTGGGGACGCACCCGCGGTACGGATGCGGCTTCCCGCTCCCCTCCGACTCGGGATACCCGTGGCCCAACCCGAAGGCCTTCGGCCACCCGGGGCTTGGCGGAGCCCTCGGTGTCGCGGACCCCGAAGCACGTCTCTCCTTCAGCTACAGCCCCAACCGCCTCGCCACCGACCTGACGGGGGTCGGCGACCGCTGCGCCGCGCTGATCGACGCGCTGTGGAACGAGAGCGACTGACGGCACCGCGCCGAAGGTCACCCCCAAGATCCTCACGTCGGACACGGCCCGACTCCGGGCCCCGTGGAGAGAGGCACCCGCCCATGCGCAACGAGGGAATAGGCTCCTGGCCTGCCCGGCGGGCTCGAAAAACCCCTGACAGGAGCGCATTCGTCTTCGAGGGACGCAGCGTCGGCTACGCGGAGTTCGCCGAGCGGACCACGCGTCTGGCTCACGCACTGCGCTCGGCCGGCATCGGTCGCGACGACCGTGTCGCCTACCTCGGCCCCAACCACCCGACCCTTCTCGAAACGCTCTTCGCCGCCGGGATGCTCGGCGCGATCTTCATCCCCCTCAACACCCGCCTCGCCGGGCCGGAGATCGCCTACCAGCTGCAGGACTGCGACGCCACGGCGCTGATCTGCGCCCCCAGCTGCGCCGAACTGGTCGACGTGACGGCCCGGTTGACCATCGAGGTCGGCGCCGACTACGAGTCCCGCCTGGCCGCCGCCGACACCGAGCCCATCGACGAGCCGGTGACGTCCGCGGACGTCTGCATGCTCATGTACACCTCGGGGACCACCGGTCGGCCCAAGGGCGCCATGCTCACCCACGGCAACATCACATGGAACGCCGTCAACGTCCTCGTCGACAACGACATCACGTCGGCCGAACGCGGGCTCATCTCCGCGCCGCTCTTCCACACCGCGAGCCTCAACCTCCTGGCGCTGCCGGTCTTCCTCAAGGGCGGCACCTGCCACATCCTCGGAGGCTTCGACCCCGCCAAGGTCCTCGCGTACATCGAACGTCACCGGATCACGTTCACGTTCGGCGTGCCCACCATGTACGACCTGATGGCACGTCAGCCCGGCTGGCCGGAGGCGGACCTGAGCAGTCTGCACCTGCTCACCTGCGGCGGAGCGCCGGTGCCCACCTCTTTGATCTCCCTCTACCAGCAGCGCGGTCTGAAGTTCCTCCAGGGCTACGGCATGACCGAGGTGGGGCCCGCGGCGCTCGGCGTGGGCGCCGAGTACTCGGTCACCAAGGCCGGCTCGGCCGGAGTGCCGGTCTTCTTCAGCGACGTGCGCGTCGTGGGGAACGACGGGGCCGACATCGAACCGGGGGCGACGGGTGAGGTGGTGATCGGCGGACCGCAGGTCAGCCCGGGCTACTGGGGGCTTCCCGAGGCCACCGCCGCCGCCTTCACCGGCGACTGGTTCCGCAGTGGGGACGCCGCCCGGATGGACACCGACGGGTACATCACCATCGCCGACCGGATCAAGGACATGTACATCTCGGGGGGCGAGAACGTGTACCCCGCCGAGGTGGAGGACGCCCTCCTTCACCTCTCCGGCGTCGCGGAGTGCGCGGTCATCGGGGTACCCGACGAGAAGTGGGGCGAGGTCGGGCGCGCGGTCGTCGTTCCCGACGCCGGCATCAGGCCGGACCCCGATGAACTGCTCGCCCGGCTCCGCGATGTGCTGGCGCGGTACAAGGTCCCCAAGAGCCTCATCCTGGTGGACGAGCTTCCGCGCAACGCGAGCGGGAAACTGCTGAAGCAGCGGATCCGCGCGGAGCACGGCGGCTGAGCCTTTCCGGACGTTGCCGGCCGGGTCCCGCGCCCCGACGGCCGGAGCCGGCCGCACGGACGGATGACGGCTGCAAGGCACGTGCCCTGCAGCCACGCACCGGTGTTCAGGCGAGCTGTGTGTCGGAGATCCAGTTGCCGTGGAAGCCGAACGGAACCCTGGTGGGAAGGTGAACGCGCGCGACAGGACCGGCGGCGATGTCCGCCGCGTCGAGGATCACGAGTTCTCCCCGATCGGTGTTCGCGTCGTGGACGACAGACATGATCCAGCCGTCGTCCTCGCTCTCGGCGTTCGGACGCGTGATGAATGCGGGCTCGCCGGTGACCCGGCCCGGACCGAAGTCGTACCGCACGCTGCTGCCGGCCACGGTGTCGACCTTCACGAGGGGCCCCACCTCGAACCCGCCCATCGACTGGGCGCGCTTCACGTCCTCGGGCGAGACCTCGATGCCGTGGGCGCCGACACCGGCGAAGTAGCCGTAGCGGTGCGGGCGGCCGACCAGCTTGGGGTCGATGCGCGGGAACTCCACGCTCCAGTCGCCCATCACCTGCTCGTTGACGTTCCCCGTGGCCGGGTTGACCGTCCAGCGCACGAGGATCGGCACCGTGCCGCCCGGCCCGTACAGGTCCTGCTGGAAGTTCTCGTCGTAGCGCACGACGTCCAGGGTGAGGGAGCCGTCGGCGTTGTCGTAGGCGTTCAGCACGTGGAAGACGTAGCACTGGGGGACCTCGACCCAGGTGATCTCCTGTGCCGCCCCCCGGATCGGCATGATCCCCACCCGTGCCGGGTGCTGATCGTCCCAGGTCATGAGGCCCTGTGTCACCGGTAGCCCCTCGTTCACGCGGCGGAGTCCCGCTCCGAGCGTGACCGGCAGGTCCAGCACGACGACGCGGGTCTCCGTCAGCGCCATGTCATGGATCAGCGGCATGTCCTCGACGTGGATCTCGGTGCTGTGCCTGGTCGTTCCGGCGCGGTCGATGACGACGTAACGGGTCATGCAACCGGTCTCGCCGATGGCCGTGTTGATGGCGTGCAGGTCGCCGGTCACCGGGTCGGTCTTCGGGTGCGCCGTGGACCCCCGCCGGAACTCACCCTCGAAGTCCCACACGGTCATACCGTCGAGTTCGGGCGTGAGCTCCACGCACGGCGTTCCCATTTCCCGCAGGGCGAGAATACGGCCGCTGTGCGCGAGGACATTGGTGTTGGGGCTGAACCCTTCACTGTCGACGAACCGGCTTCGGTACCATTCCGCCTTTCCGTCGCGCAGACGAATTCCGTGCACCATGCCGTCCCCCAGGAACCAGTGGTACATGGCCGGATCGATGTCGCCCCGAGGGTTCGGGCCGATCCGCATATAGCGCCCGTTCAGCTCTTTGGGCAGTGCACCCGTAATAGGCAGATCCGACGCCTGCACTTCCTCGGCGAGGGGTGCGAAGTTGCCGCTGAGGTAGTGGTTTTCCGTTTGCGTTTCCGTCACGGTTCTCCCCTTTCTATAACCCTCCCCACGTTAGAACCGCGATGGTTCGGCCTGGAATGCTGAGATCGAGACCGTCTGGAGCCGGAGGTCGGGTGGCCCATCGGTCCCTCGTCTTTTGCAACTTGTTGCATAAACGCGGGATCCGCTCTACAACTGAGGGCACGGAGCTCGACGAAGGAGCCATTCCTGATGAACGCCTATCCCCATCTGCTGTGCCCGCTCGACCTTGGCTTCACCACGCTGCCGAACCGTGTGCTCATGGGCTCGATGCACCTCGGCCTGGAGGAGGCCGAGCACGGCTTCGAGCGCATGGCCGCCTTCTACGCGGAACGGGCCAGGGGCGGCGTCGGGCTCATCGTCACCGGCGGAATCGCGCCCGAACAGCGCGGCTCCGCCCGCATGGACGGGGCGAAACTGACGACCGTCGCAGAGGTCGAGCAGCACGCCCTGATCACCGAAGCCGTACACCGCGAGGGCGGCCGGGTGGCCGTCCAGCTGCTCCACGTCGGCCGGTACGCCCACCACCCCGAACTGGTCGCACCCAGTGCGATCCAGGCGCCGATCAGCCCATACGTGCCGCACGCGCTGACCGACGACGAGGTGGAGGAGACGATCGAGAGCTTCGTCGAGGCCGCCGGACTCGCCCGGGCCGCGGGCTACGACGGCGTGGAAATCATGGGCTCCGAGGGCTACTTGATCAACGAGTTCATCGCGCCCGTGACCAACCACCGCACCGACCGCTGGGGCGGCTCTCCCGAGAATCGCACGCGTTTCCCCCTGGAGATCGTCCGCCGGGTGCGCGAGCGCGTCGGCCCCGACTTCATCCTCGTCTACCGGCTGTCGATGCTCGACCTGGTGCCCGGAGGCAGCACCCTGGACGGAGTCATCGCGCTGGCCAAGGCCGTGGAAGCGGCCGGTGCCACGATCATCAACACCGGGATCGGATGGCACGAGGCGCGCGTGCCGACCATCGCGACATCCGTGCCGCGCGCGGCGTTCACCTGGGTCACCCGCAGGCTCATGGAAGCCGTCACCGTGCCCCTGGTGACGAGCAACCGCATCAACACGCCGGACGTGGCCGAGCGGGTCCTGGCCGAAGGGCACGCGGACATGGTCTCGATGGCCCGCCCCTTCCTCGCGGACCCCGACTTCGTCAGCAAGGCCCGCTCCGGGCGCGCCGAGACCATCAACACCTGCATCGCCTGCAACCAGGCATGTCTCGACCACACGTTCAGCGGAGGGGTCACCTCCTGCCTGGTGAATCCGCGTGCCGGCCGCGAGACGGAACTGGTGCTGTCCCCGACCCGCAGGCGCAAGCGACTGGCGGTGGTGGGGGCCGGTCCCGCAGGGCTCGCCTTCTCCCTGTCGGCCGCCGAACGGGGGCACAGCGTCACGCTGTTCGAGGCCGGCGAGGCGATCGGCGGACAGCTGAACATCGCCCGGCGCGTCCCGGGCAAAGAGGAGTTCGACGAGACCCTCCGCTATTTCCGCGTGCAGTTGGAGGCGACGGGGGTGGACGTGCGCCTGCGCACCCGGGTCACTGCCGAGACCCTCGTCGACGGCTCGTATGACGAGGTCGTCCTCGCGACCGGCATCACGCCCCGCACTGCTTCGATTCCGGGCGTCGACCGGCCGGAGGTCGTCAGCTACCTGGACGTCCTGCGCGACGACGTCCCCGTCGGACAGCGGGTGGCGATCATCGGAGCCGGCGGCATCGGCTTCGACGTCGCGGGCTACCTCACCGACCCGGGAGACCGGGCGAGCCTGCGGCCCGAGGTCTACTTCGCGCACTGGGGCGTCGACACCGACTACCGCTTCGGCGGCGGCCTTCGGGAACCCGCCCACCCCACCGCGCCCCGGACGGTTCACCTCCTGCAGCGCAAGACCACGAAGGTCGGCGCCGGTCTGGGCACCACCACCGGGTGGATCCACCGCACGGAACTGCGGCGACGCGGAGTCACCATGGTGGCCGGGGCGACCTACGAGCGCATCGACGACGAGGGCTTGCACATCACCGTGGACGGCGAGACACGCGTCATCCCCGTCGACACCGTCGTGCTCTGCACCGGCCAGGACCCCAACCGCGAACTCCTCGACGAACTGCGCGCTGCCGGGCAGGCCGTCCATGTCATCGGAGGTGCCGAGACAGCGGCCGAACTCGACGCCAAGCGCGCCATCCGACGAGGCACGGAACTGGCGGCGGCGCTCTGAGCCGCACAGCCCCTGACGTGCCGTTCGACGGAAAGGCCCTGCGTCCGATGGAAGTCCTGCGTGAGGTCCGGCTCTGGTTCACCGCCGAGCCCTGGGGCCGGCCGTTCGATCCCGACGCGGACGTCACCCCGCCGATGGAGCCTTTCGAGGTCTACTGGGACGACCTGGTGACCGCTACCGCGACGCTGGTCGCCCACCCTCCCACGGCTCCCGCCTACGCGTTCCCCTTCACCACGCCGGAAGGTTCCGTGTCGGTCTCGGGGGACACCGCGCCGTGCGACAACCTCGTGCGACCGGCCCGTGGCAAGGATCGCTGCTGCACGAGGCGATCGACCTGGACTTCACGGCGACGGTGCGGGATCCGATGCCCAACCCCGAGGTGTGGGACGCCCCGATGGAGCACCACCGGCGGGCGCACACCACGCCGCGGCAGCTGGTCGAGACCGCCACGGCCGCGAAAGCCAAAATCCTGGCTCTCCATCGTCTGGTCCCGGGCGACGGTGACGACAAGGGACTGGTGCCAGGCCTCCGAGACCTTCGACGGCAGGCTCGTCGTCCCCCGCGACCTGGACGTCATCGCACTCTCCCCGACAGACACCTGACGGCGCATTGGAACGAGGAACCACACATGTCACTGCATCGCGCTCTCATCATCGGCGGCACGGAGGCCCCCGCGCTGTCGGGACGGACCACCGAGGACATCGGCCCGTGCACCGGGAAGGTCTACGCGACGATCGCCGCGGCGGGGCCGGACGACGTCACGGCCGCCGTCGACGCGGCCGAAGCGGCGTTCGCGCAGTGGGCGGCGCTGAGTCCCTTCGCCCGGCGCAGGATCTTCCTCACCGCAGCGGAGCTGACGGAACACCGCAGCGAGGGAGCAGCCGAACTCATGGCTGCCGAAGTGGGCGGCACCCGCCCGTGGGCTCAGTTCAACGTGGCGGTGGCGGCCGACATCCTGCGCGAGGCCGCTGCCGCGATCACCGCCCCGCGCGGAGACGTCCTCGCCGCCCAGGAGCGCGGCGCTCTCGGTCTGGCGGTCCGGGAGCCAGTAGGTGTGGTCGCCGCCTTCTCGCCGTGGAACGCGCCACTCATCCTCGGGGTCAGGGCAGTTGCCGCCGCGCTGGCCGCGGGCAACACGGTGGTGCTCAAGCCCAGCGAGGACGCCCCGATCGCCTGCGGCCTGTTCGTCGCCGACATCCTGAAGGCGGCCGGTCTGCCCGACGGCGTGCTGAACGTGGTCACCAACGACAGGGCCGATGCCGCTCTTGTCGCCGAGACACTGATCGCCGATCCGCGCGTGCGGGCCGTGAACTTCACCGGGTCGACCGGCGTCGGCCGGGTGATCGGCACGCTCGCCGCGCAGCACCTCAAGCCGGCCCTGCTCGAACTCGGCGGGAAGAACTCGGTCCTCGTCCTGGACGACGCCGACGTCGACTACGCCGTCCAGGCCTCGGCGTTCTCGGTCTTCATGAACTCCGGTCAGATCTGCATGTCCGCCGACCGGCTGCTGGTGCACGCGGACCTTGTGGACGAGTTCACCGAGAAGTTCGTGGCACGCGTGGCCACTCTTGCCTCCGGTGCCCCGACCAGCCCGTCCACGGTCGTCGGCCCACTGATCTCGTCGGACGCGGCGGAGCGGGTGGCGGAGCAGGTCGCTGACGCCGTGGCGAAGGGCGCGCGGTTGCTGACCGGGGGCGGCCGGCCGGACGGTGCGCTGTACCCGCCCACGGTGTTGTCCGACCTGCCGAAGGAAGCGGCCCTGCACCACGAGGAGGCGTTCGGCCCGGTCGTCGCCATCACGCCCTTCACGACGGACGACGAGGCGATCGCGCTGGCCAACGACACCGAGCACGGTCTGACCTGCGGCGTCATCACCGAGAACGGAACACACGGGCTCAGGGTCGCGCGCCGTATCCGTACCGGCATCGTCCACGTCAACGACCAGTCCGTCGCCGACGAACCACAGGCACCCTTCGGCGGGTTCGGTTCCTCCGGCTACGGCCGCTTCGGTGGGCGCTGGGGCATCGAGGCCTTCAGCAACACGCGCTGGGTGACGCTGGCGACCGAGCAGGCGCACTACCCCTTCTGACCGCAAGGCCATAGCGAGAGGCACGTACATGGAGCAGGCCGGCTATGGAGATTCACCGTCGTGTCGGCCTTCCTCCCGGCTCTGCCTGGGCATCGTGAGTGCCGCCACGGTGTCGGGGCCTCGTGCGCGCACTGCCTCGGCTCCTCGGCGAGGCACGTCAAGCCATCCATGGCGCCTACGTGTTCGTCGGCCGGTCCGTCGTCGTGGCCGTCCTCGCGACGACTGCCGCCCTGTCGTTCTCGGGTACCGATCCCGCCCGTGAGCCCCTCCGGAGAAGGTGACCTTCCTCTTACGGTGCAAGCTGTATGGTGCAATGTGTAATATTCCGGGCTTTGGCCGCGGTATCCGGGAGAACGTCATGGCGGATCTGCCCATCAGCGCATACGTGGTTCTGGGCCTGTTGGCCGAGCGGGAAGAGGCGACCACCCCTTACCAGCTCGACCAGTTGATCCGACGAAGCATCGGCAACTTCTGGTCATTCCCCCGCTCCCAGTTGTACGCGGAGGCCGGGCGGCTCGCGCGACACGGGCTGATCATCGAGCGCCGGGAGGCCAGCGGGCGGCGCCGCCGCACCCTGGCCATCACCGATGCGGGAAGAAAACAGCTGCGCACGTGGCTGGAGACTCCGACGGACGCGCCCGCCGAGGTCCATGACCAGGGCGTACTGCGGCTGCATTTCCAGCCTGTCGGACATGACCGGGGTGAGAGCCAGTCGGCATCCGTGACGCAGGCGATCGTCAGACTGGCCGGGGAACAGATCGCGACCCATGAGAGGCTTCTGACGGCCTATCGCCAGCAGACGGAGGCCCCGACCATGCGTCCGGGAACCCCCCAGCGGGCCTCACTGGAACTCGGCATGAGGTACGAACAACTCCTCATCGACTTCTGGAAGGAAGTCCTGGCCTCGCCCACGAACCTGCCCGGCGGGTCCTCGGGCGGCCCGAGCGATCAGTGACCACCTGGCGGAGCAACGGTCTGTCCCCCTGTGAGCCCGCTTCCGTGCGCCCGGCAACTTGAGGAGCCGGGCGCAGGGAAAGGTGCGACAGTTCCCGTGCCCGGAGCTCAGACGTGGGGGAGGTCCAGGACCGCGTCGCACAGGGCCATGGTGGCGACGTTGTCCCGTGCGGAGCAGACGGGCACGGTGCCCAGGCGGACGGCGTCCAGGAAGTGGCGCACCTCGCCCGCGAAACCGCGCAGGTACAGGTCCTGACTCCCCCCGGAGGCAGGAGAGTTGACCGAGTGGGTCAGGACCGTCTGCTCGGTGAGCCCCTGCCAGGCCTCGGCCGGCGCCGGCCCCTCGACGGCGCCGGGGACCTGCCGGTGCACCAGGGCGGTGAGGTTGTCGGCGCGGACGAAGCCCCGCGTACCTGTGACCGTGAGCTCCTCCTGCTCGCGACTCCACGCGGGTACGCCCGCGAGCGTCAGATTGCCGACCACGCCGTTCGCGCAGCGCAGGGTCAGAGCCATGCTGATGTCTGCGTCACGGGAGTTGCGGAACCCCGTGACCTCGGCGACCTCTCCGAACAGCCCGCGGACCAGATCCAGGATGTGGACGGCGCCGAACTTGAGGTAGGTGTCGTCGCGCAGGGTGTCCGTCCAGGGCGCGAACGCGAAGAACCCGTGGAACGACACCACCCGCCCGAACTGCTCCTCGTCGGCGGCCAGTTCGGCCAGCCGGCGGTAGAGCGGAGCGTGACGCTTCATGAAGCCGACCATGACGTGCCGGCCGTACCGATCCGCGGTCGCGGCGACCCGGCGGGCGTCGGCCTCGTCCAGACCGAGGGGCTTCTCCACGAAGACATGCGCTCCGGCCCTGAGGCAGTCCTCGGTGACGGCGGCCTGGTCCTCGGGGGCGACGCTGACGAACACCGCGTCCAGTGCGTCCTGGGCGAGCATCCGCCGGTGGTCGCCATGGCCGTGACGCGCGCCGTGCAGGGTGGCCGCGGCCTGCGCGGCGTCCTCGTGGCGGGTCGCGATGCTGGTCGGACGGGCCCCCGCGAGCCCTAGTGCGGGATACAGGTTGGCCCGGGCGTGACGGCCGTGGCCGATGAAGCCGAGACGCAGATCCTCGACGCGGCGGCCCCTGCTGATGGCGGTGGGAGAGGTCATGAGCTGCTTCCTCTTCGAGATGTGGATGCAAGAGGTGGAAGGGACACAGGAGGTTCAGGAAGTGCAAGGGATGCGTACACAGCGGCGGCAGGGAGGAGCACGGCCGATACGGACGGTCGTCCGCGCACCCGTCAGGCGGTGAGGTGGGCGAGGAAGTCCGCGGCGATCTCCCTGTCGACCTCCGGCGGGAGAGGCTGTGCCCCGGCTTCGAGGGGGAGCGTGGCGACGGCGGCCAGGCTGCGGGCCTGGAGGGTGAGTCCGAGGTCCATCGCCTGGATGGGATTGCCCTTGGCCGCGGTCAGGTTGATCATCCGGCTCCCGGCCAGGACGGTGATCTCCCGGCCGTCGCGCAGCCGGTGTACGGCCCGTTCGTCCTCGACCGAGCCGAACCGGGTCACCGCGACGGTGCGAGCGGCGAGCGCGTCCTCGTCCAACTCCCAGGGCATATGGCCCACGCCCGCGACGACCGCGCCGCCCGCCAGGGCGTCGAGCTCCTCGGCGCCGACGACTCCGGGACGACCGGTGGCCAGGAAGAGCAACTGCGTGCGGGGCAGGAGGTCGACGAGCTCACCGACTTCGTGACCACGCATGACCGCCTCCAGAGCGCGGTACGGGTCGGGTTCCGCCACGCCGACCCGGGCGCCGAGCCGGGCCAGGGTGTCGGCGACACCGATGCCGCACGGCCCGGCGCCGACCACGGTGGCCCGCACGCCGGGCAGCATCAGGTTGGTGGCGTTCATGAACCCCTGGACGATGCTGTGGCCCACGCCGTACTCGTTCTCGACGAGCAGTTTCAGCCTGCTGTCGTTGATGACGACCACGGGGAACGGCGGCGGAGTGCCGAGCGCGCGGATCCGCAGCCCGCCGGTCGTGGTCTCCTCGGTGCCACCGATCAGATGCGGCAGTCCGCCACGGCCACCGTCCGCGACCGCGGCAATGGTGAGGTCGCCGCCGTTGTCGAGCAGCAGGTGCGGCTCGCAGGCGAGGACCCGTTCGATGTTGCGGCGGTGATCCGCGAGATCGTCGCAACGCCGGCCGTGGACCGTGACGCCGGCGGCACGCAACGCGTCGGCGGTGTCGTCCTGGGTCGTGCCGGGCGACCCGGTGAGCGTCACCTCGGCCCCGGCCTCGGTGAGCAGGGCGACCAGGGCGGCGGTCTTGGGCTCGATGTGCAGGCACATCGCGATGCGCCTGCCGGCAAGGGCGGCCGTGTGACGCCGGACGGTGGAGGCGAGCAGCGGCATGTACCGCAGGGCCCAGTCGGTGCCGTCATGACCGAGGGCCGGAAGTGCGCGTGCGGGTGCCGGGGAGGGTGAGGACATGTCCACTCCTGAAGTCGTGACTCGCGGGCCCGGCGTGGTGGCGTCCGGGCGCGGTGGTGACGTGCTGCGCGGCTGAGCGCGGGGTGGCAGCGAGTGCGGAGCGCAGGCAGGGCCCGAAGGGGCACGGGACGAGCGCACCGCGGCCGGTGGCTAGCCGTAGAAGTCGCAGCGGTAGCAGTGGTCACCGAAGACAGGCAGGCGGCGCACCGCCCGAGGAGCGGGCACGCATAGGGACACGGCGACTGTCGTCACGGCACATCCCTCCCTTCAGCGTCCTCGCGGAGACTTCGACGTTATACGTATCACTGCCAGGGGGCAATGGGGCGATAGGGCAATGCGCGGACGCCGGATCCGTCAGCAGGCCCGCACCGCACCCTCGGCGGGTGTCAATCGCTCATTGGGCATGAGCACTGTGTTTCGTCCTCGGCGACCGCTCAACCATCGTGCGGGAGTGGCCGTTTCACCGGCGCGCAGGGGGTCGAGTGGCTCGGAACCGGCCCGTGGCGCCGCGGCACAGCGCGGTGCAGGTCCGGGATGCGTGGCATCGGGCCCCCTCACACCACGCATATTGCGAACCCAGATTGTGAAGTTGCCATCCATTTACTAGATAACTCTTCTGCGATACGGTCCTGCCGTCGCATCGCAAGGAGTTGACATGGCGATTACCACTGAACCCCCACCGGTGCGGGAGTCCGCGGCCCGACCCTCGCGGCGGTCCGGACAGCGAAGCTCGCTCGCCGGGCGCGACCGCACCTTCGGATTCATGCTCGCGGCTCCCGGAGTGGCGCTTTTCCTCGTCGTGGCGGTGTACCCCCTGGTGGCGAGCCTGTACGAGCAGTCCCTGGTGCGCCCCGACCGTTCGTTCGCCGGCCTGCGCAACTACGTCGAGGTCTGGCCGGAGTTCGTAGACCGCCTCGGAACCACGCTCGTGTTCTCCGTGTTCGCGACGGTCTTGCCTCTGCTGGTCGGCGTGGCGCTCGCGCTCCTGCTCAACGCCCGTCTCAAAGGGCGTGCCGTGCTGCGGGGGATGCTGATGCTCCCGTGGCTGCTGCCGGGGGTGGTCGTGTCATTCCTGTGGGCGTGGATCTTCAACGACAGCTACGGCGTCATCAACCACTCCCTGTCGCAACTGGGTCTGCCGCAGGCCGACTTCCTCGGCGAGCCCGCGACGGCCATGGCGGCCGTGATCGTCGCCAAGACCTGGAACACCTTCCCTTGGGTGATGGTGGTCGTCCTCGCCGTCCTGCAGACCCTGCCGCGTGAGCAGCTGGAGGCGGCGGCCATCGACGGCGCCTCGCGCTCCCAGCGCTTCTGGCACGTGTCAGTGCCGCATCTGATGGGCCCGGTCGCCCTGGTGACCATGCTGGAGTTCATCTACAACTTCGGGTCCTTCGACATGATCTTCGTCATGACGGGCGGCGGCCCCGGCACCTCGACCATGACCCTGGCGGTCAGCCTCTATCAGTACGCGTTCGTCGAATTCTCCCTGGGCCGCGCGGCCGCCATGGGTGTGCTGTGGCTGATGGCCCTGTCTCTGGTGTGCGCCGCGTACTTCCTGCTGAACAAGAAACTGGAGGCGCGACGGTGAGCGCCCTGTCATTCCTGCAGCCCAGCCGTCGGTCCCGCCACGTGGGCGAGGGCATCACCCGGCCGACGCTCAGCGGCCCCGGCAAGCTGGGGCTCCTGATACTCGCGCTGTTCGGGCTGCTGCCCGTGTACTGGCTGGTCGCCACCGCCTTCATGCACCGCGAGGACGTCTTCTCGGCGGACCGGCCCTTCTTCCCGTTTCATCCCACACTGGAGAACTTCGGCGCGTTCTTCGACGACACCAAGCTGCTGGCCGCTCTCGGCAACTCGGTCATCGTCTCGGCCGGGACCGCGATGGTGTCCGTCCTGGTGTCCGGCCTGACGGCCTACTCGCTGTCGAAGTTCCGCTATCGGGGCCGCAACCTGTTCATGGTCATGTTCCTGGTCGGGCAGTTGGTCCCGGGAGCACTCCTGCTGGTCACGCTGTATCTGATGTTCAGCGCAACCGGCCTGCTCTACACGTACACGGCCGTCATCCTCGCGTTCACGACGTTCACGCTGCCGCTCACCGTCTTCCTGCTCAAGGGCATCATCGACGGGCTGCCGGACGAGATCATCGAGGCGGCAAAGGTGGACGGACTGTCCAACATGGCGATCCTGTTCCGGATCGTCTTCCCCCTCATCACACCGGGCCTGGTCACCGCGGCGATGTTCGCCTTCATGCGCGGCTGGAGCGATCTGCTCTTCGCCCTGACCCTGGCCGGCCCGGACAAGCAGACCCTTCCCGTGGGCATGACGTCGGCCTTCATCCACGAGGGATCCGGCGACTGGCCCGCACTGATGGCGGCGTCGGTGATCACCTCGCTCCCGCTCGCACTGATCTTCATCGCGCTTCAGCGCTACTTCGTCTCCGGCCTGGCTGCCGGAGCGGTCAAGGGCTGAGCCCCCCTTCACCTCACCTCACGGACAACACGGAGCCACCATGTCCCAGTTGAACGTCCCTGGACAGCCCGTCTCCCGGCGCGGACTCCTCGCGGGCCTCGGCGCGCTCGGCCTCACCGGAGCGTTCGCCCTGACGGGCTGCTCGACCTCCACCCCCGGCAGCAGCGCGGCCAACGGCGCCGCCTCCGACGTCGACACGCTCAAGTTCTACGGCAACGCACTCGGCGACAACGCCCAGAAGGCCGCATGGCAGTCGATCATTGCCGGCTGGGAGAAGAAGACCGGCAAGTCGGTGAAGCCTGTCGTCTACCCCTACGACCAGGCCGCCACCCAGCTGGCGCTGGCCGCGAAGGCGGGTGACTTCCAGGGCGTGGCCCAGGGACCCTGGCAACTGCTGGCCCCCATGGGCATCCTGGCCGACGTCTCCGACCTGGCCAAGGGGAGGGCTCTGCCGGAGCGCATCCTCGACGGGCTCCGTGTCGACGGCAAGCTGTACATGCTGCCCTTGACCGCCTCCGGCATCGGGCTGGTCTGCGACGGCCGGATCGCCGACGAGGTCGGCCTCACGGACGGTATGAGCGTCGAGGACTTCGCCGCCGTCCTGGAGAAGATCAAGCGCCAGGACGGCGACCTCATCCCCTATGCGGCGGTCACCAAGAATCCCGACCTCAAGGACGCCGTGCACTGGATGTGGGGCTGGGGCAGCGAGGTCGTCACCGAGGACCTGAAGTGCACCATCGGTGACTCCGAGAGCGTCGCGGCCGTCACCTGGTACAAGGACCTCCAGGACGCCGGGCTGACCAAGGCGGGCGTCGCGCGTACCGACGCGCGCATCCTGTTCGCACGCGGGCAGGCCGTCATGTACGACGACGCTCCGCTGGCCAACACGTTCCTGAAGTCCAACGGCGGCTCCAAGGCCCTGCAGGCCGCGATCCGGCCCGTACAGCGGCCGGCCGTCAAGGGCGGCCACTCGTACAACCGCTACTGGGGCACGGGCCTGTTCTGCAGCGCCGGGAAGGGCGAGAAGACCAGCAAGGACTTCATCTCCCACGTGGCCGGGGACCTCGGCGCGGCGACCGCGCTGTACGAGCAGTCCGCGCTGGCCCCGGCGGACAGAAAGGTCGCCGACCGCATCGAGAAGCTCCAGAAGGACAGCTTCCAGAAGGACTTCGCCGGTGTGATCGCCGAGAACTCCCGTCCGGGCGCCTGGGACAAGCTGTCCACCGCCGCCCAGATCGACACCACGATCGGTGAGGGTGTCGCTTCCATCCTGGCAGGTCAGGTGGGTGTGCAGAGCGGGCTCAACGCACTGCGGAAGAAGGTGGACACCGCTCTCGAGCAGGGGTGACGCACGTAGCTCGCCCTTCACCGATGAGGGGCGGTGCACGTTAGTGTGAAACCGTAACCCACAACGCGGATGGCCGATGACACAGTCGGCTCTCTCCCTCGGACAGGAGGACCATGGCAGCCGAATCCGGCGCCGGCACGCAGGCGGTCGAGCGCGCCATGTCACTGCTCACGTGCTTCACCGACGAGCACAGCGAGCTGCGTATCTCCGAGCTCTGTGCCCAGACGGGCCTGGGACAGTCGACAGTGTCGCGGATGGTGTCGTCACTCGACCGCATGGGTTTCCTCGTGCAGGACACCCGGACCGGTCTGTACCGCCTGGGTCCGACCGCCGTGACCCTGGGCTCGGTGGCGCTCAACAGCTCGCCGGTCTTCCGCGCCGCACGCCAGATCGCGCAGAACCTCGCCCATGTCGCCGACCTCGGGGCGAACCTCGCCGAGCTCCGCGGCGACCAGCTGTTCTACCTCGGTAACTTCGAGGGCGCGAAGTCCCCCAAGTCGTTCACCATGGCCGGACGAACCGCACCGCTGCACGCCACCGGCATGGGCAAGACACTGCTGTCGGCGCAGGCCCCCGACCACGTGCGCGACTACTACGCCAAGGGCCTCGCCGTCGCGTACACCCCGCACACCCTCACCGAGCTCTCGTCCATGGAGAGCGCGCTGTCCGAGATCCGCAGTCGCGGTTACGCCACGGAGATCGAGGAGCTGGCCTTCGGGCGGGCCTGTGTGGCCGCTCCGATCCGCGGGCGCAGCGGGGAGGTCGTGGCGGCCCTCTCGGTCAGCGGGCCGCTGTCAGAACTCGACGATCCGGCGCGCCGACGCGAACTCGCGCTGATGGTGATCGAGGCCGCCGACGAGGTCTCGGTCGCTCTGGGCTTCACCATGGCCCGGGCACCCCAGCCGCGCGTTCCGCTGCCGTAGCCCGGGAGTCACCGCTCTGAACACCGAGATCGTGCGCACGCCGTTCCCACGGGCCGAGCTGGGGGAGGCGCCCCGCTTCGACGCGGTGACACGCACCTTGAGCTGGGTCGACCTGGTCGCCGGATGCCTCTGGCTCGCCCACGTGTCGCCGGATGCCTTTGCGGACACCTGGGAACCGGAGCCCGAACCCTTGGCGGTAGTGCACGGTCCGCTGGGCTGTGCGGTGCGCACCGAGGACGGCGGCTGGCTGCTCGCCGCGGGTGGGACGGTGCTGCGCTCGCACGGGGACGAGCCGCTCACCCCGCTGGTCACGCTGGAGCCCGCCGCGGACCGGGCCCGCCTCAACGACGGTGCCGTGGACACCGAGGGGCGCTTCTGGGTGGGCTCGATGAGCGTCCCCCGCCCGCTGGAGCCATGGGGCCGGCTCCATGTCCTGGACGGGGACAGCGGGTTCCTGCACGGCCGTGTCGCCCGGGACGGAATGCTCGCGGCCAACGGCATCGGCTGGAGCCCCGACGGCGCGACCACCTACGTGGTGGACAGCGGGCACCGGTTGATCCACCGCCTGCGCACGGCGACCGAGGGCGTCCTCGTACCGGCCGGCCCGCCGCTCGGCGTTCCGGCCGGAGTGCCGGACGGGATGACGGTCGACGAGGAGGGCTGTCTGTGGGTGGCTTTGTGGGACGCCGGAGCCGTCGTCCGCCTGAGCCCGCGGGGACAGGTGCTGCGGCGCGTCACGATGCCGTGCTCCCGGCCGACCGCCTGTGCGCTGCTCGGCTCCCTGCTGGTGATCTGTACCGCCACGGTTGACGGCGAGGCCTCGTCCGGCTGGACGTACGCCGTCGACGCAGGGGTGCACGGCCCGCCCGCGCCTCGTGCACGTGTCCCACGGGAACGGCCCGCGTAGCCGCTCCCACCCGCGGACCCGTCGGGGCACACCCCATGCCGACGGGTCCGCGCTCCGCACGTGATGTGCCGGTCCGCCCTACTTGCCGAAGAGCCTGTCGCGCAGGTCGGGCCGGAGGAACGCGGCGGGAGAGGCGATGGACAGGCCGCCGTCAACCGGCAGGACGCTCCCGGTGACGAAGTCCGCAGCCGCGAGGTAGAGGACGGCCCCGGCGACATCGGCGGGGCGGCCCACCCGGCCCAGTGGGTACCCCTCGGTGACGTTCGGCAGGTCGTCGTTGTCGATGATTCCCGGGGCGACGGCGTTGACGCGGATGCCGCGAGGGCCGTAGTCCAGGGCCAGTTGCCGCACCAGCCCCTCCACCCCGGCCTTGGCCGCGGCGTAGGCGGGGAGCCAGGGAGCGGCCAGCGTGGCGTTGACGGATGTCACGGCGACGATGCTGCCCCCGCGGGGCAGCACGGCCAGCGCCGCCCGAGCCGGAAAGAACGCGGTGTGCAGGGTGTTGGTGATGCCGTGATGCCAGTCCCCGGCGCTCATGGCGTGTGCCGGCGCCGGGGCCATGACGGCGGCGGCGAGCACCAGGACGTCGAGACCGCCGAGTCGCTCGACGGTACGGCGCACGGCCGCGTCGCCGCCCTCCTCGGTGCCGGCGTCGAGGGCGAGGCCCTCCACCAGATGCGGACCGGCGTCGCCCTCCAGAGAGACCCCGACGACCCTGTCACCCGCCTCCGCGAAGGCACCGGCGATCGCCTGCCCGATCGGTGAGGAGCTGCCGATCAGCAGCACGGCGCGGCTCACGCCAGAACCTGCTGTCCGGCGGGCAGCCGCAGTTCGGCCAGAATCTCGTCCAGGGCCCGGGACGTGACCGGCTCGAGCTCCTGGGCGGGCAGCCGGACCCGGCCCGAGGCGATGATCCCGCGCCTGCGCAGCACCTCCTTGTGGACCGCCCAGGCCTGGCCCGGACGCATGCCGAGGTGGATCAGCGGAAGGAGACGTCCGAACGCGCCACGCGCCTCGGCGCGCCGGCCCGCGGCCATGTCGTCGAGGATGCCGCGGAGCAGATCGGCGAACTCGCAGGCGGGCATGGTGCCGACGCTCCCGTTGTCGTACTCCTCCATCAAGGAGGCGGCGTTCAGGCCGCCGAGGACGGCGAGATCGCCGGCGGTGCCGGTCACCGCCGCCACCTTCACGGGGGTCGGGGGCGCCTCCACCTTCACGGAGGTGATGCCGGGGAGGCGGCCCAGCGCGGCGAGGGTGTTCACGTCGATCGGGACGCCGGTGACTCCGGGCGCGTCCTGCACCATGACCGTCGCATCGGTCGCCCGGGCCACGTCCCCGAAGAAGTCGAGGAGTTGCTGCTGGTTCGGCTTGGCGAGGAACGGGGGCAGGACCATGAGCTGGTCGGCGCCCTGGGCTGCGGCCTGCCGTGCCTGCTCGACGGCGACCACCGTGCTGGTGCCGTTGACACCGGCGACGATCGGCAGGCTGTCTCCCACCACGTGCCTGACCTCGCGCAGGATGACGGCCCGTTCCTCGGCGGTCAGTGCGAAGCCCTCGCTCGCCATGCCGAAGACCGCCACACCGTCCACACCGGAGGCGAGCTGGAACTCCACGAGCGACCGCAGGGAGGGCAGATCCAGCTCGCCGGCGTCGGTGAACGGCGTGGCGAGAATCGGCACAAGTCCGAGCGCGGTACGGGTACGCGCCATGGTCAGCCTCCCTGAGTGAGGTCGTCGATGATGTCCTGGTCGATGTCGAGGCCCAGCCCCGGCCCCTCCGGAAGGGTGAACCCGGTCGGGCCCGCGGTGATCGGAGTGCGCAGGATGCGTTGCGCGAACGGCAGTGTCGTCGGCTGGAACTCGAAGAAGGGGCAGTCGGCGACCGCGGCCGAGACATGCAGGCCCGCGGCGAGGGCGACGCCGAGGCCCACGGAGTGATGGCAGGCCACCGGGACATGGCGGGCGTCGGCGAGCGTGGCGATCGTCATGGCTTCCGTGATGCCCGTGCGCGCGACGTCCGGCTGGGCCAGACCCGTGGCGCGGTGGTCGAGCCAGTCGCGGAACTCGTAGCGATTGCGCAGGGCTTCACCGACCGCGATCGGGGTGACGATCCTGGAGGCCAGCTCGCGATGGCCCGCGATGTCCTCGGGCGCCATGGGGGCCTCGAAGAACAGGGCGCGCCGGCGGTCGAGTTCGCGTCCGAGTTCCAGAGCCTCCGGCAGGCTGTAGACCCAGTGCGCGTCGACGGCGATGCGTACCCCGGGGGCCGCGGCTGCCACGGCGTCGTACGTGGCGAGGTCCGCGTCGATACCCTTGCCGAGGGCCAGTTTGACCGTGGTCGCTCCCTGCGCGGCCCAGTCGGCGGCGAGCCGGGCGCGGCCCTCGTCGGTGGGTTCGGGCAGGCCGGAGATGTAGGCGGGGATCTCGGTGCGGTACATGCCGCCCAGAAGCTGTGCCACGGGCAGCCCGGATGCCTTGCCCGCGAGGTCCCACAGGGCGATGTCGCAGGCCGCCAGCGCGTCGGCCTGATGGCCCACCAGGTGTCCGCGCTCACGCATGAGGTCGCGCATGCCGTCCCACAGCGGGCGCACCGCCAGCGGGTCCTGGCCCACGAGCCAGGGCCCCAGCATGCGGTCGATGATCGCGGCGACGACCTCGGGGCCGACCGGAGCGAGCGCCTCGCCCCAGCCCTCGGCCCCGTCGTCCGTCGAGACGCGGACCAGGACGGTCTCCATATGGGCGGAGTACAGGCTCCGCCACGGAGGTCGCACGAAGTAACCCTGCTCGGCCCGCGGCAGGGAACCGTCGTCCTGCTTTCCGAGATAGGGGGACTCGGTCGGTTGCTTCAGGACGTACGTTGTCACCCGAGTGATCCGCATGGCACCTCCAGAGTAGCCAATTCGCATTGAATCATCTTGCTTCCGCATGGTGAATCTAGCATCCATCACATGGGAGACTGATCACAACAACGACTCAGTCAGCCATGGCCACCCGGCGTCAGGGCTGACGAAAGCGAGGAACCGTGCACCTGCTCGACGAGCTGACACAGCGCAGACTGCTCGCCATCGTCCGCGCCGACGGACCGGATCAAGCCCTGCGCTGCATGCGCACTTTGGTCGATGCCGGCGTCACGGCCCTGGAGGTCTCCCTGACCACGCCGGGCGCCCTCGACGCCATCACCCGTGCGAGGTCGCAGCTTGCGCCCTGCGTCCTCCTCGGCGCCGGAACCGTCCTGACGGCCGACCAGGCGGATGCCGCATCCACCGCGGGCGCCGGCTTCGTCGTCACCCCCGGCCTCACGCAGGGCGCCCGCCGCGCGGCCGCTACCGGAACGCCCCTGCTGTGCGGCGCGCTGACTCCCACGGAGGTCATCACCGCCCTGGACCTGGGCGCTTGGGCCGTGAAGCTCTTCCCGGCCGGACTGCACGGCCCCGGTTATGTGCGCGAACTGCGCGCCCCCCTTCCCGAGGCGCCGCTCGTCGCGGTCGGCGGCGTTGACGCCGCCACCGCGTCCGAATACCTCGCCGCGGGCGCTGTGGCGGTGGGTGTCGGCTCTCCCTTGCTGGGCTCCGCCGGGAGCAGCGGCACCCGGCAGGCGCGGGACGATCTGGCGGCGCGGGCCGCCACGTTCCTGGAATCGGTCGGCTCCCGCAGCGCGGGCGCGCGCACCCGCAGCGGACAGGAGGGACGATGACCGGCGTACTGACGATGGGTGAGGCGATGGTGTCCGTGCGCACGCACACCCCCATGGCGCTCGGCGGCACCGCGCAGCTGTCCGTGGCCGGTTCGGAGAGCAACGTGGCGATCGGCCTGGCCCGGCTCGGCCACGACGTCGCATGGCTCGGCGTGGTCGGCGCGGACCAGCCGGGGGACCTCATATGCCGGACGTTGCGTGCCGAGGGGGTCGACACCCGTTTCGTCCGGTCCGTGGACGAGTCGTTCACCGGGTTCATCGCCTTCGACCAGCCGGCGCACGACATCACCCGGGTCAGCTACCACCGCAAGGGATCCGCCGGCTCGCTGCTCACGGCCGAGGAGTGTCTGGCGGCGTTGGAGGCGACCGCACCGACTGTGCTGCACCTGACCGGCATCACACCCGCCCTGTCCCCGGCGGCCCGGGAAGCGATCCTCTCGGCGGGCCGCACCGCGCATGCCACGGGTGTCCGGGTGAGCCTGGACGTCAACCACCGCAGCAGGCTGTGGAGCCGCGAGGACGCGGCAGAGGCGCTACGGGCTTTGCTGCCCTCGATCGACATCGTGTTCGCCTCTCGCGACGAACTCGACATCCTCGCGCCCACCGCGCAGCCCGTCGCCGCTCTGCTCGACCTCGGCGTCACAGAGGTCGTCGTCACCGCCGGCGCCGAAGGTGCCCACTGCCACACACGGGGCGACGTACTGCACCAGGCCGCCCTGCCGGTCACGGTCGTCGACAGCATCGGGGCCGGGGACGCCTTCGTGTCGGGTTATCTCTCCGCCCTGCTCGACGGACTGCCGCACATGGACCGGCTCCGGCGAGGAGCCGCCACCGGCGCGTTCTGCGTGGGCGCACACGGAGACTGGGAGGCCCTTCCCACGCGTCGGAGCCTCGAACTGCTGTCACACGCCGAGGGCACAGCGATGCGTTGAGAAGTGCTCACGAAAATGCTCAATGTAACCGGGTTCTCACAGATCGATTGACCCGCCCCATCTCTGGCTCTACTTTCACAACCATGCGGATCAGGCATCCACAATGAAGATGAGCGCACCCAGGTGGTCGATGCTCCTTGTCGTCGGCGATGGAGGAGCGCCACCCTCTCCGCAGCGGTCAAGCTGTCGAACGCCGGGGGAGGGGCAGGCATCGCCGCCCGGTGCACGGACCCCAACAACTGCTACTACCTGCGTCTGATGCCGTCGAACAACGGCATCGAACTCGTGAAGAAGCAGGGCGGTGCTGTCACCACACTCGCCCGCCACAACACGACGAGCACTCCGGGCACGACGTATCCGCTGACCTTCCAGCTCGACGACACCCGGCTGACCGCGAAGCTGAACGGCGCACAGGTCATGAGCGTCACCGACAGATCCCTGACGTCCGGCAAGTGGGGCGTCAAGGGTTGCAAGCAGCCCTTCAGTGTCGATGACGTCGCCATGACCTGTCTCTCGCCCCGCATGCACACACGACGAACAGGAGCAACGACGTGAAAGCAAGGCGACGCCCGGCCTTTGCGGCCCTCACCGCGGGAGCCGCTCTGGTGGCGGTACTGCCCGCATCGCCGTCGAGCGCGGCCGTACAGACCCTTCCCGTACCCGACAGCGCTCTCTACACCGAGCGATTCCGGGACGACTTCGACTCCGCCTCGGTCGACACCGACGTGTGGCAGTTCCGGACGGACAAGCGGATATACAGCTGCCAGCAAGCCGACAACGTCTCGACCAGCGGCGGCAATCTCGTCATCGACCTGAAGAAGGAAACCGTCACGTGCAAGGACGGCACCACGGCCAACTGGACGGGTGGCGGCCTGATCTCGAAGCGGAAATTCGGATACGGCTACTACGAAGCCAGCGTGAAGATGCCCAGCGCCCCCGGCTGGCACAGCGCGTTCTGGACCATGTGCGGCGACACCAGCGGCACCGGTGACAACTGCAGGAAGACCGAGATCGACGGCTTCGAGAACGGGTCCGGCAATACGTCGCAGCTCCGGCACAACATCTTCGACTGGAGTGTCTCCCCCTACCAGACGCTCAGCAGTCAGCCGTACAGCCCTTCCGCCGTCGACCCGGCCCGGTTCGCCGGCTTCACAACCTCGGACTGGCACACGTACGGCTTCCTCTACGACGAAACCGGCGTGACGTTCTACATCGACGGCAAGACCGTGCCCGGGAAGAACCAGGTGGATGCAGGCGGCAAGCTCGCCTATCCGGCGACAAGCCGCCCGGGCGGCCTGATGAACCTGTGGCTGACCAGCATCATGTTCGACCCTCCGACAGCCCGGACCGCGCCCGGCCAACTCCTCTTCGGCGACGTCAGCTACGCGGAGAAGGACCGCTACATCGACAACGACGGCTCCGAGGCGGGCACCTACACCGAGACCGGACCCGGCTGGACCACGAGCGGACTGCGGAACGCGTTCGCCAAGTCCACGTCCCGCTTCTCGTGTACGGCCGGTTCATCCGCCCGATGGAGCACGGAGGGACTGACACCCGGCACGTACAGGGTCTGGATTCACAACATCAAGGACTCCAACAGCGACCCCGCGGCCAAGGTGACCCTCACTCACGACGGTCAGGTGGCCCCTTACACCCTCGACCAGAAGAACACCGCGACCGGCTGGCACCAACTCGGCGACGAGCTCACGCTCGGAGCAGGCCGGCAGGACATCGAGATCACAGCCAGTGGCGCCGGCTGTGCCCGCGCCGACACGGTCAAGCTCGAACGCACCGGCTGAGCCCGACACCGAAGGACACGGGATCCGGATGTCTCCCAAGGCGTCCGGATCCTCCCTCTCGCCGTGCTCCGGCTTCGCGGCGAACATACCCGGGCCTGAAGTGGTCGGGCCTGGCGAGCGGTTCGAAGGGCCGGCTCCGAGGGCCGATCGTCTTGCCGCGCGGTTGACCTGCGGCTTCCTCGTCGCACCGGGGAAAGGGTCCACCACGGTCCGCCTCCTCGGCGGGGCTCCCGTGTCGGTGGCGGATGGCAGCGTTGCGGTCATCGTCCGACGGAAGAGGGGCCAATGAACGCATACGACGACCGGCCGGCACAGCCCGCCGACCAGGACGAGGAAACCGCCGCGATCGCCCAGGGATTCGGCGCGGGCCGGCGACCCCAACGCGCCTCCGCCGCCGACGCGTTCGTCCTCATGACCGCCCGCGGCAGCCTCGACACCACCCGCTTCGGCCACGAACTCGCCGGCCTCGCCGCCGACGGCACCCTCAAGCTCGGCCGCCTCACCGAGGCCCTGACCCTCGCGGCACAGGGCGGCGCCCGGCACGCCGTCGCCGCGGTCCTCGCCACCACGCTGCCGGCGCTGCTGCCCGCACCCGGGACCCCGGTGCGGACCGGACTGGCAGCTCTGCTGAACCTCGCCGCCGACTGTGCGGAGCGGGCCGAGAGCACGGCCCCGGTGGAAGGCATCGCCGAACTCGCCGCACGCAAGGGCTACAGCCTCTACCTCAAGGCAGCCCGCCGTCTGCACGCCAACACCCGGATGGTGGAGCCGTTCGGCGGGGGAAGGGGCTTCCGGTTCAAGATCCGCAACATGAGGATCGACGGCCGGGGCGGCGTGGTGCGCGTTCGCTCAGGCGGTTCGTACGAGGTCCGTTTCGAGGTGCTCCACGACTGCTCGGAGTGCGGCAACGCCATCAACCAGGTGATCGTCGGCCTGGCGGGCCAGGAGCGCGCCCAGGCGTCGGTGTGGAACGGCAAGCGACGCAGCGGGGGAGGTGTGAAGGTGGTCAATCCGGGTTCGCGCGTCCAGGCATGGGCGGAGGACAACCCGGGCCCGGCCGAGTGGGTCGAGGTGTCGTGCGAGATCGCCGTTCCCGACAAGCCCGGCACCTACGAGGTGCGAGCACGTTACGCCCAGGCGTATCAGGGGCGGTTGATGACGGCAGAGGCACGCGCGTTCCCCCAGCGCGAGTACGACGACGTGCTCGGCTGGTGGAAGGTCGACCGTCCGGACGGACCCGGCCCGCAATCCACCATCGGCACCGTCATCGTCGAGTAGGGGACAGATCTCCCGGGCTGCAAGGGGCAAATGAGCCGTAGGGAAAACCCCTTGATGTCCCGCCGCCGGGCGCTGTTTGGCAAATTCTCAAGTAATGTCCCGGCGCAGCGTCAAGCCCATCCCCCGCCCCCCACGGAGACCTCCCCATGCCCGCTGCGACGAGCACATCGCGGCCGCCCTTACCAGGCCCCCAGCCCCCCACTGTCCTGATGGACGACCAAGCCCTCGCCGACTTCCTCGGCGCCGCCGCCAGCGAGTACCGGCTCATCACCGCGGAAGCACCACTGCCCTGCTTCGCGCTCCTGCTCGGCAGTGCGGAGGCGACGACGTATCACGTACGTCGCGTCGCCTTCGGCCGCAACGCCCGCACCACCGATCCCGCGGCCCGTCGGGAGTTCACCGAGACGATCGTGCCGACGTTCGGCCCGGCATACGAGAACGAGCGCCGCGGATGGTGGATGCACCCGGAGGACCTGCTGAGGGCGTCCCGCGAGGCGGACGAGTTGGGCCTGGACCTGCTCGGGTCCATCCACATGCACCCCGACTGGCACCGCCTCGGCCCACCTTCACAACGGGACCGGCTGCTCAGCGAACGACCCACCCCCATGGACCGGCATCTGTTCAGCCGGACCGGGTGGCCGCTCAACATCATCTGCTACCTGGAACGCCGAGGCGGTCACTTCTACCACGCCCTGGCGGCCTGGGCCCCGCCTCCGCCTCACTCCGCTGAAGGCGCTGAAGGCGCTGAAGGAGCGAACGGCACCGAGTGCACCGAGGTGGCCCTGCGCATCCGCACGAGCCCTCTGACGAAAGCGTGACCGCGATGGACCAGACCGCAGCAACATCCCCTCCGTTCCCGGACCAGGACGACGAGGCGGCCATCCGCGCGCTGTGGGCCGAGATGGCCCGCGGCTGGGCGGCGGGTGACGCGACGCTCTTCGCGTCGAGCTTCGCGGCGGACTGCGACTTCACGACCGTACGAGGGGAGAAACCACCTGGCCGGGACGGCATAGCGGCAGGCCACGCGGCCCTGTTCGACGGGCCCTATGCCGGAACGGCACTCGCCGCCCAGGTGCTCGCCGTCCGTTTCCTCCGCCCCGGCCTGGCGACCGTCGAAGCCGAGTCGACCATCACCGCCCCGGGCGGGAAACGCCTCGCGACGACACACGCGTCTGCCGTCGTCGAGCGGACGGCGGGGGGCCGCTGGCTGATCGTCACCTTCCACAACATGATCCCCGCGCCCCCGCCGACCGTCCGGCCGAGGCTCCGTCACCTGGCCATCGTGGCCCGCGATCCCGAGAAACTGGCCGAGTTCTACTCCTCGCTGTTCGCCATGGAGCTCTTCCACCGTGACCCGGACGGCAGTTGCTTCCTGTCCGACGGTTACCTGTCCCTCGCCCTCATCAAGCATCGGCTCGACGGGGAGACCCCGGTCGGCTTCAACCACTTCGGTTTCCACGTCGCGGACACGGCGGCCCTCGGCGCGGCACTGGCGGCCGCAGGCACGCCCGAGCCCGCCGAGCGCTTCACCGACCGCCCCTTCGCCGAGTACCGGGCCATGGACCCCGAGGGCAACTGGTTCGACCTCTCGGAGCACGGCTTCGGCGGTCCTTGACGGCTTACTGCCCATGCTCGCGCGTTCCGGGGCGGAGCCCGCCTGGCAAGCGGTCGTCCGGCCCGGTACCAGGGAAAGTCCCCTGTCTGATTCAAGACGTTATGCGGCACTCTGATCCTCTCCGGGCGTTCGCCGCGGTCATGGTGATCATCGCGACCGAGCGGATACCCACCTCGCATGTGTTCCGCTACGACTTGGAACTGGTGGCTCGTTCATGAGTACCGAAAGCCTCTTCAGTCACCTCGCCGACCGGCAGCGCCGGCTGTTCGTTGTGCCGATGACGCTGGTCGTGTGCGTCGTGCTGGTGGATGTCCTGAGCCCGTCCCCTGTCCGATTCACCGTTTCTGGCCGTGGCGCCGGCGTTCACCGCCGCTTTCGCCGGCGTCAGGACCACCGCGGGCGTCGGGGCCCTGCCGTGGGACTGCAGATCTTCATCGACCTCCAGGAGAGGCCGGGCTGCGTCGCGCGGCCCGGCTCATGCCGTCGCCCGGTGGCTCGCCGTCAGCCACCATCGGGTAGACCTGGCCGTTGTGCAGCGGGCCGTCGTGACCGAACTTCCGCGCCGCACAAGGGTGGGTGCAGCGCAGGTCGGGCTGGATCGGCGTGGGCATGTCGCCGGCCGTTCGCGGGCAATGCTGAACCATGGCTACGGATGGCGGCGTCGCGGCAGGGGTGCAGGTCTGCTCTCTCAAGGTCGATACACCTCAGCTGATCTCGCCGGGGACCGCGTACAAGATTGTCCGGTTCCCCTTCGGAGCGGCGGAATCGACGGACCGATTCGAGATGCACCAGGCCCTCCAGCCGGACGGCTATGTGGTGAGTGACTGGGCGACAGACGACCGCAGCGGCCTGATCTGGCCGTCCAAGGCGGGCTGGGGCCACCTGCACGCGATGATCCAGTGGGAGTCCACCAGCGGCACCACCGGCTACACCGAGCTGCGCGACCAGTACGTCCGTGACCCGCTGGGCCTGACGCCCAACCCGAACGACACCACAGCGACCGAGCACCGCACACCGACGCCCGGCGGCCAGTACTACGTCAAGAACCATGGCATCTTCGTCGTCCCGGGTACCCCGGTCGCGCTGCGCGTCACGCACAACGACGCCGTGCCGCGTCTGTTGACCCTCGCCGAGTTCAAGCTCGTCATCCACGACGCCGCCTAGGGCCGGTGGAAGGCCTCGTCACCCCGCTTGACCAGCTGTCCTCCGCGCACCCCGGCGCCCAACGCCCTCGGTCACCGCAACGCCGCCCACCACGGCGAGGAAGCGATGCCGAACACTCTCGGCCGAGCTGACCCACCGCCGCACCCGCCGGCGATCCCGCGGCAACCTGGCCCCCGGTACCAGCCGGAGGCCAGGCCAGTCCCAGTCCGGTAGCCCGCTGCGGCTCGATCGCGTCCAACACACGGCGGTCCCCCGGGAACTGACCCTCCCTCAGGCATCCCGTCACCTCGGGCGCCTCATCCCGTCAGTTCCCGCCGCGGGCCTTGTGATCCGGCGTCGGCTCCGCATTCACGGACGGGATGCCGCTCGGCGCAGGTTTCCGGATGGCGCAGCCGTGAGGTGTTGCTTCGGGGGAGGGTCACGCGTGCGTCACCAACTTGCCGCGCTGCAGCCGCAGCACCTCGTCGCAGGCGTCGGCGACCTCCTTGGAATGGGTCACCACGATCACACACTTGCCGTCGTCATGGGCGAGCTTGCGGAACACCTCGATGATCCCGCTCGCCGTCTGATGGTCCAGGGAGCCGGTGGGCTCGTCCGCGAAGAGGACGTCCACCTCGCAGGCGAGCGCCCGGGCGATGGCGACGCGCTGCTGCTGACCGCCCGAGAGCTGGAGCGTCCGCCGCTTCTGGTCGGCCGCCTCCACGCCCAGCAGTTCGAGGAGCTCCGCCGCACGTTCAGCACGGCGGCCACCCTTCACCCCGGTGATCTCCATGGCCGAGGTGATGTTCTGGATCGCGGTCATGTACGTGAGCAGGTTCAGCGACTGGAAGACGGTCGCCGCGTGCCGGTTGCGGTACTTGCCGAGGCCCAGTTCTGCGATGTCGCGACCGCGGAAGCGCACGGTGCCGTCCGTGGGGGAGTCCAGGCCGCTGGCCAGCGACAACAGGGTCGTCTTGCCGGATCCGGAGGGGCCCACCACGGCGTACATCCGGCCGGCTTCGAAGCGGTGCGAGACGCTTTTCAGCACCACACGGCGGCGGTTTCCGCTCTGGTAGACCCGGGTCAGGCTCTCGAGTTCGAGGAGGGGACCGGAGGGGAGTTCGGACACGTCAGTCGCCCTTCGTCAGGATGTCGCGGGGGTTGAGGCGCAGCACGCGGCTGCCGGGGATCAGCGTGGCGATGGCCGCGATGACGAGGCCGGTGGCGCCGACCTTGCCGATGTCGCCGGGGCCGAGCCTGATGTCCATGGAGTCGATGGGGTCCGCGGCGGGCTCGTTCTGCTTCATGCCGCCGTTGGTGTCGGAAGGGTCACGCTCTGGGCCCTGGTTCGCGGCCTCGTCCTTGGCGGAGGCGACCTCACCGGCCAGGAGCCGGTCCCCGATGCTCTGGGACAGCAACCCGCTGCACGCCCCCGCGATACCGATCGCGATGACGGCGCAAGCCACGACCTCCACGAGGTGCTGCCCGAGCAGCCGCGGCTTCTTCTCGCCGAGCGAGAGCAGGATTCCCAGCTCCTTACGGCGCTCGCGCAACGACGACGCGACGATCAGAGCCAGAATGACCGTGCCCGCGACGGCGACCAGCCACACGGTGACCGTGGCGAAATCCGCCGTCTTGGTGATCGGCCCGACCAGCGCCTTGTACTGCTTGTCGTTGACGCTCAGCGGGAAGATGTCCAGGTCCGCGCCGGCCTTCTCGGCGTCCTGCTTGAGCCGGTCCAGATCCTCGGGGTCCTTCAACGTGAACGTGGCCTGCTTGACGACAGCGTCGTCGGCCTTGCCGCCCTTGCCGAGCAGGGTGCTCGCGCCGTCCGGGCTGACGTACAGGTGATTGGCCGGGTCCATCAGAGCAGGCACGTACTGGCCGGTGTCGGCGAGGCTGCTCTTGTAGATGCCGACGACCTTGAAGACGTATTCCTTCTCGTTCTTCTTCTGACCGGGCGGCGGAAACTGCCCGACCTTCAGCCTCACCGAGTCGCCGACCTTCAGGCCGTTCGCCTTCGCCATACGTTCCTCGACGACGATCTCATCACTCTTGCTGCGCGGGGTGATCCCGTGGCCCGATACGAGCTTGGAGTCACCGCCCCGGAACTCATTCACCGCGTTCAGATCACGAATGCCGTCCGCCCGGAACAGGTCGGTTCCCAGGGTGTCCTGTCCGGCCGGCGGCGGGACGGGCTGATACAGCTTCGTGGACTTGGTGGGGAACGCGCCCGCATCGGTGGTGTAGTTGCACTGCGCCACCACCGACGACCCGCAGATCTTGTCCACGAGGGAGCGGTGCAGATCGCCTGCCGCGCCGATGGTCCCAGGCATGCTCCCGTTCGACTCCTGCGCCTTGCCCGAAGAGATCAGCGCATCCAGGTCGAGCTGCATGGTCGCCACCGCGCCGACGCGCTGCTTGGCGTCGGTCGCGGCGCGTGCGGCGGCCGACTGGATCAGAAAGCCGGAGAGCACCAGGGTGCAGATGACGAAGAACAGGCCGATCAGCATCAGCGTCTTCCCCAGGTGACCGGTCAGCCGCCACCACGCCCGTTTGAAAAGATTCATGACTTCGACGCTAGGCACCGGGTGTTGTGAACCGCATTTGCCGACAGCGCCCGCGCTCTGCTTCTCATACACGGATCACATACCGGACCTGATAGTTGTGGCCGAGGACAGTGCGACAAGAGGAAAACCGGCGGCCGTCCCGCCGAATTCCTCATGGAATTCTCAGAAATGAGAAATCACGAAATCACGGAGAAAGGTGTCACGGCGATGCGCGTTCTGGTGGTCGAGGACGAGCAGTACATGGGAAGGGTCCTCGAAATCGGACTGCGCCAGGAGGCGATCGCGGTCGACGTCGTGCACGACGGCGAGACGGCCCTGGAGAAAGTCACCGTGTACGACTACGACGCGGTCGTCCTCGACCGCGACCTGCCGGGTGTGCACGGGGACGAGGTGTGCCGCCGGATCGTCGCCATGGACCTGGACTGCCGCATCCTGATGCTCACCGCCGCGGGCCGCCTCGGCGACAAGGTCGAAGGGCTCGGCCTGGGCGCCGACGACTACCTCGCGAAACCCTTCGACTTCCCCGAACTGGTCGCCCGCCTCAGGGCGTTGTACCGCCGCAGCCCCATGGTCCACCCACCCGTCCTCACCTTCGCCGACCTCTCCTTCGACACCCACCGCCGCATCGTCACCCGGGCCGGCGCCGAGATCCGCCTCACCCCCAAGGAGCAGGCCGTCCTGGAACTGCTGCTGCGGGCCGACGGGGGCGTCCTCAGTGCCGAGTACCTCCTGGACAAAGCCTGGGACGCCCACTGCGACCCGCTCACGAACGCGGTACGCCTGGTCGTCCACACCCTCCGCAAGAAGCTCGGCCACCCCCAGCTCGTCCACACCGCGATCAGCGCCGGCTATCACCTGGGCCTCAAGTGAGACGCCTGCGTCCCCCGGGCGGCAGGCCCCGTGCCCTGAGCATCCACACCCGCCTCTTCCTCGGCTTCGGCGGTGCGCTGGCCCTGTGCTCGGCCCTGATGGTCACGATCATCTACGTCGGCATCCGCTATCTGCCGACGTACGACCTCACGACGCCCGCCAGCCTCCTGCCGCAGCCGTCCCACACCACCCAGCCGCACCAGCCCACTCAGGGCCCGACCGTCGACCCGGACGGTCTCGTCCCCGCCGGCAAGATGCCTCAGAGCGAGACGCTCGACCTCTCCGGCCTGGTCCGCAGCAAGGAAGACGTATGGCACATGGTGCTCGCCGTGTCCACCGGCGGTGTCGTCCTGGTGATGGTCATCGGGCTGGCCGCGGGCTGGCTCCTGTCGCGCCGCCTGCTCGCCCCCCTCGGCACCATCAACAAGGCGGCGGCGAAAGCGGGCGAGGGCGACCTCGCGTACCGCATCAACGCCCAGGGCCCGCACGACGAGCTGAAGCAACTCGCCGACACCTTCGACACCACCCTGGCCCGCCTTCAGGAGTCCTTCGCGGCGCACCAGCGCTTCGCCGCCAACGCCTCGCACGAACTCCTCACTCCACTCGCCACGAACCGGGCCATCCTCCAGGTCGCCGCGGCCGACCACAGCGGCAAACAGTTCGCCGAGCTGCTGCCGATGCTGGTGGACACCAACGAGCGCAACATCACCATCGTCAACGAACTGCTCCAACTGGCCGCCGCGGACCAGGTCTGCTACGACATCGAAGCCGTCGATCTCGCGGCCCTGACCGCCGAGGCGGTCGATGAGCAGCGCTCCCGGACGTCCGGCATCACCATCATCGAGGAGTTCCCCGGCAGGGCCACGCCGGGATGCGAAGTGGTGGGAAACGAAGCGCTGTTGCACCGGGTCGTCGCCAACCTGCTGGACAACGCACGCGTCCACAACATCCCCGGCGGACCGGTGCACGTGGCGGTACGCACGGCCTCGTCGCGCACCGTGGTGCTGGAAGTGGACAACGCCGGCCCGGGCGTGGACCCCGGCACCGTGGACCGCCTCTTCGAACCCTTCTACCGGGCCCGGCCCCGCGTCTCCAGCGACCGGGGCCATGGCCTCGGCCTAGCGATCGTCCGCTCCGTGGTCCGCGCCCACCGCGGCACGATCGCCGCCGAGGCCAATGCGACAGGAGGTCTCCGCGTCCGGGTGACACTGCCGACAGTCGGCCCCTGACCTCCACCCGATCACCACGGCCCCAGTTTCTCGGCCGCGTCCCCGTGGGGGCCGTGGTCCTGGTCCTGGGCGTGCGTACACAGCGCCAGCAGGACGGCTGCCACCGCGCTGCCGATCAGAAGTCCGATGAACCGCGCTCTGAGCGTCGGCGGGGCCGGAAGCCGCGCGGTCGTCGCCCGCCGGGGCGGCGTGCGCCCCTCGGTGGCGTGCCCCGGCGGGCGGCGGTGCACACCGCGCCGTGGACGGGGCGGCGTTGGGCCTCCGGGGTGGGACGGCCGGCCCGGAGCCGGCCCGGGCTTTGATGCGGTGGTACTCGTTTGAGGGCCACCAGCCCAGCAGCCGGGTGGGAAGGTGCAGCCCGGTGCGGCGGTCCAGATCGCCGAGATCATCATGGAGGGACCGGCACCGCACGCAGCGGCGCACATGATGTACCGCCCCGGGGCGGCACAGGCATCCGTGGCTCCCGGAGACCCTCCACGACCTGGGCGCACGCGTCACTGTCCAGCCGGTGCAGGTCCCCAGGCCGATCCTGGCACTGCGCAGCGTGGCCCGCGCCGCCCGAGAGCCGTCGCCACACCCGAGCCGGACGCCCCGCGCGCCCGTTGGTCGGGGCGGACGCGACGACGGTGTCGCGCCGTGGGCTAGGGCGAAGGACTCGCCTGGCTCTGCTGCCATCCGGCGCCGACAGCCGTCGGTGAGATCGTGGTCGCCTTCATCGAGGTCAACTGGGTCCCGGGCAGGCTGCACGAGGTCTGCGCCCAACTCGTCGACGACGCACCGCTGTTGACCATCGAGCATGTGACCGTGGCCGGGATCCGCTGCTGACGGACGTGCTGCGCAGCCCTGCCCAGCTCGTGCGGTACGTGGCGTTCAGGCTGGAGACCATGGAAGGCGTCACGGCCGTCCGGACACTGGTTCTGACGGCACTGCACATCGAGGGCAGCCGGTGGCGCATGGGCCGCCTGCACGGTGTGACCAGGTCGTCCGCGCCGCTGTCGGCCGCGGGCCCTCCGGTCCACGAGCTCTCCGAGGCCGACCATGAACTGATCCGTCTGCTGGACCGGGACGTACGCCAGAGCGCGGAGCGCATGGCGCGTGACAGCGGACTGAGCCCGACGACGGTGCGCCGCCGGCTGGCACGCCTCGACGCGGCACGGGCCATCACCTACCGGTGCGAGGTCGCCCGGTCGGTCTCGGGCTGGCCGGTGTCCGCGACGCTGTGCCGCCACGGTCGCGGCCCAGGACGTCCAGCGGGTGGTGGCGCAGCTCGCCGTGATGCGGGAGACCCGCATGTGCGTCTGGCTGTCGGGGCCGGGCAACCTGATGACGACGGTGGGGCTGCGGACCGTCGACGACCCCCGGACGTTCGAGTCCTCGCTGACCCAGCGGGTACCACAACTGACGGTCACCGAGAAGTCGTTGACGCTGTGGCGGCTCAAGCATTCCGGCCGTGTGCTCGACGCGGACGGCCGGGTGCTGCGATCCGTGGCGGCGGCCGAGGAGTGGCAGGGCAGTGATACCCGCAGGTGGAGAAGGAGTTGCTGGAGCGGTTGCGGACGCCGGGCCGGACGACCTGACAGCCGCGGCGGGCGTGGTGAGCAACGACATGCCCGGTCCGCACGCCGTCCCGTGGGAGTACCTGTCGTCGACTCGCCTCCGAGGACCGCCCCGCCCACCCGCGGCCAGGCCGGACTGCCCCGTCAGAAGGCGATGTCGGCCAGCCATTGCGCGGGCGTGCGGGGCGTGATGCCCAGCAGCCGCTGAGCCGACCGCTCCGGGTCGATCTCGAAGCCCGGCAGCCTGCCGAGGGCCTGGTAGAGGGCCGCGACACCGGCTGCGGCGCCCTCGCCGATGACGGGAGCGACGGCGGCACCGAACTCCTCGGGAGCCAGGGCCTCGAAGCCGACCGGCCGCCCGGACCTGGCCGCGAACGCCTCGGCCAGGCCCGGTCCCGTGACACCCGGAAGCTGCCCCACGCTCACCACCCCGGTGATCTCCGTACGGTCGACGAGCAGCGCGGCCGCTACATCGGCCATGTCCAGGTGCGAGGCCCACGAGACCCGGAAGTCCCGCCGCAGCGGGTAGCCCAGGACATCGCGCTCGCGTACCCCTGCCGCGACGCTCGGCAGCAGAAGGTTGTCCAGGAACAACGTCGGTGCGATCACCGCGTGGGAGAGGCCGAGGTCAGTCAGGCCGCAGGCCAGCACGGCGACCGCGTGGGGCTCGCTCCCTCGCGGCTCCAGCGAATCACCGCTGGTGGAGAACACCACACGCGCCGGCCGGGTCTCGCGGAGCGCGGCGAGGACGTTGTGGGCCTGAGCCACACGCTCCTCCTCCGGGCTGAGCGGCAGGTGGACGAATACGCCCTTGGCGCCCTGGTAGGCACCGATGAGGTCCGCGGTCGAGGAGGCGTCGGCCACCACCACGCGCGCTCCGGGCACCTCGGCGTCCGCACGCCGGGTCAGTGCCGCGACCTCCCTGCCCGCGGCGGCGAGAGCGGCGACGACGGGAGCACCCTGGGCGCCGGTGGCGCCATGCATCACATAGGTCATGGGGCCATTAGTGCATAGAGTGCACCAGTTACATCAACTGCACTATTGGGCTACGGTGGAAAAGTGACGAAAAAACCGCTCCCGGAATGCGGCGTCGCCCGATTCCTCTTCCTCACCGTGCTGGACGGGCCGTGGGCACTCCTCATCGTGCGTGAACTGCTCGGCGGACCGCACCGCTTCACGGCCCTGCGCGACGCCCTGCCGGGCATCAGCCCGCACACTCTGACCCGTAGGCTCCGCCAGTTCGAGGCCCACGGCATAGTCATCCGCACCACCTATCCGGAAGTACCGCCGCGTGTGGAGTACAGCCTCACGCCGATCGGCGAACAACTGCGTGATGTCCTGGACGCCATGGCCGCCTGGGCTTCTGCGGTCCCGGACGCCGCACCCGCACGCGAGGCGTGAATCCGGTCGGCCGCGCGTACCCCCTGCGCCGTTCCCACTCCTGGAGCAACGTCTGATGTTCTGGGCCGGCGCCCGGTAGGGGTGCGTCAGCGGCCGCGTCGCCACCAGCGCCGTCCGGGTTCGGCGCGGAGGGTCTTGAGGTTCTGCGCCCCGACCGGGTTGCCGGACTCCGCCGAGCGCCGGAACCAGGTCTCCGCCTCGTCTGTGTCGCCGCGCTCGGCGAGCAGGCGGCCGAGATTGTTGGCCGCGTCCGCGTCCCCCGCTTCGGCGGCCCCAAGAGCCGATCGGCCTCGGCGAGGTCGCCCCGGTCGCGCACGAGGACGCCGAGCAGTACCGCGCCGTTGGTGCTGCCGGCGTCGACCGCACGCCGGAACCAGGTCTCGGCCTCAGCGAGGTCGCCCCGGTCCCGGAGCAGAACCCCGTAGGTGCCCGCGCCTTGAGGATCGCCGCCCTCCGCCGCCCGGCGCAGCCACAGC
Source organism: Streptomyces sp. NPDC107528 (assembly GCF_055639295.1). NCBI lineage: Bacteria > Bacillati > Actinomycetota > Actinomycetes > Kitasatosporales > Streptomycetaceae > Streptomyces > Streptomyces sp. NPDC107528. The sequence continues at coordinate 355,652 of NZ_JBVKAV010000010.1, forward strand.
TCGGCCTCGGCACTCTCGCCGCGCTCCTTGAGGAGGGTGCCGAGGTAGAACGCGGAACGGACGTCCCCCAGTTCGGCGGCCCCGCGCCACCACACCTCCGCCTCGGCCAGATCCCCGTCCCCGGCGAACAGCAGGCCGAGTACATGCGGCCGGCCCGGGGAGTCCGGCTCGATGGCCCGCCGATAGCGCTGCCGAGCCTCATGTTCCTCACCGGCGTCCCGCAACCGCAGGCCGAAGAGATAGACCGCGTTGATCTCGCCCGCGTCGGCGGCCACCTCCAGCCCCGGGTGGTGGCCTTCAGGTCTGCCTGCCGAGTCCGCCGAGTCCGCCGTGTCCATCCTCCGGTGCTCCCTTCCCCCTGCCCCAACCGGCAGGAGGATTATCGCCGAGGCCCGGCAACACCGCCATGTCGCACGTGAGTTACCCGCCCCCCCGGGGGGAGCAGACCCACCGCATCCCGAGGCCGGGGGAGGCGCGACGCAGGTTCAGCCGGTCATGTGCACTTCTGACCCCGGTTGATGCAGTTGGCGATCTTGCGCGCCAGGTTTCCGGTCGTGATGTTGATGAAGTCGTCGTGATCGGTGGCCGCCTTGTGCATCTGCTCGGGGAAGCCGTCCACCGCGTAGGGGTTCTTCACCTGCCCGTTGACGATGGCCGGCCGGTCGACCTTGTACACGAGACGCATCGTCAGCTGCGGGATCGCCTTGAAGCCGTTCGCGCAGTTGCCGTTCCGGTCGGTGAAGGCGACATGGGAGCGGTGGTTGGCGCTGTCGGCGTTCTTCCCGTCCCAGCAGCTCTGGAAGGCGAACGAGCGCACCACGTTGCTGCCCCGCGGGCAGATCGGGTACTGCTCGGTCAGCTGCACCCGGTCCTCGAACCCGGTGCAGCTCCAGTTCGCGTTGGCGTTCGCCAGGCCGTTGGTCGTGGTCTTGGCATCACCGGTGATGATCCGCAGGAACTGCGGCATCGGCACGACCTTGCCGTTGCGGTTGCCCACGTACCTGATCTCGACCTTCTGCGGGGTGAGGATCCGGCCGACGTTGCCTTCCTTGCCACCACCGGGCTGATTGTGGTCGAACTCCTTCGTGCCGTCCTGCACCCGGAGCACGGGCCAGTAGTAGGAGGATCTGTCGTTCTTGTTCCGGCAACTGGTCGCGCCTTGCAGGAAGTTGCTGTTGTCGGAGAACGCGTCGATCTCCTGGTTGCCGACATAGTCGTGGGTGTGATGGGCACCGTTCGTGACACCGGGCGCCACGATCACATTGTCCGAGTTGTACAGCTTGTTGGCGTTCACGCCGCATCGTGTGATGAAGGTGCCGGTGGAGGCCTTTCGGCCGTTGGCCGCCTCGGCGTGGATGTTCGGGCGGACCTTGGTGATGTCGACGAAGTCCGCCGCGGTCGGCCCGTTGCCGGCCTGCCCTCCGTTGCCGTCCTGCCGGCCACCGCCGCCGTCCTGCCGGCCACCGGTGTCGGTCTGGCCGGCGGGCACGGCGGTGCACCGGGCGAGATCGAGGAGATCTCCGGGCGCGGTACCGCCCGCCTGTGTGATCTTCACCGGGATGCGCTGAAGCACGGTCGTCCGGCTTCGCTGGAGCAGCCGGATGAGGGAATTCTCGATGAAGTCGGGGTCCTTGGCCTGTTCCTCCCCCGCAGCCGCCAGCCGCTGGTTGAAGGCGGTCGTCTGACGGTCGAGACCGGCCAGTTCCCGGTCGATGTCACCCTGGATCGCGGGAGGCACGGTCCCCAGTCTCGGTCTGACGTCCGGACAGGTGATGGCCACGATGCGATTCGATGCCGCCGTGGTCTGATTTCCGGCCCCTGTGTGGTTGGCCGACTCGTCTGCCGAGGCGTAGAAGTTCGCCCACAGCAGCCCGCCCCCACCAAGCGCCAGAGCTGCCGAGGCGGCTACCGCCTTGACGGCCAGCGGTGTACGGCGCTTTCGTGCGTTGCGCTTCATGGAACTCCTCAAGCTTCCTGGCATGCTCGCTGCGGCCCGTTCGTCGCCTGCGAGACATCCGCGATGTTCCCCGTGGCTGCTGCCTGTCCCCGATGGCGTCGGGTACGGCGAGGTCAGGCCGACCGTTCATGCCCTTTCCGGCTCCATCCGGTACGGCGACCGCCCGCTGGTCGAGCTCAGTGCTCGTCCGGCAGCCGTGGCCCGCCGGCGCCCGTCACGGCCGAGCGAGGCTGAAATCCGGGCCCTTTGAGGCACAAGGGGCCCGTGGCCTGGGGTTCCGGTCTGCTCCGGCCCTATCCGCATCCCGCTCGTGTGGTCAGGCCGGCCGTCGACGGCGGGCCGTCCGGGGGCGTTGGCGAGGCGTCGGCGAGGCGTCGGCCGGCCGGGGAATCGCTCGCCCGGCATGAGCGGTGCCGACTCCCCGGTCGTAAGGGGGCGACGCGGTCCCATGCCCTGGGGCATGAGCCTTCGCCGCGCATCGTCTCCCGCGTTCCCGCGCCGGAGCCTGCCGCCGTTCACCCCGCGGCCCCGTGCCGGAGCCGCCGGTCGCCCCGCGGCCGCGCCCGCGCCCGCGCCCCCACCCTGGGAAGCGGCGAGGTGCGACGCCAGCAAGTGCGAGTCCAGCAGCCCGGCATCGGCGGCCCGTCCGGCGCGGGCGTAGCCCGCCAGCATCCGCTTGGTCAGGACGAGCGCCTCGGGCGAGCGTCGCAGCAGCGGCTTCGTCCACGTGCCGAGGACATGGTCCAGCCGGTCCAGAGGGGCCACCCCGTGGAGGAGGCCCATCCGCTGGGCGGTGAGCGCGTCGAACCGGTCGCAGGTGAGCATGAGTTCGCGGTCCGCGCGGAGCCGGCCTCGGCGCGGATCCGCGCGGAGCCGGCCTCGGCGACGAGATGGCCCATGGCCTCGCCCCACGCGGGCGGGAGGCCCAGACCGACCTCAGGCATCCGGAACCGGCAGAGTCACGACCGGGCCTCGTGCCGGACAGCGCAGGCCGCGTGCTCACGCGAGACCGGCGGAGATGGCCCGGCGGACGGCATCGGCCCGGTCCCGGGTGTCGGCCTTGGCGAACAGGTCGCTGATGTGTGTCTTCACGGTGGCCTCACTGATGAAGAGCCATTCGGTGATGGCCTGTCGGGAAGCCCTTGTCCGATCAGAGCCAGCACTTCACGTTCACTGGCGGTGAGACCGGCGGGCAGCGCCACTTCCGGAGCGGGGGCCGTGCCCGGGTCATGCGACTCCTCGCGCAGCGCACGCACCGTCCACTGGGCCTGTTCCAGTTCTCCTTCACCCACAAGGTGCAGGTCGCCGAAGGTCTACGAGACCGCTCGGCGGTCACCGCATGGCGGGCCGAGGACAACGCTGCGACCCGGCTGCGGCACGACGAAACCCTTGCCGCCATGTGCCCAGCCGATGAGGTGTTCGCCGGCACAGCGGCGACATAACTGCGCATGGCCCGTAGGGTGTCTCGGCCCTGCTGTTGATCATCGACCAGGTGACCGTCCAGGTGACGGTGCACCACTCGACCCACACCGTCGCGACCGTAGGCGCCAGCCGTACGGAACTGCGCTGCCGGCAGCGCCTCCGGCACGAGGTTCCGGAACAGCTGACAGCCAGGCCGCCCGTCTACGACTACGGGGCGGGCGGCCATCGGGATTCGACGTGCGGTCGGCTGCCTCCTCGAGCCCGGCACCGAGCTCCCGCTGCTCGAGCTCGGCACTTCCTGGATGCCGGCAGAAGGAAGCAGGTGGTCCTCACCTACTTACGCGACCACTGCTGGAGAGCCGTCAGCGGCTCCGTGCATGCGCTCAGTTCCAGTGCGGCACCAGGCGTCGTCTGGCCGCCGCGTACGCTCAGGCACAGACCGGTGTTGTCGTGCACCAGCGCCTTGTCGGCGGCGCGGTAGGTCCACGTCTGTGCGGCTGCACCGGCGCTGTTCTCGTCGGCGCACGGTGAAAGCTGAACGCCTGTGCCCGCGACCGCTGGTGTGTCCTTCGGCACGATGCATGACCACCTCATGGCCAATTGCCCATTGGTTTTGGAGGTGACGTCCTTCGAGCTGCGTTTGTAGCTGCCGCATGTACCCGTGACGAGGTCCTTGTCCGCCACCGCGTCGTTGCCTTCCACGACGAGGCACAGGCCCGTCGCACCCGGGCTCCAGAAGGTGGTCGGAGTGACCTCGCCGTCGCCCCCGGCATAGTCGCTCTTCTTCCAGGCGTACTTGATCCGGTCGTGGAGCGACCCGTTGGTGAGGTTCAGCTGTGCTGTCGTCGTTCCGGCGCCGCTGAGCGTCGTCAGGGAGAAGCCGTCCTCCTCGCCGTAACCGGGCCAGTACAGGCCCCCCATCCCCGCTTCGCGGATGACCTCCGTCATGGCGTACATGTAGGACACGTGCATGTCCCCGTCGCGCGGACCGTTGTAGTCGATGCCGGACCGGGACCAGTCACCGAACTCCGTGACGACCGTCCGGGCCGAACAGAGGGAACCGGTTTGGCCGGAGGGGATGCCGAGGCGGCTGCGCATCGTGCTCTTCCAAGCGGAAACCGTCGTATGGAAGGACTCAAACACGCTGTACTGGTGGTAGCTCAGCACTGTGCCGTTCAGGCGCGGGTCGGCGCAGATCTCCCCGGGGTTGGTGTCGTCCTTGGTGCCGGCGACGACAACCTGGTTGCGGGGCAGTTGCGGGTACGTGTGGAGAAACTGCACCGCGAGGTCCCGCCACCCCTGACTCGTTCCGTTGGGCTCGTTCACGATGTCGGCGTAGAACCGGGGGTTGGAACCGTAGGCGTCGACGAGGGTGTCCCAGACAAGCGTGAAGTCGCTCGCCGGAATGGCGGCATACCCCCCTCCCGCGTAACCCGCCCAGAGGCCGACCATGATGTTGAGGTCCTCGTCGAGTGCGGCGTCCAGCGCGGCTCGGTAGCCGCCCCAGTTCTTCACCGTGGCAGAGTTGACGCCGAATCGTATGGTGTCGGCGCCCAGCCGCTTGAACTCACGCACGATCGGTACGGCCTTCGCATACGTCGCCGCGTAGTCGTCGGATGCGCTCAGGCCCGAGGGGACGATCGGATCCCAGCGGAAGTTGTCGCCCTTGGCCGACCAGTTCACCCCGCGTAGAGCAGCAGGTGGCTTGGCCGTGATCACATCGGGAGTGGTCCACCGTTGGTTGGGTCCGTACGTGCACGATTCGAGAGTGACTCGACTCCCGTTCGGCACGGTCCCGTCGGGCTTGGTGACGCACAGACCGCTCGCCGAGTGCACGAGGGTGTCGAACACACCGCGCGAGAACTTCGGCGTGATGCTGAGCGTCGGCGTGCTCGCAGGCTGACACGTGGCCGTCCGCACTTGGGCCCCCGCGACGAGCGCGCCGTCGGCGCTCTTCAGGCACAGTGTGTCGGACATCGAGCGAAGTTCGCCGTTGGCCCGGAACGTAAACCTCTGGTTGACCCCTGAGTTGCAGGACCACACTCCGAGGACCCCGCCGGGGCTCCAGTTCATGCCCTGAACGTCGAGGCATTGCCCTGACTCGGTGTTCACCAGGGCTACGGACTCGGCTGCTGCGGATACTTCGGCGGCCGCGGTCATGGAATCCGGCGCGATCACCTCGAAGGCGGCGCCAACGACCAACAGCCCCGCAGCCGTCGCCGCTGCCGCGGCCCGGCGGCGGACCCACCTCATCGGTGCTCTCATCTCATTCCTCTGCAGATCGGCGCCGGGGTGACCGCCGCGGTCGAAAGTTGCAAGAAATTAGCATGACTCTGATGAATTGGACCCCGTTCGGAAAATAATTATCACCACTTGGTGGCCGGAGATGCTCACCGAGTCGCCGAACACGCACCTGAGATGGGCGGACGTGCGATGCACACGCGCAGCAGTCAACGGCGCCTTCGGTTCGGCGCCTGGGCTCGCGACGCGAGCACACCCGACGACGTGGCCGTGTCCCCGGAATGCTCGCGTGGCCCGGAATGCTCGCGTGGCGATGACACTCTCGGCCATGTCCGCTCACACCGCGATGCTGCCGCGGCCTGGATGAACATGTCTCGACGGGGTGAAGCAGCCGCAGGAGCCTCCCGGGCTCGTGAGGCCGGCGAAACGCGAGGTGTCGTAGGACTGCACACCACGTGGTGACGGCACTGGTGCCGTGCCCTGGATCCCAAGCCACCGCGAAATGCTCACGGATGCTGAGCGTTACGTGCGGGAGCACGCTCGTCCGCGATGCGCGCGACATGCGAGCCACTCGGCTTGTCCGGCATCGAGCGCTGCGGTGATGCCGCGAAGGCCGTGGCGCATCGGGTTCGAGCGAGCCCGGGCGCATCGGCCCCCGGCCCCCGCCGCTCTTTGTGGTGCCGTCCGCATAGTCGTGTCCGCGCACAAGCGCAAGAAGTCGAACAGAAATCAGCATCTCGTGTTCGGCCGCCCTGGACGCTTCCGGACGCAGCGTCAGATGCTCCTGGACGTGGCGACGCGGCACGCTGATGTGCCTGCAGCTGCTTTACCGCTTGCTCTCAACTCCCCAAGCACTTCCCCTTTCTGGAGGTCACCGGTGTCCTCGGCCCATCTCACCAGACGCTCCATGATCAAAGCTGTCGCGTTGGCCGGAGGAGTCGCGGCCTTCGGGCTGCCGCAGGTCCTGTGGCCCGCGGCAGCCCAGGCGTACACCGTCCCCGCGAAGCTGAACTGGTGGTATCAAGCCCGCTTCGGCATGTTCATCCACTTCGGGTCCTACTCCCGTCTGGGCCACGGCGAGTGGGCGTTCCACAGCGAGAAATGGACCAAGGCCGACTATCAAGAACAGGTCAGCGCGCCCTTCGCCCCCACCTCCTTCAACGCCGCGACCATCGCCGAGCTGGCCGAGAAGGCCGGCATGAAGTACCTCGTGATCACCGCGAAGCATCACGAGGGCTACGCGATGTGGAACTCCGGCGTGGGCGGCTTCACCGACACCACGGGCACCCGGCGGTACAACACGTACGACTACAGCGGCCACCAGGTCGACCTGCTCGCGGCGTTGAAAACGGAGTGCGAGAGCAGGGGCGTGAAGTTCGGGCTCTACTACTCGATCCTGGACTGGAACCACCCGTCGCAGACCATCGATCACCAAGCCGTCTTCTCGACCATGGGGTCACAGGCGGCCCGCACCGGCTACATCGCCGATATGAAGGCGCAGTTGCAAGAGCTGCTGGACCGCTACGACCCAGCCCTGCTCTGGTTCGACGGCGACTGGTGCCGCGACGAGCCCACACCCACTCTCGCCCACTGGTGGACGAGGGCCGACGGCGAGGACCTGTACAACTGGCTCATCGACCGCAAGCCCGCCCTGATCGTGAACGAGCGGGTCAAGCGTGGCCTGGGCCTCGGCGACTTCCTCTGCCCCGAGGAAACGATCCCGGCGGCTCCGCTGAACCGGCCCTGGGAGACCTGCCGCACCATGAACGGAGCGTGGGGCTACAACCAGGCGTCGGAGCCGTACTACCGGTCCGTCCGAGAACTGCTCAGGGAACTTGTCACGGTTGTCTCCCGCGACGGCAACTACCTTCTCAACATCGGCCCCAAGGGCGACGGCACCGTCACCACGGGCTCTTTGAACATCCTCAACGGTTTCACCGCATGGATGGCCGCCCACGGCAGCAGCATCCACGACACCAGCGGCAGTCCGTTCGCCGCGGAGCCCGCCTGGGGCAAGGTCACCAAGACGAACGGAAAGCTGTTCGCCCATGTCTTCAACTGGCCCGCCAGCGGCGTGCTTCGGATTCCCGAGGTCCACAACACCATCAGCGGCGTGTACCTGCTGAACAACCCCTCCGTCCCCCTCTCCCACACTGTCAGCGGCGGCACCATCGACGTCACGGTGCCGGCCACCGCACCACATCCCGACGTCTCGGTGGTCTGCGTAGAAGTCAGCGGCATGCCCGAGGTCTTGAGCAACGGTGTCTACCAACTCGTGTCCGCCCACAGCGGCAAGGCCCTGGACAACGGTAACGTCACCACCGAAGGCGGCCCGGTCATCCAGTGGACCACGAACGGCGGAGCTCCCCAGCGATGGGAGGTCACCCACACGGGCCATGGCTACTACAGGCTGATCTGCGTCCGCAGCGGCAAGGCCCTGGACAACGGCAGCCTCACGACCGATGGCGGGCCCGTCATCCAGTCCGCCTCGGACGGTGCCATCGCCCAGCAGTGGGCGATCTCCTCACTGGGAGGTGGCAGGTACACACTTGTCAACCGCCACAGCGGCAAGGCCCTCGACAACGCCAGCAGGACCACCGAAGGCGGCAGGATCGTCCAGTGGACCAAGAACGGCGGCGCCCCGCAGCAATGGATTATGACCAGGACCGGCTGACTCGAGGGCCGTAACTGGCGGGGACGGTCCCGGGCGGTCCATACGCCGCTGCCCCGCACGGCGCCCAATGTGGTGCCGTGCGGGGCGGTTCTCATGCGGCTTGGAGTGCCAGGGTGGGGGAGAGGCGCGCTGCCCGCACGGCTGGATACAGGCCTGCTACGGAGCCGATGACGAGGGTGGCGGCGAAGCCGCTGCCCATGGCCCATGGCGGTACCACCCAGGGAATGCCCGACGAGAAGGCGTACATCCACGTCGCGATCGATCCGAGGACGACGCCCGCGAGCCCCCCGAGCCCGGACAGCATGAGTGCTTCACTCACGAACTGCAGCCTGATGTGCCCGCGTGTGGCGCCGAGGGACCGGCGGAGGCCGATCTCGTGCCGCCGTTCCAGCACGCTGATGATCATCGTGTTGGCGACACCCACTCCTCCGACCAGGAGCGCGACCGCACCGAGTCCCAGGAGGAGGTTGGTGAAAGCCGCCTCCGATGACGCCTTCGCTGCGAGAGCGTCGGACGGGTTGGAGACGGCCACCTTGCCGGGTTCCTTGGGGTTCGCCGTCCGGGCGAGCAGCTCTTGGACCTGCTTGACCCGGTGGTCCGCCGATCGCTCGAAGATCGTCGTCGGGTACCCGTCGAAATCGAGCAGATCCCGGGCCGCATCCCAGCCCACCATCGCGGAGCGCTCGATGTCCGGCACGAGTGGCAGTGGATCGAGGATGCCGAGCACGGTGAAGTAGCGGCCATCCATGAACACCTTCTCACCGGCCGCCGAGATACCGAGGCGCTCGGCCGCGACGTTCCCGAGCACCACAGACGGATACTTGCCGGTCGCGCCGTTCAACCACGTCCCGGAAGCCGTCGTGCCCCGCAGTGTGCCCAGTAGTGACTCGCTCGCCGCCAGGACTTTGATACCGGAAGTCAGGTCCGGGTCGATGTGCTCGTTCCGGTAGATCGACGCCTTGGTCTCTCCGACGGAGCCCACGTGCTCGACACCTTTGATCTGTTTGATCATCGAGGGCGCCTCCTTGGGCAACTTGGGCTCCTCACCCCCGAACGACTGCCCCGGCGTGATCCGCAGCATGTTCGTGCCCAGCTTGTCCAACTGGCGCATCAGGTCGGCCTTGGAGGACTCGGAGATCCCGACGACACTGATCATCGTGGCGATGCCGAGGGCGATACCGAGCGCGGAGAGAATGACGCGCATCGGGCGCCCCCGCAGGCCCGCCGAACCTACCTGCCAGGCGTCCAGTCCCGACAGCCGCGCCGGCGACAGCCGACGCGCCCTCACAGCGCACCCGCCAGGGCCGTGTCCATGACGATCTGCCCGTCGTGCAGGGCGACCTGACGCGGCAGATTCGCGGCAAGATCACGGTCATGGGTGATGACAGCGATGGTCGCCCCGTCCTGATGCAGATCGTGCAACAGCTCCATGACCTGCTCACCGGATTGTGAGTCCAGAGCGCCGGTCGGCTCGTCCGCGAGGAGCAGATCGGGCTCTCCGGCGACGGCGCGGGCGATCGCGACGCGCTGCTTCTGCCCACCTGACAGCTCATGCGGCCGGTGCTGCATCCGTTCCTCGAGACCGACCCGCGCAAGGGCCTGCGCGGCCCTTTCCCTGCGGACGGATCGGCTCAGCCCCGAGTACCGCAGGCCTTCCATCACATTGCCCAGTGCGGTCAGCGCAGGGACGAGGTGAAAGGCCTGGAAGACGAAGCCGATGTGCCGCGAGCGCAGCGCCGACAATTCCCGGTCCTTCAGGGCGCTGATGTCGTGGCCCGCTATGCGCACCGTCCCGGATGTGGGCTTGTCCAGTGTGCCCACGATGTGCAGGAGCGTCGACTTTCCCGACCCGGACGGGCCGACGATCGCCAGCAGCTCGGACCGACCGATGGTGAGGTCCACCCCGCCGAGTGCGGTCACCCCACCGGGGTAGAGCTTGGCTACCTGGTGCAGGGCGACGACCGGTTCTGACGCGGACGTCATTTCTTCGGCACCCCGACCTTCATTCCGGCCCGCAACCCTTCACCGCTGACCTCCACGCGACCGTTTGCGAACAGCCCCAGCTTCACGGATACCTCCCGCACCCGGTCGTTCTCGACCACTTGGATCCCGAACCCGCCCGCTTGGAGCGCCACCAGTGCTTCCACCGGGACGGACAGGACGTTCTTGCGCTTCTCACCGGCAAGGTGCACGGTCACGGGCGCCTCATCGACGCCGGTCACCTTCGTCTTCTTGTCGAACTCGACGGTCAGGCTCACCGTTGGAGCCTGGGCCTGCTGCTCCTTGGCGGCGACCTTGCCGATCGTCGAGACCTGGCCTTCAACCGTCTTACCGTCCGGCAGATCCACCTTCACCGGGTCACCGGCCTCGACGCGCGCGGCCTCCTCCACCTCCAGGTCGAACTTGACGATCTTGCCCGATCCGGTGGTGTCCAGCACTGGTGTGCCGGGCTGCAGCACGGCACCGGTCGACGTCTTCGCGGCTGCCACGCGTAGCGCGCCCGGTGCGAAGGTCACCTGCTCTGGAGTGATCTCACCGGTCTGCTTGAACCCGTGTGTCTTCTGCCAGGCCTTGGCAGCCGCTTTTGTGCCGGATGTGAACTCGTCGTCCGGGGCGATTCCGTTTCCGAGCCCGAGAGCGATGAGGTTCTGTTTGAGCTGCGCCACGTCGGGGCCCTCGTCACCCTCCTTGAGCGAGCGGGACATGGGCCGCTTCCCATAAAAGAGGTAGACCGGTCCATTGCCGATCTCATACACCTTGTCGTCCCTGCCGATGTCGGCGCCGGTGGAGGGCAGCCACGTCACCACACCCGAGCCACCCGCGTTGAGTGTGCGTTTCCCGGTGAAACCGAGTGTTCCGCTCACCTGCGACGTGACCTGCAAGTCCCCCTGTGTCAGGGTCGCCGTCGCGGGCGGCAGGTCCGCGTCCTGCACCCCGCTCGATGAACCGCTGCCACCATCCAGGGTGACCGCGCCGAGCCCGCCGACGGTAGCGAGCACACCGGCCGCCACTGCCGCCACAATCAGTTTGCGCCTCATCACGGTCGCCTCAGCCCTGAATCTTGGACTGGCACTTGGCGTCCGCGTCCTTGACCTTGGGGTCGTTCTCCGGGCTCGTCTCGAACTGCGCCCCGCCGTTCTCGAACTTGGGGTCCGCGAAGTCCAAACCCTGGTCACGCATGCATTGGGCGTAGTCGAGCAGCATTTGCTGCGTCTTCTCATCCATCTCCGTCACATCGCCGGGCCCGCTCGAATCCAGACCGCACTCCTTGTTCACCTTGTTCTTCTCGGCGTCGGTCATGTCGCCGTACTGAAGACCGCGCATGCCGTCAGCCTCGTCGCCACTGAACGTCACGCCGTGCTTCTTCAGGCATTCCTCGACCTTGAGCTGATCGTCCTGTGCCTTGCCGTCGGACGACGTGCCGCCGGAGCCTGACGATCCATTCGAGGACGTGTCGCTGCCACCGTCTGATGAGCATCCCGTCACCATCAGGGCCAGTAGGGACAGCCCGGTGAGGGCGAACATCTGCATACGGTTCTTCTTCACGGGAGAGCCTCTCGGTCGCACCGGATCGGATGCCGAGAACCGTGGCCTGCGCTGACGTCTCTTCGCTCGAACAGCCGGTGTTACGGCCACGAGACGCCGGACTGAGGTACACCTGGCGTGCCCTACGCGACTACGCAGGACCAGCACCCCATGGCTGTGAAGCCGCGACTGTCAAGCGAATCGTCGCAGTCTGATGAGACGGAATGCCGTCTGACCAGACGGAATGCCCACGTCCCCTGCCACGGAGGAGCACATGCGCGTGCTGGTCGTCGAAGACGATGTCTTTCTCGCCAAGATGATCGCCGATGGCCTGCGCCGCGATGCGCTCGCCGTCGACACGGCCGCCGACGGCCTCGAAGCGATGCGAAAGCTTCAGTTCGGTGCTTACGAGGTGATGATCCTCGATCGAGACCTTCCCCGACTGCACGGCGACGAAGTCTGCCGGCGCGTCGTCGCCCAGAAGCTCCCCACCCGCATCCTCATGCTCACCGCGTCTGTGGACTTGCACGAGAAGGTGCAGGGGTTCGGACTCGGCGCCGACGACTACCTGGGCAAGCCCTTCGCCTATGACGAACTCCTGGTCCGCGTCCTTGCCCTCGGCCGGCGCACCCAGCCCGCCCTCCCGCCCGTCCTGACGTTCGGAGGCATCCGGCTCGACACCACCAGCCGCCAGGTCACCCGCGACGGCCAGAACCTCTTCCTGACACGCAAGGAGTTCGCCGTCCTCGAAACCCTCATGCGCGCCGGCGGCGCCATCGTGTCCCGGGACGACCTGGTCGAGGCGGTCTGGCCCGAAGAGATCGGCTACGACACCAACGCCACCCGCGTCACCCTCTCCCGCCTGCGAATCAAGCTGGGCGAGCCGGCCGTCATCGAGACGGTGCCCGGCCTCGGCTACCGCATCGCCACCGGGATGCGCACGTGAACCGCGTCCGCGCGGCCGCGTGTTCTCTCGCAGGGGAGCGCGGACGTCTCACCGCCCTGTACGCGGGCATGCTCCTCATCGCGGGCGGCGGACTCATCACGCTGATCTATGTCCTGGTGCAGCAGGGCCTGAGAGCGTCCATCAGTGGTGCTGTCACCCGTCAGACCACTGACATTCCGCATCCGCAGCCGTCACGCGGCGCAATAGACGATGGGCCGCCTCCGCCCGGAGCGCACAACCTCACGTCCAGCATCGAACAGGCCACTCTCCACCGTCTGCTCATCGTCTCGCTCGTCGCGCTCGCCTTCTTCGCGGTGATCTCCGTCGCCCTTGCCTGGTGGATGGCCGGCCGTGTCCTGCACCCGGTCTCGGTCATCGCGCGCACGGCACGTCGTCTCTCCGGCACAACCCTCCACGAACGGATCGCTCTCGATGCCCCGCCCGGCGAGTTGAAAGAGCTGGCGGACACCTTCGACGGCATGCTGGACCGCATCGAGGAACTGCTCGCGGCTCAGCGCCGATTCGCCGCCAACGCCGCACACGAACTGCGCACTCCCGTGGCCAGGCAGCGCGCCGCAGCCGAGATCGGGCTCGCTGGTCACCCCGACGAGAAGCAGATCGCGTACGTCCGCCACGAGCTGATCCAGTCCAGTGAACACAGCCAAGCACTGATTGACGGGCTCCTGCTGCTCGCAAGATCGGAGCGGGGACTTGAGACGCGGCAATCGGTTGCACTGCACGAAGTCGCTGCGAACGTAGTGCGGCAGTCGGCCGACGACGCAACCCTGCATCGCGTCACGGTTCACGTCGAGGCGGGGCCACTCACGGTCGCCGGCGACCCCCGCCTCCTGGAACGGCTGGTCCACAACCTCGTCAACAACGCGATCCGCTACAACGTGCCCGGCGGGCACGTCCTGGTTCACACCGGGCGCGACGGGCTAGCTGTCACCAATACCGGGCCCACCATTGCCGCAGATGCGGTGGAGGGCCTTTTCGAGCCCTTTCACCGCTTGACCGAACGCCAGCAAGCACCAGGTGAGGGCGTCGGGCTCGGGTTGTCCATCGTCGCGGCCATCGCACGTGCTCACCACAGCCGCATCCATGCCGAGCCGAACCCAGGCGGCGGGCTGACCGTGCGCCTCGGATGACCGCGCCCGGTGCAGGCCTCATTTCTTCGTGTCAAGGGCGTCGCAGGAGCGCTGCCGTCAGTGTCGAACGGACCCACTGCTCCAGTTCGTCGTGCGTCATGCCGGCTCGCCGGACCAGTAGTTCGTAGGACTCCGGGCTGGCGATGACCCAAGCGGTGTCGGCGGCCTGAGTTGTGCTCAGTCCAGGGCGAAGGCTGTCGGCGGGCATGGCGTCCATGAGCGCCTGGAAGGCCTCACGGCGGGTCTGCTGAAGTTGCTGCCAGTCCGCGGCGATGTCGGTATCGGTCGCGGCGGCGTCCCGGTAGGTCTGCCATGCCGAGGCGGCTCGCTCGGCAAGGACGCGGTAGCGGTGGGCCACGTGAGCGAGGAACCGTTCGGGATCAGCCGCGTCGTCGGCGGTGATCGAGCCGAGGAGAGGTTCGTGCAGATCGCGGCCGCTCACGAATCCCGCCTCGTGGTCGGTGACCGCGGTCTCCAGCACGGCCCGCAAGACGGCCCTCTTGCTCCCCCAGGCGTGGTAGACGGTCTGGACGGCGACATCGGCTCGGGCGGCGATGCGGGCCACGGTGGCCTTGGCGTACCCGCGCTCGGCGAATTCCGCTGTCGCGGCGGACAGGACGCGCCGACGCGTCTCGCGGCGCGTGACGGCCCCGGCTTCCTGCTGCCGGCTGACGCGCCTCGTGGGCTTGTCCGGCGGGTTCCGGTTGACTTCCGGCTCTTCCCTCGTCATGGTTTGGAATAGTACTACAAACCTTTGTAGTCGTACTCTAAGGAGGCGGAGCATGGGTACGAACCACGACGACGCGGCTGGTCACGACAAGCCCTGGCACAGGCCCGGGCGAGCGCGCTACGCCGCCGCCCGCGTCCGCGGAATGCTGAGGCCGTCGTTCTCGGTGTACCGGCCCGAGCCCGGAAGCATCGTCATCGAAAACGATCAGCAGGTCGTCACCAGAGATGGCACCGTCCTCCGCGTCAACGTCTACCGCCCCCGGAGCGAGGAACCGGTGCCGGTCGTCATGGCGACCCACCCCTACGGCAAGGACAAGCTCCCGAAGTTCACTCGCGCGGGCCGGTGGAAGGTCTCACCCCAATACCGGATCCTGCGTCAGACGGGGACTGTCCGGTTCTCTTCGCTCACGAGCTGGGAGGCGCCGGACCCTGCATGGTGGGTCCGCCAGGGCTACGCCGTGGTCAACTGCGACCTTCGCGGCGCCGGCACCTCCGACGGCGTCGGATCACTGATGTCCCAGCAGGAAGGCGAAGACATCCATGACCTCGTCGAGTGGTCGGGAGCGCAGCCGTGGAGCAACGGCTCCGTCGGACTGCTCGGGGTCTCCTATCTGGCGCTGTCCCAGTGGAGGGCCGCCGCGACCCGTCCCCCTTCTCTGAAGGCGATTGCACCGTGGGAGGGGTTCAGCAACGCCTATCGGGGCCTGCTCCGCCCCGGCGGCGTGCCCGAGGTCGGCTTCCTCAAGCTCTGGAACCTCGGTATGAAAAAGACGCGCCAGACGTACTCCCTCCAGACGGAGAGCGCACAGCGACCGGTGATCGATGACTGGTGGCTTTCGCTGGACCCGGACCTGGCCATGATCAACGTGCCGGCACTGATCTGCGGCAGCTTTTCCGACAACAACCTGCACAGCCGCGGTTCCATCGCAGGATTCGAGAAGATCAGTTCCACCGAGAAGCACCTCTACACCCATCGTGGCGGCAAGTGGGCCACGTTCTACAGCGACGAGGCCCGGACCGCACAGCTCCAGTTCTTCGACCGTCATCTGCGTGGTCGAGACGTCCCGTCCTTGCCTCGCGTCCGGCTCGAAGTACGTGACCGCGCCGACCACATCGCGCAGGTGCGCGAAGAATCAGCCTGGCCGCTGGAACGCACCCAGTGGACACCGCGCTACCTCGGCGCAGACGGACTCACTGCGAGCCCCTCGCAGAGCGGATCGATCTCCTTCGACGTCCGCCGCGGCGCAGCACGGTTCGGCTGGACGGTTCCCGAGGACCTCGAGGTGACCGGGCCCATGTCGCTGCGCCTGTACGTCGAGATGTACGGCGCGGACGACATGGACCTGGTGGTGGGTGTCGAGAAGTGGAACCGTGGCCGGTTCGTCGGCTTCGAAGGCTCCTATGGGTACGGCCGCGACCGCGTGACCACGGGTTGGCAGAACCTCGCGCTGCGCGAACTCGATCCCCAGCAGTCGCGCCCCTTCGAACCCGTTCCCGCCTGCCTCACCCGCAAGCCGGTAGCGGCAGGCCAGATCGTCCCCGTCGACATCGCCCTCGGCGCCTCCTCCACCCTGTTCCACGCGGGCGATCAGCTGCGCCTCGTGGTGGCCGGCCGATGGCTCTCCCCCCGCAACCCCATCACCGGCCAGTTCCCTGCCGCCTACCGGACCCGTCGCCAGGGAAGCTGCAGGCTGCACTGGGGGCCCGACCACCGGGCGCACCTGCTGCTTCCGATCATTCCGGAGCAGTCGCCGGGGCGGTGATACCGCTTCCATGGAGGAACTCGCCCGGATCGTGCCGCACTTAGGGTGGGCGACTGTCTCCTCGAAGTGAAGAGCCCAGATAGGGCGTGCACACCCCGTCCCTTGGCGTACTAGACGCCGCCGAGGCTGATCGCCGGGCCGTCGTCGGACCGTCGTCGGCCCGTCTGCTTGCTGTGCTGCGGTCGCATTCTAGGCTCCCATCCGTTAGTCGCGGACACTCAGTCCAGAGCGCTCAGACGAGCGTCGCCCATAGGCGGCATAGGCAGGGCGGCGACGGTCGTCACGGTATGCGCGCGCTGAAACGCAGGGTGCTCCCGCCGTAGGTCGCCATGGCGTCGGCGCACAGGAGGAACGACGTGTCAGGGTCGCGTTCGACGGTGTCGTCACGTCCCAGGGGCACGGTGAAACGAGCCGCCTGTGACGAGTTGGCTCTGCGGGGGGGGCAATGGCGCGTAACTGCCAGCCAACTGAGGCGGACGCGTTCCCGAAGGCGGCCCGCACGGTGAAGGCCTTGTCGCGCGCCGCGCGCCCGGGGCCGGACGCGAGGACGCGTGCCCTGCAAACTGTTCCACCAGCAGGATCGCGATGCGTCGGTCGGTCAGGGAGCGCACGATGGGCAGGAGCCGGCCACCACGATCGGTGCGAGACCCAGGCTCAACTCGGCGAGCAGCAGGAGCCGAGTTGCCCGTCTTGGCCGCTGGAGACAGCAAGGCGCGGGCGAGAACGAGCATCTGTTGCCCGCCGCCCGACAGCCACTGCAAGCAGGAGGGGGGAAGGGGTCCGGTTCGAGCTGTTCCTCGCTCCACGGCGTTGCGTGGGGGCCGGCCTGGGCGCAGGGGCTGTTCACGCTGATCCTGACCATGGCGTTCGCGCAGCTGTCGGGGACCGTCCCGGACCTGCAGTTGTTCTACATCCTCGCCTGCTTCCCGCCCTACGCGCCGGACACCCTGCCCCAGCGCCTGGCCGGTGTGGCCGTCGGCATGACGCTGCTGTGCTGTGTGAGTGGCGCTGCCGGACCCGGAGGAGCCGTCGGCCGGCGGGCGGGTCGCCGACGCTCTCGATCTCGCGGCCCGCGCGGCCTTGCCGCCACCGCCCCCGGCGGTGACGATCTCCACAACTGGTGTCGAGGACGAGTCCGGGGCCGGTGAAGTATCCGGCGTAGCTGTGTCCGCCGGAGCGCAGTGCCAGCGGTATGCGGCTGGTGCGGGCGAAGTTGACGCATCCGACGACGTCGTGGACGTCGGCCGGATAGGCGATCGCCTGAGGGCGGATGCCGTCGAAGCGCTGGTTGACCAGCAGGCGAGCCTGTTCGTAGGCGGCCTGTTCCGGCCGCAGCAGCACGCCGCGCGGACTCGCCTCCAGCGCCGGCCAGTCCGCCCCGCCGTCCCGGGTGGGCATCCGCCGGGTCATGGTGGCGGGTACACGCGTCCTGCGCAGCGCGGACAGGGTGTGGATGTCGGTGAGTACCGGGTAGTCGAAAGGACGAGGTCCGGTAAGCCGGCGCCGGTGAGGTCCGCGGCGTCCGGGAGGGCGGCCAGTTGCAGACGCCGGTCGGCCACAAGTTCCCCACCGACGTCAACGCGCTGAACGGGGCGCTCGAACTGCGCGAGCCGGTTCCGGCCGTGGACACCTCACACTTCACCGTGGTGCACGGCGTGGTGTCGGCCCGCTTCCAGGGCACCCCCCGACCGGACCGGGAGTCCTTTCTGCTGGCCGGCGGTGAGGGGATCAGCTGGCTGGGCCCCGGCCAGCAGGTCGGTGTGATGCCGAGGTGCGCCTCGGCCAGTTTCATCGATTCGGTGCTCACCTGCTGCTCGATGAGCGTGTTTCCCTGCGCGTCGAGCTTGTAGTACCAGACGCCCTGCGCCGGAGCGGGCCCCGCATGCCGATCAGGAACTCGTCGTCCCCGTCGTTGTCCATTACCCCATCGAAGCGACCGCCATGGTGCTGCGGTCAGACCTTCCCCAGCCCAGCGCCCAGTACGACGCCGTAGGACACCACGGCGTCGTGGCGGACTTGCCCTCGTCGGCGATCTCCAACCTCATGCACTGGTGCTCGGCCGCGGCGAAGCCAGCGTCCACTTGCCCGTGCACATCATGCCCGCGCCGGGGTTCCGCAGCCAGGAGATCTTGCCGTGCGGGGATGGCCCCGCCGCGGATGCCGCTGGACACACCCACCGCAACTGCACCACCGACGCGCCCAAGACGCGCGGCCTCAGCCCCGTGAGAGGGCTACCCAGGACGGCTCCACCTGACCGCGTGCGGCCAGTGGTTGCCGGAAGGCGGAGCGTGTGTCGAGCGCAGCCGCAAATTCAGTTGTGGAAATGCAGGCTGTAGTTCACGCTGGTGCGCTCGCCTGGCGACGTCCCCCTGACCCGTAGTTATGAACAGGAGTAGTTGTGCCCCTCACCGAAGGACCCGCCGGTCCGGTGCATTGGACGGGTAGCGGCCGTGGAGAGCCGGTGGTGTTGCTGCATGGGCTAGGGGGGGACGCGTCGTTCTGGGAGGCGGAGAGGAGTTCGCTGGCAGACCACTTCCGCGTCATCTCGATCGACCTGCGCGGTTCTGGTCTTACGCCGACGTCCGCCGTCGGAGCCCGCATCGACGACCTGGCTGACGACGTGGCAGCGGTCCTGGCCGGCCAGTCCCTCGGCCCGGCCCACGTAGTGGGGTTCTCGATGGGCGGCCTGGTGGCGCAGTCGTTCGCGGCGCGCTATCCCGAGGCCACTGCCGATCTGGTTCTCGCCGCTACCTATGCCGTGATGAATCCGCAGGCCCGGCTGTTCCTCGACGCAGTCCTCGATGTCTACAGCGGCGGAGCAACGCCCCGGCAAATGTTCGATCTCATCTGCCCCTGGCTGTTCTCGACCGCATTTCTCGCGCACCCCGACAACCGCGCCTATCTCCAGTATCCCGAGAACGACCCGATGGAGCAGTCCCTCGACGACTGGAGAGCTCTCTATCTGGCTCAGCGAGCCTTCAACGGAATCGATGCCCTCCCCACGATCAGCGCACCCACCTTGGTCCTCGCAAGCGAGGAGGACCGGCTGGTCTCAGCCCAGGACTCCGAGACACTTGCGCGCCTCATTCCCGGCGCACGCCTACAAACCCTCCCCGGCGGACACCTCTTCAACGTGGAGGCCCACGACGCCTTCATCACTGCTGTGCGCAACCACCACACCCACAGGCACTGAGATACGCCCCGGCTAACACGGGCATGGGCATGGGTCACGTCCGTGAAAGCCACAGGCGCAAGCAAGCCTCCTGGGCTGTGAGGGGAACCCCAAGTCAGCTGCCCCCTTCGAGGGCGCGGGCGCTGACGGAGCCGATCGCGCACCGCGACCAGTCCAGGTCCCGCGGAAGCCGAGTCGTCCTGGAGCAGGCGGTGGCGAACTCGGCCCACGCCCGGGCCTCGGCCCAGTAGTCGGCGAAAGTTGGTCACCCCCGACAGCCCGAAAGCCCGAAACCCGGTGGCAGTTGGTTCCAGGTGTATCCCGAGGTGGCCACGAAGATGATCGCGGTCACTGAGGATGACGGTTTCGTTAGAAACCCCGCTGCCCGAATCAAACGCTTACCTCGCAGCCTCTGCACATGACTCGTGATCCGTTCCAGTGCCGCTGCGTCCTCTGCCATGAATACGGTGACCGGGACGAAGCGGACCGCATTGGATCTGACGATCATCGAGAATGTGCAGCAGCATGGATGGCACGTCGTAATGGTTTCCGAGGACGAGATCGCTCCTGGAGTATGTCCCGCTACTTCAAGTGCGCGAACGCCCTTGCCCTTGGCCTGGCCGCCTGACCACGGTCACCGGCCTGCCAGCAGTGACTAAGGCCATCCTCGCCGTCCGTGTCCGCGCCGGCACACTGATCGGCCCAGCAACGTCCAACCTGAGCCGCCTTGGCCACGTCATCGTCACCGGCCGCGATCCCGTCGCCGTCGACGACCACGCGGACCGACTCCTGCGCCAGATAACGATCACCGTCGACCAGGAGAGCCAGATATGAGCACACCATCCGTCCCGGCAGATACGGCCGGCCATCAGACGACCAGCGCAGCCAGTTCGACCGGCTCTTTCGCAGCGAGGACCACGACAGGGCTTTCAGCAACATCGCACGCTTTCGACCCCGCCCTGCCCCCGGACCTCGACATGTTCTCCTCCCTCTGCGCCGACCTGCACCAGCGACACGGCCTCGTCGACTTCCGATGCGGCTCCGGCGGACCCGGCCTATGGATCGCCGGCCTCGCACACGCGACCCTGGTCGGCCTCGACTTCTCCCCAGTCGCCAACACGCAAGCCCGCCAGCGGGCCGCGGCTCTGCCGGTCGACGCGTCCTTCCACGTAGCCGACTTCGCCAGTCTCCCGTTGAACGAACAGTCCGTGGACCGCGCCTTCTCCCTGGACTCCCTGCAGTACGCCTCTGACCACATCGCCGCAGCCCGGCAGATCCACCGGATCCTTCGGCCCGGCGGACGCCTGGTGCTCACCGGCTGGCAGCCGCACACCCCTGGCGACGAGCGCCCTTCCCCACGCCACCGGCACACTGACTGGACTCGTGTGCTGCGCAAGGCGGGATTCACCGACGTGCACTGCGACGACAACCCCGTGTGGGACTTCGCCTATCAGGAGATCTGCCGCTTCGTGCTGAGGATGCCCGCCGAGCCCGGAACGGCCCTCGCCGGGCTCCGACGCTAGACCCAGGGTCGTCTGCCCACCGCACATCTGCTGCACCGTGTCGCTGTAGCCGCCGTGCGAGGCTGAGCTTGTCTGTACCCGTTGCCTCCGGTGGCCCGATGCCAGAGTGTCAGTGCCCGGTGGTAACTGTAGGGCGTGGAAGATGCGATTTCCCGTGCGATAGCCCTCCTGCGGGAAGCCATGCCGGCAGAGGTCCGGCACCGCCCTATGGGCTGGGAGGCAATGCGGGCGTGGGAGCGCCGGCACAGCGTGGTGTTGCCTTAGCCCGGTTGCCCCGACGGCGCCGAGCCTCAGTCCGTGGCCCGTGGTACTAGGTCCATCGGACGCCCGGCGTCAGTTCGATCCGCGTCGCGTCGTTCTCGCGGAAGATGTAGACGGAGTCGGTTGCCGCATTCCATCCGACGGGTACCACGTAGTAGTTGTCGTCACGCTCGATGAGCAGCCGCAGGCCCGTGTAGCGGTAACGCAGATAAGTGCCCGCACCCAGATCGTCGGCCTTGAGGCCGGACGGGCCGGTCAAGCTCAGACGCTCGGTGCTGAAGAGGACGATCCCGGGCCAGCGGACGACATGGTCCGCTGCCTGCTTCGCCTCGCGATCGCCGAGCTGTGCAGCAAGCAGAGTGAGGGCGAGGAGCAGGAAGGCTAGGGCGGCGAAGAGCGGTACTGCCCTCTCGAGGAGCCCTTGGCCTCTGCCACGCAACGCGGCCTCGCTCTGACCCATCATCAGACCGGCGGCTACCGTGGCGGGGGCAGCCCAGTTCGGCTCGATCCGCGGCCACAGCAGGAAAAGCACAAGGCCAGCTGCCACGAACAGCCAGTACTGCCGCGCCAGGGCGCCCCACGCGGCTGCGGCACGTCGTCGGAGGCGGCTGGTGAGCGGTAGACGCCTGATGAAATGCGGTGCGCTTGTGAGCAGAAGCAGGGCGACCACGGCGACGAGAACCGGTCGCGACAGCAGCTGGAGACTCTCGACTACGTATTCGTTGAATCCAAAGCCGAGGGAGGAAGGAGAGAGATGGAAGTTGCGATAGTACCGGTTGGTGTAGATAAGCCCCACGTAGAACATGAGCGCTGCGATGAAGGACGCCTCTGCGATGACGAGCTTCAGGATCGCTGTCGAGTCGACGTCGCGACCGGAATCCCCGCGTGCATTGTCCGGAGCCGTCACGGTCGGGCGGCGCCTGGGGTGATTCCGTCAGTCGGGACACCACCGTCGCTGCCGTCCGGAGTCGGCTTAGGGCCGTCGCTGCTGGGAGGGGGAGGAGGAGGGGGAACGTTGGTGTCTCCGCCGCCATCAGTCGGGGCCGGCTCGTTGGTGTCTCCGCCGCCGTCGGTCGGGGCGGACGTGTCCGAAGGGGGGGTGGGCTGATCGGTTTCCGGTGTGCTGGTCTCGGTGGTGGCTTCCGGTGATGGGCTTGCCGATGGTTCGTCGCCACCGTCATCCCCGTTACAGGCGGCGACAGCCAGACAACACGCCACCAGTGGGCCGACCAGCGTCACACGGTGGACCGCACGTCGCATTCGGAACCTCCTCGCTTTCGCCCCGGACAGTAGCCTCCGAGGGTGAAACGGACACACGCCCTCCTCTTGTGTCGGCCAACTCCACGCTGATGGCTCAGGCGGCGCCCGAGGGGGAGATTGGCGGAGCGTCGACGTCGACGCTACTGAGCCGAGTACGTTTCCGCGTACCTGGCTGAGTGGGCAGCGGACCAGTAGGAAGCTCGGGAGGTGCGTTCGACGGTAGCTCGCTGGTGCCCAACGGCCCCCTCGCCCTGTCTCTCGCGTCCTGGGATTAGTCGACGAAGTCGGCTACCAGAGTGGCGAATTCGTACGGGCTGGTAGGAGGATGCTCGCCATCCTGCCCGCCCTCACTGACAACGCCCCTGGGACTCGATCAGTTCTTGGCTGGTCAAGGCAGAAGAGAGCTCGCACTGAGCTGAGTGCCAGCTCTCAATCTTCATGCGACACACCGAGGTCGTGGCGCATGGCGGTTCTCATAGTTCGGAGCATCTCCCAGACCTCGTACTGGGCCTGGGCCGCGGTCTCCATTGTTTCGCCTGGTTCGGGGGCACCGCGTTCGAGGCGCTTGACCTGGCCGTAGACCTTGTTCAGGGCTTGGTTGACGACACTCGCTCGCCTGAGTACTTCTTCGGGGGCGATCATCTGTGCTTCGGAGTATCGATCGCGGTGCGCGTTCTTCGCCTCATCGAGTGCGTCGCTGTCGGCCTCCTCCACGCCGCGTTCCCTCATGACGTACAGGTGTCGGTTGAGAGCGGTGGTGAACTGCCGGGCATCCCGGTTGAGTTCCACATAGCAGGTGCGTCTCAGCGAACAGGCCTCGCGAACCTCCTCATGGTCTCGAACGAGCTCGATCTCCAGGCGCTTCGCTCGTTCGGAGCCGCGCTGGGTGAGTAGCGCCCCTCCCAGGGTTCCTGCGACGCCTGCGACAGCGATGATCACTGAGCTGAGATCCACCGACGTACCCCGTGAAATTCTTCGGCCTCGTGCCGGCTGCACATGGCCCAGGCCGTCAAGTTTGCGCTCCTCGGTGCGCCGGGGTTTGGTGCCCTTCTCGTGGTGGGGCGGGGCGGCTGTATGCCTCGCCGGTGGCAAGGACTCACGTCATGACGGATGGCCGGGCGGCGGTTCTTCGAACGCGGCGGCCGGCCAGGCCCGGTACGAAGCCGTTTCGGTGCACTGGCCGGGGAGCCGGCCTTCCGCACAGGTTCCTGACCCCCTGCGGACCCGGGCATCCTCGCGGTCAACGCCCCCCTGGTAGCGGCCTGCGCCTGCGACTTCGCCCTGGCCGCCCCCGTACGCCGCCTCGGCCTGACCCGCTCAGGCGACACCTCCGTACGCCTGGGCGAAACGTGTGGCGTGAGCCTATTCGGCGGAGCCGGTCTCCCAGGGGCGCGGAGATCGGTGGCCAGCGGCCGCGCGAGCCGGAGCTGGGCAAAGGCGGCGATCACTAGCCACGTCCACCGGTCGGAAGCCGGCGAGCTGCGAATTCGGGGCTTGGTCTACTCGAGTGTCTGCTTGAAGAGGCGGCGCACCTGGCTGGAGGAGCAGGCGGGAATCCGCCAAAGGCCCTTCGCGCGCCTGGACAAGTCAGCCTTTCACCTGTCCGCCGCTCGGGCGGGAGCCCTCATCGTGAAACTGGCACCGCTAGTGCTGTGATCACATACGTTCACGGGGTTCCGTGACACACACTCGTCCGGGTCCGTGACATCGAGGCCGCTGCCTTGCGTTCGTGGCAACCGCTAGCGGCCACGGCCGCTCCCTGTAGGCTCTGCTGCGATCACAAGCGTGGACTCGGAGGATGGACGTTGACGGAGGCGCAGCGCCGCCACATCGACCCGATCGAAGCCATAGAGCATCTGCTTGCATTGTGGCTGCCGCGATGGCGCTTGGCGGTCGTCGGCGGCGAAGCTCAGGCGTCCTACGAGGAAGAGTGGACCGCCGCTCCCTCCCTGGCCGAGGTGTCGGACTACGGGAGGTTCCCGTTTACGTTCGCCGGCCTCGACGGGCGGCGTTATCCGGTAGCCGTTGAGCGGTTTGACATCGAAGACCCGGACGAGACATGTGACGGCCCCTTGCATGCCTCGTGGGGCCTTCCGGACGACGGTGCGGAGCAGGCGTTCGCGTTCCTCGTCGAAGCGTTGGAGTCGGGACCTGACGGCCTGGACCGGCGAGGCCGGGCGCTTGCCGGATATCTAGCGGGCTGCCGGGCGGCAGACGGTACGGACCTGCTGCGGATCACGGTGGCCGCCGAGCCGGGCGGTCTCGCGCTGGACGATGAGCTGCACCTGCTCGTGCGCTCCGGCAAGACGACAACGCGTCTGGCACTGGCCCCCATGCCGGTCGCCTCCGCCGCCAACGATGGGTCCGAATACCGGATCGCCTGCGTTACAACACTGCTCAGCGAATTCCTGCGGATCAACAACGTCGACGCGGTGACCTTCGATGTGACCTTTGGAACCCATGACATCGACTTGAGCGTCGCCGACCCTGACGCTGCCTTCCGTGCGGGCTGGGCTGGAGATTGCCACTGGCTGATCGCGGAGGAGGGCGACAATGAAACCGACGACGTCCTTTGGGCACTGGATGCCGCTTCCTTGAAAGCCGCGCTGACACAGTCCGAGCAGAACATGGTCGCGGTGGCCCGAGCTCAGACCCTGATCTGGGAATTCGACTCCACGACGCCTGAGATCCCCGGCGATGAGCTCGTCTCCTGGCTCGCCCGCGAACTCCTCGAAACGATCGTCACCGAGACCACTGGGGCGTCCGGAATCCCACCTGTCCTCGCCTATGCCAAGAACTTTCCCCTCGAATCGGTCCTGGACGGCGAGGGAGATTCCTGTCTCCTCCTGGTCGGGGCACAACGCACCGCCCTCATCTACATCAGCGGCTAGCGCTGTTGCGGTATAGATCCCCCGTGTTGGATCACGCAGCCGTTTTGAGGGGGCCTCCACCCCAACGGATGCCTTTCTCGCTTCGGATGCGGGCACGTTCCTTGCGTTCGGCGGCCAGGACATCGCGGTGGCGGGCGTTGGCGTTGCGCCAGTGCAGGTAGGCGTGCAGGGTCCGGGTCTGCACGGGGTGGTTGGGGTGGTTGGAGTTGGCGATGGTGAACTGCCTCAGCGGTCTGAAGTGGGCCTCGATGGGGTTCGCCCACGAGGCGTAGGTCGGGGTGAAGCACAACCCGACCTTGTTCTTCTCCGCCCAGCGACGGATCTTGTCGCCCTTGTGGGCTGACAGGTTGTCCAGGATCACGTAGATGGGGGCTCCGTCGGCCCGGGAGGCGCGGATCGACTTCAGCGCGGCCAGCGTGTTCGCGGCGCCCTTTCTGCGGCGGTTGACACCCCAGAGAGTGTCGTCGCCGACCGAGTAGCAGCCGTGGAAGTACCGCACCCCGTGGGTGCGGTGGTAGGTGGCCGGCAGCCGGTCGGGGTGTTTGCGTGCGGTCCAGCCGGAGCCGGCGGCGGGCCTGATCCCGAGCGGTCCGAACTCGTCGAAGGCGAAGACCCGGTCAGGGAAGCGATCCAGGACCTCCTCGATGCGGTCCAGCTTGGCGTCGCGTTCGAGGTCCGGGGACTCCTTCCAAGCCTTGGTTCGCTGGAAGGTGATGCCGCGGCGAGCGAGCAGGCCGCGTAACGCCTCGCGGCCGATGAGGATCATCCGGCGGTGCACTTTCCGCAGGTAGGCGACGAGCTTACGCAGGGACCACCGGGTGAAGGGCTGGCCAAGTTTGGTGGGGCGGGTGGTGGCCGTCTGGATGACGAAATCTTCCTCGTCAGGGGTGAGTCGGCGGGGACGGCCTCCCGCCCACTGAGGGTCCAGGCAGACCAAGCCGGTCTCGTTGTAGCGGTGGATTACGTCCCGGACGGTGTCCTCATCGGCCTGGACCAGCTGAGCGATCACTGGCACACGGTTCCCGCCGGCCGAGGCCAGCAGCATCATTGCGCGCCGGTAACGCACCGAGTTGGTGCTGCCGCGGCGCACGATCTGCTGCAGCTTCTGCCCTTCCTGATCGGTCAGTCTACGCACACGGACAGGCTCGGCCACGACGCCTCCAACGGTCGGATCAGACGTCACCGCGCATCCAACCGCGACGACCACCAACCCGGCGAACCTATGCGGTCACAGCACTAGGTGGCCGTCGGAAGGCAGGAGACCACCTCGCCCTGCAACGAGTTCCGGGACGTACTTTCGCACCACGATGCCGCTGATGCCGGTCAGGCGCTCCGCGGCCGGCGCCCCGACGTCTTCTTCGGCGGCCGTCAGCCGGTCTCGGTGACCAAGGCGTCCTGCATGACGAGCTCCGTGGCGGGCTGATTGACCAGGATGTCGTACAGGTCGGCAAGCAGCCACACCACGAAGCTGTGCGCCACGGCCTCCTGCGGAGGGATGATCCCGAACTGGTCGCGCCAGGCCACGAGGTCCACTCCCATCGCGGCGGCCGTCAGCACTGCGGTGACCATCGGCACCTGAGCGGGGTCGGCCAGCTTGAAGTCGGGGAGCCTGCGATCACTGCCGGTATCAGATCGCTCAGCGGGTCGAGACGCCCCTCCTCCCCCTCCATACCGCGCAGATCGGACTTCATCAGGTCCACGCCGCGCAGGTCCGCACCCCTCAGGTTCACGCCGAATAGGTTAGCCATGATCAGGGTCGCTCGCGCAGAGTCGCGTCGAGCAGGTTCGCGTCCTTGAGCTTTGCACCGCCCAGGTCGGCGCCGCGCAGATTCGCCTCCAACAGATCCGCGCCGCGTAGGTCTGCGCCATCGAGGGACGCGCCACGGAGTCCGCGGTAGCCAATATCGCGCCGCTCAAGTCTGTCTCCGTCAGGTGTGCCTCGCGGGGGTTTGCGCCGTACAGATCTGCGTCGCTCCAGTGTGTCTGGCTCAGATCCGCGGCTGCTAGGTGAGCACTCGGTGGATCGCTTTCGCTGTCTGAAGGCCAAGGGGCAAGGTCGGCCTGAGGCAGCCAGGCCGAGTGGAGGTCTAGGGCAAACTGCTTGTCGTGAGCGACATCGCGGGTAACGAGGACCGTGACGGCCGCTTGCACGTCGGCCGGGGCACCCCGGTCCTTGGCGGGACGCTTGCTGGCGTGGGTGCGGACGTAAGTAGCCAGGATGGTGGCGATGGTCGGGTGGTCACGGTGTGAGTCCTGCACGATGCGCTCAAGGGCACACTGACTTCGGCGTCTTGGGGTCTGGATCTGTGTCGGGATTGGTGACGCGGTCCGTCCGGGCTGGTACGTCGGAGGCATGCGGTATCCGGATGAGGGCGGGCTGACCGCAGAGCAGCGCAAGCGCCGGGAAGAGGTGCGCATGCGGGCCGTTGACCTCTTCGAGGAGGACGGAGGAAGTCCCTGCATCGCCAGGGAGTTACGGGTGGGTGAGAAGTCGGTTTACCAGTGGCGCCGTGGCTGGAGGAGGGACGGACGCGAGGTGCTGTGCTCCATCGAGCGCGATCAGTAGCCGAAGAAGTGAGGCGGCATCTGCCTGACTTGCACGCACTCCAGCCGCCGCCCCTCTGGCCATTGGATTAACGGTCGGCGGGTGTCGTCGCCTGTCATCACGGAGTCCCCTCGCGCGGCCCAGAGACGGCCCCAGTCGGCTGCATCGGGGGCACGGCCACAGTCTACGGAGGTTGTCAGCAGCAGGTGGCAGGATGCCGTGCCATGACAGCACCGATCAGTGAGTCGTGGACGCGAATCGAGAACTGGCTGGCCGAGCACGCCCCGGCGACCTACGCCGCGCTGGCGCCGCCCGCGGATCCGGCGGACATCGCCGCAGCCGAACGCGTCATCGGCCGGCCACTGCTGAAGCCCTTGGTGATGTCACTCTTGCGGCACGACGGTCTCCTCGACCAGCGATTCTCGCTTCTGCCAGGGTTCTACAGACCGATGAGTGCACGCGAGATAGCGGATGAGTGGCGACTCTTCACCCGCTTCTACGACAAGCGTACGGCGGACGAGGAAGGAGAGGAGGTGGACTACGACTTCATGAAGATCGGGGCCAGCCACGTCCTGTACGGACATCCGCAGTTGATCCCCATCGCGCGGAAGGTTGGCGGGGGTTACCTCGTACTGGACCACCGTCCCGAGATCGACCGGGGGCGCGTCCACGACGCTGAGGCCACGGAAGGCATTATGCGTGGATCACACGAGATGTGGACGTCTCTGTCGGTGCTCATGGAGACGATCGCCACGTCTCTCGAGACTAACCAGCCCCTCAACGACTACATGCCCGTAGTGGACGAGGAGCAGAGGCTGTACTGGGACTTCATACCGCTCCGCAGTGACCGGACTTTGCATCGGTCATGACACAGCAGCGGATAGTGAAGTCGGTGGAGCTGCTTCGGGGCGAGTGATCACGGCCCCGTAAGCTTCTGGCGAGTCGGGCAGTGTGTGGACTGCCCGTTACCTGACTATGGCATATTTGGGTCAGTTCGGTCTGTCGAGAGTGAGGCCGGTCCCGGCGAGGGAGCTCGGGCGCGTATCCGGGCAGCAGGATGACCGTCGGCAATTCCTGCTCGGCCACGAGCGCCTGCATCGTCTTGGAGGTTTGGGTGCTCAACCGGTCCCACACCACGATGAGCGGGGCCTTGAGCAGCTGGTGGGCGCCGTTGAGCAGGCGGATGTAGTTCGTCTCGCTCAGCGAGCGACGCTCGCCCTTGCGGCCGGTGTGCCGGCGCAGCCGGTAGCACAGGCGGGCGGGCGGGCCCGGCCTGAAGCACAGCAGTCTGGCCACCGACAGGCGGCCACGGCTTCTGCCGAAAACGCGCACTGTCGGGGTGATCCCGCGCCGACCCCAGGTGCGGCCCTTTGGCGGCCTGCAGTCCTCTACGTTTGAGGCGCTGGCGAGGAGCGTCTGCCCCTGGCGGTCGACAACGGGTCAGTGTCGGCGGGCGGCGCCGTGCCCATACACACTTCGCTAGTGTGTTTCCGTTGTTGGGTTGCTTGGGTCGCTGAGGGGGCTCTGCCCTGCTGGTCGACACGGCGCCGACTTCTACCATGAGGTGCGCATTCCGTATCCACACTTCGCTAGTGTGTTTCTGTTGCTTGAGTCGCTGTCAGGGGGAAGCATGTGTGCTGAGCTGCGAGTTGTGCGCAGCTGCTCACGGCGTGTTTGTCCCGGTTTGATAGCTTATACGTCCTGTTCGACTACAGCTCAGCCGGGCCACAGCTGTAGCGCGCGCTGCCGAGCCTGCCAATTGGCTGCACACACTCTTCGCAACAGTCCATGCCACTCATTCGACTGCTCGTGTCAACCCGCCGCCGGTGTTAGGAGCGCCCGCCTGGGACGGACGCTTCCTGCCGGTTTGGCGGATTTCATTTTCTGCCGAGCAACGTCCGAACAGGCTGGCTGCCGAGGGGAGTTCCACCTCACTGCACTCACATGGGAGGCACCGGTCGCGGCGGGGTGGCCCCTTCCTGAGGTGCCTTCTGATCACGTACTTGCCCAGGCCGCTGTCGTCAATAGCCATGATCAGGAGGTACGAGCCCGCCAGACTGCATCGAGCCCTGTAGCCCATAGTGCTGGTAGAGCCTCCGTGAGGAGCCGTACATGACGGCTTCTGATGATGGAGGGCGCCTGTTCGATTTCGATTCGCAGGCTGTGGCTGCGCGCATCCTCGCGGCACCAGCGCACCTTCCCACTCAGCTGCGAGAGCCGCAGTTCACGATGGGCGAGGTCGCAACAACTACTGCAACCGGACTGCTCCCGGACACACTGAGCGACCGGGGTAATGCGAAGCTCTTTGCCAGTCTCTATGCCGACGACTACCGGTACGTCCCTGGTCTGGGCTGGTTCAAGTGGGCTGAAACCCGTTGGCAGATGGACGAGGACGACACCGTTGTGTGGGCTGCAGGTGACCTCGCGGAACGCCTTGCTGATCATGATCCACGCGGCGTTTTCACCACTGCAGTTCTGCAACAGCACCGCCGCCGCTCGCTGTCCACGGCTGGTATGAACGCAATGCTGAGCCAGGCCAGGTCAGCGCCCGGAATGGTTGTGAGCGCAGCGACACTTGACGCAGACCCTTACGCTTTGTGTACCCCTGTCGGGATCGTGGATCTACGCACCGGTCAGATTCGGCGCGCCGACCCGCAGAGGGACTACCACTCCCGTTCGACATCGGTAGGTCCTCAGCCGCGCCCTACTCCTCGCTGGAATCGCTTCCTGGCGGACACCTTCGGGGATGACCGAGAGGGTGCGGAAGTTGCTGACTTCCTGCACTTGCTTCTCGGATACTCGATCACCGGCGATGTAGGTGGTCAAGTCCTGCCATTCCTTTTCGGTGCAGGCAAGAACGGAAAATCGGTTCTTCTGGACGTGCTGATGAAGCTGCTGGGTGACTACGCCGATGCTGCCCCGCCTGGTTTCCTCATGACCCGTCCCTACGAAGGCCACCCCACTGACCTTGCGGAACTCCACGGGCGACGTGTGGTGGTCTGTTCCGAGGTGAAACCAGGCGATAAGTTTGACGAAGCCCGGGTGAAGCTTCTGACCGGTGGTGATCGCATCAAGGCGCGCCGCATGCGCCAGGACTTCTTCAGCTTCGAACCCACTCACAAACTCTGGCTCCTGGGCAACCACCATCCCGAAGTTGGAACGGGTGGTTTCGCGTTCTGGCGCCGCATGCGGCTGATCCCGTTCGAACGCGTTGTCTCTGACGACCGAAAGATCGACAACCTTGCCGATGTGCTCGTTGCGGAGGAGGGGCCTGGCATTCTCAACTGGCTGATCGAAGGAGCCGGCCGTTACCTTGCGGGGGACAGGGACCTCACAGGCCCAGCACGCGTACGTCTAGCGACTACGGCTTACGCCGAAACAGAGGATCATACCGGCCGGTTCCTGGGGGAGTGCTGCACGATCAATCCTGAATTCCGAACTGAGCAGGCTCGTCTGTACGCCGCATACAGGCACTGGTGCCAGAATGAGGGAGCTCCCGCGATCTCATCCCGGGCATTCGCAAGCCGGGTACGCGAAACGATCGGGTTGTGCTCCCTCAAGGACATGATCCTTTCCAACCAGCGCAAGTACTATCCGGGCATCGGGCTCAATGCCGACGAGGAGACAGAGTGAGCTCCCTTATTACCGAGGATGAGATCAAGCACGAGACTGACTTCGTCTGGCTTGAAGACACAGCAGACCTCGACTATGTGCGTCAGAGCCTCGACCGGCTGCCTAGCAGGCGAGCGAAGCCTGCATACCATCGCGACGGACGTATGGTGGGCTACGCGATCCTGGGGCCGAGAGCCAAGGCCTCCCCGTGCTCAGGCACTTTCCGCAGGCGTGTCTTCTGGCTGCTGCCGCACGATCGCGACAGCGACCCTAAAGGTGTCTATGCGACAGGAACACCGGCTGAGGCTGTTGACCCGCGGACACTCGTACCGGCCCGCAAGGGGTACAAGACCGAGCGATCCGACGGGCGGACTTCTGTTCGCGATGCAAAGTACATGAGGTAACTATGCCAATCCTGCCTTCAGCGACTGCAGCAAGAGTTGACACTGACGAGGATTCTTGAAGCGGGCGCTGGCCGGCAGTTTCATGAAGTTCCAAGCCGGCGACGGGCGGGGGTCGTTTTCCGACGGCTTCCTGCCGTGACGAGTACGGCGATCGAGGAGGTACTGCTTCCCCGGATCGACGTGTGGTGGAGGGCGCCAGCGACTCTTGCGGTGCCTTGGTGGTTGAAGTGGTGCCCGCGGCGCGGTCGGGCTGCCGGGAGCAGGCGAGGCGTCTGCGCTCACGTACGACACAGATGATCGCAGCCAGGGACTCGCGGTCATTAGCCCGAGGTCGACCTCCGCCTTGCGGACACTTCGCCTCGGTCGGTGGCACCACCCGCCGGAACAGTACCCACAACTCGTCGGGTACCAGCCACTCAACAGATATACCCTCCACTGCTCGACGAACCGGTCTCAGCACCAGGAACGGCGTCCTAGGGCCGTGTGTGTGGCAGCGTTGGGCTACCTGAGACTGCGGGGGCTCCTGGAACAGGCTGTGCGTCGCTTGCCAGCAGTTAATCCGGTTGCGGTAGGCGCGGTGGAGACGGCGAGAATTACTCCATGGCTAGTGCAACAGATGATGTGAACCAAGCGATTGCGGCCGAGCTGCAGCTCATGGACCCGCGTGTTCGGGCCTCGCGGGAACGCGCCGCGCAACTCCTTGATCCGGAGTTCGTCGAGGTGGGTGGGTCGGGGCGGCGGTGGACACGTGATGTCATGCTCGATGAACTGCCGGACCATCCGGGCAGTTCGGTGGACGCTCCCCGTTATGAACCTTCGGGGATGTCGGGCGTGCTACTTGCCCCGGGGTTGGTGCATCTGACCTTCGAGACCATGATCGGCGAACGCAGGACCAGGCACAGTTCGATCTGGCGCAACAGAGACGGAGCCGCCGCGGGCTGGCGCATGTACTACCACCAGGCCACCCGGGTGCCGCCTGGCGTGGACTGAGCCGTTGCTGATCCGCCGATGTCGGTAGGGGTTTTGTCGGCGCTGTCGGCGCTGTTGGCGCGCCGCGGGCCGCTTCTTTCTGCGCGGCCTGACGCGATGCAGAGGGGGTCAGAACCACAGTTCGGCGGTGCTCTGTGGCTATTGTTCACCGTCGGTGGATTCCACGATGTTGTGGGAGCTTGCTTGCACGCGGCTGGAGCCTTCAGGTGAGGGCCCCAGCCGTCGGCCGGCCAATGGTGGCATCGCTCCGCGACGGTCGATCACGAAAGCCGACCTTGCAGCTGATCCCTGTTGGTCGCCCTTCGTGCTTCCTATGGCGGGCAAAGAAGGGGAGCGCCGGTCTGCGCCGTTGGGATCCGCCTGGGTGTCGTTGACGGCCTAATGCGCCGCTCACCTGGCCGAATGTGGTCCGGCCGACTTCCTTGAGTCGCTGACCGCGGCCTGTCGAGTCTGCCCCGCACCTCGTGGCGTTTGTTCGCCGATCGCTGGATCTCCCACGGCCTGCCAGTTGCCGTCGCAGGACCTCCCAGAACGCAGCAGTCCTAGTTCACTGATACGGATGCCGAGGGTGAAGCGACTTACGGTGCCAGTCCGTTCCATCATGCGTTGCACGCGGCGTTGCACCGTACGGTGCCCGAGCGACAGCCTGTGACCTATCGCGACGTCCGGCAGGTTAGCTCGCATGAGCTGCAGGATCTGGAAGTCAAGGTGGTCGGAGCAAGGGTTCGTGAGTGTTTGCGACTCATTCGCTATCGAACCTAGGTTCGATTCCGAGGGGTACCGTTTCATATGGGGTCGCTCCTGACTAGCGATACGAGACGGTTCGTCTTGGCCTAAGGGTAGATGAGGGCACGGGTTGATCCGTGCGTGCTAGGGGGCCTAGCGCGGGACGCGGAGAGTTCTTTGGTTGCGCTGTATCCGAGCCGGGCTGCCCAATGTTGCGGCGATGCGCGTCTCAGCGAAGTCGAGCGGGGGCATCAAAGGCCTTGAATGCGGCATGTGATGTGCTTGCCTCCGCCGGGATCCGGATGCATTTCCCAGCCGGGAGCGATGACGTCCAGCAGTGCGAGGCCGCGCCCGCTTTCTGCGTCCGTATCATCGAGCGCGGTTCGCCGGTCCGGAACCACGAAGACTGGTTCCGGATCATGAACGGTGATCTCGACACCGTCTTTCACATTGACCGCGACCAGCAGGGGCACATTGGTGCCGCACGCCCTGATGGCGTTTGACACGAGCTCTGAGACGGCGAGTACCGCGCCATCGCGCTCCTCCGGTCCGACCCCTGCCTCGCAGAGCGTGGCGCAGACGAGACGGCGCAGTTGAGCTAGATGATCGGCCGAGGCGTGCATATGGACGCAGCATTTGGTGGGGCCGCGTGCGGCGGTGAAGCGGCACTCCACCGCCGATTCTGGCCGATCGGGCGAGACTGTGCGCTCGAGGATCTCGGTGCTGGGGCGCTTCAGCTGGGTGGTTGTGGCGTTCATGTGAACGACGTTAGGAGCGTGCTCTCACCGGGAGGAGTGTGCAGCCGCGGAGTGTCTATGTGCTTTCGCCGCTGAATGGAGGACGTTGGTGTGCGCCCGCGCCCGCATCGTGTGCAGGCGCCTCGTGGCCTGGTCCGCGGCGCCTGTGGGGAGCCTACGGGACGCGCGCCACTCCACCCCACATGCACGCTTGAGCATTCGTGGGCCAAAGGTACTCAGGCTCGTCCGGGTGCCAGAGTTGCGTGGAGACGATGCCGGGCTCGATCAGCTCAAGGCCGTGGAAGAATGGCTCAATCTCGGCGAGGCTGCGGAAAGTCAGACGGTAGCCGCAGCGGCGGTACTCCTGCTCGATGGCCTCAGCCATCTCTGGGTCGAAGTCCGGAGTCAAGTGTGTGAACACCACATAGCTGCCCGTGGCGAGCCGGTCGACGAAGCACCGCACAATCCGCTGTGGATCCTGCTCGTCCCGGATTGACTGCACTACGGCGTTCATGCTCAGCGCGATGGGCCGCCGGAAATCGAGCACGTCCAGGACCTCTGGTGAGTCCAGGACACTCACCGGATCGGTGATGTCGGCCTGAATGTAGGCACTCTGACCAGGGGGGCCGACCAGGCGGCTGGGGGCGTAGGCAACCACTTCCGGATCACGGTCCACGTAAACCACCCGCGCCGTTTCGTCAACAGACCGTGCGATCTCGTGCAGGCTCGGCGGTGTCAGCACACCCGTGCCGAGATCCAAGAACTGCCGAAGCCCCTGCTTTGCGAGCCACAGGGTTGCCCGGTGGCCGAAGCTCCGGTTCGAACGCGCGGCAACGACTGTGGCCGGAGCGTTCTTGATGACTGCTTGCGCGGCCCTCCGGTCAGCCACGTAGTTGGTGGTGCCACCCAAGTAGTAGTCATACATCCTGGCGGTACTCGCCTGTTCCGTCTCCCCGCTCTTGCGGTCTGCTGCCGAGATCGGCCCTGCAGCTGTGCCTTCCGGATTCAGTCGCCGGTCCAGGGCTTGCGGCCAGCCTGCCAAGTCCTCTGCGCCGTCGAGATACAAGGCCAAGGCCAGCTCGTGGCGCTTTCCTGGATAGGAGAGCATCAGGTGAGTCAAGGCACCCGCCCTTCGCAGCGCCTTGCTCACCGTGTTGCGGTGGACTCCCAGAGCCGCTGCGGTCTCCTGACTGGACAAGTTGTGTCGCACCCAGGTAACCAGCAGCTCCCGGAGTTCGCCGGACAACGGCTTGAGTACTTCTTGCTTCCACTCCTGCGCCCGCGGATGGTCCAGGGCCACGCCCAGTGACACTGGCCGCTCCAAGTCCTTCGGTGTCGGCGGGGGGAGAGTCGACAGTCGCAAGGCAAGGTCCAGAGCCACACGATCCCAGAGTGAGCTTCTGCTCAGTCCGCACATTCTGGACAGCTCCGTCAGCTTCTTGCTGATGGTTGAAACGGACCATCCACCCAATCGGTTCATGGCCTCGGCCTCACCGAGGAAGATCGCCGTCCGGCAGATCCGCAGCAAGTTCTGACGCTCCTCCTGCGAGCAATCACTCCGCTCTGTCGCAGGCCGCAGGAGTTGCGCCGCCCAGATCCGGGCGTCCAGACCTAGCCGGCCGACAAGCGCGGCCCTCCCGTCATGCACTGCGATCCTCTGGTGCAGCGACCTGCCTTCCTCGAGTGCCTCCGTTGCCTGGTCGTAAGCCGTCTCGGTCTGCTCCCACGGCGTGGCGGGACTGACACCCGCGACGCGGCCCGGAAGGGCGCCGACCACCGGTTCCAGCAGGAACGCCGTCCCGGTGCTGCGGCCGCTCGGGACCAGAGCGATGACCTGGCGGTGCTGCACCGGACACAGCAGAACGAGCGCATGCTGCGGACTCAGAGTGCGCTCCACCTCGCTGGCCAGGGTCCCGCGATTCTCGCCGGGCGCCCCCTCCACGATGACCACCTCGCCCGCGCCCGCCGAGACGAACCCGGGGAGCAGTGGCTGCGCGGCGCGTGCTGCGGAAGGCAAATTTCCGTCCATCAGGTGCTGGAATACCGAGACGCGAATGGCCATCGATGCCTCCGCCAACCGCGCCTCCCGTACGTCCAGGCTCTCCGCACGCAGCACCGAGGTCACCCCCAGTGCAGTTCTCTGAATCAGCGCCTGCTCGCTGCCAGACCACGGCTGGGTTTGCGGGCGGACGGCGACCATCAGGTGGTAAGGCCGGCTTCCGACAGGATGGACGAGCGCTTGCTCATCCGGCGAGGTCAACCACAGGGCCTCACTGGTACGGCCTGTCACCAGATCTCGCAGCGCTGCTCCGTGTTCCAGCAGCGGCGCGAGCATTCCCGCGTCGTCAAGGTCGGGAAGCAGAGTCACGCGACCTCCGATGCACTGTTGCAGATGGTTCACCAGGGCATCCGGCCCGCGGCCGTCCAAAAGGAGCCGTGACAGCAGTTCGGCGTACTGCTCTGCTAGGCGGGCGCGACGCTGTTCAGCTTGCGCCCAGTCCTGTACGGCTTCCAGTTGCAGACGGAGAATGCGTTCGACCAGCTCAGCGGTGGTGCTGGGTACACTGGGCACCAACACGGGGACGGCTGTGGGCACAGACAACAATCGCTCGTCCGCGTCGGGAATTTCGGTGACCACCAAGCCCACGGCGCCCGCACGGGCCATGAACGCAGCCCTCTGACGCATCTGCTGCGCATCTCCATGCCAGTCAGAGGGGCTGCGGATGACGATCAACGAGCCCTTGCGCACCTTCCCCTCCGTGGTCACATGGTCCACTTCCTGGGCGGCGGCAGCCGTGGACACTGGAGCGAGGCACCGCAAAACCGGGTGTTCACCCTCGATGAGGTCGTTCAAGGTCAACACAGGACAACACCGCCATGACTCACTCTTCAGAGATGCGCGACGTTCACACCAGAAGGATAGCGAGCAAGGATGTGCCTAGGGGAAGCCCGGCGTACCACTGGCTATCCCTCTTGCCGCCCGATGGGAAGGCATATGCACACGGCCGGTCCGTGCCCGCACACAGTCATCTCTGCCTATCGTGTCGTAACGTCGCCCACATGCGCCGTTTGACTTACCTACTTCGCGCGGAACTCGATCTGGTCGATGAAGATCAGCTTCTTGAGCAGGCGAAGGAGCATGCGGCCGAGCTTCCGGCAGGCACAAAAACAGACACGGTCCACGATGCACTACGAACTCTCTTCGTTGCCTGCGACCAGGAGCTCATCGAGGAGCCTGGCGCGTTCGGGCTTCGCGCTCACCTCATCAGCGTCATTTTGTCGAGCCATGCCGAAGAATCCCCGGACTGGCTGGACGATCCATTCCCCGGATTGCCCATGAACTCGGTGATCTGCAGAGCTGACACTGGCTACGCACTGGATGCCCAGCACTACGACAAAGATCTTCTGCTTGACGCATGGAAAGCTCGATGCAAGTGATTGTGCACCGCCACTCTGCGGCGTCGCTCTCGCCCCGGTTGAATCGCGGTGGCGTTGACGACGACGGTCACATGGTGTGTGTCGGAGGGACCTACTCAGGGGCGACAGCGCGGTTTGCTTCGGCATCCGCTGTGCTTGGTCACTATCACTTCCTCCATCGCAGGCACCCCGAACGCTTCATGATGACCACATCGCTGCCGGTGCTGGAGACCTCTGGAGCCAAGCGACTGCCCATCGCGCGCATTTCCAGCCCCTGCAGCGCCCCGCCTGGCTGGACGCAACGTTCGGAACACCTGACGGGATCTCGGTCGCCCGGACGCGGCACGGGCGTTCCGTTCCGACCCCGCACGATTGCTGTGAGGGTCGTCTGACGGACCGGCCGGCGGGATGCCGCGCGATGCGCTGCCGAGCGCGTGCGTGCCGTTAGGTTGCGAATGTCTGGGGCGGGAGGCGCTGTTGGGACGTGGCGCAGCGGGTGGTGTGAGCCCGTCGGCAGGTAGAAGGAACTGTCGGCCGGGCTTCAGGAAGACGGCGCAAAGGCGTCAGGATGGTCGGTTGTCTGTAGCGACCT
Source organism: Streptomyces sp. NPDC107528 (assembly GCF_055639295.1). Taxonomy (NCBI): domain Bacteria; kingdom Bacillati; phylum Actinomycetota; class Actinomycetes; order Kitasatosporales; family Streptomycetaceae; genus Streptomyces; species Streptomyces sp. NPDC107528. The sequence goes on from NZ_JBVKAV010000010.1 coordinate 394,187, forward strand.
ACCATGACAGTCTTTCATTGGCCGAGGTGGTTATAAATCAAACCGGCTGACGAATGGACAACAGAGCTGTTGCTGCGCTGTTTCCATCATCCGTGCGCATCGATCAGTTCGCGGGATACTGGTGCGCGGCATGGTCGTGCACCAGCTGCCACTGGTCTTGAGGAGATACAGCGGTCGACTCAGTCTCCTGGTGGACAGTGGGAGCTGTTGCGGAAGCCCCTGTGTTTGCTGCTTATCGCTTTTCGCGGTTCGCCCCGAGTCCCCCGGCTGCTTTAACCTCCCTGAGGCGGTCCGGGGGTTGGATGCCCCGGCTGCTGAATCCCCCTCTGTCAGCCGGGGTATCACCTCTCGTGGCGGGAAGCTTGAGAGTATCTCGGGGAAGTTCCAGTTCAGGACGTGCAGGAGACCCTCGCTCAGCGACCGAAGCGACTCAGATTCGCAATTTATCTGGCGAGGTATTTTTGTTGATGTTTGTCCCGAATTTGTGCGTCCAGTCATAATAGCGGTCGATCTGGTCAGCGCCGATCCACGTCGCAAGTCGTCATGAAACTCACCCGATCAAGGTGCGGCGGTCTCTCGGGATGCAACAGACCGAGTTCGCTGACCCGCAATCCCAAGGCGAAGCGTCCTGTGGCACCTGTGCGTTCCATCATCCTTTGTACGCGCCGTTGAACTGTTCTGTGTCCCAGGGCCAGTTTGTTTCCGATTGCCGAGTCGGGCAGTCCTTTGCCCATGAGTTCAAGAATCTTGCAATCAACCTGATCGAAACAGTGGGCGGATGACTCCGCACACTTCGTTGTGTGTCGGTCTGACACGTCGGACTCCCCGGATTCTGCTGATCGCCTGACCGTCGGCTGCACACAGGTGTGGAACCGACGCATGCACCCACCCGCTAGGGGTGATCATGGTGTGAATCGACCGCGACGTTCCTCCTGTCAGTGGTACGGATCGGCGGCTACCGTTGACGCCTGCGTGAGCCGTCTCCTCTCGTGGGTGTTCACTGTGGAGCAGGACGCCAACGTCTGCTGTGTTGGCACGTCGGCCTGCGCACTGATGGCGCGATGCTCGCGCACACGACGGAGACTTGGGACTGCTGCCGTTTCCGGGCAGGCATGCCAGGCGAGGTGTGAATGGCAATGCTCCGCATCATCTACCGATGCCTTGGCTTGACACCTGCCTCGGAGGTCAGGGGGCATCGGAATAACGTGCCGTGTGTGGGGGTAGGTGTGCGATGTACGACGTCCGCCGAAGGCGGCCGGCAGCAGCGCGGCCGATCGGGCTTGGGAGCAGTCGCACGCACAGAAAGCAACAAGCCGCAAAGCGGCGGCACCTCGGTTCCTTGCCCGGCTCACGAGGTGGTGGGGCATCGGAGCACAGGCTGATCGTTGATCCTGGCAGACAGCGAACAATGACAACAGTATGAAACTGTCACCCACCTATCCCGGGTGCAAGGTCCTCCCGTGGCGGCAATACGCCATGCTCCCCGGGCAGTTGAGCCGATGGGTTTGAGCGCTGCCGGGTCTGCGTCGGCCGCCACGACAGCAGCTAGGGCTGAAGCTTGGTCAGTGCTCACGCCTCGTTCCCGAGGTGCTAGCCGCCCGGCGCACTCGATCACCACAGGCCAAAAGTCCTACAAGCTCGACCTGTTCACCGCACTTGCCTGAGAAGCCACCGCCGACGAAGCACTCGGGCGCACGCTTACGCTGCTGCACGAAGGGGCGCTCGTCGCAGACGGCCTTCATGCATTCTTCCTTATGCTCTTGTCGTCGAACGGGGGCAGGCGCGATCCCTTGCGGTAGGGCGCGCCTGCCCCCTCGCTCACGTCGTGTGCGGGTGGCGCAGAATGTAACCGAAGCGCCGGTCGAATCCTGTGATCCGAAAGTCTTCCTTGAGCGCGCGCTGAAGGGTTTTGCGGACGGCATGTCGCCATGCGATGGCCAGGTCGGGTCTTTCCTGCCGCAGCGCGTCGATGTTCTCCGGGAGCCGGCAGGCAATCAGTTCCGCAGTCCCACCCCAGCGGAGGAGGGGTCTTTGCTCAGCGTCGTGGTCGAGCACTGCTTCTACCGGCTCGTCACCGACGGGGCGGGAGGCGTTCGCGTGATGCTCGGCGGGCCGCCATTCGATCAGTAGCCGGTCGCTGCCCCAACCGGAGTTCACCCCGTCTGACATCTCGCCATAGAAGTCCACGTAGTAGCGGGATGCGGTCGCCCCGAGTTTCTGCAGGTTGAAGTGGGCGTTCCGGCTTACCAACGGGTCGAATGTCCAGCTGATGAGATCGATGTTGCGACGCAGCGCCCAGGCGCCCTGGTGCAGCTTGAGAGCGAAGCCCACGTGACTGCCCTGAGCCTCCCGTGCGACCCCGGTGATGTGCGAATGCAAGTGGACGCCACCGCCTGTGTGGCGGTCGTCGGCGAGCAGCCCCACTGCCACCCCGAGGAGCTTCTCGCCCCGGTAGGCGCCTGCGGTGTACGCACCACTGAAACTGAGCACACGTAGAACCTCGCGGGCGAGGGGCGAATGGCCGGGGCCGACGGACCAGATGTCGGACAGCAGCTGCTCCGCTGCGCGAAATTCGGAGTCGCGCGTGAGTTCCCGGACGTCCACGTCACTGCGCTGAGCAGCCTTGGCTGCCTGTGCTTCTGCCGCCGTGAGCGGCGAGCGAACCACGGTCATCAGTCCATACTCCGATTCGCCCGGAAGCCATAGTGCATGTACCGGGAACCGTCCGGGAGTTGGTAGAAGGTGGCTGGTGACCATGCGTCCCCACTACCGCGGACGAGGCACTGGCCGTCGGCCGTTGCCACCATCTCCTGTTCATGTGTGCCAGCCGTCTGCCCCAGTGCGGACGCCAGCTCCTCGGAGTCGGTAGAGCGCATGATGAGCTTGCCGTGGCGTTCGACCACCTCGGTCCGCACTCCGGACCGCGAGTAGGTCCCGACGAACTGAGCGTGGTCGATCGGCGCTGTCGGCGGCAGAGAGGGGGAGGGCGGTGAAGGCATCCGGATACTCGTGCGGTCCGCTGTCGCCTCGGCGAGCAGGCGATTGAACAGGTCACGTATGTTGCCGCCGTTGGCAAGGACGGCTATGGCGACACCTTGATGCGGAAATAGCCGAAGACATGCGGCCTGGCCGATCGTGCCCCCATCGTGACCGACGACGGGCACCCCGCCCCAGTCGTCCAGCATCCAGCCGAGTCCCCAAGCCTTGGCCATGTCGCCGGCCGCAGGCACTTCGACTTGTTGCGTCTGCATCGCCGTGACACTGGCTTCGGAGAGCAGACGCTGCCCATCGCTGTGCACGCCGTCAGCAAGGTGCAGCCGTGCGAAGGTGAGCAGGTCGTCGACTGACGCGGTGATCAGGCCGGCGGGACCGCAGCTGCGCGGCAGCATCCATCGTTCAGCGGGCTTCAGCTCCCCGTCGACGAGCAGATGGCCTACAGCGGCCCGGTTCAGCAGTGCTCCCTCAGGCAGTGTGATCGTTCGGCGCAGTCCCAGGGGCTCCACGAGATAGTGATGCAGCGCGTCGTCCCAGCTCATTTGAGTCAGCACTTCAATGACACGGCCTGCAATGCCGAAGCCCGAATTGCAGTAGGACATCGTTGCCCCGAGGGGGTGATCGGCTCCCACTCCTGACATGTGCGAGACATACTCGGCGATGCAGTCGTCCCCCCGCCCCGTGTCCACGAACACGTCACCGGCGAGTCCACTTGTATGGGTGACGAGATGCCAGATCGTGAGGTTGTCCGTCAACTCCTCGCTGGAGCACTTGAAGTCCGGTATGAGGTCGACGACACGAGTGTCCAGCGTCAGGCGCCCCTCCTCGACGAGACGCATGAGAAGGCAGGTGGTCCAGACCTTCGTGATCGAGCCGATCTGGAACAGCGAATCGACCGTCGCTTCGACACCCGTGTCGCGGTTGAGGACGCCGTACGCCGCCGTGGTGACCTGGTCGCTGCCCCCAGGGTTGAGAGTGAGGATGCCGAGCACGGCGCCGGGTACGTCGCATTCCCGCGCAATCTGTGCCAGCCGGGCGGTCCAGTCAATGGCTGGTGGGCCATGGTCGGCTGGCGCTTGCCGGTCCATGAGCCATTCGGTGAGTCTTCTCTGGTAGTCCAGCCGATGCGAAGGCCGGCCGTCCAGGATGAATGTGTGAGAAGCGCCTGGATAGACGACCAGCCGCGTCTCAACCTCTTGCTGGCGCAGTGCGGTGAACCATTGCTCGGCCTGACCGAGCGGACAACGGTCGTCGGCCTGCCCATGCAGGATCAACGTGGGAGTCTGCACGCGGTTCACCTGGCTGATGGGCGACATCTCCCGGAGCCTGGCAACGTTCTCGTGCGGCAGAGCGCCGAACTCGTACCGCGCCATCGCTTGGCCCGCATCGGATGTGCCCGCCATGGACACGAGGTCACTGACTACGCCGCCCGCTACCGCGGCGCGGAATCGCTGCGAAGTGGCCGTCAGCTTGCAGGTCATGAAACCGCCGTAGCTGTATCCCGTCACGCACAGCTTGGCGGGATCTGCGAGGCCTCCCTCCACAAGGTGGTCGAGCGGCTCCATCAGATCTTGCTCGTCGATTTCGCCCCACGCGCGATTCACGGAGCAGTAGTGCTCATGGCCGTATCCATCACTGCCGCGCGGATTGAGCAGCAGTACATTCCAGCCCGCCGCCGCGAACACCTGGTGATAGGTGTGGGCGGGGTCAGCGGTTCCGCTCCAGGCATTGTGCGGACCGCCATGGATGTCGAGCAGCGTCGGTGCGGGGCCGGCGGTTGAAGGAGCCCGGAGAAGCCAGCCGGACACGGATGTACCGTCGCTGAGGTCGAACGTGCGGGGCTCGGGTGCGATGAGCTCGACATCAGGGAGGCTCCCGGGCCCGTGTCGGGTGAGCTGTCGTGCTGTCCCACCGGCCAGATCGACGACGGCTATCTCGCTGTAGGCCGTTGGTGTGCTGAAAGCGACCGCAGCCAGACTGCCGTCGGCGCTGACGGACAGCCCGGACACCACCGACTCACCCGCAAGTGCCTCCACAGCCACAGGTGATCTGGTGTCACCACTGAGGCTGTACAACGCAGTGCGACCAGCCGTACGTGCACAGAACAGTAGAGTTTGGCCGATGAACACCGGCCGCGCGCCGGGGTAGCCAACGCCTCCTGGCATGACGTTGAAGTCGAAGGCGGGTGCCAGTTCAGTGGCTGCTCCATCGGACAGCCTCACGCGCAGCAGCCGCGACGGCGCGCTGTCCACTTCTTGCGCGCCGACAACCAGCAACGCGGACCCGTCCGGGAACCACTCCACGGCTGTGGCCATGCCGGTGCCTGCGCCTACACGGCGGGCAGGCCGGGAGCCATCGACACCTACCACATAGACGGCCGAGGCCGCAGTGCTGTCGTCTGCCGGCCTGCTATGTGCGGTGAAAGCGAGTGAGTTGCCATCGGGCGACCATGTCGGGGTGCCGGCTTGCCAGTCTTCGTCCGTCAGGCACCGCACAGTCCCGGTAGCGAGTTCGAGGACGTGCAGCTGATGGCGTGTGAAGCCGCTGTAGCCGTCTCCGTCAAATTTGTAGATGAGCTGGTCTGCAACGAGCGGTGCGTGCGGTAGACGCGAGGAGCCATGCATATCGACCGGTGCGGTGAAGGCAATGTGTGCCCCGTCTGGACTCCAGACCGGCAGGCCCGTTCCACCAGGCAGGTCGGTGCAGCGCACGGGATCACCGCCGAGGGCGGGGATACTCCAGATCTGGTTGCAGTGAGTGCTCTTGCGCACGAACGCGATCTGAGAGCTGTCAGGTGACCATGCAGGTGAGCTGTCGTTCGGCCCTGTGGTCAGCTGCTGCGGCCGGCCGCCGTCGACGGGAGCAAGCCACAGTTCGCGCCGGTCGATGTCAGCTGCCGCATCGGGCGTACTGAGGACGTAGGCGACAGCGGTTGCATCCGGCGACACCGCAGGCTCGCTGGGGCTGCTGAGAGTGAGGAGATCATCCAGGCGGGGGGCACGAGACATGAGCCAACGATCGGCTCATTGCCGTAGGTGTGTCTTTGGCGAAAAGAACGAAGCTTCGCGCTGTCTTTGAGTAGCGCAACACCACATTCCGTCACACTGCTAAGTCACAGTGGCGGCTTGCCGCCAGATCTTGCGTCCCAGGCTGATGAGGTAGTCGTACTCGACGATGCTGGTGAGGACTCTTCGGGATTCTCCACAAAGACCCGAACGAGCCATCCACACATACTGGTGCACCACTTGAATCAGTGTTTTCCCTGCTTGGAGGGCTCATGCGGACGTCTAGAGTTGTGCTCGGCGTCGTGGCCGGAGCGGTGGTCGCGTCCGCGGGCTGCAGCGCCGGCGGTAGTAAGGGGACCGCGGCCACCGACACGGTGACCATCGCGATCAAGGAAGACCCGGGAAGCCTCGACCCCCACCACTCGACCCGCTCGGCCGCCCTCGAACTCGCGCGTTTCGCCTACGACACACTGGTGCACGTCGACAGCGAGGGCAAGACGGTCTCCGGACTGGCTGCTTCCTGGAAGCAAAGCGGCAGCACCTACACCTTCACGCTGAAGGACGGGGCAAGTTGTGCAGACGGGACGCCGGTCAACGCCAAGGTAGTCGCGGACAATCTTGCCTATGCCGCGGATCCGAAGAACGAGTCACCCCTGCTCGGCCTTGCTGTCCCGGCCAAGATGAAGGTGACCTCTGAGGTCAAGGCAGGGACAGTGACGATCAAGGCCGACAACCCAGGGGCCTTCTTCCTGGAGGGTTTGGCCACCGTGCCGATCGTCTGCGAGGCCGGCCTGGACAACCGGAGGCATCTCACGACAAAGACCGTGGGATCGGGTCCGTACGAGCTGACCGCTGCCGTGCCGAACGACCGTTACACCTACAAGCTCCGCGACGACTACGCCTGGGGGCCGGACGGCGCTTCGGCCAAGGCGAGCAGCATGCCCAAGACCGTGGTGTTCCGTGTTGTAGAGAACGAAACGACCACTGCCAACATGCTCCTCTCCAACGATGTCCAGATCGGCGCGGTCGCAGGCTCCGACCGCAAGCGGATGGAAGGCAACGACTTCTTCCGACGCGACGTACGCAACATCGCTGGAGAGATCTTCTTCAACGAGGCGTCCAATCGTCCGACTTCAGACGAACGAGTGCGCCGCGCGCTGGCGATGGCTCTCAACCTTGACGAAGTCGGCAAGGTGCTGACGAGTGGTTTCGACACCAAGGCGACCGGAATGATCACGCTGGAGCCCCGGGTGTGCACCGCCGACACCGTGACCGGAAACCTCCCGAAGCACGATCTTGCAGCCGCGGAGTCGCTCCTCGACCGCGCTGGGTGGAAGGCGGGCCCGAACGGTATCCGAGAGAAGGGCGGCAAGAAGCTCTCCCTCGACCTCCTGTTCGGCACCTCTGAGGCGACTAGGGCCACTGCCGCTGAACTGGCAATTGAGCAGTGGAAGGGCATCGGTGTCGAGGTGAAGCCGGTCGGCAAAACAGACGCAGAGGTCAACACCACGCTGTTCAACACCGGTGCGTGGGACCTGACCTGGAACACGCTGCAGGCTCAGCTTCCGAGCCAGCTCGTGCCGTTCCTGTCCGGCGCGACGCCCGGTGACGGCGGTACCAACTTCGCGCACATCGACAACCGAGGCTACGAGGAGGCTGCTGCCAAGGCGGCCGCACTCCCCGGCCCCGCTGGCTGTGACGAGTGGAAGAAGGCGGAGACCGCTCTGATAGAGCGCGTCGACGTGGTCCCCTACATCGGTAAGACGTATCCCGTCTGGGGCCGTGGAGTGTCGTTCGAATCCACTGCCTTCGGCATCACACCGACCAGCCTTCAAGGGCGGAACGGCTGATGAGTTCGACCACCGCGACCGGGTGGATCACGTTTCTCGCCCGCCGGCTGGTCCGGCTCGCGATCTCTGTGGTGGTGCTCCTGACCGCAGTCTTCGCAATGATCCACCTGGTCCCGGGAGACCCCGTTCGCACAGCGCTGGGACAGACGGCGTCGGAAGCTTTGATCGAGAGCCGACGCCGGTCCCTCGGACTGGACCAGCCCCTGTGGCAGCAGTACTTGGACTTCATGTCCGGGGTGCTGCACGGCGACCTCGGGATATCAATGGTGAGCGGCCTGCCCGCCGTAGATGTTGTGGGGCAGAGACTCGCGCCGACCCTGGAACTGGCCGTCTACGCCTTCCTCTTCGTCATTGTTCTTGCGCTGCCGGTCGGGATGCTCGCAGCTGTCCTCACCCTGTACGGACGGCGTCCGCGCATGGAACTCGGCTTCACGAGCATGACCGGCGCACTCGGGGCGATACCTGACTTCCTCCTGGCAGTGGCCCTTGTTTCGGTGTTCGCTGTCTCTCTCGACTGGCTGCCCGTTGCTTCGGGCGCCGGAGGGGCCAGCTACGTCCTGCCGGTTCTCGCTCTCTCGATCGGGCCGCTTGCCGTACTCAGCCGACTGATCCGGGTCGAGACCCTGCGAGTGCTGGGCGAGGACTACATGCGCACTGCACGTAGCAAGCGCCTGCCAAGCCGACTGCTCTACCTCCGGCACGCCTTGCCGAATCTGCTGACCTCGACGCTGACGTGGTCTGGTCTGCTCCTCGGGGGGCTTCTGTCCGGCACCGTCCTCGTAGAGAACGTATTCGCATGGCCCGGGCTGGGGACAGAGCTCGCCCGGGCGGTGCCCGCAAAGGACTATCCGATCGTCCAGGCTCTGGCGCTGGTGTTCGGTGCCGCGGTGCTTCTGATCAACCTTGTCGTCGACATCCTGATCGCCGTGGTGAACCCCCGATCCGCCATCCGGGAGGGCTGATCATGAACGCCCGTACACGATGGATTCGTGCCCTGCGCACCCCGTCGGCGATCGCTGCCGTGAGTCTGTTCACCCTGCTGATCCTGGTCACCGTTCTCGCCCCGCTCCTCCTCGATGGTCCCGCAACGGCACGCGATGTCAACGCGATGCGCGCGGGGATGACCTCCGAGCACTGGCTCGGCACGGACGGCGCGGGACGGGACGTCCTGGCCAGGGTGCTCATCGCCACCAGACTTTCCCTCGGCCTTGCCGTTCTGACCACAGCCATCGGCGTCGTCCTGGGCACACTGCTCGGCTGCTCCCCGGCTGTGCTCCCACGCCGTGCCAGCCGTCTCGTCATTGCGTTCATCAACGTAATGGTCGCCGTTCCTGGTCTGTTGCTCGCGCTCTTCCTCGCTGTGCTCTTCGGCGTCGGCGCGCGCGGTGCGGTGCTTGCGCTCGCACTGGCGATGACTCCGAACATCGCCCGACTCACCCACACGCTTGCCGCATCCGTGCAATCCGCCGAATACGTGCAGGCAGCCAGGATGCTGGGCGCGAGCAAGGCCCGCATCATCGGCCGGCACATCGTCCCGAACATCGCCGGGCCGCTCATTGTCGCGGCAACCGTGGCCGTCGGCAGTAATCTCCTCGCCTTCGCCGGACTGTCCTTCCTTGGATTCGGCGTACAGCTCCCGTCCTACGACTGGGGACAGCTGCTCAACGAGGGCCTGGACCAGATCTACGTCAACCCTGCAGCCGCGCTTGCGCCAGGTGTGGCGATCCTCCTCGCCGGCGTCACCTTCACGATGCTCGGGGAGTACTGCACGACGGCGCTCGGCACGTCTGCAACCGGAGGCTCACCACGGCGTTCCGCAGCGACCGCGACCGCGACCGCGACCACGGCGAAAGCGGTGGCAGCAACGGATGACGACGCTGCCGAACTGCGGGCAGTCGGTCTCACAGTGGTCGCTGACGGCTCCGACGGTCCGGTTCCTCTGGTGCGCAACGTTTCGCTCAGCCTCGCCCCGGGCGAGATCGTCGGCATGGTCGGGGAGTCCGGATCTGGGAAAAGCCTCACCGCTCTGGCCATGGCGCAGCTCGACGCACCGCCTTTGCGTGTTACCGCCCAGCGGCTGGAGTTCGCTGGTGAGGAACTGCAGCAGATGAGCGCCGCCGAGCGCCGCCGACTGCTCGGCACAGGGCTCGCCATGGTGTTCCAAGACCCGCAGACCGCGCTCAACCCCATGCTGCGTGTGGGACGCCAGCTGGCTGAGGTTGCCGAGGTGCACGCTGGTGTCGACCGGTCGGGCGCTCATCAACTGGCCGTCGACAGGCTTGGCGCGGTGCGGATTCCGGCACCCGACCGACGGGCGCGGCAATACCCCCACGAGTTCTCGGGAGGCATGCGGCAGCGAGCTGTCATTGCCATGGGACTCATGGGAGACCCGCGGGTCATACTGGCCGACGAGCCCACGACCGCCCTGGACGTGAGTGTCCAGAAGAGGATCCTCGATCTTCTCGTGGACGTCGCCGATCAACGCGCTGCCACGGTCCTCCTGATCAGCCACGATGTAGCCGTTGTCAGTCAACTCGCGGATCGCGTCGTTGTGATGTACGCCGGACGAATCGTCGAGGACTTGCCCGCAGCCGACCTCGTCTCGGGAGCGGCACACCCGTACACCAGGGCGCTCATCGCGAGTGTGCCGGATCTGACCACCGATCGGTCGCGCCCACTGCCGACCATCCCGGGTGGTCCGCCGGACCCGCGGGCCATGCCTGCTGGCTGCGCATTCGCTTCTCGCTGCCCCCGTGCCGAAGAACGATGCCGCGAGGTTGATCCCGAACTTGTGCAACTGACACCGAAACACCGGGTGGCGTGCTGGAACTCCCACATCGCCATGGCCGACCAGGAGCCGAGATGAGTGCGCCCACCCTCAGCATCGAGGGCCTCACAGTACGCTTTGCGTCGGGCGGCAGGACACTGACCGCCGTCGATGGCGCAAACCTCGTTGTGCCCAGTGGCACGACTGTCGGCCTGGTGGGGGAATCGGGATCGGGCAAGTCCACTCTGGCGCGAGCCATCGCCGGCCTCGTCAAGCCTGATGGCGGTCAAATCCGGCTCGGCCGTGAGGAACTCACCGACGAGACCCGTAGGCAGGTCCAGCTGGTCTTCCAGGATCCGAGTTCCGCTTTGGACCCTCGTATGTCGGCGGGTGCGTCGGTGGCCGAGGGCCTGCTCCGGCGGACCGATCTCCGTCGAAATGAACGTACGGGCGAGGTTGACCGGCTGCTGAGTCTTGTCGGGCTTGAACCCCGCCACCGCACCGCGTTGCCCCGGCAACTCTCGGGTGGTCAGCGGCAGCGTGTGTCACTGGCCCGTGCACTGGCCGCCAAGCCGACCGTACTGATCGCAGACGAGATAACGTCCGCCCTCGACGTGTCGGTTCAGGGCGGCATACTGAACCTGCTGCGCGATTTGCAGGCCGAGCTCGGTCTGACCGTCCTGTTCATTTCACACAACCTGGCCGCAGTGCGCTACGTCTCGGACACCATTGCCGTGATGTACTGCGGGCAGGTCGTCGAAGTGGGAGCGGCCGACAAGATCACCGCTGCACCGCGACACCCTTACACAGCAAGTCTGCTTGCTGCCGTGCCCACGCTCGGCACGCCCGCAGGCACCTCCTTGGAAGAGGAGGAGGTCCCGGACGAGCTCCGCGACACCGAGACCGCCGACCCGCACCATCCACCGCCGGGGTGCCGGTTCCATCCGCGCTGTCCGCGCGGTCCCCTCGTGTACACGGACCATGACCTGTGCCGCAGAGCCAGGCCGCCTCTCGGCGACGCGGAAAGCTTGACCGACGTAGCCTGCTTCTACCCTCTGCCGATTCACTGATGGTGACCGAATCCGGGAGGTGATCACCATGGCCGCCGGCACATCCGACCCCAACTCCGTTCCATTGCCTTCCTTGTCGCGCAGGCACGTGACCATGGCGCGGGTCCTGCAGCACCTTGGTATGACGCTGCTTGACGTCGTGGCAGGGAATCCCGGATTTGCCGGTGCAGTCAACGGCGTGGCGATCTACGATCCACTTGAAGGCCCCGCCATGCCCAAGGGTGCGATGGTCCTCGGCGTGGGAGTAAGCGGGGATGAGCAGGTCGCGCAGCTGCTGCAAGCCGTCCGTGCCTACGAACCGGCAGGCGTGATCATCCGTGCAGTGGGGCAGGCCGGAGAACAGACGAAGGCGGCACTGAACGGCACTCCCACGGTGCTCCTCAGCCTCACCCGTGGGGCATCCTGGACCCAACTTGCCGCCCTGCTGCGCACCTTGCTTGCAGAAGGAGACATAGGCGGCGGACAGGACCGAAAGGACGACAACTCGATCGGCCCCGGCGATCTTTTCGCACTCGCCAATGCAATTAGTTCGCAGATCGGCGCTCCCGTCACGATCGAGGACCGGGACTCTCGGGTCGTGGCCTTCTCCGGGCACCAGGACGAGGCCGACGATGCCCGGATTGCCACTGTGCTCGAGCGGCAGGTTCCGCACCGGTTCATCGAGGCCATGGTGACGAAAGGCGTCTATCAGCGCCTCTACGAGGGCCGAGGACCCGTTTACATCGATCCCGCGTCCCTTCCAGGCCAGGACCTGCTCATTCCACGCGCCGCCATCGCCATCAGGGCCGGGGACGAACTCATGGGGTCCATGTGGGCGGCCGTCAGAGGGCCGCTCGGCCCAGAGCTCGAGCAGGCATTCGTCGATGCGGCGAATCTGGTGGCATTGCATATGCTGCGCATGCGTGCCGGAGCGGATGTGGGCCGACGACTGCGAGCTGACCTTGTGGCAACTGCCCTGGAAGGCGGGCCATCGGCATCTGATGCTGCAGACCGGCTCGGCCTGATGGGCCAGGCCGCGACGGTGCTCGCCCTTCAGCTCGCTGATCCGCCAGCTGCGGCGGGCCCGTCGATACTGGCGGCCGGCGAACGGGAGGTGCAGCGCGTCGCCGATGCGCTCTCGATGCACTTGTCGGCCCGTCATGCAGGTGCAGCAGTTGCCCTGTTGGGCCGGATCGTCTATGGCATCCTGCCGCTGCCCCGGGGACAGAGCGACGTCCAGGACTTCGTACGCATCGCGGAACAATTTCTGAAGCGTCTCAGCGACCGCCCGGATGCGGTCGTCGGGGTGGGACGCATTGTGGAAAGCATCTTCGACCTTCCAGAATCCAAGCGGGATGCCGACAGGGTCCTGCGCGTACTGCGCTCGACGCAGGTCAGTCAACGTGCGGCGTGTCTGCAGGACGTGCAGCTGGAAGCGCTTCTGCTGGAGCTCTCACTGTCCACCGAGCACGATGCATGGGTGCCCTCGGCCCCCGTCATGAAGCTCCTCGACTACGACATGCAGCACGGCACGCACTTCACTGCGACCCTGGACGCCTGGCTGGACCGGTTCGGTGACGTCGTGAGCGCATCTCAGGCTGTCCACGTGCACCCGAATACGTTCCGCTACCGGCTCCGCCGCATGAGCGAGATCTGCGGCATCGACCTGGAGGACCCGAAGGCCAGATTCGCAGCGATGTTGCACCTGCAGTTGCGGGCGATCACCGATTCCCGTTAAGCCCCGCACCAGTGAGTGAGACGAACCGCTCAAGGCCTACATTGCCGCCGCTGATGACGACGCCGGTACGCATCCCTTGGGCGCTTGCTCGGCCTGCCAGCATAGCCGCGACGGCGATGGCGCCGCTTGGTTCAGTGACGAGCTTCATCCGGTCGAAAAGGAAGGCCATCGCACTCACGATCTGCTCGTCATCGACGAGGACCACGTCGTCGACGAGACGGCGCATGGCCTCAAATGTCCACTTGCCCGGTGTGGTGAGCATCTGGCCATCGGCCAGGTGTGGCCGCAGGGGCACCTCGAGTCGGCGGCCGGCTTCCAGCGACCGCTTGGTCACTGCGGAAGCCTCGGCCTCGACACCGATGACACGGCAGGCAGGGTTCAGCAGCTTGACGGCTGAAGCGTAACCACTTATGCCGCCCCCACCGCCGATGGGAGCGATCAGAAGATCCAGCTGGCCAACCTCGTCGATCAGCTCGAGCGCTGCTGTCCCGGCGCCCGCGGCGATGGTCGGATGATCGTAAGCAGGGACGAACGGCAGATCTCGATCAGTTGCAAAGGCGGCACCTGCGACTGCCTGCGGCTGTGCCGATCGGTCGTACTCCACCACTTCGGCGCCGTAGGCGAGCGTTGCGGCGCGCTTGACGGCAGGCGCGTCGCTCGGCATGAGCACGGCGGCAGGTATCCCCAACTCCCTCGCGGCAAGTGCTACGGCTTGCGCGTGATTTCCGGAACTGACCGTGCACACTCCACCCGTGGACACGGACCGCGGCATCCGTGACATGAAGTTGTAGGCGCCCCGGAACTTGAAAGAGCCTGAGCGCTGGAAAGACTCGCACTTGAGAAAGACCGGGCCGCCGACCAGATCGTCCAGTGTCGAGGACCGCATCACGGGCGTACGGTGAGCCACGCCGTCAAGCATCCGCCGCGCACTGTGCAGATCCTCCAGTGTCAGATCCGGTCTACAGTCCTGCGTGCTCACGCGATCACCGCCTGGAACGCCATCGCAGCCGCTGCAGCGTCCTGGAATCCCGTACCGGTGGAGTCGAACACCACTGGGCGGCTGTCCCGCACCGCCAGCTCCGGCCGGCCGGAGGAGACCAGCAGCTCACCCAATTCGCCCAGAACATCAGCGGAGGTCATCAGACCGCTGTCCACCGCGTGGTGCAATTCCCCCACAGCCAGAGCCTGGCCCAGCACGTCCGGGACCACCGCACAGGATGCAGTGAGTTGAGCAGACAATTCCTGCTTGTGTGGGCTGTCAGCGCCCACCGCGGCGACGAAGGCCCCCTTGAGAAGGTCCCCGCTGTCCAGCACAGGTGAGTTGGCCGGCGTGCAGGTGGCTACGATCGGTGCGTGGGCCGCGTCGCGCGGTGCACCTACGACCTCACACGGCATCCTGAGCTGGTCGCGGATCCGCGCGGCCAACTTCTCGGCCGATTCTGGACGGCGCGCCCAGACGCGCACCAGGCTGACGGGCCGAACGCTCGTCAGCGCTCTGGCATGCTGCCAGGCCTGCTCACCAGCGCCGATCAGGCCGAGCACGGCCGCATCCTCAGGTGCGAGAAGGCGTGCAGCTACAGCACTGGCAGCGGCGGTCCGCACGGCGGTGACACTGCCGGAGTGCAGGGCTGCAACCGGCTCGCCGGTGGTGCTGTCAAAGAGCAGCAAAACCCCTTGGATCGCGGGGCGCTGAGGCGGATTGCCGAAGAACGCGCTGTTCGCCTTGACGGCGAAGTAGCCCTGGCTATGGCCCGCCTTGACGTGAAACTCACCGGTTTCCAGGTAGCTGTCGAGCCGCTCCGGCCCTGGAAAGTCCCCTCGCGCGTGGGCACGAAACGATTCGTCGATCGCGTCGATCAGAGCGGGCAGCGAAAGCTTGTCTGCAATGTCGTTGGCACTGATTACATGCATGACACGTAGTGTGCTGGGCAGGGCAGGCGACCATATCGGAGCACAGGCAGAAGATCTGCCACAGCCGTTGTCGTACAGGACGACACGGCATGTGCGGCCGAACGTGGCGCCGAACTACTCGATGAGTGAGGGTGTCTCCATGTCCGATTCCAAGCATCATCTCCTTGATCCCGACCACGCCGTCACCCCCTCGCCGGAAGAGTTCCGACGTGCCAGGGCCGAGGGCAATCAGCGACTGCGCAGCGACGCATCGCTCTTCGGATCGTTTGCCGCACTCGACGACGCCGCGTATGAACCCCGAGCACTGCCTGCCGCGACGAAGGAACTCATCGGCCTCGTCATCTCCGTGGTCAAGGACTGCGAGGAGTGCGTCTACTACCACCTGGAACGATGCGACGAAGAACAGATCGACCGAGACCAAGTGATGGAAGCCTTGCAGATCGCCCTGGTGGGAGCCGGGTCGGTCACGGTCCCCCTGCTCCGACGCGCTGTCACCTTCATGTCCAAGCTTCCTCATCTCGGTGATCTCAACCACGAACGACAGGAATGAGACGGAAGGTTGTCCTGGGCGACAGGTGAGACCCTGCCGATTTCGTACCGGCAGACGAAGTGTGATGCATTCACCTGAAGTGAGATGGACACATGAAAATCGCCGAGGTGGAGCTGCGCAGGGTTCGTCTGCCGCTGAAGGCTCCTTTCCGCACATCGTTCGGATCTCAGTCCGAGCGCGACATCCTGCTTATCCAGGTCACGTCCGATGACGGTACGCGCGGGTGGGGCGAATGCGTGGCGCTGAGCGCCCCCCTCTACTCCTCCGAGTACGTCGACGGCGCGCATAGAGTCACCCGCGACTTCCTGCTGCCTCGTCTTTGGATGCTGCCGGACGTCACTGCCTACGGGCTGGAGGCCGCGCTGGCGCCGATCTCTGGCCACCGAATGGCGAAGGCCGGGCTGGAGATGGCCGTCCTCGACGCGGAGCTGCGCACGCGCAGAACCTCATTGGGCGAGCACCTCGGTGCCGTGAAGGCCCGAGTCCCGTCGGGTGTATCGGTCGGCATAGCCGAGTCGATTCCGGCGCTCCTGGATGTGGTGGCCGGCCATCTGGACGAGGGATACAGCCGAATCAAGCTGAAGATCGAGCCGGGCTGGGACATCGAGCCAGTGCGAGCGGTCCGTGAGCGCTTCGGTGACATCCTGCTGCAGGTCGACGCGAACGCCGCGTACACCACGGCAGACGCCACCCTGCTGGCGAAGCTCGATGCTTTTGATCTCTTGCTGCTCGAGCAGCCCCTCCCAGAAGAGGACATCCGCGGCCACGCTGCCCTCGCCACGCAGCTGCAGACGCCGATCTGCCTCGACGAATCGATCACCAGTGCTCGGGCAGCAGCCGACGCCATCGCGATCGGCGCGTGCAAGGTGGTCAACATCAAGTCCGGTCGAGTCGGTGGACTGCTTGAGGCGCGCCGTGTGCACGACGTGTGCGCCGCCCACGGCGTGCCGGTATGGTGCGGCGGAATGCTAGAGACCGGCATCGGCCGCGCTGCCAACATGGCATTGGCTGCGCTGCCCAACTTCCTTCTACCCGGTGACACATCCGCCTCTGACCGCTTCTGGCGCCGTGATCTCGTGACCCAGCCCTTCGTACTCCGTGACGGCCACGTAGACGTCCCAACCGGGCCAGGACTTGGCGTCGAGATGGACGAGGCATGGCTCGATGAAGTCACGGTGTCCAAGGAATGTCACGCGCCAGCGTGACCGGCCGGCGTGTGGGCCGCGTGCGTAGGAGTGAGGAGCCGCCCCTGCCATACGCGGTGCGTGGGGGCGGGCGGGGCGGGCGATACGGCGATAGAGGGTGCCGTCGATTGCGGGGGAGAAACAGGTCTAGTCCTGTTTGTGCTACTCCGCAAGACTCGACGCCCGACGGCAGCTCCGACCGGTGTGGGGCATCACGGCTGACCCCGGCGCCGCCCGGGCGTGGTACTCGCCGACCGCCGGCCCCATCTCAGCCCATCCATCGAGCACTGAGCCGGGACCGACAACTCTCACAGCGTGGCAGCAACCAAACCCGCAAGCAGCGCGGCTGACCGCGGCAAGTCGTCGACGACGACGTGCTCTGCGGCGGTGTGCGCTCCGCCGCCTACCGCCCCAAGTCCGTCGAGGGTGGGGACACCTAGTGCGGCGATGAGGTTGCCGTCCGAGCCTCCGCCAACCGTCACTCCTCTCGGGCGAGGCAATTCAAGGTCTGCGGCAACGCGTTCCGCAAGGCCGAACAGGCCCTCCGACGAAGCAGCTTCCAGCGGAGGGGCATGAACAGGCCTGCGGATCTGCATGTCTGCCCCCGGCAGCAGACACGTAAGTGAATGCAGCGCCTTGTCGACCCGTTGCTGCTCTGCGACCGTCAAAGCGCGGACGTCCACGGCGATCGTTGCTGCCCCTGGCACCGTGTTGACCGTGTCGCCGGCGGCGACGACCGTCGGAGTCACCGAGGTGCCGATCGCTGGTGCATTGAGTGCAGCGATAGCAAGCACCTGATGGGCGAGTTCCACCGTTGCGTTGACACCTCGCTCCGGCTCCAGCCCTGCGTGTGCGGCTCGCCCCTGGATTGCGATCTCGTACTGGCTGATGCCCTTCCTGGCGGTCTTCAACGCCCCGTCCGCACTCGGCTCTGTGACGAATGCGGCGATGCAGCCACGCGCCGTCTCCTCAATATGCCGTCTCGCGGTGGGGGAGCCCAGCTCCTCGTCTGCCGAGACGAACACGGCCACTCCGTCGAGGTCGTCGAGCGCGGCCAACGCATGGAAAATGAGCGTGAGTCCGGCTTTCATATCGAAGCAGCCTGGACCACGCGCGATCCCGCCGGACACCATCCAAGGGCTCCGTTCCAGAGTTCCAAGAGGATGGACGGTGTCGTGGTGCCCAACAAGAAGGACGCGACTAGGGCCTGAACCGAACCGCCATCTCAGATGTGTCCGGCCTTCCACCACCAGGAGTTCGGGTTCAGCTCGCAGCAAGCGACTGCCCTGAGCTGCTACGACTGCGGCGCTGCGGGCAAGCGCCGCAGTGTCGTGTGAGGGAGACTCAAGAGAAACGAGTTCACCGAGATCTCGGAGCATGGCCGGCAGAACTGCGCGGAAGCGGTCGTGCGTCATGAAGCCATTGTGGGGGCGGGACGGTGAGCGGGATTCGTGGGGCAGCACGAAATACGTGCTGCCCCACTGTGGGCATGCAACCGCACGCTGCACACACAAGGGCGCGCCTGGCCTGGTCGACGAACACGCGCATGACCAGGTGCCTTACCTCGCCAGTCACGAACAGCCCTCGGCCCGACCGCCGCAAACTCTTGAGATCAAGCCATCACAGATCACGACCGGTTTCCACGGAACCCTCTTGCCGGCCTGGATCACTGCGTTCGAACGGCCTCCTTCGTCCGGGCACTGTGCAGAATCTCGTGCTCCCACTGCTCTCGCGGCTGCATGTGGAGACGCCAGTAGTGCTCGGCGATGTCATCCGGGTCGAAATCGGTGCCCGGCGCAACAGGCCCGTCCACCGTGACACTGGCGACATGCACGCCATCACCTCCGTACGTCTGGTCGAGGAGCTCCACGAGTGTCCTGACCCCGGCCTTGCCGAGAGAGAGACTGACGTACTCGCGCTTGGGCTCAGGCATACCACCGGTGATGATGATGGAGCCACCGCCTCGTTCCACCATCGACGGTGCGACGTGTGACGCCGCAGTGACGGCTCCAACCACATTGACTGCCCACGCTTCCATGTGGGCTGTGACAGCCAGCTCGCCGGGTACGTCCGGCTGGATGATCGCGGCGTTGTACACGATAACGTCGGGCGTGCCGAGCTCCTCGGCTGCGCTGTCGAGGGCAGCGCGCAGTGCCTTCTCGTCAGCACTGTCCGCAGTAAGAGCCACAACCCGGGCACCGGGCGCTGCTGCTTCGGCAACCGTTTCTGCAGCCGCCTCAACGGTCTTGACAGTGCGCGCTATGAGAGCGACCGTCATGCCTTCTCGTGCGAACCGGCGGGCAACTGCTGAGCCGATGCCTGGTCCGGCTCCAATAACAACTACTCCGGGCATGACCGGCTCCTTGCTGTAGAGGTGACTCAAGGCAGAGACCTTAATGGTTCACATTGATGTGAAGGTCAAGTAAGGGCGGTCGCGACCGCAGACTCAGGCGGACGCTCGCCGTGAATACGCCGGATCAGTGCTGGTTGGCTGTCCGGTGCGGGAGTTAAGCGTTCGTCCAGTGTCCACGGGGAGTGCCTGCTGCGGGACTTGGGCCCTAGGAGCGTGGGTCGGTAATGGCCCAGCCGACGAGCGGTTGTGGATCGGCTGATGGCCGGTCGCGGCCGCTTGTTCGGGCCTGGTGCCGCAGTGGTGGGCTCGGTGGGCCGTTGTTCAGGGGGCTCCGTCCGGGCCGTCAGGCTCGGGCGGCGGCCAGCCCGGCGGTTCCGGCGTGCCGGAAGATCTTGCGGAGGTCGTGGCAGGCCGCCAGCAGTCGCCATTGGCCACGGGCCCCGGTCTCAGCGCGCAGCAGCAGTTCACGGCCATCCTGGCAGGTCATAATCTGGCCGTATACAGGTTCGACGATGGCCTTGCGGCGGCTGTAGGCGGCGCGGCCGGGTTTGGTCCGCAGCTTGCGGGCCATGCGCTCACGGGCCGTGGCGTCCTGCGGGATGCGTCCGCGCGGTGTGGCGCTGACCTGCTCGTCGTGGGTCAGACGACCGGTGGCCATGAACGTGTCGGTGCCGTGCTCTTCCTTGCGGTCGGCCGCGGCCGCGAGGTTCGCCTCGGAGCAGTACCCTGCGTCGACCAGCGCCTGCTTGGGATGGATACCGGTGTTCGCGGCGGACTGGTCGAGCATCATGGTGTAGTTCAGCGCGTCCGAGGGGTTCGTCGTCACATCGGCGGCGGTGATGATCTGGTGCGCGCCGTCCACGACGGCCTGGGCGTTGTAGGCCTGGATGTAGGCCCCGTCGCTGTTCTTCATGATCCGGGAGTCCGGGTCGGTGAAGTTGGCCTGCGCCTTGTCCATCGGCCGCGCAACCTCGGCGGCCAGCCGCACCATCAGACGCGGGTCATACGGCGGGAACCCGCGCTTCTCAGTGTAGGCCGCCAGGATCGGGGCCAGGTCCAGGACCTCGTCGACCAACTCGGCGGCGAACCGCGCCAGATGGTCCTGCGGCAACCACTCATCCAGCGACGGCGGCAGCAACATCATCTGATCAGGGACGAACACCCGGAACGTCTTCTTTACCGGCACTGTCGGCGCGGTCTGCGGCTCAACCACCGCCGCCGGATCCACCTCGAACAGGCCAGGTCGTTCTCGACCAGGTGCGCCTCCCGACGCATCCCGAGGCGCTCACAGCCCCGCACAGACCCGGTGTTCTCCACATCCAGCCGTGCGTAGAGCCGGTGCACGCCCAGCGTGTCGAAGGCAAACCTGGCCAGCGCCGCAGCCGCCTCGGTCGCGTAGCCGTGCCCCTGGTGACGTGACGAGAGTCCAGCCGATCTCGGCCTGGGCGGCGCGGGTATCAGCCAGGGCGAGGCTCACCTCGCCAACGACGCCGGGCTCATCGCGTCGGCAGACAGCGAGCGCCAGCTTGTCCCCGTTGGCGCGCCAGGCCATCTGCGCCGCGCGCTCGGCGGCAACCTGCTCGCTGCGCTCTCGCGTGTGTGCCGGCCGGTACAAGTAGCGCGCCACGCTCGGCAGGCTCTGGTAGGCGTACAGGTCGTCGGCGTCGCCGGGAGTGAACAGACGCAGCAACAACCGGGCCGTGGTCAACGGCAGCAGCGAGGCAACGTTCATGCGGACCTCCGGGACGCGGATGTGGATCAAGATGCGGCCTGATTTTCGCATCACGACTGCCCGGCAGCCACGCCTTTTCAACAGCAGCGCCCGACAGCCCCACCCCACCACGAGGCTCGACTTTCCAGGAGTTTTCTTAGAGCGTCCGCCAGTAGGTCATGAACATGGAAAAGGTGAGGGCGTGACTGGGACAGCTTGAGGATTATGTAGTTCTGACGCTGTGTGACCATCGAGAGGTGCCGTGTCCATCGTGCCCGCGTCCATCATCGACCCGATCCGTGACGGCCTCCTGGCGCTGCTGCATGATCGTGGACTACTTCGGGATGTTCCACAGCATGGACGCGCGGGTGGGGCCCCGAGGGCCCGGTTCGGCAGCGGCGCCCTCGACCGCTTCCTCGACACCCGCTAACTCCACGGCTCCGATGTTTCGGCACCATGATGGCTCACCAGGTCTCGGCGTCCACACCCGTGATGGCGATCCGCAGCGCGCTCAACGCCTCGTTGGGGCGGGAGGTGATCCCGCCGTAGGACGGTATTGGTACCGCCGGGAGCAGGTCGAGCACCGCGCTGAGACGGCGGCATCGTGCCGCCTGCCGGATCAGGTCGGCGGTTGGCGCCTGGCGATTGGCCGGCGGCATGCGGGTGATCTCTTCGTAGGCTCGGCCGAGCTGTTGAACGTCGTCGTCACTGGGCCGGTCCGGTTGCCCGCCTGCGGCGTTCCGTTCGGCGATGTCAAGGTCGTCCTCGACCTGGAGGTTCTCATGTCCTGCCCACTCCCGCAGCAGCCGCGGCTGGCCGTGTTTGGCGAGGATCTTCACCACGACGCGCGTATCGAACAAGTCCCTGGCCGAACGCAGGATCGCCTCGGCGAGATCGGCCCTGCCCTTACGCAGCACGCAGACGAGGAACGAAACAGCGACGCGGTGGCCGGGGCCTCCAGCACCCTCTTCCAGCATCGCCCGTGCCTCCGCCTCGCGCCCGCACTCCAGCTGCATGCCCACGAGTTGAAGCCAGCACTGCCGTGAGCCGGCCGCCGCGCTGATTGCCGCCTGGAACCACTGGTCGGCGCGCTCCTGCTCGCCCAGGGCCGCACAGGCGCCGCCGATAGCACCCAACGCGCGTGCCTGCGCACCCCACGCCGAGGTCGGCCACAGGGTCTTTGTCCCAAGGAATTCACAGGCTGCCTCGTGCTCGGAGAACAGCGAGCGGGCATCGTCCGTCAGCCCGGCTCGCGCCAGGATCATGGCGACCTCGGCGGCCAGGTGAGCCCTGCGGCCCTCCGGGCACACCTCGATCAGCTGCCGGGCTTCCTCCGGTTCACCGCGGCGGGCCTGCATCAGGGCCGCCTCGTGGAGCGCCCTGCCAAACCAGGGGATCGAATTCTCTTGGTTCTGGGTGTTGCCGTACTCCACGATCGCCTCGAGGAATGCCTGGAACAGGTCGTCCAGGGTGGCAGTGTTCGCCGACGGCCACTGCCGTGGGCCCGGCTCTGGCTTCGTCCGGCTGCGGAACGCCTTTAGATACTCCCGCAGTGGTTCCGGTGCCCGCTCGGCATCGGCGGCGCTGCATGCGTCTGGAACGACGTCCAGCTCGCCCCAGTGCAGCGGCCAGGCGAAGCGCCCGCCGACGGCCCAGGCGAGCGTCGCGTTCAGGTCGTCCTCGCGGTCGGCGGGTGCAATCACCAGGCCGCTCGGGAAGGCGACCGCCCATGTCTCCTCGTCCAGGGCGAACGTGGGGTTGGGCGCGGGATACATGGCCTCACCGAGGTCCTCGCCGTCGAGCATGAGAGGGCGCGGCCTGGGCGGCTGCCGCAGTAGCGTGAAGTCGCCGAACACCTCGCCGGAGTCGGCGCGCAGGAAGCGCAGCACCGTCGGCCCCAGCGCCACGAGCACGCCGTCGGCCCCCCAGAGCACGCCTGCCGCCCCCTCGGGCGCGTCGAAGGCGTGAAGCCGCTCACCCCGCTCGTCGCCCAGCGACCAGATCTCGATCCGGCCCTTGACAGTGAGGCACGCGGCGCGGTCGCCGCCGCCCGGCTCCCACGCCCATGGCCGGACGTCCAGATCATCGTCTTGTTGCCGCACGGCCACGTCGAGGTCGTAGCGATGCTCTCCAGTCGAGTCCACGATCCCGACGCGCGGAGCCTCGGCGTCGGCGCTTGCGGGGACGACGACGGCGAGCCGCGGGCCCCACGACATGAAGACCGACTGATACGGCTCATCGAGGTATCCGGGCATTTCGGCCACAGGCCTGCCGGTCAGCGCGTCAGCGATGACCAGTGCGCCGTCCCGGTGATAGGAGAGCAGATGCTCGTCCCGGCTCCATTCGGCGGACGGCCATCCGCTAATCGGGGCCGCCTCGACAAGCCAGGAGACCCGCCCTGAGGCGACGTCGATCGAGCAGACCCGCCCGTTGTGCAGGTTCCCATACACCCGCGTCCCGTCCCGGGACCAGACCGGCCGGTCGAGGACGAAACCCTCGTCTTCCTCGTCCTGTTCGTCATCCTTCTCGCCGTGGTCTTCGTCGTCCTCTTCCTCATCGTTCATCGTCGGTACCGTTGTGGTCTCCAGGCTGGAGAACTCCACGATCGAGCCATAGGTCTCGGAGGTCTCGTCCATGACGTACGCGCGCAGCCCGTCGGGCGAGAGCGCGAAGGGATCAGGACGGCCGTTGTAGGTGAGGCGGACGGTCGCGATCGGCTCGGTGTCGGCGCCGAAGGGGTCCCAGACACCCACGTTGCTGGCCCGGTACTCCACGGCCAGCCGGGTTTCGTCGGCCGACCACTCCAACATCTCGTCGTAGCCGGGCCAGCCGATCCCGCCCACGATCCCATCGATGACGTTGACGCACCGTCCGGTGGGGACCTCCCAGATCTGCAGGGTCGCACCGGCCTCGTAGTCGTCGCCGCCGAAGTCGCCCACCGCGAGGTACCGGCCGGACGGGCTGAGCGCCTGTGCGGTGATTTCGACCCGGTGCACATCGGGGTGGCGCAGCAACGCGCGCTTCTTGACGTGCCCAGTTGCGATCCGGTGTGCCTCGGTGACGCCGTGGATGCGTTCCAGCTCGACAAGCGCCGCGCGCAACGGCGGCAGGTCCCACTCGGGTTCGAAAGCGTTCCAGTCCGCCGCGCGCAACGCCCGTGCGAATGTCTTCGGCCGGGCCTCGGGCTCCGGGAAGTCGATCTCCATGACCGGCGATCGTAGGAGGTGCTACCGACAACTGCGCGTGCCGCCTATTAGAGCGTCCGTTAGTAGGCCATGTACGCGGCAAGGTTGACGGCACGACGGGCACGAACTCGATGATCATGGAGTTGTCTACGCTCTGTGATCATCAGGAGGGTTCGTGCCCGTCGTGCCTGCGTCCATCATCGCGCCGATTCGTGAGGAGTTCCTTCATCTGCTGCCCGAGCGGCAGGACGCGCACCCGCTGGGTTGCCACAACCCGCGGATCCCGGACGCGGTGGTCTTCGACAGGCTCGTGCTGGCGCTGGTGTCGGGCATGAGGTACGAACGAGTCGCAGACGAGGCGTGTTCAGCCACCACGATCCGGCGCCGGCGGGACGAGTGGATCAAGGCCGTGATCGCCGGCCATCTGGTCCTCGCGGTGCTGCGGGCCTACGACCAGATGGTGGGCCTTCATCTGGAGGAACTGGCCGCGGACGGCTGCATCACCCTGGTGGTTGGTGGAGTACCGGTAGTTCTTCGCCTGCTCGGCCCCCGCATGGTCACGCGTGGGCACCAAGGTGCCGTCCACGATGAGCACGGTGCCCTTGCGGAACCGGAGGCGCGGCCGCAGCGCCAGCAGCGGTGCGAGGCGGTCGATGATGCGGTCGGCCGCAGACTTCGAGATTCCGAACAACGGCGCGAGCTGGCGCAGCGTCAAGTTCGTGCGCCAGTACGCCGCGACCAGCAGGACGCGGTCCTCCAGGGGAAGGCCCCACGGCCGGCCTCGACGGACCGCGTCCGCTCCCTCACGGCGCAGGGCGGTCACCAGCTTGCCGAAGCAGCGCGGGCTCAGCCCGGTGAACGGGCCTATCCAGGACGGCTGTGACGCCGTGATCACTGCTCCCACGTCAAGATCGTCCCACTACCCCAGAGCCCAGCGTTTTACGAAGATCAGTACTTACCAGAATTCTGGTGGGCGGTCTCGTCCCCGGCCGGTACGGTGCGACGCAGGACCAAGGAAGATGAGCTCGTGCGCCCAGTGCTGTTGGTGGATGTGGACGGACCGCTGAACCCGTATGCCGCGAAGCCGCACCGTCGGCCCGAGGGCTATCAGACACACCGCCTGCTGACCCCCCGCTGGGAGGCCGCCGAGCGGCGCCGGCTGACTGAGTGGGGGCTGCCGAACAAGCCGGTGAAGCCGCTGCGGGTGTGGCTGAACCCGGGTCACGGCCCGGCGCTGGAGGCGCTTCCCTTCGACCTGGTGTGGGCGACTACGTGGGAGGAAGAAGCCAACGCTTTCGTCGCGCCAGTCCTGGAATTGCCCGAGCTGCCCTTCATCCCCTGGCCCTCGCCGCGGCCCGAACCCGGGAACGGTGTGTTCTGGAAGACGCCTGAGATCGTCGCCTGGGCGAAAGGCCGTGCGTTCGCCTGGGTCGACGACGAAATCACAGAGGCGGATCGGACCTGGGTGAAGGACCACCACGACGGTCCCGCCCTACTGCACCGGATCGACCCGCGACGCGGCCTCACCATCGACGACTTCGCTGCGCTGACGGCATGGGCGACCGGCCTCGATTGACTCCGCAGCCGGTCGACACCCGGCTGAGACGCCGTCCTCCGTGATCGTTTACGGGACAAGTCTTAGTCAGATTCCGGAGGGGGTAACCTCAGCAGAGTGCCTGCTCCACCAGGACCGGATCACCATGCGGAACGCACAGGTCTCCACGTCCAGCGCGGCCAACTTCCGGAAGGACGCGATGGCCTCTTCCCTGTTCACATTGAATGGGCCCAGGACAGTGCGCCCATCCCCCGTGACGATGATGTCGCCCGGGAAGAGGACATGGCTGGCTGGAAGATGGAGGCCGATGCTCCCCGGCGCCTGTGACGGGCACCGCCAGGACCTGGACAGGCTCACCCCAACCGTCAAGGGTGTCGTCGTTGAGTTCCACGTCGACCGCGACGTACTGAGGAGGAGGAATTTCCGCATCCTCGAAGCCCGCCATGAACTGTTCATGAAGCTTATGCTTTTGAGGCGTATGGATGGGCGAGGGCTCGGCGATTGCCTCGGATGAACGGAGCGTCAACGGCACTAGCCAAGATCTCGAAACCAGGTCGGCCGCCAGTCCGTAGGTGCGATGCTTGGCTTGGGCATCAAGCCCGCCTTCGAATAGATCATGCACGTGTTCAGTTCCGGCCCAAGGCTCGCGCTTCTTCGAGCCCCACGCCCTCGCCGGGCATGTGAATCCCGCAACTGTCACTTGCTGCTCGCCGTCCCTATGTTGTCGACACCGGCGAGTGTGTGCTGCTCACTTCACTGCAGCGGCGTTGACATTAGCCGCCCTGAGCAGACTACCGGAGGCGCCGGCGTCGTGTGCGGAGCCGATCGTTCGCTACCTTCGACGACGAAGGAACGGCGCTGCGAGCCTTGCCGGACTTCAACTCACGCGGCGCAATTGCGCCGCGGTTAGCGTCCCTTGTTGACAGGATCCTGCTCGATCACGATTGTTCGGCTAATGGCTACCTGAGGATGAGACGGGCCTACGGCTGCGCACTTAGGACTCGCCAATAGTTGAGCATTTCGAACAGCCAGACAGGTGCGGGTATCAGTTCCGGACAGGACATCCGGTGTGCTGGCAGAATTCGGGGAAGGCGAAAATGAGCAAGTTCATTCGAAAAAACCTCACAGCAGGGGCTGCTGTCGTAGCGATAGTCAGTACGGCATCGGTAACGGCGGGCTCGGCCTCCGCTGTGAGCAGCTATGCATGCACGACCAGCACCAAGTCGGTAGATACGCCGCAATACAGCGGTCCGTGGCCCGACAACTTCGAGTTCACCGTCAAGACATGCGCTAGGCGCTCGGGCTCGACCATCTACGCCTATGCCACGATCAAGTGGGATGCACCGCCCTCTGCCGACCAAGTCGACACTTTCGACGCTGCTTCGTTTCGCACGTACATAAAGAAGTCGGTTAGCGGTACCGACCCGGTGATGCGTTACCGGGACACCAGCATCAGCAAGATCGAGAGCGGAGATGGCGCGGTGACCACGTCCGTATTCAGCTACACCATAGGAAGTGCTAGGGGTCTTGCCGATGGCGCGCTCAAACTGAACTGGAACAATGACGGCGACGGCACAAAACACTACGCGGTATCCGCGTCACCCCGCGTCTGATCAACCGCAATTGTGAGGGAGGCCACATTATCACGCTGGCTGGGTGTATGTCCCTTCTGAGACCATCATGGAAAGACTCATGACCGCGAAGCGTCTCCGGATACCCGCTCCCGGCGAAATGCTTAAGTGATCTCCGAATCGTCTGTCTTGCACCCCGTTACGCCACGCGATCCGACGCTGCATCATGGGCTGCAGTTCCGATTCTCAGTATCTACGTGAGCTCGCCGAATATTGGGTGGATGGATTCGAATGGCGACAGGCCGAGCGATTCCTCAATAGGTATAAGGATCATGGGGTAGCCGTCGTTATGCTGAACTTGTGGGCCGGCGTAGCGGATGCTCCGCTGACGGAGATCTTCGTGGGCCGCGGTAGGGAAGGGTCTGACTGTAGACGACGCTGGTACTGGTACTGCCGAACTGAGACAGTTCGTTGACAATGGTTTCCAAGTGGCCCATCGAAGCGGCACCGACCTTCAACATGTAGCAGTCGTCGCCAGTTATTCTCAGGCATTCGAAGATCTCGAGGCGCTCATCGAGCAAATGATGCAATGGCTGATGCTGGTGACCGGAGTACTTGAGGCGAACCACGGCGAAAACTGCGACGCCGACCTTGGCCAGGTCGACAGTTGCTTGATACCCAGAAATGACACCTGTCGCCTCCAGCCGTCTAACGCGTTCGGTGACAGCGGACGTGCTCAGGTTCACCCGACGCCCGAGCTCTGTCAGAGCCACCCGTCCCTCTTTTTGCAACTCAACCAGAATCGACCAGTCGGTTGCGTCCAGTTTTTCGGTCACCCGACCAAGATACTGCGCTGTCGCCTGGAGCAGACAAGCCCGGAGATCGCTGCCGGACCGATGAATGGTGGACGGGCAGGTGGACCACTGTCGTACAGCAGCGTGTTGAGCCTGCTGCTGGTGGGCACACACCGACCACTGGCCCGGAGCGAGGAGAGGTTGCCTGCACGGTGACCGCCCTGCTGTGTGCCAGCGGCCGCATTATTGATCACAGCCCTATAAGGTACAAAAACTGCAGGTCTAGCGAGGTGGAGCTGTAGCTGCAGCGACTGAAGCGACTCAACTTCCAGACGTGAGAGCCGGGTAGAACGCTTCGCGAGCACCCTGCACCTTGCGTTGACTTGTATGCACAACTCCAGATCGAGAGTGCGGCCCGCGTCTCTGCTCGTCTGCCCCGTGTCGCCTTTGGCCATCATGGCCAGCACGGGATAAGGCCGGTTCAACTTGCCAGTGCTTGTACGGGTCCGGGGGCCATTTCGCCCTTGCCCGCTCGCGAAGAGACGAAGCGGCAGCTGTGGCCGGGAATAAGCTCTTCGCCCCCGTCGATGAGGCCCACAGGCGACACAGCGGCCTGGATCGTTGCCGACCCGGGCATGGCTGCCGTTGCTTGCACCGTCCCCCGCATAAATCTCCCCGCCACCGAACCGGCTGTGCCCAGTGGCTGCGTCCCGGGCGTTGGGCGGGGAGTCCGCCTCCCTGCGCATACCGCATCCCTTGTGGTACGGCAGGAATGCGGGGGACCGCTCTGCCCGGGACGGGAAGCTCAAGATTCGCAGCGCGAGCCCCGACTCGTGTCTACGTGGGAACAGTTCCCTCAGCGTTCAACGTGGACGGATTCGTACTCCCGCTGTTTCTCCTTCTTTGGCCAGATCAGATAGGTGAGCGCGATGAGGCCATGGATACCGGCTGCCCTCCACGCTGTGTACATCCAGCTCTGCAGTGAATCAGTTCGGTCCGTATCGCCCACAGACCAGATCGCGATCTGGAGGAGCACGGTGGTGACGACCGCCGCGATGAGCGTTCCAAGCCAGATCCTGCCCTCATGCTTCGCCCGCGCCACGCCGTATCGGGGCGGCTTCACCGGCGGCGGACCACCAGCGAGTCGGTGCGCGGCGTGGCCGTCAAGCCACTTGATTGTTCGATGGCCGTGGCCGACGGTATAGCCGATGTAGAGCGCCGCGAGGCCATGCTTCCAGTCCGGCTCTGCTCCATTCTTCAGGTCGGTCGCGGTGGCGATCAGGAGCACGAGCTCCAGCACCGGCTCGCATAGGAGCAGTGCGGCGCTGGCGCGCGGCATCTTCAGCAGATAGCGGAGGGCGAGGCCGGCAGCCAGCAGCACCCAAAAGCCGACTTCACAGATCACGATGAGCGTGACGATCACAACGGTTCTCCATTCGTGTGCATCAAGCTTCGCTGACGCAGGACCTCACACTCGTCATCGCATGCGACGAACCGGGACTGCATCTTTGGATGTAGTGAACGGTCCGACCCGAAGGGGAGCACACTGCGGCCCCGTACGTGTTTGATGGCAGTGTGAACATCCCCCGCCCCCGCCTCTGCCGAGACGACATCCTCATAGCCATCACCGGCCTGGTCGGCGGTGTTGTGCTGTGGTATCTCGTACTGCGAACACATGACAACTGGCTGGACGTGCCGCCATGGGTGACGCTCATGCCGCTCGCTGTCACTGCCGGACTGGAGCTGCTGCGTCGGACGATGCCACGTGTGGCCGTCCTCATCGGCACAGTCGTGGTTATCGCGGACCAACTCATTCAAGGCAACTTCGCCACGGTTCTGATGTTCACTGATCTCGTCTATGCCTCCGTTCTGTACGGGCCTGCATCGACGGTCCGCCGGATTCCGGTTGCGGCAGGTCTACTGACGGTCGCCGCGATCGTTGGGCTGGCGTCCTGGCTCCGAAGTCCGGTTGGAGTGCTGTTCGGTGTGCTGGTGGGGCTGGTCACGGTCGCCCCCGCAGCAACAGGATTGATCGTCCGCAATCAACGCGACGCCGCCGACGCTGCGCGGCAGCGAGCAGAGCAGACCGCTGTACTGGCGCATTTGGACAGGGCGGAGGCGATCGCCGCGGAGCGTGCACGCATGGCTCGTGAGCTGCATGATGTGGTCGCCAATCACCTCTCCGCCATCGCGATCCATTCCACGGCCGCGATGTCGCTGAACGATGCAACAACGACCTGTGAGGCGTTGAAGGTGATCCGAGAGAACAGCGTCGAAGGCCTGGCCGAGATGCGACGCATGATCGAGTTGCTGCGGGACGCCGGGGAAGCCCCCGAACCTGTTGACTCCCCTTCCTTGGACGCCATAGAAGGATTGGTGGAGCAGGCCCGAGCCAACGGCGCATCGAGCGGACTGTCGTTCCTGCTGAGAAACGAATGCGACGGCCGTGGCCGGGTGCCGGGATCGGTGCAGCTCGCGGTATACCGCATTGTGCAGGAGTCACTCACCAACGCGGTCAAGCACGCCGCGGAGGGCGAAGTGCGCGTTGAGCTGTCATGGATACAGGGCGCTTGGCTGACCGTGACGGTGACGAGTCCGCTCGGGCAGCAAAGGACTGGACCACGGGCCCCGGGGTCGGGTGCGGGCCTAGTAGGTATGAAGGAGCGAGTGGCCCTGTTGAACGGGGCGCTCCAGGTCGGGCCGGCCCGGGAGGCAGACGGTGTTGAGGTTGTCTGGCGAGTGCGCGCCCGACTGCCCGTACCCAGTGCTGAGAGACATTCGGATGACAGTCGCACAAAGAGTTTGTGATGCTCACCCGCCGACCCGGACGACGCCGACCTGGACGACCGCGCCGACCCGGGCGACGGGACGTTACTCAGCGCTGGCCCTGGAGCGCGCCTCGTGACGGAGCTGCCTCAGACCAGTAACACACACTCGTACTGCAAGTGTTAGGAAGAAGACACCGATCGCGAACATGAGGGCGATCACTGGCCACTGCCACTGCGTGGGCATGTAGAGGGCCAGAAACCAGACCTTCGCCACATCACCGGACACCTTCATCAACAGGGGCGCAAGCGACTGAGGGAAGAGCGCAATGCACCCGATGCTGAAATAAGTCCACAGCAGGCGTTGACGCGAACGTGGCATGGCCTTGATGAGCGAGGCGGTCCCGGCCTTGGAACGAACGTCCTCCTTGCGTGTTCGCATGAGTTGCAGCAGCTCAGGACCTCGCCTCGTCAGGGAGCGCCGTGCATTGCGGCCGAGGTGCACGTAGCACAGCACACCGGTGCCGGCTCCCATCGCGACCGATCCCCAGCGCAGAGCCAGAGAATCGAGGAGGTGGCCTGCCACCGCCGCAGTCGTCGCCGGTGTGATCAGGCAGAGCGTAAGGATCAGCATGATGAATGCCTGGCCAGCCAGCCCTGGTTGGTCGGTCCCCGACCTCTTCGCCTCCCGAGGGTCGGCCACAGGAGCGAGTTGAGTGAGGCCGATGAGCGGCAGCAGGCCTGCTCCACCGCCAAGGATGGCGCAGGTTGCGGCCAGGATTACCGGCCACAGCTCGATCGATCCACTGAACGCGATACCGACGGCACCGAGTATCAGCGACATTGGGGCAAACAGGACGAGCCAGGCCAGTTGGCGGCCGCGCACGTCAGCGCGTTCCGTATCTGGCAGGACCAGCGCGAGCCACAGTGCTGTGCCGTCGTGGGCGTAGAGGCTCACCGAAGTGACCGCAGCCATCAAAGCGGTGAGTACGCCGATGAAGGGCAAGAACGACGTGGAGCCGAAGGCAAGGGGCACCAGGCACGTCAGCAACGCGAACGTGGGTGATATGACCAAGCTCTGAAGACGCCTGGAGTCGCGCTGCCACGTCCGAAGCTCCTTGAGGAACACCGCGCCCGTGCGTCCGGAGACTGCCCATGGGCACGGTGTCCTGGTGGCGGCCGCCGAACCTCGTGTTGCTCGTATCGTTTGGGTCCACCACACAGGCCCGAGCGACTGGTTCCAGAGCAGCCACAGGACAAGTATCAGTGCGACAAGCCCGGCAAGGGGCAGAGCGGTCATCGGCCAGTCCGACCGGGACGATGCTTCCACGGCAACGACTGCCCAGCCCGTCGGCACAGTGCGCGCTACGCCGGAGAACCCTGCGGAGAAGCCCGAGAGCAAGACGCTGTCGAGGGCGATGAAGACGATCCAGCCGGACGAGGCGGCCACCAGCAGGACACTGTGCAGCAATGCGCTCACCACGGTGCCCAGGCGTGAGCGGGTCAGCGCCCCGAACAGACGTCCCGCCAGGCTGCCCAGCAAAACGACCAGAGTGAGCTGCAGCAGTGCACCGAAGACGGCGACCAGGACCGCGGTGACGCCTGCGCTGGAGGCGAACATGACCAGGGCTGCAAAGGCAACGAGAGTGACGAACGGCGCTGTTCCAGCGAAGGCGGATGCAAGCAATCCATGAGCAAGTCGCCGACGTGGCAGTGGTAGCAAAGCGAAGTGCTCGGCGCGCAGGAGGGGTTGCCCGCCATAGGCCGGGGCCAGTATCCAGCCAATGGTCCAAAGGGCGAAGACAGCGCACAACAGATCTCCGACAGTGCGCGGGTGCTGCGCATCGAGTGTTGCGATGCCGATGGTGCCGACTGCCACCAACAGCCCGATCACGGTGCCGCTGTACATCCAGTGCACGCCTGTGCGGGCGAGCGACCGCCTCAGGACCGTGATCTTCATCTGGATCAGGGTGACAGCCACGACAATGCTTCCCCATCGTTCTCGCGCCTTGTACCGACCAGGCTGATGAAGGCTTCCTCGAGTGATCCGTTCTTCCTGATCTGATCCAGAGGGCCATCTGCGATGATCTCGCCCCCGGCCATCACAGCAACGGCGTCGCAGAGTTGCTCGACTGTCGCCATGACATGGCTGGACAACAGCACGGATCCGCCGGAGGCAACAAAGCGATTCAGGATGCGTTTCAGCATCACCACGGATACGGGATCCACGGCTTCGAATGGCTCGTCGAGTACGAGCAACTTTGGCCTGCCCAGAAGCGCCGTGGCGAGACCGATCTTCTTCCGCATCCCGGTGGAGTAGTCGATGATCAGGGTGCGCTCGGCGTCGCCGTCCAGCTCTAGTGCAGTCAACAAGCTGTTCGTCCGATCCTGAGCCGTGCTGTGGTCCAGGCCTCTGAGCCGGCCGATGTAGGTAAGCAGTTCACGACCTGTGAGATGTTCGGGAAGCGCCAGGCCATCCGGCAGCACACCCATCAGCTGCTTGGCCCGCTCAGGGGCTTGCCAGACATCGATCCCGAAGACCTCCGCGCGTCCTTCGTCCGGCCGCAGCAATCCGACGCCCATGGACAGCATGGTGGTCTTGCCAGCTCCATTGGGGCCCACCAGCCCGAAGAAGGAGCCTTGCCGAACGGTGAGTTCTGCCCGCTTGACCGCTACGTGGTGACCAAAGGTCTTGCGCAGGCCGACGAGTCGGAAAGCGGGTGGATCGTCGCTGCTCACGGCCGGTACAGAGCTTCCAACATGCTTCATCGATCACTCATGCCCATCTGGCATCGCCCCGCGAGGTTGATGCCACGGAGTCCGGGTGCGAGCAAACCACACGTGCGTGCACCCGGACTACGGACGTGTCGGCAGGCGCGGATACCCATGCGCCACGCATTCGGTGCGCCGTCTTCACCGAGACCGTAGAAACCTGCGAACAATGTCTTCGGAAGCAATCCGCAGCTGCATGGTGAGCATCCTGTTGTTCTCCCTGGAGTGCACTACACGTTGGTGACGTGCACCTGGGCTGTCCGGCTTACCTTTCCCGTTGGTCGATCCACTGGGCGATCTGTGGCACTGACTTCTGGAACGAACCGAAATGATCCACAGCACCTGCACCCTGGTCGATCACCGTGGCCTTCACCCCGTGTGTGCTCAACTGGCTCGCGCAGTTACGCGTGTTGGCAATAGGAATGTCCTTATCACCAGAAGCGGCATACAGATGGACAGGAACCCTTGGCGACCAGTCGCAGGTGGTGTCGATCCTCTGAAGGACCTTCTGGAAATTCCCCGCCGGGTTGGTGAGCAGGCGGTACCACTTGTCCGTCAGCAGCTCCGGGACAGTTGCCGGCAGCTTCTTCACGATCTCTTCTCCCGTGTGATCACTGTCGAAGAGCTCATCCGCGTACTTGTCGTACGGCGCCTTGAAGACTTCGCTTGGCGAGTCGTAGAGGCGGTCTACGGAGTTCTGAGCCGTGAGCAGGTAGGTGATGTAGCTGACCGCGGCGATATCCGTCGGTCCCTCGTCAAGGGTGCGCAGATCCTTCTCAATAGCGTAGGGGCCGCTCACGGGTGCGAGTGCCCGCAAGCGCCAACCCCTCTCATGACCTTCACCGAGCGCCCGCCCGACCGCCATGGTCACCTGGCCGCCCTGCGAGAAACCAGTTCCGTACACGTCTCCGTTCAGAGACTTGCCCAGCTTGGGGGCTGCCTTGCGCGCTGCCCGCAGCATGTCGACGGACGCGGAGACTGCAGACGCGTTGTGCAGATACGGATGCCGGCCCGGGCCCTTCCCGAGACCGAGATAGTCGGGAGCCACCACGGCCCGGCCGCCGGAGGCATAGAGCGAGGCCACAACTCGATCGAGTCCCTTCGGGTCAACCGAGGGTGCGTCGTTGCGGTATGCCAGCGTTCCGTGACTATGCAGCACTGTCGTCAGCTGGCGTGAACGCACTTCCGGGATGACCAGCAGCCCGGTGGCCGTCGTAGGTCGTCCCTTCGGAGTGATGGTGCGGTACTCCAGACGGTACGCCGCTGTGCCGTGGCGCAGTGATGCCTCCGCACCCGGGAACCACTGACCAACTGCCTCGGAGATCTGGCCGCGGTTCAGCTTGCCGAGGGGCGTGACCGAGACGAGCTTGCCTCGGTAGTCAGGTGTCTTCGCAGCCTTGACCGTCGTGGTGGCGTCGGCCCTGTCGGTCGCCGGTCCGCAGGCCGAGGCGACCGCGGCCGCGATCAGACCGACTGCGGCCAGTGTGCCCAGGGTGTGTCGACGCCGTGCACGCTTGGGCGGGCTCGGCGACCGGCTGGCATCAGTGAGGTTTTGGTTCATGGGACGAAGTTAAGGCAGTGGGACGAGGGTGTGATCGGTCGCGAGTACCAGAACACACTGACGCTTGTACATCCTTCGATGCACTAGTTACCTCGGCGGAGCGTGGAAGCGAAGGCTTTCCAGGTATCTGACCATGAAAACTGCGTGGAGGTGCCAGATTGACCGCGCTCGCGGGTGGTGCAGGTGATGGTGACAACATACGGACACACTGGCGTATTCACGCCGTCATGACGGCTGGGAGAGGTTGTCAGCGGGCGCCGCGGTGGTGAGCCCTTCGCATGGCGGCCCCACCGCCCAGGCTGGGTTGCCCATGGCATCGTCGTTCCGGCTCGCGTGGCTGGGGCCCCTCCTGCGGCCCCAGCCGCGCGATAGCGAGCCCCCGGCACGATCGTGGCATCCAGCGACACAGCTCAGGTGGATCGCATCTGGAACTGGTCTCTGCATGGGCGTAGTGCGGGGTTACGTCGGAGAACTAGTGCGTACCGCACACGGGTCGAGGCGTTCGAGGCTGGTTCTTATGTGGCAGCCCGTACGCGCTTGGCGGGGAAACCATGTGCGCGAGCGGCGATTACGACGACCAGAACCGGCACGAGAAGGGCGAGGACGCTCCAGGGGAAGGAGGTAGTGCCGAGCAGACCGAGGAGGATGCCACCGGCAACGCCGCCGCCGGCCATGGCCACGTTCCACAGGGTGACCAGCATGGCTTGTGCGGCGTCAGCCGCTTCGGCGCCCGCATCACCCACGGCAGTCTGCAGGAGAGTGGGGACGCCTCCCCATCCGAGACCCCAGAGTGTGACCGCGACGTAGACCAAGGCGGGACTGTCGGCCAGCACCGCCAGGAGGGTAGCTGCCAGTGCGACAAGGAAGGCGCTGGCGATGGTGAGGGCGCGCAGTCGGCGGTTGATGTGAACGCCCACGATCCAGATGCTCAGCAACGAAGCTGCGCCGAAGACCAGCAGTACGAGGCCAGTGGAACCGTTCATACCGAGGTGGTCGAGGAACGTGGCGATGTAGGTGTAGAGGATGGTGTGTGCCAGGACGAATACCAGGGTGACGAACAGGACTGGTGCCACTCCGGGGGTGGTGAGCGCGCGCGACATGGAGGTGCGGCCCTCGGTTCTCTGTCCGGGGTAGTCCGAGACCGCCGCAGCAATCCAGGCGAGCAGGACGAGGGTGAGCGCTGTCATGAGGAGGAACGCCACCTGCCAGTTCACCATTTTGCCGATGAAGGTCCCTGCAGGCACGCCCAGGGAGAGCGCAATCGGGATGCCGGCCATGGCAATCGCGATGGCCTTTCCCTGGAGATGAGCGGGCGCCAGACGGCGGGCGTATCCGGCGAGCAGTGCCCAGGCCAAACCAGCGGCCACTCCGGCGACGAACCGGGCCACCATGGTGAGGGGGTAGCTCACTGACAGGGCGGTGACGGTGTTGGCGACGGCGAAACCCGTCATTGCTGTGAGCAGAAGAGGCTTGCGCCGCCACCCTGCGGTGGCCGCAGTCAGGGGAATCGCTGTGAGTGCGGTCCCGATTGCGTAGATGGTTACCGTCTGCCCCGTGGCGGAAGCGCTCACGCCGAGGTCTGCGCTGATCGCGGGAAGTAGACCCGCGGGCAGCGTCTCGGTAAGGCTGGTGATGAAGACGGCTGTGGCGAGCGCGAGGAGCGCCGGCAGTGGGAGCTTTCGGCTCTGGTCCTTGGTGTCAGGCGCAGGTGTTCGTGCGGACTGCGTGGTGTGGGTTCGCATGTTGGGTATGCTCAAACCGTCACACTGATGTGAAGGTCAAATCATCCGTTGATTAGGTAGATCACATGCGAATCGGAGAGTTGTCGGAACGTACTGGCACTCCTCGACGGCTGCTGCGCTACTACGAAGACCAAGGGCTGATCACCCCTGATCGCTGCACGAACGGCTACCGCAGGTACGACGAGCGTTTCGTCGACCGGGTCATGCAAATCAGAGGACTGCTCGACGCCGGACTGCCGACCCGGCTCATCAAGCAGATCCTTCCCTGCCTCGACAAGCCCCGGGCTATCCATTTCTCCGACGCGCCACCGGAAATGATCGCGACACTGGAGGACGAGCGCGATCGCATGACGGAGCGTATCAAGTGCCTTATCCGTAACAGGGAGGCGATCACCGAGTACCTCGACACGATGCGCGGCAACAGACACTCCCAAACCGCCTCCGAAGCGTCCGCAACGTCATGACCGCAGCAGCTGGTGACCATGTTGTACGGCGGGAACACCAGGGGACCACACAGCGTGCTTCCCAGCCCGCACGCGGGGATGCTGGGCACAGTGGTGCTGGTCGGCGGGAGGAGACTCACCATGCCGGCTCAGAAGGCGCCGCCTCGTGTGAGAACCCACATGACGCGAGCGGGCGCTTCGTCGGATCCGTTTCTCCAACTGTGGCGATCACGGGCGCTGAAGGTGAGTGAGTCGCCTTGATGAAGGTCAAAGCGCTGGTTCTCGATGGTGATGTGGAGACTGCCCTCGAGTACTACGACGAACTCGCCGTCGACCGGTAGCTTGTAGGGGCGCTGGTCACCTCCGCCCCCTGGTTCCAGGCGGGTTTCGATGACTTGGAAGCGTCCGTCGGTCGGCGGTGACAGGACGAAATCGGTGACACCTTCGCCGATAAGCCGGGTCGGTTGTCGGTCGGACGCCCTGTTGATGTAGGTACGTGGCGGTTCGAACAGTGTGGAGATCTGCAAGTTGAGTGCATCGCAGATGGCGAGCAGCGATGCCACCGATGCAGAGGTCTTGTCTCGTTCGACTTGAGAAATGAAACCCTTGGTCAGCCCCGTGAACTCGGCTACTTGACCGATGGTCAGGCCACGATGCTCTCGGGCGCTTCTGAGGCGCTGTCCGATCTCGAGGGCGTTCCCTGCTGCCCGGCCGGGCGTCCCGTTGTCTCGCATGAGGCAATTATGAGGTCGCAGTCGGGAGCGGGGAGGTGTCCAGGAACAGTCTCCGGCGTTGCTCGGGAATTTTGGTCGGGTTTGAGCCATGCCTGCGCCACGCTTCGGTGCCTACGCGTCGGTGAGCGGCACGGGAAGGGCAAGCCGCACGATTTGGGTGACTAGCACGTCCAGGTCGTTTCTCGCGCGCTCCGCGTCCTTGCAGGCGAGGTATGGCAGGACCAAGCCGTCGACCCCGGCAAGCAGCAGTCTTGCAAGCTGTTCCATGGAAACGGCGCACGTGACCCCCGCATGGCCGGCAGCCTGAGTCCATCTCCTCGTGATCACCTCGATGTACTGCTCATACTGCCATCGGGCCAGTTCCGCCATACCTGCTGTCCTGAGAGCCCAGATGGACAGTTCGTACTGCATGATCTGTTGTTCGGTCTGTGGTTCGATGACTGAGGACCATACGGCTTGGGCGCCGGCCCGCATTGCTGACTCCAGGTCGTCGGCGGTCCCCGGGACGTCCCGCACAGTCTCGGAGATCTCGCGAACCACATCTTCCAGAACGGCACGCAAAAGCTGTTCCTTGCTCGGGAAGATGTAGTGCACCGTTCCGAGTGGGACTTGGGCCTCCGCTGCCACGGCGCGCAGGGTTCCCCCCGCCATGCCCTGTCGGCCGAGCACAGTGCGGGCCGCTGCAACCAACTGCCGACGTCGATCCGCCGCCTTCACGTAAGCAGCCAAAGTTCCCACTCCTCCCGTGTCCCTAGGTCTATCGCTACTCCACCCTTGTGCGGGCGTCACCCGCCGTGTCAATCTTCCGCCAAGTCGGACGTCCGACCAAGTTCTTTTTTCTCCCTCTTTGTGTGCCGGGGCGGCGAACGCCTGGCGGCCGGCTTGTGCCAGGACGGTCGTCCCCTGATCAGGAGGAGCGCTGGTGGAGACAGTTGACGTAGTCATCGTTGGTGCTGGATTCGCGGGCCTGACCACCGCGGTGGATCTGGCGGAGCGCGGACACTCGGTGGTTGTTCTGGAGGCGCGTGACCGAGTCGCCGGTCGGACGACCGGACATTTCATGGCGGACGGACAGGCCATCGAAATGGGCGGTCAGTGGA
This sequence comes from Streptomyces sp. NPDC107528, assembly GCF_055639295.1. Lineage (NCBI taxonomy): Bacteria > Bacillati > Actinomycetota > Actinomycetes > Kitasatosporales > Streptomycetaceae > Streptomyces > Streptomyces sp. NPDC107528. The sequence continues at coordinate 433,521 of NZ_JBVKAV010000010.1, forward strand.
TCGGTCCCACGCAAGTTGCGGTGGATGCCCTGGCCGAGAAGTACGGCCTGAGCAGGTACCCGCAGTACGCGGCCGGCGAACGGCTGCTCGCATGGAAGGGCAGTGTCAGCCGAGTCAACCGCGGAAGTACGCGGATGGCCCGGGCGGCGCTGGCAGAAGTAGCCCGACTGCAGGGCGAGCTTGAGGCCATGGCCGCCACACTGGACCTGGAAAAGCCTTGGGCGGCCGCGCTAGCCAGTGAATGGGACGCCATCACACTGCTCAGTTGGTTCGAGGGCGCCACCGCCAACGACGAGGCGCTCGCCTACTGGCGCATGCTCATCCCCGCAATCTTCTGCGCCGAAATCCATGAAATGTCGCTTCTGCACTTCCTGTTCTACATTGCCTCAGGCGGCATGCTCGACATGCTGCTGGGCGTTGAGGGCGGCGCCCAGGACTCCCGCGTGCTCGGCGGCCCCCACCTGATCTGCGAGGCGATGGCAAAGGAACTGGGAGATGCGGTGCGCCTGTCCTCGCCTGTGTACGCCATCGAGCACAACGCCGACGGGGCCGTAGTGCGGTACGACGGAGGCGAGGTGGCCGCCCGCAGAGTGGTGATTACTCTCCCACCGACCCTGGCCGGCCGGATCCGCTACTCCCCGGCGATGCCTCCGCTGCGTGACCAGCTCACCCAGCAGGTGCCAATGGGATCGGTCATCAAGGTCAACGTCCTGTACGACCGCCCTTTCTGGCGAGAGGACGGGCTCAGCGGCCAGGTGGTCAGCCTGGAGGACTCGCTTTCAGTCGTTCTGGACAACACACCACACGGTTCGAAGCATGGTGTCCTGGTCGGCTTCTTCGAGGGCAGACATGCGCGCCGGATGAGCTCCCAGAGTGTCGAGCAACGACGAGATGCTGCTGTGCAATGCCTGACGAAGTTCTTCGGCGCACGAGCTGCAGAACCCCTTGACTACCTCGACAAGGACTGGACGGCCGAGGAGTACAGCCGGGGATGCTATGGCGGCCGCCTCGGGGCTGGGGTTTGGACCGCTTACGGCCCGCACCTGCGCGAGCCGATCGGTGTCATCCACTGGGCAGGTACCGAAACCGCCTCGGTTTGGAACGGCTACATGGACGGCGCCGTGACCTCCGGTCATCGCGCAGCCAGCGAAGTGCACACTGCGCTTTCTCCCATCACCGTCCCCTGAGGAGGAACCGACATGTCACCACAGACCTCCACACCGCAGCCCAGAGGCACCCTCACCGCACCGAAGATCGTTTTCTTCGTTGTCGCGGCAACGGCACCGATGGCAGCGATGGTTGCCACTGTCCCCTTCGGTTTCGCACTTGGAACCGGACCCGGAATGCCTGCCGCTTACGTTCTTGCCGGCTTGACCATGCTCTGCTTCGTCTCGGGTTACGCAGCGATGAGCCGGAAGATCGTCCACGCCGGCGCTCTGTACTCCTACATCCGCGCAGGCCTCGGCCGCATACCCGGAGCCGCGGCCGCGTGGCTCGCCCTGCTGTCCTACACCGTCATGACGGTCGGTCTCATCGGCGCGTTCGCCCACTTTGCCGATCTGATCGTTGCTTCGTCCGCCGTCTCGTGGCACTGGTATGCAGCCGCCGTACTCGCCCTCGTCGCCGTGCTCGGGCGACGCCAGATCGAGCTCTCAGCCTGGGTGCTGGGAATCGTCATGATTGCCGAGATCGCGATCCTGTTGGTCATGGACATCGGCATCGCCAGCCACAAGGGAGCGGAAGCACTGCCCGCCGTGTCCTTCTCGCCGGACATCGCCCTGGGCGCCGGCATAGGAGCTGCCCTCACCTTCGCGTTTACCTCGTTCACCGGCATCGAGTCCGCCGCGCTCTACGGCGAGGAGGCCCGCGACGCGCGCAGGTCTGTATCGCTTGCTGTCTGCTGGTCAGTCGTCATCATCGCGGTGTTCTACGGACTCACCAGCTGGCTGGCGGTGGGAGGTGTCGGACCCGACTACGTGCGCAGCCGGGCCGGCGAAGAAGGCGGCGAGCTGTTCTTCAGCCTCAACACGCAATACACCTCAGCGGGCTTGACCGACGTGATGGCGCTGCTGCTGGTCACCAGCTTCCTGGCTTCGACGCTCGCCATGCACAACGCAACCAGCCGGTACATGTACGCGCTGGGTCGCGAACAGCTGCTGCCGCGCTGGCTTGGCGTGACACACCCGAAGCACGGCTCACCACACCGGGCCAGTGCGGCCCAGTCCGTCCTGGGCGTACTGATAGTTGGCGGCTTCGCGTTGGCTGGCCTTGACCCATATATGAACCTGGCCACCAGCATGGTCAGCCTGGGCACACTGGGGATCATGGTCCTGCTGCTGGGTACATCAGTGGCCGTCTTGGTCTACTTTGCACGCCACCGGACTGACCGTCATTGGTGGAACACCACGCTGGCGCCGGCGCTTGCGCTCGGCGGATTGGGCACCGCGATGGTGCTGATCTTGCAGAACTACGCCCACCTCACCGGCACGCACTCAACGGTCGTGAACACCCTGCCCTACCTCATCGTGCTCGCAGCTGTGGTCGGGGCCGCCCGTGCCATGTGGCTGCGAAAGCACCATCCTCATGCGTACCGCGCCCTGGATCCGCAATCTGCCAGCACGGACCCACATGAGCATGGTCAACCTGCCACTCACTGAGGTGGTTGACCGGGTGATCTGAGCCGTAAGGATGACTCTAAAGGCGGCAATACTCCGTCGTGGCGCCCCACGGCAAGCCGCTGGACTCATGCCGGTGTCCACTGCGCACTGGCGAGGCACTGTGTCTGCTCAAGGATGCTCCACGTATTCGAAGAAGCCCCTCCCGCTTTTGCGTCCGGTCAGCCCTGCCTGCACCATTCGCTGCAGCGAGGGCGGGGGCGCGTACAGCGGTTCCTTGAACTCGTCGTACAAGGACTGCGCTATGGCCATGGTGGTGTCCAGGCCGATCAGGTCGGTGATTTCCAGCGGTCCCATCGGATGTGCACAGCCAAGCCGCATGCCGAGGTCGATGTCACGGGCGGACGCAACCCCCGACTCCAGCATGCGGACCGCTGACAACAGGTAAGGGATCAAGAGGGCGTTGACGACGAACCCTGCTCTGTCCGGGCCTGTGATCACCTGCTTGCGCAGCGCGGTAGCCACAAAACCGGTCGTTCGGGCACTCGTTTCCTCCGAAGTCCGCAGCGAGGGGACTATTTCGACGAGCGGCATCACGGGCACCGGATTGAAGAAGTGCAGCCCGATCACCTGCTCTGGCCGGCTCGTCGCGTTCGCCAGACTGATGATCGGAATCGACGACGTGTTGGAGGCAAGGATCGTCCCCGGGGAGACGATTTTGTCGATCGTCGAGAGCACGTCCAGCTTGATGGCCGGATCCTCCGCGACCGCCTCAATGACGAGATCACGGTCGGACAGTTCCGTCAGGTCATGCGTGTAAGACAGGCGATCGACTGCGTCCCCGCGGATGTCGTCGCTGATTCTCCCCTTGTCCACTGCTCGTTCGAGGGACGTCTCGATCCTTCTTCGGGCCTCTGCCACCAGCGCGGCAGACGGCTCGCAGACGAGGACGTCCAATGCTGCAAGACCGCACACTTCGGCGATTCCGCTGCCCATTTGACCGGCGCCGACGACGCCGATCCGTTCGAAGCTGTCCTTCGAGTCCAGCGAGGCACAGCGATCATTCACCGGAAGGCTGCCAGTCCGGTCAGCGCCTGACCGACCACGAGCGTGTGCATCTCCACCGTGCCCTCGTAGGTGAGAACGGATTCGAGATTGTTCATGTGCCGAATGACCGGGTACTCCAAGGAAATACCGTTGGCGCCGAGAACGGTGCGCGCGGTCCGGCAGATCTCGAGAGCTTCACGCACGTTGTTGAGTTTGCCCATGCTGACCTGCTCGGGCCGCAGCGTCCCGGCGTCCTTGCGGCGGCCGAGGTGCAGGGCCAGCAGGACACCCTTGCTGTACTCCAGGGCCATGTCCACGAGCTTTTGCTGGGTCAGCTGGAAGCCTGCGACAGGGCGGCCGAACTGCACGCGGTCGTTCGCGTAGGACAACGCCGCTTGCAGGGAGGAGCGGGCGGCCCCCATGGCACCCCAGACGATTCCGTAACGCGCCTCGTTCAAGCAGCTGAGGGGCCCCTTCAACCCTCGGACGTCGGGGAAGGCGGCTTCTGCTGGCAGGCGTACGCCGTCGAGGACGAGTTCGCTGGTCACGGACGCCCGCAGGGAGAGCTTGTGTTTGATCTCCGGCGCTGAAAAGCCAGCGGTGTTCGTCGGCACCACGAACCCCCGCACACCGTCATCAGTTTGCGCCCAGACCACCGCCACGTCGGCGATGCTGCCGTTAGTGATCCACATCTTGCGGCCGTCGAGTACCCAGTCGCCGCCGTCGCGACGGGCGCGGGTCCGCATGCTGCCCGGGTCGGACCCCACGTCCGGCTCGGTGAGCCCGAAGCACCCGATCGCCTCACCGGCAGCCATCCTGGGCAGCCACTCCTCCTTGTGCTGCTCCGTGCCCCACTGCCAGATCGCGAACATCGCCAGTGAGCCCTGAACCGAGACCAGTGACCGAATGCCGGAATCCGTCGCCTCAAGTTCGAGGCAGGCCAGCCCGTACTCGGTCGCCGACATGCCGGCGCATCCGTAACCTTCCAGATGCATGCCGAGCACTCCGAGCGCTCCCAACTCCTTTGTCAGGTTTCGGACGTCGGGCAGCGAACCGTGCTCAAACCATTCAGCGATGTGCGGTTCGATCCGTTCGGCACACAACTGCCGCACCGAAGCGCGAACCGCCTTCTCCTCAGGCGTCAGCAGTTCGTCTATACCGGCGGGATCCTGCGGATCGAACGCGGAAATCTTGCGGTTGTTCATCAGTCTTCCTCCAGCCATGCACGGATGTCGTCGTTGTGCTCGCCCAAGCGGGGCGGCGGTCGATAGTCGGAGAGACGTGCGTTTCTGTACGTGATGGGGTGCCGGACCTGTGGTGCGGCCCTCGGCCCGACGGAGACAAGAGGCTCCAGGCCGAGCGAAGCAGCAAGCTCGAACGCGGAGGCTATGCTGCCGACCTTGCCTGCGGGCACCTTCACTGCGGTGAGGACCTCGCCCCAGTGGTCGACGGCTTCGTCTCGTAGCCCTTCCTCGAGCCGCGCAACGAGTGCCTGGCGGTTCTCCACCCGCGCTCCGTTGGTTGCGAAGCGTGCATCGGCGGCGAGATCGGGATCACCCACCGCTTCCGCGAGGCGAGCGAACTGGGCATCGTTTCCGCACGCGACGGCGAGCAGACCGTCCTTGCAGCGGAGTGTCTCGTACGGCGCGATCGACGGGTGCCGGTTGCCCATACGCGTCGGCGCGGTGCCGGTGGCCAGGTAGGAGGACGCCTGGTTCGCCAGCGAGCCCAGCAGGCTCGACAGCAAATTCACCTCGACATGATCCCCGCGGCCGGTCGTTTCCCGCGCCTTCAGCGCGGCCAGGATTCCGATCACTGCATCCTTGGACGTCAGGACGTCCACGAGCGCTACACCCACCTTGGCGGGGTCGCTGCTCGGATCGCCTGTGATGCTCATCAGGCCGCCGACCGCTTGCACGAGGAAGTCGTATCCGGGCAGTTCGGCACCGCCGACGCTGCCGAAACCGGTGACCGAGCAGTACACCAGCGCGGGGTTGAGGTGGCTCAGCTCGTCATATCCGAGTCCTTTGCGGTCAAGGCTCCCGGGCAGGAAGTTCTCCACCAGGACATCGGCGCGCGCGGCCAATCGACGGGCAAGGACTAGATCCGCCTCCTCCGTCAGGTCCAGTTCGATCGACTTCTTCGACCGGTTCGCGCAGTCGAAGTACGAGGTGGAGTTGTCCGTCCAAGGCGGCCCCCACTGACGGGTGTCGTCACCTCGGCCAGGGCGTTCCACCTTGATGACAGTGGCACCGAGGTCGGCCAGGGTGGTTGTGGCAAGCGGGCCGGCGAGGACGCGGCTGAAGTCGGCGACGAGGACGCCTTCCAGCGGCTTGGTCATCACATCTCTCTCCGGCCGGCGGCAGCGCCGTTGATACGCCGGGGGAGTCCCCACGGATTGCTGTCTTGTGCCTCGGGAGGCAGCCAGGCATTAGGAGTGGACTGGAAGGTCACCGGCCGCACGAAACGGTGCAGAGCGTTTGCTCCCACCGAGGTGTGCGCCGGGCTGGACGTCGCCGGCCAAGGGCCACCGTGCTGCTGCGCCCAGGTACAGGCGACCCCCGTGGGATAGTCGTTGACGGCGACCCTGCCCGCGGAAGATGAGAGCTGGGTGATGATCCACGAGGCATCCGGATCGGGGTAGCCGGTGATGACGCTCGCAGCCAGGGACCCCTGCAGACGTGAGAGGACAGTGCGCAGCTCATCGTCGGTGTTGTATTCGACAACGACGGCGGTGGGCCCGAAACACTCTTCAAGGATCCGGCTTCCCCGAACAATGTCCTCGACCGACGCCTCCAGGACTGCGGCGCGCCCCGACCATCCGCGCCCGTTGCCGGGCTCACTGTGCACCACGGACGCGCCCGCTGCGGTGAGTTCGCTCAGACTCTGCTCCAGTGACCGGGAGATCGACTCGGTCAGCATGACCGGCCGTGGGGCCGCCTCTGCCAGAGCGCCCCCGACCTGTGCCGCGCCGTCATGTCCTGCGGGAACCAGCAGAAGTCCCGGTTTCGTGCAGAACTGTCCTGATCCGAGCGTGAACGACGTTACGAACCCGCGCGCCACGTCCGCCATGTCGGCGGCGGCGGAGCGGGTGACGACTACTGGATTGACCGTGCCCATCTCTGCGTAGACGGGAATCACGACCTTGCGTTCGTTCGCCAGGCGCCACAGCGCCATACCTCCGGCCTGAGAGCCGGTGAACGCGACGGCAGACACTGCCTCCGCACGGATCAGGGCAACGCCTGCCTCATGACCGGTGACTAGGCCCAAAGTGCCTTGCGGGGCGTCTGCTTCGTGCAACGCTCGCGTCGCCAGATCGGCGAGGCGCGCGCTGAGCAGCGGGTGCGCCGGATGGGCTTTGATCAGTACGGGGCAGCCGGCGGCGATCGCGGAGGCGGTGTCGTTGCCCAGAACACTGAACGCGAAGGGAAAGTTGCTGGCCCCGAAGACAGCGACGGGCCCCAGAGGTCGGTTGACACGCACCATTCGTGGCGTTGTTGCCGTCGCCTCGTCAGCGGTGGCATCAATGAAGGATCCTTCTGCGGCGACATCGCCGTAGAAGCGGAGCTGGTCGGCTGCACGGGCCACCTCGCCAGTGAGCCTCAGTGTGCCCAACGCTGTTTCGCTGTCTGCGAGTGCGACGAGTTCCTCGCGGTGCTCCTCCAGCGTCGCGGCGACGGCGTGCAGCCAGCGTCGCCTCGTCTGCGGTGAGGTGCGGGCGAGTTCCGGTGCTGCTCGTCCGGCTTGCCTGACGAGCTTGTCGACCTCGTCAGGCGTTGTCTCGTCAACCTTGCCTGTGGGCAGGCCCGTTCGCGGATCGAAGCTGCTGACGGTGCTCATGACTGCTCCCTGATGGCCTGCTCCAGCACGGTGAGTGCGTCGTCGAGCAGGTCGTCACCGATGACCAGAGGCGGCAGGAGCCGTATGACGTTGCCGAAGGTACCGCAGACCAGCACGAGAACTCCCTCGGCGTGGCAGCGGGCGGCGACGGACTGCGCGACCTCGGGGGCGGGCGCCGTGCTGCCGGGATGGACGAACTCGAGGGCCAGCATGGCGCCACGGCCGCGGACTTCGCCTACCACGGACCGCTGCGAGACGAGCCGCTCCAAACGCGGCTTGGCCAGATCCTCGATGCTTCGGGCCCTGCGTACGAGGTCTTCCCGTTCGATCGTCTCGATGGTGGCCAGGGCCGCAGCGCAAGCAACCGGGTTTCCCGCATAGGTACCGCCAAGGCCACCTGGGGGCACCGCGTCCATGAGTTCCGCACGTCCGGTGACCGCCGACAGCGGCATTCCGCCGGCGAGCGCTTTGGCTGTGGTGATGAGGTCCGGCACGACTCCCTCGTGATCGCAGGCGAACATCGCCCCCGTCCGGCCGAAACCGGTCTGGATCTCGTCTGCGATGAAGACGATTCCGTGCTCGTTCGCGAACTCCTGAACCCCTCGGAGGAAGCCGGGCGGTGGGACGATGAATCCGCCCTCTCCCTGGATCGGTTCTGCCACGATTGCCGCGACGTTCGAGGCGCCGATCTGCGTGAGTACGCACTCCCTCAGCCGGTGCAGAGCCTGCTGAGCACAATCCTGGGGATCGCCTGGCCAGCGAAAGGGGTACGCGGCAGGAACACGGTAGATCTCCGGTGCGAAGGGCCCGAACCCCTGCTTGTAGGGAACGTTCTTCGCCGTCATCGACATGGTGAGGAGAGTTCGCCCGTGATAGCCGTGGTCCAGTGTGACGATGGCGGGGCGTCCGGTTGCCGCACGTGCGATCTTGACCGCGTTCTCGACGGCCTCGGCGCCGGTGGTGAACAGTGCGGTCTTCTTCTGATGATTGCCGGGGGTGAGGCGGTTCAGCGCAGCAGCGACGTCGACGAAGCCGTCGTACTCAGTGACGAGGAAGCAGGTGTGCGTGAAGCGTTGCACCTGCTCAGTCACACTGTGGACGACGGCTGGGTGGGAGGCTCCGACGCTCGTGACGGCGATCCCGGAGGCCATGTCGATGATGTGATTGCCATCGACGTCGACCAGAATGCCGCCCCCCGCGCGTTCGACGAAAACTGGCAGGGTCATGCCCAGCCCGGTGGCCAGTTCGGCCGTACGCTGCTTCTGCAGCTTGCGGGATCTCGGTCCCGGGATCGGCGTATTGACGATCCGACGTTGCTCCGGCTGCGACATGGCCTACCTCCGTGGGTTCGTTGTGCACGAGGTTATGGAGGTCATGGCACAACAGCGTCGGATAGCCTGCCCACTGGACTCCGTCGCATGGTCACACTGCACTAGGAGAACCGACCCCAATGGCCATACCTACCGTGGCGGCGCTGTCCGCCATCCTCGGTGAGGACCTCGCACCCGTAGCAGGTTTTGCCGCCCCGACTGAAGAGATCTCTGCGGTCCACATCAGTGAGCTGCTCGATCCGACCACGTACCTGCTGGGCGGAGAGCTCTTGCTCACCACAGGCCTTGCCTTGCCTGACAACAGAATGGGCAGCGAGAAGTACGTCCGTCGTTTGAAGCAGGCAGGTGTCACTGCCCTGGCCGTTGGACTGGGGCCTGTGCATGCCGAACCACCGGGCACCCTGATCCATGCCTGTCAGAGACATAACCTCACACTGCTTGTCGTTCCTCCACCCACGCCGTTCCTGAAGATTACGAAGGCCTACTGGGCGGCAGTGTCCCGCTCGACCGAACAGCACCTCAACGATGCGCTCGCGGCTCATCGGGGCCTCGTGGATGCGGCAGCGTCACGTGACCCCGTCCCTGCGGTCCTCCGAACCCTCACACGGGCCCTGGAAGGTTGGGCGGCGGTCCTTGATGTCAGCGGTGAGGTGGACTACGTCCACCCTGCCGGAATGGTCCATGAGGCTGAGAAGACGCGCGGTGAGATCGAACGCCTCAAGGCGGTCGGTGTACATTCCTCGGCCTCCTTCAGCGCGGCCGGTCGCACAGTCGTCGTGTTCCCCTTGGCGATCGAAGACCGAGTCGTTGGCTACCTGGCTGCAGGGACGTCCTGTCAGCTGGACGCTGCGCAACGACGTCTAGTCCTGACCGCCTGCGCTCTTCTGAGCATCGACACGATCCGCCGTCGGCAGGCGGAATCGGCCCAGGACGTTGCCGGACGATGCATGGCGTCCCTTGTAGATCTCGGTTTCGTTGATGCTGCCCGCCGTCTGGGCGCAGAGGTGGCCGGCCTCAGTCTCGGCAATCAGTGCAGGATCTTGGTTGCCAAGGGCGCAGACAGCAACGGCATCATCGCTGTTGTAAGGCAGTGGTGCCCGGATGCCCTGGCAGTGCGAGTTGACCACGGCCGTGTCTGGTTCCTCCTGCCAGCAGTCCCTCCAGCGCTTACCTCCCTCGATGACGCACTAGCCCAGGCCGAGCCCTCTGCCGTGGCCTTGGTCTCCAGTCTTATCCGCACGAACGACGTCGGAACGGCGCGTTTGCGCCTGGAAGCGGAGATGCAGAAGGTCCGATCTGGACACCGCAATCTGCGCGATGATGTGATGGCGGCCTCCACCTCCGTGGTGCGAGAGCGCTTGGGTGTGCTTCTGGACAAGGAGGAGAACGCCCTGGTCGAGTCGCTGGTCGCCTACTTGAGGGCACACGGTCGCTGGGAGTTCGCCTCTCGAGCGATGGCGGTGCACCGCAACACACTTCGTATGCGCATCAGCAGGTGTCAGTCAATCCTGGACCTGGACCTGGGTGACCCTGACGTCGCCGCTCAACTCTGGTTGTTGCTGCGGGCGCATGGGTACTGCTGATCCGATCCGCGCCCGACGCCCGACGACAGGCAAGAGTGGCTCGGTAGTCTCGGACCTGCTGGGCGGCGGCACGATGCACCCCCGAGTGACGGCAAGTTTCCAGTGTCAGTCGAGAGCTCAGGGTTGACACGCACCCGTCGAGGGTTTGAGGATACTAAACACTTGATTGCAAGTGGTAAACCGAAGAGGTCCGGTTGCTTGGTGAGCGGCGGGGAGCGGCGGCCCTTCTGAGCCGACGGACACGACGTTGCCCCAGCCCACCTGCCGTAGCGACCAGAATCGACCGCCTCCCAAACGGTGACGCGGCCTGAGAGCCTGTCTCGGCTGGGTGACGTCGGCAGACGCCAGAGTGGGACCCAAGGGGAAGAGAGAGCCATGAGCGCGAATTTCGGTCCTCCAGAAATCACGTACCCCAAGACGGGAGACGTGGTCGGACAAGCGAGCTTCCTGGAGTTGCCGCGTTTCGCGTCCCCGCCCACCTTCGCAGCCCTTCCGCGGGTCGACCAGGTCTCGGACTACGACGCAGGCGTGCTGGGCATCCCGTTCGACGCCGGCGTGACCTTCCGTCCCGGGGCTCGTTTCGGACCGGCCCACATCCGCAACGGTTCGCGTCTGCTTCGGCCGTACAACCCCGACCTCGAGGTGACCCCGTTCGCTGACCGGCAGATCGTCGACTTCGGGGACCTCGGGGTCAGTCCCTTCGGGATTCAGGACGCTGTCGAGAAGATCGAGCGCGCTGTTACCCAAGTAGCTGAGCGCGCCGACAAACTGCTCGTCCTCGGCGGTGACCACACTGTGTCCCTGCCCGTGCTGCGCGCACTTGCTCGTAAGCATGGTCCTATCGCAGTACTGCACTTCGATGCTCATCTCGACACATGGGGCGACTACTTCGGATCGGCTCTGCACCATGGCTCCCCATTCCGAAGGGCGTCCGAGGAAGGTTTGCTGGATCAGGAAGCGTGTGCGCACGTGGGTATCCGAGGATCCGTCTACGGAGCCTCAGACCTCTTCGATGACGCTGCCCTGGGTTTTGCGACCACGCGTAGTGAGGAGATCCAGCAGTCCGGAATCAAGGGTGTCATCGAGGCCCTCAGATCGCGGATCGGACAGCGGCCGCTGTATGTCTCCGTCGACATCGACGTCCTTGATCCGGCCTTCGCCCCTGGTACGGGTACCCCCGAGCCGGGCGGACTGACCAGCCGTGAGCTGTTGTCCATCCTGCGCGGGCTCCAGGGAAGCAATCTCATCGGCGGTGACATTGTTGAAGTGAGCCCCGCGTATGACCACGCAGACATCACCGGTTTCGCTGCTGCTCACGTGGCATATGAGATGGCTAGCCTTTGGGCGGCGGAAAAGCCGACCGAGAAGTGACTCGCAGACTTGCCGCCGCGGGCTTGCACAAAGAGAGTTCACGGCCAAGCGACGAATTCACCGGTAGATGCACGGCCCATTACTCCGAACGCAGGAAGGGCCCCCTTCCGCCGCGGATGCACATTGAATAGGTTGTGGCCATGCGACTAGGTGTAAACGTCCCGAACTTCGGGCCGGGAACTGACCCGGGAGTGCTGCACAGTTGGGCACAAACGGTGGAGGGACTCGGATTCGACTCTCTGATGGTCTCCGACCATGTTGTGGTGACGCCCGACGTGGCGGAGCAGTACCCCGCACCCTTCTACGAGCCATTCACCACACTGGCCTGGTTGGCAGGCATCACCCACCGAGTTCAACTCGGTACCACGGTGATCATCGTGCCCTACCGGCACCCGCTGCTCACAGCGCGCATGGCCGCCAATCTGAACCAGTTGAGCGGAGGGCGGCTGGTCCTGGGCGTGGGCGTTGGTTGGGCACGACAGGAGTACGAAGCACTCGGCGTCGCGTTCAACAGAAGGGGCGCCCTCACTGACGAGCACCTCAACGCCATTCGTACCGCATGGGACAACGATGCGGACTATCGCAGCGGACAGATCCCGATCTGGGTCGGCGGTAACAGTGATGCCGGGTTGCGCCGCGCAGTACGACTCGGAGATGCGTATCACCCGCTCCGGTGCACCCTGCCGTGGCTGCGTGAGGCCAAGGACAGGCTGATGGCAGCCGCGGATGAGCTGCAACGACCGGTCCCGGCCTTCGCCCCCCGTATTGTGCTGCGGATTACCACCTCTCCTGTCACCGGCGCAGACCGACTCGCCGGTGAAGGAACAATCGACCAGGTCGCGAACGATCTTGAACAGCTGCGACTTCTCGGTGCCGAGACCGTGGTGCTCGATCCCTTCAACGGTGATCCGGACGAGACGCTGACACCCCAGGCGGCATGGCAGGCACTCGCAGCCATTGCAGCTTGGCGGAACCCGTCCAAGGCACTGCAGTGACATGACCCACCAGAACCAGCTTGGCGGAAGCATGAAGCACGATAAGGCCCTTAACGACACCGACATGCGCCACCTGCAGCGCTGCGTGGAACTCGCCACCGAAGCTCTGGAAGCCGGAGACTTTCCGTTTGGCTCCGTCCTTGCCGGTGCAGATGGAACGGTCCTGGCTGAGGACCGCAACCGCGAGGTGACCATGGGAGACGACACTCGTCACCCTGAGTTCGAACTCGCGCGCTGGGCAGCAGAAACCATGACCCCGGAGGAGAGGGCAGCTGCGACTGTCTACACCTCCGGTGAACACTGCCCCATGTGCGCCGCTGCTCACGGTTGGGTCGGGTTGGGACGCATTGTGTACGTCAGTTCCTCGGAGCAAATGGTTGCTTGGCTAGCTGAGTTGAGTGTTCCGGATGCCCCCGTGCGCCCCCTTCCGATTGAGGCGGTTGTGCCCTCGCTCGTCGTCGAGGGCCCTGTGCCAGGTCTCGCAGAGCAGGTGCGTGCTTTGCACCGGCGGTTCCGCAAGGGACACTGAGGAACGTGCGTGACACTCAACTCAGTTCATCAGGACCTGAAGCCGCCACCGCGTGACTCATGCCCTCACTTGGTAAAGGCCACGGCCAGCCCGATCGGCCCTCGAGGTGGCGACAAGTCGATCGAGCGTGCTGCGCACGGCGTTGATGCTGCCGGATGAGCCGTCGCGCCCCAGCACCTTGGCGATGTCGCGTGCACGGATGGGTCGATTGCCTGCCTCGGACAGGGCCTGCAACACCTGCACGGTGAGCCCGCCGCCGCTGCTTTCCGCGGGTGTTGCTTGGTGAGGAAGGGCGGCCGCACCATGGTCGGCCGAACTGGTGCCTGTGGCTGGTTCATCGTCGTGGGCCGGCGCTGTCGAGTCTGCGCGGTCACTGGTCGCCGCCGCTTCACGACCTGCCGAGACCTCAGAGGAGCCCTGATGGTCGACAAGTGTCGACGCTTCGTCGATGACAACGTCAGTGGGCGACTCAGGGTAGGTGGCGGACAAAGCCAGCAAGGCGTCCAGTGCAGCGCGGGCTGACTCCAGCCGCTTCGTGACAGAAATGAGTTCTTGTTCGAGCCCCTTTTGGTGCTTCTCCAGCAGTGGGAGCTCGCTCTGCAGCCGGGCAGCAGTAGCCGCCACGCTGTCCGGCGTGGTCTCTGTCGAGGTCATCCTGTCGCCTTCCGTCCCATCCAGTGCCCTGTCACTGAGGGCAGCTTAGGAGGTCCGACGCAGAACCCGTACACACTCCCCTGGCCTGCGGGGGGTTTGCACGAGTAGAAGGCTTATATGCGGTTATGGGGCGATATCTGCCACTTCGACCATTGGCTGGGAAGGCTGCCGCTGCGCTGCCGCAAATGGGGCGGAATGGAGCCGGCCTTCCGCTGATCAGGACTTAGGCGTGGACTACTGGGAGCGAGAGCACATCGCATGCTTCTCAGAGGTTGAGCAGATCACCAACCAGATCGCCGACATTCGTGACCACAGCACCAAGCCCGCCGTGGTGGTTTCCTTCGTTGGGGTTGTCGGGTCCGGTCGAGGGGCTCTTGTCGCCCGCAGGGGGCGTGAGTTGAGGAGTGTGTGACGGACTGGGACTGCTGGGAGCCGTGGGTGCCGGTGGTTCGGTGTGCGATGGCTTGGCCCCCGTCTGGCCGGGGACTGGGTTGAACCCCCGGGAGGCGTTCGCCCGCTCTGGTGCCGACGAAGTGGTGACGGGATGCTCGATCGTGGAATGTGTGGCCAGATCAGTCGGGGCGGCTGCTGTAGAGGCTGAGTCGTGGACGGCGAAGGAGGTGTCGCGAAGGAGCGGTACCTGATCGGCCGCTGATTCGGGCGCGGTACGTGCTTGCGAGGCGTTGTCATCCTCAGTCCAGGCTCCGACCGTGACAGCAGTGACTACGCCAACTGCCGCTGCGGCCCTGACGGTTGCTGACCGTGTACGGACCATTCGAGTGGCCCGTCGATGCCTGCCCACACTGCCGTCCGTTCTCGTGAAGTGCGTCGTCGTATGAACCATACTGGGGTATCAATCGGACAATTTCATAAGAATGGACAGAGGGGGTGATTCGCCGCTCTGATGGCGCAAATGCGCCACGTTTGAGACTGTGGTGCAGCAGGTCCGCTTCGAGGTATTGCATGTGTACAGCCGCACTAGGGCCGGCACGTTCATGGGGAGCTGTAGGCCTCGGTACGTTGTCGTCAAACCACACGCCCTGATGGGAAGAATGACGTAATCGCGCACTCCCATGGCCTCGTAAACGATGCCGAAACATGGTCTCATGCTTGTATGCATCGTAAGTAGACCGTCGGCGCATATCCTGCCCTGACAAGGAGCCGCGGGAAACTCAACGATGCTTTCGAGCGGTGTGTGAAATCACCACTGTCTCCCGTCGGCCCCGCCTCGAACCGAAGCTCGAGGCGGGGCCGAGGCGATTTTGCATTCTGCTACGTCATGTGAGGATCTGCGCGGAATGCATGTACCTGCAGGGGTAATTGCTGCCTGGTCGATGTCTGGCCATGACGAGGTCGGCCCCGAAGCCGCCGTCGGATCCGGGACCGACCACGTGGCTCGGCCCCCCACGGCGCCGTGCCATAGCGAGAGTCTGCACGTACCTCCACCCAAGGTGCAGCCTCTCGACAGCAATGACAGCAGATACGTGACACATCTGCCCTATTCCAGAGTGGCGCAATTGCGCCACATATGGAGATGCTGTTCAGGTTTATCGAGCGCCAGATACCGAGCCATCCTTGTCCGGCTGCGGTCTTGTGCGCGGTACCGAATTGGCTCGCGCCGACGTGACCATGTGTTTGGGCGGCCTTGGGTGGGGGTCAGCCCTTGCGGGTCTTGATCTCCTCGGTCAGGGTCGGGACGACGTCGAAGAGGTCGCCGACGACGCCGTAGTCGACCAGGTCGAAGATCGGGG
>NZ_JBVKAV010000011.1:0-19103 GCF_055639295.1 Streptomyces sp. NPDC107528
GAGCCGAACAGGGCCCGCTCCCGCTCCACCAGCAGGGGCAGCGGGTCCGAGGCGGTGACCAGGTCCCGCAGCGGATACCGCCCCAACACCGCGTCGACGTTCGCCGCGAACGCCGCCGCCAGCCGTGACTCGGGCGGCAGTGAGTCGTCCCGCAGCGCGTCCGCGGCGGCCCGCACCGTGGCCTGCTCCGTCTTGTCGGGCACCCCGGCCGCCGCTCGTTCGTACAGCTCGCCGCCCGTCTCCAGGACGAGTCCGACGTCGATCCCGGCCGGGATCTTGATCTGTGCGTGGTGCCGCCAGGTCGCCACCGGATCGCTCCACGCCTCCACGTGAAACGTCCAGCAGCCCATGGCCGACGGGGTCACCTTGGCGCCCCAGCGGTCGCTGCCCGGGGCCAGTTCGTGCATCGGCGTCCACGGGCCGGGCCGGCCGTCCGGGTCGGTCAGTACGACATTGGCCGCGACGGCGTCATGGCCCTCGCGGAACACGGTGGCGGTGACCTCGAAGGTCTCTCCCACGACGGCCTTGGCCGGGTGTTTGCCGCACTCCACGGCCGGCCGTACGTCCCGTACGGGGATGCGGCCGACGGTCCCGGTGCCGGCACCGGTCCTGCTCTTGGTCCTGCCCATGGTTCACCTCCACCGTGCTCGAGGCCGGGCACCAGGCCCGGCCGGGGGATTCAAGCTGCGCCGGAAGGACGTCTGCCTTCCCGCTGGAAAGTCCACCGCCGCGTTCCCGGCGGGCCCCGCCGCGCCGAGACGCTCGCCGTGCGCGGCCGTTCGTCCAGCTCGCTGAGGTAGGCGGCCGGAGTGCTGCGCAGATAGCGTTCGGCCGCGTCGGCGGCCTCGCGTGCGCAGCGCTTTCCCATCAGCACGCAGAGGGTGTAGCCGGTGTCCTCGAAGGTGGCACGGACCGTCAGGTCGGCCGGGGCCGCGAGCATGGCGCGTTCCCAGGCCCGATATCGCCGCAGTTGCCGGGCGACTTCGGCTTTGGCCGGTAGCAGCATGGCGCCGTTCACCTTCCGGACTCGATGACGCGTTTCCCGACCGTCGGGCGGAAACCCGTGCGCGCACGCACGGGTTCCGTTACGGGTATCGAGGTCTTCACACATGGTGCACGGTCGACGACTCAGCGTCCTGTTGGATCTTCAACTACCTCAGGGATGTCCTCCTGTTGCACGAATGGCCTACCGCCCCCACCCTGGAGTCACTCAGAAGCGATCAGCGCTCACGCTCCGTACTCGGGGCCCGTCCCGCAGGGGCGAGGAGAGCGGGAGCTTTCGCGGTGAGGAGGTAACGACGGTGAAGACCGCAGTGCCCTGCTACTACCACCTCGACGTGGAAGTCAGCCCCGAACGGGTGGGTCAGGTCAGCCGAATTCTGGCCGCTCACCTCAGGTACTGGGACCTGGAGACGCTTGTCGAGCCCGTCCGCCACAGCACCGAGATGCTGCTGCGGGCCATCGACGAGCACGCGAGGGACAAGAACACCTCGATCGAGATGTGGTGGAACGGCCAGCACCTCATCACCGCCATCGGCGACAACAACCGTGCCCTGCGCCCGGACCACGAGCTGCGTGCCTGCCTGCAGCACCTCGCCGCCATGAGCGACGGCTGGGGGTGCTGCGCCACCGAGACCGGCGCCAAGATCATCTGGTTCTCGCAGCGCGCCCGCGCCGGCGAGCGTGCCCCGCTCGTGCCGGCCGCGCCCGCGCCCAACCTGCTCGAGGCGCTCGAGGTGCCTCGCGAGGCACCCGTCACGGCCATCGCGGCCGCGCCGGGCATCCGGGACGGCGTCCTGGAGGAGGCCCGGTGACCGCGCGGAAAGGCAGCAAGGGGGTGCCCGCCTGGAGCGGGCACCCCTACCCGCTGGGAGCCGCCTTCGACGGACAGGGCACCAACTTCGCCCTGTTCAGCGAGGTCGCCGACCGCGTCGAGCTCGTCCTGGTCGACGACAAGGACCGGCACACCCCGATTCCGCTCACCGAGGTCGACGGCTTCGTCTGGCACGGCTATCTGCCCGGTGTCGGCCCCGGACAGCGCTACGGCTACCGGGTGCACGGCCCCTGGGACCCGGGCCTCGGCCACCGGTGCAATCCGGCGAAGCTGCTGCTCGACCCGTACAGCCGGGCCGTCGACGGCCAGGTGGACAACCACGCCTCCCTGTTCGAGCGCACCCCCGGCGCCCCGTCCCCGGGCGACAGCGCCGGGCACACCATGCTCGGCGTCGTGACCGAGCCGTACTTCGACTGGGGGGACGACCGCCCGCCCAGACGGCCGTACGCCGACACCGTCATCTACGAGACCCACGTACGGGGCCTGACCGCCACTCACCCCGACGTCCCGCCGGAGCTGCGCGGCACCTACGCCGGGCTCGCGCACCCCGCGGCCGTCGAGCACCTGACGTCCCTCGGGGTGACCGCAGTCGAGCTGATGCCGGTGCACCAGTTCGTCCAGGACGGCGTGCTGCTCGACCGGGGGCTGTCCAACTACTGGGGCTACAACACGATCGGCTTCTTCGCGCCGCACAACGCCTACGCCGCCCACGGCACCCGCGGTGAGCAGGTCAACGAGTTCAAGTCGATGGTGAAGGCGCTGCACGAGGCCGGCCTCGAAGTGATCCTCGACGTCGTCTACAACCACACCGCCGAAGGCAACGAGCGGGGCCCCACCCTCTCCTTCCGCGGCATCGACAACGCCTCCTACTACCGCCTCGTGGACGGCGACTGGGCGCACTACTACGACACCACCGGCACCGGCAACAGCCTGCTGATGCGCCACCCGTACGTCCTCCAGCTGATCATGGACTCGCTGCGCTACTGGGTCACCGAGATGCACGTCGACGGCTTCCGCTTCGACCTCGCGGCCACGCTGGCCCGGCAGTTCCACGAGGTGGACCGGCTCTCGGCGTTCTTCGACCTGATCCAGCAGGACCCGGTGATCAGCAGGGTCAAGCTGATCGCCGAGCCGTGGGACGTCGGCGAGGGCGGCTACCAGGTGGGCAACTTCCCGCCGCTGTGGTCGGAGTGGAACGGCAAGTACCGGGATGCCGTACGGGACTTCTGGCGCGGTGAGCCCGACTCGCTCGGCGAGTTCGCCTCCCGGCTGACCGGCTCCTCCGACCTGTACGCGCACAGCAGGCGCCGCCCGCGCGCCAGCGTCAACTTCGTCACCGCGCACGACGGGTTCACCCTGCGCGACCTCGTCTCGTACAACGACAAGCACAACGAGGCCAACGGCGAGGGCAGCCGGGACGGCGAGAGCCACAACCGGTCCTGGAACTGCGGCGCGGAAGGCGACACCGACGACCCCGCCGTGCGCCGGCTGCGCGCCCGTCAGCAGCGCAACTTCATCGCCACGCTGATGCTTTCGCAGGGCATCCCCATGCTCGGCCACGGCGACGAACTCGGCCGCACCCAGCGCGGCAACAACAACGCCTACTGCCAGGACAACGACGTCTCCTGGATCGACTGGGGACTCACCGACGAGCAGCGCGCACTCGCCGACTTCACCCGTTACGTCATCGGGTTGCGCGCTGCTCACCCCGTCCTGCGCCGCCGCCGCTTCTTCAAGGGCGAGACGGCCACCCACCCCGACCAGCCGCTGCCCGACCTGGTGTGGCTGCTCCCGGACGGCCGCGAGATGACGGACGAGGACTGGCAGGACCCCGACGCCCACTCGGTGGCCGTCTTCCTCAACGGCGACGCCATCGCCGAACCCGACTGGTGCGGCCGCCCGGTGGTGGACGACTCCTTCCTGCTCCTGCTCAACAGCTACTGGGAGCCGGTGGAGTTCCAACTGCCGGACGCCACCTTGGGCGACCGCTGGACCCCGCTGATCGACACGGCCGAACCACAGGGCCCGCCGGACGAGTCGGAGTACAAGGCAGGCACCGCTCTTCTGATCGAACGCCGCAGCCTGGCCCTCCTGTCGACGCCCTCGCGGCAACGCCGGTAGGGGCGCGGGGAACTGCGCGACCAACCGCATCGAGCCCGCAGACGACCACGAACCTGACCACGAACCCACCGCGGCACCCCAGTAGTCGCACTCCGAGCGAGCGTTAGCGGGAACGCCGCGAAGTCACCGTGAACTGCGCCCCGTCAGGATCCCGCAGCACAGCCTCGTCACTCCCCTTCGACAACACGCTCCCCCCATGCCGCTCGGCCGCCCGCGCACAAGCCCCCACGTCCGCGACCGCGAAATGCACCTGCCAGTGCGGCCGAATCGTCGGGTCGGGCGCAGCCTCCAACGCCCCCGACTCGATCCGCGCCACGACATCGCCCCGGCTGCGCAGCACCACCTCGCCGCCCTCGTAGCGGACCTCGCAGCAGCCGGCCCGCTCCGACGCCCAGTCGAGGACCTCGCCGTAGAACATGGCCGCGTCGAACGCGTCGCGGGTGTGGAGCCGGATGAACGTGGGCGCGGCACGCCGCCAGGTCTCCCAGTTGGAGGGGAGCTCTCCCTCCCAGACACCGAAGGTCGCCCCGTCCCGGTCGGCCAGCAGCGCCGCGCGCCCGGGCGGCAGGGAGAGCGGGCCGACGGCCGATGTGCCGCCCCGCTCCTGCACCCGCGCCACGGCCTCGTCGGCGCTGGGCACGGCGAAGTAGGGGGTCCAGGCCACGGCCATCTGCCACATCGTGGCGACCGCCGCGACCCCGGCCACCGGCACGCTGTCCGCGAGCGCGACCCAGAAGCGGTCGCCCAGCTTGGCGGGCCGCCAGCGCCACCCCAGCACGGCGCTGTAGAACCCGTGGGTGACGTCGAGATCACGGCTGGTCAGACTCACCCAGCAGGGTGCGCCGAACACGGAGTGCGTGGACACGACCTCGGCCGTGCTGTTGGAGCTTGTCGCATCGTGGTTCATGGCAGTCGCTGTCCTGGTTCTCGCCCGAGCCGGCGGCCACCGGTCTTGTATCAGTGTCCAGCCGGATTCGCTTCGAGGCCTGCCGAGTACCCCCGGCGTGGCGCCGAAACGGCCCGGAGTGACCCCGCCCTTCGCTGGCACGAGGCAGGCAAAGCGGCGACCATGGTGGCGTGGCAGCGACACCGCACGAGCCCGCGGACGGGACCGACAGGATCATCGAGCTGGAAGAGGAAGTCGAACAGCTCAAGGAGGCGATGGTCTCGCACGCCGTCGTGGACCAGGCAATCGGGATGATCGTCGCCCTCGGCCGCGTGGCGCCGGAGCAGGGATGGGCGGTGCTGAAGGACGTCTCCCAGCACACGAACATCAAGCTCCGCCATGTCGCGGAGCTGATTCTCATCTGGGGCCGGAACGGGGAGATGCCGCCGGAGATCCGCGTCGAACTGGAAGAGGCCCTGGAGCGTTACGGCCCGACGCAGATTCCGGGATCGTCCGAGGACTGACTCACTGCTCCGGCATCACCGGGCTTCGGCGAGTATCTCCTCGCGCAGCTGGGCGAAGCAGCCGCTCAGCAGGCGGGAGACGTGCATCTGCGAGATGCCGAGCTGCTGTGCGATGCGGCTCTGGGTCATCCCGCCGAAGAAGCGGAGGTAGAGGATGGTCCGCTCACGTTCCGGGAGCCGTTGCAGACACGGCTTGACCGTCACGCGGTCGACGACCACTTCGTACGCCGGATCCGGGCCGCCCAGGGCGTCTCCCAGTGCGTAGCCGTCCGTGCCGGGCATCTCCGCCTCCAGCGACAGTGCGGAGAAGCACTCCAGTGCCTCCATCCCGGCGCGCACCTCGCTCTCGCTCAGCTGCGCGTGCTCGGCGATCTCGGCGACGGTGGGCGCGTGCCCCGAGGTGCTCTGCGACAGCTCCTTCATGGAGCTCCGTACCCGGTTGCGCAGGTCCTGGACCCGGCGCGGCACATGCAGCGTCCACATGTGGTCGCGGAAGTGCCGCTTGATCTCGCCGGTGATGGTGGGGACGGCGTACGCCTCGAAGGCGTGGCCGCGTGCCGGGTCGTAATGCTCGACGGCCTTCACCAAACCCAGGGCCGCCACCTGGTACAGGTCTTCCAGGGACTCGCCGCGGCCCTTGAAGCGGACGGCGATCCGCTCGGCCATGGGCAACCAGGCCTGGACCAGCTCGTCCCTGAGCAGCTTGCGCTCGGGTCCCTCGGGCAGTCCGAGAAGGTGGTCGAAGGCCGCCGCGGTGTCGGGGGCGTCGTCGTGGGGGTGCTGCTTCGTTCTGGTGGTGGCACTCATAAGGTGCGCACCTCCCTCAGCGGTGCTGACTGGACAAGACACCGTAGGAGGCACGCACTCGGACCTCAGGAGGTCACCCAGGGTCCGGGCGGGCCGGCTCCCACGGACGTGCCTCCTGTCCGAAGCACATATGTCACTTTTCCCCATGATAGGGCATCCGAAACAAAATTCATGAATGCGGCTACATGTGACGGCGGATTCACTCGACGTCCGGCAGGGACACGCAGCCGCCCTTGACCCTTCCTTGGGGGTTATTACCTCTGCTACAGAGGTAATCTCGACGACGTGGAAGACGACGTGGAAAACCACGTGGAAGGCGACTCGGCCTTCCCCGAGGAACTCGCCGACGCGCTCGTCGGAGTCCAGCGACTGATCCGACGCCGGCTGCGGCGCGACATGACCGCCCCGCAGCTGCGCGGCGCGGAGGTCGAGCTGTTGCGGCTGATCGTGGAACGGCCCGGCATCGGGATCTCGGACGCCGCCAAGGAGCTGTACCTGGCGGGCAATTCGGTGTCCACGCTGGTCAACCAGCTGGCCCGGCAGGGCTACCTGCTCCGCGAGACCGACCCCGCCGACCGCCGCGCCGCCCGACTGCTGCCCACCCCCGCGGCCGAGGCCCGGCTGAGCGAGTGGCGCAGACGGCGCGCCGATCTCGTCCGCCACCAGCTGTCCCGGCTCGACGAGCCGGACCGGGAGACACTGCTCGCGGCGATCCCGGCGCTGCGCAGACTGGCCGACTCACTGCGCGAGGAGACGGAGCGACCATGACACACGACGCTGTCACCGAGGCCGTGGCCTGCACCGGGCTGGCCTACGCCTTCGGTGACACCAACGCGGTGGACGGACTCGACCTGACGGTGGCGCAGGGCGAGGTCTTCGGCCTGCTCGGTCCCAACGGCGCCGGGAAGACCACGGCGATCCGCTGCATCACCACCCTCCTGCCGGTGCCCACGGGCATGGTCAGCGTCTTCGGGCACGACGCGGCAGGCGACCGCATGGCCGTACGTCGCCTGCTCGGCTACGTCCCGCAGCAGCTGTCCGCCGACTCGGGCCTGACCGGCCGCGAGAACGTCGTCCTGTTCGCCCGAGTCTTCGACGTGCCCCGTCGCGAACGCGCCGCACGGGTCGCCCAGGCACTGGCCGCGGTCGGCCTCACCGACGCCGCCGACCGGCTCGCCGGCACCTACTCGGGCGGCATGGTCCGCCGCCTCGAACTCGCCCAGGCCCTGGTCAGCGCACCCCGGCTGCTGATCCTCGACGAACCGACCATCGGCCTCGACCCGATCGCCCGCACCGGAGTGTGGGAGCACATCAACGCCGTCCGCTCCGCCACCGGCATGACGGTCCTGGTCACCACCCACTACATGGACGAGGCCGACCAGTACTGCGACCGGGTCGGCCTGATGCACCACGGCCGCATCCGGGCCCTCGGAACGCCGGCCGAACTCAGGGAGGGGCTCGGCGCCCGCCGGCGCGCCGCCGGTGCCGCCGGCACCGACCCGTTGCCCACGCTGGAGGACGTCTTCCGCGACATCGCCGGCAGTGGGCTCGACGAGAGTTCAGGAGACTTCCGCGATGTCCGAAGTACCCGCCGCACCGCACGCCGTGTCGGCTGACCGGGACCGCGCCGGCGGTATCGACCTGCTGCTACGGCCGCCCGAGCCCCGCGCCGGCTGGCGGGTGCTGCCCGCCCGCGTCCTCGCCATGTGCGCCGTCGAGCTTCAGAAGCTGCGCCACGACCGCACCGAGCTCTACACCCGCGCGGTCCAGCCCGCCCTCTGGCTGCTGATCTTCGGCCAGACCTTCACCCGGATCAAGGCGATCCCGACTGACGGCATCCCCTACATCGACTATCTGGCGCCCGGCATCATCGCCCAGTCCGCGATGTTCATCGCCATCTTCTACGGCATCCAGATCATCTGGGAGCGCGACGCCGGCATCCTCAACAAGCTGCTCGTCACCCCGACCCCGCGCTCGGCCCTGATCACCGGCAAGGCGTTCGCGGCCGGGGTGAAGTCCCTGGTGCAGGCGGTCGTCGTGATCGTCATCGCGGCGGTGCTCGGTGTGGCGCTGACCTGGAATCCGCTGAAGCTGCTCGGCGTCGCCGCGGTCGTCGTCCTCGGCTCGGCCTTCTTCTCCTGTCTGTCGATGACCATCGCCGGCATTGTCCTCAGCCGCGACCGGCTGATGGGCTTCGGGCAGGCCATCACCATGCCGCTGTTCTTCGCCTCCAACGCCCTCTACCCGCTGTCGGTGATGCCGGGCTGGCTCCAGGCGGTCAGCAAGGCCAACCCGCTCAGCTACCAGGTCGACGCCCTGCGCGGCCTCCTTCTCGGCACCCCCTCGCACCTCGCGCTCGACTTCGCCGTCCTGCTCGTGGCCGCCGCGCTCGGCATCGCCGCCGCCTCCTCGCTGCTGGGCCGGCTGGCCCGCTGATCTTGGTGCGGAACGTGATGTGCGGCACGTGGGTGAACAGGCCCACCGGGCCGGTCGGCGGATTCCTCCTGCCCACGGCTTGATCGGTGATCAAGGGGGCGAATGGGCTGGCCACAGCGCATTCTGCTCATTTGACAGTGCACTGAGCGCAAAGATAGGAAGCAGCTCTCTGGGTCGAGAGGTGGATTGTGTACGAGCCGAACGTGGTCGGGGACTGGCACGAGTACGACGAGCATGCCGGTCTGCGTGTCCGCGTCCACCAACTGGAAGCCGCCGAGCCGCCGCGCGGACGCGACGAGGCCGCGGAGGGGCTCGCGTACTTCCGGGTCCGCGTCACCGTCGAGAACCGCGGCGAGCGGCACCTCGGCATCCACCTCGAGGACGGCCAGATCGACGTGCGGATCGGCCGCGAGGGCGAGGCGGCGTTCATCGACTGGCGCAACTCGCAGTTCATCGAGGGCTTCGACGTCTACCCGCTGCGCCGCGCCACCGCCGTGCTGTACGCCGCCGGCCCGGAGGCGAGCCTGAGCCAGGTCGACGTCCAGATCCAGCTGCGCGTCGAGGAGGAGTGGGCCGACCGCCGGCTGTGGAGCGGCGGCCTCGGCCTCCAGGAGGACTCCGCCGGCGCCCACGCCGCCACCCTGCGCGACGGCCTCGCGCTCCAGGTGAGCAACTTCCTGCGGGAGCAGGCCGAAGAGGGCACCGCCTGACGGGCGCCCCGGTGAGGGGCGCCGCCTGGTGGAGATCGATCCCGGACGACAGGCCCTAGTGCGGGATGCCGTCGATGATCTCCCGGGCACCCTGACGCAGCAGTGCGACCGCGACCGACGTGCCGAGGGTGGCGGGGTCCAGTCGGCCGGCCCACTCGTGGGCGTTGAGCCGCGTCTTGCCGTCCGGGGTGAAGACGCACGCCCGCAGGGACAGTTCGCCGCCCCGGTCCACGCGCGCGTACCCGGCGATCGGGCTGTTGCAGTGCCCCTGCAGGACATGCAGGAACATCCGCTCGGCGGTGGCCTCCCGGTACGTGTCCGGGTCGCCGAGGCCGCTGACCGCGTCGATGAGTTCGCTGTCGCCCTCCCGGCACTGCAGCGCGAGGATGCCCGCGCCGATCGGCGGCATCATGACCTCGGGGGAGAGGGCCTCGCTGATCACATCGGTGCGGCCGATGCGCTCCAGGCCGGCAACCGCGAGGAGCAGCGCGTCCGCCTCACCGGCTGCCAGCTTCTCCAGGCGCCGGTTGGCGTTGCCGCGGAACGGCACGCATTCGAGGTGTTGGTGAGTGGCGGCCAGCTGGGCGACCCGGCGCACCGACGAGGTGCCGATGCGGGTCCCGGGCGGGAGCTCGTCCAGGGTGAGGCCGCCGGGGTGGATGAGGGCGTCCCGGATGTCGTCCCGCTTGAGGAACGCCGCGAAGGTCGTCCCCGCGGGCAGTGGCCGGTCGGCGGGGATGTCCTTGACGCAGTGCACGGCGAGATCGGCCTCGCCCGCCAGCAGAGCCGCGTCCACCTCCTTGGTGAACGCCCCCTTGCCCTCGACCTGGGACAGGTCGCCCATCCACTTGTCACCGGTCGTCTTCACCGGCACGACCTCGGTGCGCACACCGGGGTGCAGGGCCGCCAACTCGGCGCGGACACGCTCCACTTGGGCGAGGGCCATCGGCGAGTCGCGGGAGACGATACGGATCAGTTCAGGCACGGACATGCGGCCACGATAGACCGTCACAACCCCGCGTCCGCACCGTACCGCCCCATTCCCGCCCGGCCCTTGCCCTCTCCCGCCCGGTCCGTGTCACTCGCCCGGCCCCCATCGACCACCCGGTCCCGGGCGTCCCGGCGCACCGGCCACGTCAGCACCGCCAGCGCCCCCACCGTGAGCAGCCCGCCGACCAGGAACGTCCCGCGCACCCCGACCGCGGGCAGCAGCAGGCCCCCGAGCAGCGCACCGGCGGCGATGCCCACGTTGTAGGCGGCCGAGTTGGCCGCGAGGGCGGTCTCGGTACGGCCCGGTGCCACCTGGAGCACCTGGCTCTGTGTCGCCATGAAGGCGGTCGCGACCGAGGCGCCGAGCAGCATCACCAGTACGACAGTCGCGGCCGGGACATGTCCTGCCACGTGGAGGCCGAGCAGCGCCACCGCCTGCGCCGCCACCGGCACGGTCAGCGTGGCGCGCGGGAAACGGTCGAGGAGGAGCCCGGTGACCGTGACCCCGGCCAGCGCCGCCCCGCCGAACGCCAGCAGCACGGCACTCACCGCGTCCTCGCGGAACCCGCTGACCTCGTCGAGGAAGGCGACGACGTAGGTGAACCCGGCGAAGGCACCGGTCACCGACAGGACGGTGACGGCCAGCACGACGAGGAACCTGCGCCGGTCGGGGGTGGCGCCGTACGCGGAGTGGCCGTCCCGCGGGCGGGACGACGGCAGCAGGGCGCCGACGGCCACGAGCGAGACGAGCGCGAGCACGCCGAGCAGGGCGAAGGGCGTCCGCCAGCCGGTGTGCCCACCGAGCCAGGTCCCGGCCGGTACCCCGGCCACCGTGGCGAGGGAACCACCGACGGACAGCAGCCCGATGATCCGCCCTCGGCGCTCGGGTGGGAACAGACCGACCGCGACCGGCCCCATGACCGACCAGAAAACCGCCTGCGCCAACGCCGTCGCCACCCGCGCCGCCAGCAGCACCCCGTACGACACACCGCCCAGCGCCGACACCCAACTGCCCACGGCGAGCAGCCCCAGCAGCCCGGCGAGCAGATAACGGCGCGGCACCGACCGGGTGACATGGGCGAGGGGCAGGGACACGACGGCCACGGTCAGCCCGTAGCCGGTGACCAGGGCGCCCACGGCGGTGAGCGGCACCCGCAGATCGTCCGCCATGAGTGCGAGCAGGCCGACCGGGAGGTTCTCGGTGGTGTTGAAGGTGAACGCCGCCAGCATCAGCGCCGCGACGACGGCGGCACGCCGCCAGGGTGCCGGACGTACGTTGCCCATCCATCCGCCTTTCCGACAGGGGGAGTCGGGGCAAGCGTGCGGGGCCGCGGCGGACGCCTCTACTCTTTCGGTCCAGGACGAATCGCTGCTCACGACGGGGGTCGCCATGCCGCTCGCCCTGCACCTCGGCACCGCCGACCTCACCCGCTGCCGGTTCGCGATCTCGCCGCTGTGCCAGACCCACGAGGCGCTGCGCATGCTCCGCCGGCCCGCCCGGCACGGCTACCACCGAGGTTGGCTGCGCCGCATGCGCCGTGCTGTCGCCCGCCTCGACCTGGCAGAGCTGTGGCTGTTCATCCCGCCCGTCGGCGGCTACACCCCGGACTTCCTCGGCCCGCCGCCGCAGGAGCCGTACCCCACCATCGAGGACGAGCTTGCGAGGATGCGCGCCACCGATCCCGTCCTGGCCCATGCCGAGATGACCCGCTCGCTGGCCTGCACCCCCGAACTCGCCGAGTCGCCCCAAGGGCGCGCCGCGCTCGACGACCCCGCCGCCACCGTCCGGCGCCTGGCCGACCTCACCGAGCGGGCCTGGCACGTGCTGCTCGCCCCGGACTGGCCGCGCCACCGTGCCGTCCTGGAGGCGGACATCGCGCACCGCTCGCGCCGGGCCGCGGACGGCGGCCTCGACGCGCTGCTCACCGGCCTGCACCCGGCCGTGGAATGGGCCGGCCAGACGCTCACCCTGCGCAGGTACGCCGATGTGGCGGATGTTCAACGGCCCGACGGCAGGGGTGTGTTGCTCATGCCGAGCGTGTTCGTGTGGCCGGACGTGGTGAGCGGCTTCGCCCGGCCCTGGCAGCCGTCGCTCATCTACCCCGCCCGAGGCATGGGCCATCTGCACACCACCCCGGCGCCACGTCCGCCGGAGGCACTCGCCCGCCTCGTCGGCCACCAGCGCGGGGCCGTCCTCGCCGGTCTCGCAGTGCCCGCCTCGACGACGGACCTGGCGTGCCGTCACGGGCTCGCCCCGTCGACCGTGTCGGCCCATCTGTCGGTTCTGCGGGAGGCGGGCCTGCTGGAGTCGCGGCGTCAGGGCTACTACGTGCTGTACGGGCGGACGGCCCTGGGAGATGCCCTGGCCGACGGGCGGTTCACACCAGGGGCGAGCTGATCTCGACGGCGCGCTGGGCCGCCGCGAGGGCGACGTCGTCACCGACGTCCAGCGCGGTGTCGGTGAACTTGATGACGTGCTCGTCACCGTGGGCGAGAGCCAGCTCCATGACCTCCTCGCGCGTCAGCCGGGCAGCCGGGGTGCAGGCAACGGCCTCGACGGGGGCGTACATCGCCGTGACCGCCGCGGACGCCGTCCAGGCCGCCCGCAGGCTCGGCACCCACTGGTCGCGCGGCAGCGAACCCAGTGTGCGCAGCACGGCGTTGGGCGCGGTGGCCGCGTGCACGAGCATGGTCGGCTCGCCGTGACCGTGGGTGGCGTAGCGGTGGGTCGCGGCGTGCACGAGTTCGGTGAGCCGCTCGCGGGCCGTCTCCGGGTCGGTCACGTCGTCCGCCCAGGCGGGCAGTCGGCGTACGGCGGACAGCCGGTTCCGGAATCCCAGGTGCCCGGCCTCGATCGCGGGTACGGCGTCCAGGGCGGCCGTGGCGGTCGGCGCGCCGGGCAGCGGGGAGACACCGGTCACGGGCTGATGCCGTGCCGCCCAGTAGCCCAGCGCGTGCGCGAGTTCGGTGAGCCGGGGCGCGTTCTCGTCCGCTTCGAGAGCGCGCACGGCATGGCCGACACGGATGACCGTATGAGTGGCACCGCCGTACAGTCCGGGCAGCAGGCGCGGCCACCACTCGGCGAGGACGCCGCGCCACGGACGCTCGGCGAGCACACGGGAGTAGTGGTCGGTCCAGTCCGTGATCCGCCGGGGATCCCCCAGCGCCGCACGCCAGTTGTCGTCCGTGACGGGGGCGACGCGGTCGGGGAAGTCCTCCAGCTTGTCCCGGTAGAGGTCCACCCAGCGGTGGACGGCGCCCGCGTGTCCGTGGGCGGCGAGCGCCTCGACGACCATGGGGGCGTGGTTGGACAGCCAGCCCTCCCGTTCCGGGCCGGATGCGTGGAGGCGTTCAAGGGCTTCTTCGAAGTGTCCGCTCGTGGCGATCGTGTCCATGAACCGGACGCTATGTCGCACCCCGGTGCGCAGGGATCGGGCGCGGGACGGAAGCCCAGGCGCCGGGGGGCCTAGGTCCCGCGCCCGATGTGACTCGGGCTCAGGTTCGGAGCCGAAGGGATCAGGCGTTGGGGTCGAACGTGATCCCCGACGGCTTCGCCGACGCCAGGTGGCTGGCGAAGCTGCCGTCCTTCAGGCCGAAGTTGGCGCTGCCGAAGTTGTACGCGACCAGCTTGTCGCGCACGCCCGCCGGATAGCCGTTCCAGCCGACCAGCGACGGATACTGCCAGGTGCCCTTGTGGTTCTCCGGCGGCTCGTCATTGGAGTTGGCGAGCCGGAAGCAGTGCGTGCTGATGCCGTCCTTGTGGTACACGATCTTCGCGTGCGTGCCGTCGAAGCGCACCGACGACGCCGGACTGATCGTGAACGAGCCGTGGTTGGACGTCGAGACGTACTGCACCGCGTTGTTCTGCACCCACACCACGACGTGCTCCCAGTCGTGTCGGTGCCCGCCTATGCTGCTGCCCGCCACCGCCTGGTCCTTCTCGAAGTACAGGCCGTACATGTAGGCACACCAGCCGTTGTTGCACTTGTAGCGGGAGTAGCCGTTCGTGTTGTCGAGGTCCGAGGCGTCCCGGCAGTTGCCGTTGAGCGCACCGGTGGGGTTGAGGCCGCCGTTGACGGTTCCGTCGGGGCCGATGGCCGGGGTGGAGTAGCAGCCGTCGGTGTCGTAGTCGAACGCCGGTTGGTAGGTCTTCTCGGCCGAGTCGGCGTTGGCGGGCAGCGCCGCCGGCGGGGCGGCGAAGGCGACGCTGGGGAAGGCGACGACCAGTGCGGCGGCACCGGCCAGACCGGTGAGCCATCTCTTGCCATGCGTGCGGAAGGTGGTTGACGACACTGCGTCTCCTCGGGGTCCGGGCGCAGCCCAACGGCTGTGGGGGGAAAGGCAGTTCAGGATCCCCGGTTTTCACTTACGCGCCAAGAGCCACGGGCGTACCGGTGGGTGAAGGACAGCGCAATAGTTGCCGCCCAACCTGTGTGCCGGACGTCGGTGTCCTGCGGGCGTGTCGGACGCTCGTGTCAGACGTGCGTGTCAGAGGTCGTCGGGGATGTCGGCCGACGCGTCCTGCGGCGTGAGGTCCGGCCGCAGGCGCAGCCAGGACGGCTGGCGCAGCATCCCGGACCGGGTGCGGACGCTGTAGCGGACCTCGCCGACCAGCCGGGGCAGCACCCAGTGCGCGCCCGGCACGCGCGGGGCGGGGTCGAAGGGGCAGGTGTCCGTCTCGGACGCCTGCAACAGTTCGGCCAGGTGAGCCCGTTCGGCCTCGCTCCAGCCGGTTCCCACGCCGCCCACGTAGCGCAGCCGCCGGGCCGCGTACTGGCCGACCAGCAGCGCGCCCGGCAGGCCGGTGAGCCGTCCCTTGCCGGGCAGCCACCCGCCGACGATCACGTCCTCGCTGCGCATGTTGCGGATCTTGATCCAGGCGCGGGAGCGCACCCCGGGCTCGTACACAGAGTCCAGCCGCTTGCACACCAGCCCTTCCAGCCCGTGCTCACGGGTGGCCGCCAGTGCCTCTGGGCCGTGTCCCACCAGCGCGCCCGGCGTCGACCAGTACGGCCCGCCCAGGTCGAGGCCCTCCAACTGCCCGCGCCGCCGGGAGTAGGGGACCTTGAGCAGGGAGCTGCCCGCCAGGTGCAGTACGTCGAAGAGGACCAGGTGGACGGGGGTCTGCGCGGCCATCCGGGCGGCCCGAGCCGGGGCGTGCGCGAGGCCCATGCGGGACTGCAGCAACTGGAAGTCGGCGTGGCCCTCTTCGTCCAGCGCCATGATCTCCCCGTCGAGTACGGCCGGTGTGGTGCCGAGCGCGCCGCCCAGCGGCCGCAGTTCGGGATAGGCGGCCGTGATGTCCTCACCGGAACGGGCGCGCAGCAGCAGGCTGCCGTCCCCCTCCAGATAGATCACCGCCCGCTGGCCGTCCTGCTTGGTCTCGTACGCCCAGCGCGCGTCCTGCGCCGTGGGCGGCAGGGTGCCGGGTGTGGCGAGCATCGGAGGGATCAGCGGCAGACTCACGGGTCAGTTCTCGACGCGCTGGCGCGCCGCCACGCACCCTGGCGGCCGTTTTCGCCTGAACGGCGGCTTTACCCGGACGGCGGACGGGACCTCATTGATCGCCGTTCGGCGGAACGGCCCGTACCAGGCCCGACTGATAGGCCATCACGACGAGTTGGGCACGGTCGCGGGCGCCCAGCTTCGTCATGGCGCGATGGACATGGGTGCGCACGGTCAGCGGGCTGACGAAGAGCTTCTCGGCGATCTCCTCGTTGGAGTGGCCCTCGGCCGCCCACGCCATGACCTCCCGCTCGCGTGCGGTGAGGGCGGCGAGGTGCTCGGGCGCGGCCGACTGCGAGCTCTCGGCGGGGGAGGCCAGGAACCGGGTGATCAGCGTGCGGGTCGCGGTGGCGGAGAGCAGGGACTCGCCGGCGGCCACGGTCCGGATGCCGTCGAGCAGCACGTCCGCGGTGACGTCCTTGCCGAGGAAGCCGCTCGCCCCGGCGCGCAGCGCCTGCGCGACGTACGCGTCGATCTCGAACGTGGTGAGGATCAGCACCCGCACCGCCGTGAGGTCCGGATCGGCACAGATCGCGGACGTGGCGGCCAGTCCGTCGGTGCCGGGCATGCGGATGTCCATCACGACCAGGTCGGGCCGGTGGGTCCGGGCGAGGTCGACGGCCTCGGCGCCGTCGGCGGCCTCGCCGACGACCTCCATGTCAGGGCAGGAGTCGATCAGGATCCGGAAGGTGGCCCGCAGCAGGGCCTGGTCGTCGGCGAGCAGGACGCGGATGGTCATGGGCGGAGAGTCTTCCGGTTCCGGATCGTTGGACAGGGCTCAGCTTTCCCGGATCGGCCCGCGATGTCGTCGTGCGGCTGCCGACAATCGTGCCTACTCGGAACGCAGTACGTGACGCGGGTCATGTCATCCCCGAGCAGGACAGCCGGGCCGTGGCCGCGCACGGCCGCGGGCTCACCACACGCACGGCAGCTCCACCTCGACGACCGTCGGCCCGCCCGCGGGGCTCGACACGCGCAGCGTCCCGTCGAGCGCCGCCACCCGCCGCCGCATCCCGAGCAGTCCCGAACCGCTCGGCTCGGCGGCCCCGCCGTGGCCCTGATCGGCCACCTCGACCTGCAGCCCGCCGCATACGGGCGATGCGCACCGTCGCCGTCGGTGAGCCGCTGTGCTTGGCGACGTTGGTGAGGGCCTCGGCCACCACGAAGTAGGCGGCTGCCTCCACGGCCGCCGGGGACCTCGGGCCGTCGTCCTCCAGCCCCGCCACGTCCACGGTCACCCGCACCCCGGCGCCGGCGGCCGGCGCCCGGACCGCACCGACCAGGCCGCGGTCGGTCAGGATCGGCGGATGGATGCCGCGCACCACGTGCCGCAACTCGGTCAGCGCCTGCTCGGCCTGCTCCTGGGCGTCGTCCAGGAGCTTGCGTGCGGCGCCCGGATCATGGTCGTAGGCACGCTTGGCGAGGCCGATCCGCATGGACAGCGCCACCAGCCGGGCCTGCGTGCCGTCGTGCAGGACCCGCTCGATACGGCGCGGCTCGGCGCCGTGCGCGGCGATCGCGTCGGCCCGGATCGCGGTCAACCGCTCGACCCGGGCGGCCAGCAGCGCCTTGGGCGACGGCCGGAGCAGCGACGTCGACCAGCCGGCCTCCAGGTCTGCCAGACGCGTGATGCACGGCAGGACGACGGCCCGCCGACGCAGCAGTCCGCAGCCCACGCCGTCCACGACCAGGCCGACGGGCCACAGCGGCAGGGCGAGGACGAGCAGCGCGCCGTAGACGTAGAAGGCGGCCATCCAGCGCAGGTCGGTGAGCGTGCCGGGATCGCGCACGGCCGTCCGTAGCCGTTCGGTGAGCGGGCCGTCGATGACCTGGTACGCCTCGGGGACCTCCCGCCCCGTCCAGGCGGCCGTCGAACGCCGCTTGGCCCCGGCGATCCGCCGCACCAGCAGCACCGTCTCGGGCAGCAGCCAGGCACCGATCACCGTGACCGTCCCGATGGCGGTGATCAGCAGCACGGTGATGAAGAGGTACATGCCGAAGGCCATCGAGGCGGCCACCGTCAGATGGATGGTCGCGCGTCCGGCCTGTCGCACCGGCGCCCGCATGCCCATGACGCCAGGTGCGGCCCGCTTCACCATGTCCACCGTCTTCGTCGCCGCTGCCCTCGATGTCACCGTCTTCGCCGTCACCGTCTTCTTTCAATCAAGTGACTTAGATTGTAGGTCTGTGAAACCGCGTGCGGCTCGAGGGACTGGCCGTCGCGGTGCTCTGCGAAGTCCCGGTGCGGTGGTGAACATGGCAGGCAGGACGCTGCGGGAGGAACAGGTCAGCGCGACCAGGGAGCTGCTCCTGACCGCGGCCGAGCGGCTCTTCGCCGAACACGGGGTCTACGCGGTGTCCAACCGTCAGGTCAGCGAGGCCGCGGGGCAGGGCAACAACACCGCGGTCGGCTACCACTTCGGCACCAAGGCCGACCTGGTCCGCGCCATCGTCCGCAAGCACGCCGCGCGCATAGAGGAGATCCGCGCCCGGCTGCTCGCCGACCTGGCGGACCCCGACGACGTGCGCGGCTGGGTGGACTGCCTGGTCCGCCCGGTGCTCGAACACCTCGCCGCACTCGGCAGCCCCACCTGGTACGCGCGGTTTTGCGCCCAGGTCGTCTCCGATCCGGCACTGCACCGGATCATGGTCGAGGAGGCGCTCACCTCCCCGTCCCTCCAGACGATCATCGAGGGTCTCGAACGGTGCCTGCCCGACCTCCCGGCCGAGGTGAGCGCCGAACGCGGTGAGATGGTCCGCCATCTGATCGTCCACGTGGCCGCCGACCGCGAGCGCGCTCTCGCCGAGCACACCCCCACCCCCCGCTCCAGCTGGGACGACGCCGCCACGGGCCTCGCCGACGCGGTCGTCGGCATGTGGCTGGCACCCGTCACACCGGCCCGCTGACACCACCGCACCCGGAGCACGACAAGGAGCACGCCCGTGAAACCGACCTTCGGCCAAAACCTCCGGCGCGACGCCGGGCGAGGCGGATCATGAGCTCTCGGCAGACGGCACAGTCCGAGGCCGGTGCCACCCAACTGCCGCCCGCTTTCGAGCGGGGCGCCGGTGCTGAGCAACCCGCGTGCACGCCGGGCGAAGGCCCGGATGCCTCCACAGGTGCGCCGGGTGCCGCCGGTGAGCCGGCGGACGTCATGCGCGGTGCCCGTCGGGAGGGGCCCGCTCGGGTGCGCGGCGCCGGCGTGGAGGCGTGTGCGATGGCGAGTGAGGCGGGTCTGGGGGCGTCCGAAATTGTGCGGGACAGGGCCGATGGGTCACTGAGCCTCGTG
>NZ_JBVKAV010000011.1:19202-446900 GCF_055639295.1 Streptomyces sp. NPDC107528
GCGCGATGCTCTCCGGCAGGAGTCGGCTCTCGCTCACCGCGCTGGGTGGGAGGCGTGCGCGATGGTGCCTGATGGTGGCCTGGAGGCATCGGCCATTGCGTGGGGTGGGGCCGATGGAGCCCTGGGCCGCGTGCGCGATGCTCTCCGGCAGGAGTCGGCTCTCGCTCACCGCGCTGGGTGGGAGGCGTGCGCGATGGTGCCTGATGGTGGCCTGGAGGCATCGGCCATGGCGCGGGGTGGGGCCGATGGAGCCCTGGGCTGCGTGCGCGATGCTCTCCGGCAGGAGTCGGCTCTCGCTCACCGCGCTGGGTGGGAGGCGTGCGCGATGGTGCCTGACGGTGGCCTGAAGGCATCCGCCCTTGCGCGGGGCGCCGCCCATGAGGCTCCCGGCCTCGCTCGCAGTGCCGTCCAGGAGGCACTCACGCCCGCCTCCGCCCTGGGCGCATCTGCCTTCGCCCGGCGCGCCGGCGATGAGGCACCCGCCCTCGCGCGCACCCCCGCCCCGCAGCCACCCACCTCCACCCCCACTCCCACCTCCACCCCCTCTCCCACCTCCACCCCCTCTCCCACCTCCACCCCCACTCCCACCCCCGCACCCCCCGAAAGCCGACTCGCCCTGGCCCGTGGGGCCGGTCAGCGGATCCTGGTCGTGGCCGGCGAAGCCGACCTCGCCGAACTGCTGTCGACCACACTCGAGTTGGCCGGCTACCGGATCAGCCTCAGCGGCACCGGCGTCGACGCGCTGGCGTGGATTGCGAAGCGGCGATTCGATCTGGTCGTCTTCGACACCGACGTGCCGGACATGGGGCGATTCAGTCGGGAGCACCGGCCCCGGCTTCCGTACCGCCCGCCCGTCCTCCTCCTCAGCGGATGCGACCGTCTGCACCGGCTCGTGCCCGAACTCGGTCCGGGGGAGCGGGACTACGTCACCAAGCCCTTCCGGGTGGCCGAAGTCCTCGCCAGGATCCAGGTCTTGCTGCGGGGCACCCGGCCGGGCCCGGCAAGGGGTCATCCGCTGCAGTACGGGGACCTCGTGCTGGACGACGCGGTGTGCCGGGCGTGGCGCGGGACGAGGGCGCTCGAACTCACGCCCGCGGAGTACCGGTTGCTGCGCCATCTCCTGGCCAACGCGCACCGGGTGCTGTCCAAGGAGCAGATCGGCCGCTCCGTCTGGGGAGACCACCGCGACGACAACGCGATCGAGCAACTCGTCTCACGGCTGCGCCGCAAGGTGGACCGGGATGCCCCGTCGCTGATCCACACGCGCCGGGGTTTCGGCTACTGGCTGGGCAGGGGCGAGAGCCGTACCTGAGCCCGGCGTCCCTGTGAGCTGAGCCACGTCAGCCTCCTGTCAGGAAACTGACCGAGTCGCGTCAGACCCCTCTGTTTGCCTGTGCTCATCGAGGCCTCGACGCTTCGCCCGGCGCTCGACCCCACCCGGAGCCCCCACATCCGAGGAGAACCATGGCCGACATCCTGACCGACCCCGCGCCCGAAGCGCCGGACGCCGTCCCCGAGTTCCCGATGCCCAGGGAGTCCCGCTGCCCCTTCGACCCGCCGCCCACCCTCAAACAGCTCCAGGAACAGGGCCCGCTGACCAAGGTGCGGCTGTGGGACGGCAGTGAGCCGTGGCTCGTGACCCGGTACGCCGAGCAGCGGGCACTGCTCGGCGACGCGCGCGTCAGCGCCGACACCGACAGCCCCGGCTATCCCACCAAGGCCAGCCCCGCCGCCGGCGAGGGCAAGCTCAGCTTCATCATGATGGATGACCCCGAACACGCCCGGCTGCGCCGGATGGTGACGGCGCCGTTCGCGGTCAAGAAGGTCGAGGCGCTGCGGCCCGCCGTGCAGCGCATCGTGGACGGCCTGATCGACGACATGCTGGCCGGCCCGTCCCCGGTGGACCTGGTGGACGTGTTCGCGCTGCCGATCCCGTCGCTGGTCATCTGCGAGCTGCTGGGCGTGCCCTACGAGGAGCACGACTTCTTCCAGGAGCACACCAGGACCATGGTCCGTACGACCGCCACGCCCGAGGAACGGGGCAGGGCGAGCCGTGACGTCGCGGGCTACCTCGCCGGACTCCTCGGCAAGCGGCTCGCCGAGCCGAAGGACGACCTGCTGTCGAGCATCGCCGGCCGCATCACCGCCGGTGAACTCACGCACCAGCAGGCGACCGAGATGGCCCTCCTCCTGCTGATCGCGGGTCACGAGACCACCGCGAACATGATCGCGCTCGGCACCCTGGCGCTGCTCCGGAACCCCGACCAGCTGGCCCTGCTGCGCGAGACCGACGACCCCAAGTTCGTCTCCGGGGCCGTCGAGGAACTCCTGCGCTACCTGCACATCACCCACCTCGGCCGGCGCCGAGCGGTGACCGAGGACATCGAGATCGGCGGCCAGGTGATCAAGGCGGGCGAGGGCGTCATCATGGTCAACGAGATCGGCAACCGCGACCCCGAGGTGTTCACCGAACCCGACCGCCTCGACCTCACCCGCGACGCCCGCCGCCACGTCGCCTTCGGCTTCGGCGTGCACCAGTGCCTGGGCCAGCCGCTGGCCCGGATGGAACTCCAGGTCGTCTACAGCACGCTCTACAAACGCATCCCGACGCTGAAACTGGCGGCCCCGGTCGAGGACCTCCGCTTCAAGACCGACGCGTTCATCTACGGCGTCCACGCACTGCCCGTCTCCTGGTGACGGCTCCCCCTCACCCGCACGCGAACAGAACCTCGCACACGAACAAAGTCCGTACACGAACAAAACCCCGTACGAAGAAGGGAATCCGGTCATGAAGGTGGAGCTGGAAGCCGACAAGTGTGTCGCGTCCGGACAGTGCGTGCTCGCCGCGATGGACGTGTTCGACCAGGATGACGACGGGATCGCGATCCTGCTCGACGAGCAGCCCGCCGCCGAACACCTCGACGGCGTACGCGAGGCCGTCGCGATCTGCCCGGCCGCCGCGATCCGGCTGGTGGACCAGTGAGGCGCGTCGTCGTCGTGGGTGCCTCGGCCGCCGGACTCGCGGCGGCCGAGACGCTCCGCCGCGAGGGCCACGACGGCACGCTCACCCTGGTGGGCGACGAGCCGCTCGCCCCGTACGACCGCCCCCCGCTGTCCAAGCACCTGCTGGCCGGCGAGTGGGAGCCCGAGCGGCTGGCGCTGCGTACTCCCGACGACCTGGCCGGTCTCGACCTCGACCTGCGCCTCGGGGTGGCCGCCACGGGCCTCCGACTCACCGACGGCACAGTGCAGTTGGCCGACGGTTCGACGGTGCCGTACGACGGCCTGATCGTGGCCACCGGGGTACGCCCGCGTCGCCTGCCGGGGCAGGGCGGGCATGTGCTGCGCACGCTGGACGACGCCGTGAGGCTGCGGGACCGGCTGACCCCCGGCAGGCGACTGGTCGTGGTCGGCGCCGGGTTCCTCGGGGCCGAGGCGGCCGCCGTCGCCTGGCGGCTGGGCTGCGAGGTGACGCTCCTCGAACCCGCCCCGGTGCCGCTCGCCCACGCCGTCGGCACGCAGGTCGGCGAGCTGCTGACGCGGGCGCATCTGGAACGGGGCGTGGACCTGCGCTGCGGCGTCACCGTCACCGAGGTGACGGAGAGGGGAGTGCGACTTGCCGACGGTGGACTGGTCGACGCCGACGAGGTGTTGATCGCGGTCGGCGCTCTGCCCAACACCGACTGGCTCGACGGCAGCGGGCTCACCATCGGCGACGGCGTGGTGTGCGACGAGTACTGCGAGGCCGCTCGCAACGTGTATGCCGCGGGCGACGTCGCCCGCTGGTACAACCCGCTGTTCGGCAAGTCGACGCGGATCGAGCACCGCACCAACGCCGCCGAGCAGGGGATGGCGGTCGCGCGCAACCTGCTCAACCCTGACGGACGCAAACCGTTCGCCCCTGTGCCGTACTTCTGGTCCGACCAGTACGACATGAAGATCCAGGCGTACGGCTTTCTGCGCGGCCACGACGAAGTGGCGATCGTGGACGGTGACCTGACGGAACGCCGGTTCGTCGCCGCCTACCGCACCGGCGAACGCGTGACCGGCGCGCTCGCGGTGGGCATGCCGCCCCGCGCGATCAGGCAGTGGCGACAGACGATCGCGTCCGGCACGAACTGGCTGGAGGCGGTGGGCGGGCAGGTGGCACGCGCCAGGCAAGCCGTAAATTAATTGAGTTACGCAATGAGATGGTAAAGTGGCCCCATGTCCACACCACCGCTCCCCGAACTCCCCGAGGCTCCCGCGTCCCGCGAAGTGATCGAGATCGAGCGCGCGCTCACCCGCATCACCTATCTGAGCACGCGGGCCCGGCAGCACGACCGGCTCATGGCCCTGGCCGACGTGCCGCTGGACCGGGCCGCCGTGGCGCTCCTGCGCCAGGTCTCCGACTCGGAGTCGCTGCGCCCCGGGGAGCTGGCCAACCGGCTCGGTGTGGAGGCCTCGCATGTGACGCGCACGGTGCAACAGCTGGAGAAGAGCGGCTACGTCACCAGGGTTCCTGACCCGCAGGACCGCCGCGCCCAGCGCATCGAGCTCACCGGGCCCGGCCGGCAGGCCATCGCCCGGGTCCGCGAGGCCGGCGCCCGCGGCATGCAGCTCGCCCTGTCCGACTGGACCCCCGACGAGCTGCGGCAGCTGGCCACCCTCTTCCACCGCATGGTCGACGACTTCCTCGCCCACGCCGTCGACGAGGACACCGAGCAGCAGCCGGCCGGCACCGTCTGACCCGCGGGCCACCGCACTCTCACGCCGACGCGGTGCGAGGGCGGTGACCGGAGGCCTCGGACCCCGGCGCGGCATCGGGCTCGGCCTGTCCGGGCGAGGCAGGCTCCCGCAGCCCGCGCAGCAGCAGTCGTCCCAGCACGGGCAGCGCGATGAGCGGGACCAGTGCCGTCCGCAGCGAGGTGGCATCGGCCAGCGCGCCGATCAAGGGAGCGGCGAGGCCGCCCACGCTGACGGCCAGCCCCAGCGTCACTCCACTCGCGGTGCCCACCCGGCGGGGCAGGTAGTCCTGGCCGAGCGTGACGTGCAGCGAGAACGGGACGTACAGGCCGGCCGACGTCAGGGCGACGAACAGATACACCGCCGGCCCGGGAACGAGCACCACCCCGGCCACCGCGAGCGCGGACAGCGCATAAGCGTGGCGTACGACCGTGATGCGCCCGTACCGCTCGGCGAGCCGGCCCCCGGCCACGGTGCCCACCGCGCCGCCCGCGTAGAGCACGCACAGTGCGGCCGTTCCGGCGACGTCTCCACCGTCGGTGCGCTGACGGACGTATAGCGAGACGAACG
Organism: Streptomyces sp. NPDC107528; assembly: GCF_055639295.1. Lineage (NCBI taxonomy): Bacteria > Bacillati > Actinomycetota > Actinomycetes > Kitasatosporales > Streptomycetaceae > Streptomyces > Streptomyces sp. NPDC107528. The sequence goes on from NZ_JBVKAV010000011.1 coordinate 24,498, forward strand.
CGCTCAGGCCGACGAACACGATCGAGCGGCACACGATGGCGCCGGACAGCCGCAGGAACGACGGCCAGTCGTCGGTGCCGACCCCTTCGGCCCTGGGGCCGGTCGCGCCACGATCCGCTGCCGAACGCACCGCCCCGACGCACAGCGCGGCCCCCGCGAGGGCCGGTACGACCAGTAGCGGGGAGGCGCGCAGTCCGCCGGTGGCGATCACCGCCGCCACCAGCAGCGGTGCGAGGGCGAAGCCGACGTTGCCGCCGAGGGAGAACCAGCCCATCGCCGTATGACTGCCTCGCGAGGCGGCGCGGGCCGCGCGGGCCGCCTCCGGGTGGTAGGCGGCGACCCCGATCCCCGACACGGCGACCACGGCCAACGTGAGTGCGTAGGAACCCATGACGCCGCTCAGTGCGACACCCGCCCCGCCCAGCAGCGCGCTCAGCGGCAGCAGCCAGGGCATCGCCCACCGGTCGGTGAGCGCCCCGAACAGCGGCTGCACCACCGACGACAGCAGGGACGCGGCGAGCACGACGCCCGAGGCGGCGGCGTAGCTGTAGGCGCGCTCGGCGACGAAGAAGGGGACGAGGGCGGCGACGGCACCCTGGTACACGTCGACACAGGCATGGCCCAGGGACATCAGGGTGATCGCTCGGTTGCGTTTCTCGGTCACCCCGCGATCGTCGCCGCGCCCGGCAGTGGCCCGCTTCCGATAATCTGCCGAAGTATGTCGGACATCCGCCACACGCCGACCGCGCCGACCCGCGCCAAGGTCCTGGCCGCCGGGGAGCGTATCGACGCCCACCGGCACGACGACCACCAGATCGTCTACGCGGGCTCCGGCGTCCTCGCCGTCACCACCGACGCCGGCACGTGGGTCGCCCCCGGCAACCGCGCCATCTGGGTCCCCGCCGGCACCGTGCACGCGCACCGCGCCCACGGCCACCTCGACCTGTACCTGGTCGGCCTGCCCGCCGACGACAACCCTCCCCCAGACTCCGTCCGGGGGCACCCCCATCTCGCTTCGCTCGGCCTGGACGCCCCCACCGTGCTCGCCGTCAGCCCGCTCCTGCGCGAACTGATCCTCGCCTACACCCGCGACCCCGCCGACGACAGCCCCGAGCGCCACCGCCTGCTCGCCGTCCTGCGCGATCAACTGCGTGCCTCGCCCCAGCAGCCCCTGCGCCTGCCCACACCCGCGGATCCACGGCTCGCCGCGGTCTGCGCGCTTGTCCACGCCGACCCGGCCGACTCGCGCACCCTCGCCGCGCTCGGCGCCGCGACCGGGGCCGGCGAGCGCACCCTCAGCCGGCTCTTCCGTGCCGAGTTCGGCATGACCTTCCCGCAGTGGCGCACTCAGTCGCGCCTCTACCACGCGCTGCGGCTGCTCGCCGAGGACATTCCCGTCACCGCCGTCGCCCACCGCTGCGGATGGTCCTCCGCCAGCGCCTTCATCGACGTCTTCCGCCGCTCCTTCGGATACACGCCGGGAGCGCACAACCGCCGCACGGAACAGGGCTGATGACCGGCCAGGGGCGGGTGTCGGGCCTTGCCCTACCCTCCGGTAGCATCCGGCGGCAGGCCATCCAAGGAGGATCCGTGCCCCGGTCCGAACGCTCACCCCTGCTGCTCGCCGGCCTGCTGGCCACCTCGGGGGTCGCCCACTTCGCCGTCCCAGGCCAGTTCGACGCGGTCGTGCCGCGCGCCCTGCCGGGAAAGCCCCGGACCTGGACGTACGCCAGCGGTGTCGCCGAGCTCGCGCTCGCGGCCGGGGTGGCGCTGCCGCGCACCCGCAAGGTCGCCGCACTGGCAGCCGCCGGCTTCTTCGTCGGCGTGTTTCCCGCGAACGTGAAGATGGCCGTCGACTGGCGGCACCGGCCCACCCCGCAGAAGGCCGCGGCCATCGGCCGGCTGCCGCTGCAGATCCCCCTCGTGCTGTGGGCCCGCGGCGTCGCGAAGAACACGGAGGGACGGGCATGAGCGCACAGCTGAAGGTCGGCGACAAGGTCGAGGACTTCGCGCTCCCGGACGAGACCGGCACCACCCGCAGCCTCACCGAACTGCTCACCGAGGGACCGGTGGTGCTCTTCTTCTACCCCGCCGCCCTCACCCCCGGTTGCACCGCGGAGGCCTGTCACTTCCGTGATCTCGCCGCCGAGTTCGCCGCCGCCGGCGCACGTCCCGTGGGCATCAGCGGCGACGCGGTCGAACGCCAGCAGGAGTTCGCCGACCGGCACACGCTCGGCATGACCCTGCTGTCCGACGCCGACGGGAAGATCCGGGACCGGTTCGGTGTGACCCGCGGCTTTTCACTGGCCCCGACCAAACGGGTCACCTTCGTCATCGCCCAGGACCACACCGTCCTGGAGGTCGTCCGCAGCGAACTGCGGATGAACACCCACGCCGACCGGGCCCTCGCCGCGCTGCGCACGTGACCCGACGGCCGCCCGGGGCGCGGCGGCAGCGTGCGCCAAGGCGTGACGGGCGGTAACGGCTGGGCGTCGCGGTTGATGCGGTACGGCCGAGGACTCATGCTGGACCACATGGAGCGCGTCTCCGCTGCGGTGATCCTTGATGCCCAGGGTGTGGTCAAGGGGTGGAGCGAAGGTGCCCTGCGGCTGACCGGGCGCACGGCCGAGGAGGTCGTAGGACGGCCCGCGCGCGAACTGCTCGCCGAGGAACCGCCGCCCGCGGCCGTCGCGGCTCTGGCCGGCACCGTCGTGCTGCGCCACCGGGACGGCTCGCACGTGCTCCTGGTGCTGCGGGCGCACAGCATGCTGGGCGAGGACGGCGCCCCCGACGGCTACATGGTCGTCGGTGAACCCGCCGAAGGGCCCGAGCCCACCGTCGCCGAGTGGGCCTTCCAGCAGGCCTCGATGTCGATGTCCGTCTTCGACACCCGGCAGCGCTACCTGCGGCTCAACGATGTCGCCTGCCAGGTGATGGGCGTGCCCGAAGAGGTCCTGATCGGCCGGCCCTTCCCGGAGACCGTGGAGGAGGCGGAGCACAGCCGCGGCTTCCACTGGCATCTGCGGCAGGTCGCCGAGACGGGCCGGCCCGTCCGCTACGAGAGCTTCACGGGAGCCCCGGCCCTGAACCGGGAGCACGCCTGGAGCATCCAGATGTGGCCCGTACGGGACACCTCCGGCGACGTCGTGGGCACGGCCCTGGCGGCGTTCGACAGCTCCGACCAGTACTGGGCGCGGGAGCGGCTGGCCCTGCTGAACGAGGCGGCGGCCGCCATCGGCACGACCCTGGACGTCGTGCGCACCGCCGAGGAACTGATCGGGATCATGGTGCCCCGGTTCGCCGACTTCGCCAGCGTCGACCTGTTCGACTGGGTCATGGGATCGGAGGAGCCCCCGGCCCTGGCCGGCACCGACATCGCCCTGCGCCGCGTCGCCCACGGCTCCGACACCGAGGGCACCCCGGAAGCGGCCGTGCACCTGGGAGGGGTGGACCACTACTCGCCCTTCTCGCCACCGGCGCGGGCCATCCTCGACGGCGGCGTGATCCAGAGTCAGGCGGGCGAGCCGGCGTTCATGCGGTGGATCGAGGAACGCAACGCCCGCGCTCCGTCCGGCCGGCGCCACCGAGTGGGCGCCCACTCGATGATGGCCGTGCCGCTGCGGGCCCGTGGCACCACGCTCGGTGTCGCGGTCGCCGTGCGCATCCGGCAGTCGGACGACTACGGAGCGGACGACGCCGTGTTCGCCGAGGAACTCGCCAGCCGCGCGGCCGTCTGCATCGACAACGCCCGCCGCTTCGCCCGGGAGCGCACCACGGCACTCGCCCTGCAGCACAACCTGCTGCCCCGCGGACTGCCCGGACAGGCGGCCGTCGAGGTGGCGCACCGCTATCGGCCGTCCGGATCGCAGGCCGGCATCGGTGGCGACTGGTTCGACGTGATCCCGCTGTCCGGTGGCCGCGTCGCCCTCGTCGTCGGTGACGTCGTCGGACACGGCATTCCGTCGTCGGCGACCATGGGCCGCCTGTGCACGGCCGTACGCACCCTCGCCGACGTGGACCTGCCGCCCGACGAACTCCTCACCCACCTCGACGACCTGGTCACCCACCTCGCGGGCGACGACAGCGACGAGGTCGCCGAACTGGGCGCTACCTGCCTCTACGCCGTCTACGACCCCGTGAGCCGCTGCCTCAGCCTCGCCGCCGCGGGCCATCCGCCACCGGCCCTCGTGCTGCCCGACGGCACCACCCGGATCGTCGAGATGAGCGCGGGACCCCCGCTCGGCGTCGGCGGGCTGCCCTTCGAGGCCGTGGAGGTGGAACTGCCCGAGGGGTCCCTGGTCGCCCTGTACACGGACGGTCTCATCGAGGACCGCGACCGCGACATCGACCACGCCACCGTCGAACTGTGCCGCGCGCTGACCGCGCCCGCCGAGAGCCTGGACGCCCTGTGCGACACGGTCCTCAAGGCCGTCCTCCCGGAGGACCCCAGCGACGACGTGGCCCTGCTGCTGGCCCGCACCCGGGCCCTGGGCGCGGACCGCATCGCCACCTGGGACGTCCTGCCGGACCCCGAATACGTGGCGAGAACCCGGCAGGCCGCCACCGACCAGCTGACCGCGTGGGGCCTCGACGAGGCGGCCTTCGTCACCGAACTCGTCGTCAGCGAACTCGTCACCAACGCGATCCGGTACGGCGCACCGCCCATCCAACTGCGCCTGATCCGCGACCGCACCCTCATCTGCGAGGTCTCCGACGGCAGTTCCACCTCCCCGCACCTGCGCCGGGCCCACGCCTACGACGAGGGCGGACGCGGACTGCTCCTCGTCGCGCAGCTCACCCAGCGCTGGGGCAGCCGGCAGACAGGCAGCGGCAAGACGATCTGGGCGGAACAGCCGCTGCCGCCGGTGTGATCCCCGAACCGGTGTGATCCCTCGCAGAGCCGTCAGGGTTCACCGGCACATCCGCCGACTTCAGCCGTCGGCCCGCCCCGACCACCGTTCCCGTACGACCTCCTCGGCCGCCTTGTCGTTCGGCAGCCCCGCAGCCCCAAGTACCGCGCATGGCGCAGCATGCCGTCGCGGTCCACTCCGTGAAGTCGACCTGCGCGACCGGTTCCGGCCTCGCCCACCGCGCCCCCGCCTCCCGCACCCGGCCGTCTAACGGCGAGGCGGCGACACGCAGACCGTCCAGGCGCTCGCGCAGATCGAGCAGCGCGGACCGGCCGAAACCGGTACCGACCTTCCCCGCGTATCGCAGGCGCCCGTGCTCGTAGTGACCGAGCAGCAGCGCACCAAGCCCCACCCGGCTCCCGGCCGGCTCGGTGAAGCCGCCGACGACGAACTCCTGCCCCTGTGAGCACTTAAGCTTGAGCCAGTCCCGGGACGGGCGCGGCTGGTAGTGCCCGTCGGCTTGGCGATCAGCCCCTCCCAGCCTTGGGCGCAGGAGGCGGCCGGCAACTCGGCGCCGCCCTCGTTGCGGTAGGGCGTCATGCGCAGCGGGTGCGGTAGGCCAGAGCGCGGCACAGCAGGGACTTGCGGGCCCTGAGCGGCAGCCGCGTGGTGTCCTGGCCGTCCAGCCCGAGCAGGTCGAAGACGTTACGTCACGGCGACACCGGCCGCCTCTACGTCCTGCCGCCGGGTCAGGCCCATGCGCTGCTGGAGTCGGGCGAAGTCGGTCCGGCCCCGGGAGGACGCGACGATCTCCCCGTCGACCGTGAAGTCCGAACAGCCCTGCCCGCCCAGTGCGTCCACGACCTCCGGATACGTGTCGTCGAGCCGGCGGCCGGTGCGGGAGAGAAGCGAGCCCCGGTCGCCCGCACGCACCGCCGGCACCCGGACCCCGTCCAGTTTCCGTTCGAAGAGCCACTCCTCGCCGGAGAAGTCCCGCCGATCGCTGAGCGTGGCGAGCATCGGCTCCGCGGCCAGGTCAGCTCCCGGGCGCGCCCCGCTCAGCAGCCGGCGCCGCGCTGCTCGGCGGGGAGCGAGTCCAGGAGACCGGTCGCCACCGCTCACCCCGTGTCGCCCTCGGCGGCGACCTGGCCGAGCGTACGGCCGGTCCGCACCGAACGCGCCCGGTGCGGGTCGGGCGTGCCGTGTCCGCGCGTGCGTCCCTTACCGGCCTTCACCAGCAGCCACGCCTCACGGTCACCGTCCTCCCCGCTGCGGAACCGGGTGAGGGCGTACTCGCCGTGCAGCTTCGAGCCGCTCAGCCGGAAGGTGGCATGGCCGCCCTCGAGCGACTCGCCGAAGTCGACCGGCCGCCCCTTGCGGTCATGGCTGAGCGGCTCATACGTCCCGTTGTCCCAGACGATCACCGTGCCGCCGCCGTACTCGCCCTTCGCGATCACGCCCTCGAAGTCCTCGTACTCCAGCGGATGATCCTCGGTGGGCATGGCGAGCCGCTTGTCATGGGGGTCGTCGGAGGGCCCCTTGGGGACCGACCAGGACTTCAGTACGTCGTCCACCTGCAGCCGGAAGTCGAAGTGCAGGGTGCTCGCGTCATGGATCTGCACCACGAAGCGCGGCTGAGTACCGGAGGCCGTCGAGCGGCCCTCGGGTTCACGGGTCCGCCCGAAGTCACGCTTGCCGCGATAGTCCCGCAGCCGGTCCTTCTCGCCCACGGTCGCCTCCTTCCTGAGCGCCCCGAGTACCCCGCGCCGTGTCCCCGACGCCCGCCGGGGGCCCGGTCGGCCACGCCCGCTCAGAACTCCTCGTGCACCGCGGGGTCGCCGCCGAGGCGCCGCTGGGCGCGGTCGGTGAGGGCGGCCATTCGGGTGTCGTCCAGGGCGAACCCGAAGATGTCGAGGTTCTCGCGCTGCCGCCCCGGGCTCGCCGACTTGGGGATGGGCAGGGCGCCCAGCTGGGTGTGCCAGCGCAGGACGACCTGCCCTGGAGTCACCCCGAGGCCGTCGGCGATACCCCGCACGACCGGGTCCTCCAGGAGGCTGGAGCCGCGGCCCAGCGGGCTCCAGCTCTCGGTGACGATGCCCTTCCCGGAGTGGAAGGCGCGCAGCTCGTCCTGTGGGAACATCGGATGCAGCTCGATCTGGTTGACGGAGGGCAGGACCCCGGTCTCCTTCTCCAGCCGGTCGATGTGTGCGGGCGTGAAGTTGGAGACCCCGATCGACCGGACGAGGCCGTCCTCGCGCAGCTTGATCATGGCCTTCCAGGAGTCGACGTACTTGTCGACCCGGGGGAGCGGCCAGTGGATGAGGTAGAGGTCCACGTAGTCCAGGCCGAGGCGGGCGCGGGACTCCTCGAAGGAGGCGAGGGTCTCCTCGTAGCCGTGATGCCGGCCGGGAAGCTTGGTCGTCACGGCGATCTCCTCGCGGGGCACGCCGCTGCCCGCGACGCCACGGCCGACGCCGGTCTCGTTGCGGTAGTTCGTCGCCGTGTCCACCAGGCGGTACCCCACTTCCAGGGCGCCACGAACCGCCTCCTCGGCCTGCGCGTCGTCCATCGGCCAGGTGCCGAGACCGAGGGCGGGGAGAGTCGTACCGTCGTTGAGCGTGTGGGTCGGGATGCTGATCACTTCCGGACCTTCCCTTGACTGTGTCGTGCATCCAGCGTCACGGATAGGGTGAGCCGTGATCAACCGGAACGGCGGGGGGACGAGGGCAGCGGACGTCATGGGCGGCATGGAGGAGAAGCAGCCGACGGGTTCGGCACGTCCGACGTCACGCGACGTCGCCCGGCTCGCCGGGGTGTCGCACACGGCGGTCTCCTTCGTCTTCAACGGCCGCGCCGAGGGCAACCTCTCGCCGGCCACGCAGGAACGCATCCGGCAGGCGGCCACGCAGCTCGGCTACCGCCCCGACCCCGTCGCCCGCGGCCTGCGCCGCCGCCGGACGGCCGTGATCGGCCTGGTCACCGACGAGATCGCCTCCTCGCCCTTCGCCGGCCGGCTGCTGCGCGGCGCCATGGAAACCGCCTGGGGGAGCGAGCACCTCGTGCTGACCATCGACTCCGGCGGCGACCCCGCCAAGGAGGACGCCGCCGTTGCCGAACTCCTCGACCGACGCGTGGACGGCATCATCTACGCGGCCATGTCCCTGCGTCGCGTCCGCGTCCCCGAGGGCCTGCACCGCACCCACTCCGTCCTCGCCAACTGCCTGCCCGAGGACGACTCCCTGCCCGCGGTCATCCCCGCCGAGCGCGCGGGCGGCCGTACGGCGGCGCGGCTGCTGCTGGACGAGGGGCACCGCAGGGTCGCCATGGTGGGCGGGCAGGACGACATCGCCTCCGTCGACCGGCTGCGCGGCTTCCGGGACGCACTGCGCGCCGAGGGGGTCACCGTTCCCAAGGAGTGGGTCGTGCGCACCGGCGGCGAGATCACCGGCGGGTACGAGGGCGCGCTGCGGGTCCTCGACGGCGTGCCCGCCGACCTGCGTCCCACCGGGATCTTCTGCTACAACGACCGGGTCGCGGCGGGCGCCCTGCACGCCGCGACCCGGCTCGGCATCGCCGTCCCCGGCGAGCTGTCGGTGGTCGGCTACGACGACCAGGAACACATGGCCGAGTTCCTCACCCCGCCCCTCACCACCGTCGCGCTGCCCCACCGGGCGATGGGCGACGCCGCCGCACGGCTGGTCCTCGACGCCATCGACACCGGCAGGACGCCGCCCGCGACGGTGCGGCGCCTGGCCTGCCCGGTGATCAGTCGCGCGTCGGTGGGACCAGCTCCCAGCCGGTGACCGCGATCGAAGCGCCGGTCACCACGAGTTCGGCCACGTCGTCCGGTCGCCGGTAGACCCGCTCGGTGACCGTCGCCCGGTCGCCGACGAACAGCTCGAACAGCGAGCCGTCGACGAGGATCCGCACCTCGCCGGCCGGGGCCCGCACCACGATCGGCCCCGATCCCTCGCGTCCTGTCCGTGGCCAGTCGCCGCGGTCGAGCGTCACGGTGCCGGCTTCCGGGTCCAGGACGACAGTCAGCTCGGCGCCCGAGGCGGACCGGAGCAGGCCGACGGTGGTGCGGCCGGACGCGGCGACGGTCAGGTCGTACGCCTCCGGCAGCGCGGTTCGACGGTCCGCCGACGTGGCGAACGGCTCCGCCGCACGCAGCAGTTCGAGCTCCGGCGCCGGTACGACCCGCAGGGCCCCGTCCGGATGCACGTCCACGACCCTCGGCGCGGTCAGGACCCCGGCCCAGCCCACTCGATCGACCTCGCCCTGCTCGCGGGCCTCCCACGACCAGCCCCACATCAACGCCCGGTCCGGCTCCTGGAGCACGGCGGGCGCGTAGAAGTCCCGCCCGTGGTCGAGCCGTCCGCCGGTGCGGGACTCGAAGTGCAACTCGCCCTCACCGTACGGCTGGAGACGCCCCGTCAGATAGCCGGTGGTGCAAGGGCTTCCGTCCCACAGCGACAGCACCAGCACCCAGTCGCCGCCCGCCGTCGAGTACAGCTGCGGACACTCCCAGCCCACCGCCCCGTCCCCGAAGGCATCCGCCGCGACCGGGTCGTCGCCGTCCAGGAACACCCCCGCGAACCGCCAGTCCGCCAGGTCGTCACAGTCGTACAGCAGCACCGACGGCGTCCCGTCGGCGTGCCCTGCGCCGACCAGTGCCCAGCGGCGTCCGCCGCTGCTGAACACGAACGGGTCGCGGAACATCACCACATCGAGGTCGGCGGGCGGGCCGGTCACGACCGGTGTCGGCAGCGGCTTCCAGTCGGTGAGCGTCTCGTCCTCCGGGACCACCGCGCGCGCCAGGCAGATCGTGCCGAGGCCGGTGTGGTGGCGGTCGACGCCCGTGTACACCGCGGCCGGTGTGCCGTCGTCGTCGACCACGCACCCGGACCAGCAGCCCGCCTCGTCCGGGCCGCCGGGCGTCGGGGTGAGCGCGATCGGATGGTGCTCCCACCGGACCAGGTCGGCGCTGGAAACGTGTCCCCAGTGGACGTTCGCGTGCACAGGAGCGGCGGGGTTGTGCTGGTAGAAGAGGTGATGGCGGCCCCGCCAACGGAAGGGCCCGTTGGGGTCGTTGATCCAGTTGGCGGGTGGACGCACCCGGAAGCGCGGGGCGCTGGGGTCCGGGGACTGAGCGGTGAGGCTCAACGGTTGACTCCTGCGGACGTGATGCCCTCACGCAGAGGGCGCTGACCGACGACGAACACGGCGACGGCGGGGATCATGGAGAGGACGACACCGGCGAGCACCACGGAGATGGAGCCGGTGCCCAGGTTGCCCTGGAGGGAGACGAGACCCAGCGGCAGCGTGTAGTTCTGGCCGGAGGTTTCCAGGATCAGCGGGCGGAAGAACTCGTTCCAGTGGTAGTTGAAGGCCAGCACACCGACGATCGCGAGACCGGGCGCGGCCAGCGGCGCGTACACGGACCGGAAGATCCGCCATGGCCCGCAGCCGTCCAGCATCGCCGCCTCGCCCAGGTCCTTGGGCATGCCCAGGAAGTACTGGCGCATCAGGAAGGTGCCGAACGCGGTCGGGAACGCCGGGATGATCAGACCGAGCAGGGTGTCGGTGAGCCCCATCGACTTCAGCACCAGGAACACCGGCACGATCGTGACCTGCAACGGCACCATCATGGTCGCGAGGGCCAGCCCGAACAGCGGCTTCTTGAACCGGAACTCGAGACGCGCGAAGGCGTAACCGGCCAGTCCCGCCGTGATCATCTGGCCCACCGCGATCAGCGCGGTCACCAGCGTCGAGTTCAGGGCGAGCAGCCATACGTCGATCTGGTCGAAGACTCCGCGGTACGCCTCGACGGACGGGTCCGTCGGGATGATCCGCGGCGGCAGGTCGAAGGCCTCGGCCGGGGTGCGCAGTGAGGTGGAGACGGTCCACAGGACCGGGCCCAGGGTCAGCAGCGCGCACGCCGCCAGCGCGGCGATCCGGGCCCACGGCGCTAGCGAGTGCCGGGTGCGGCTCAGGGACAGGGTTGCTTGGCTCATGGAACTCACCGGCTCACTGGTAGTGGACGAAACGCCGGCTGAGCCGGAACTGGAGGGCGGTGACCGCCATGATCAGCACGAACAGCAGCACACCCACCGCCGAGGCCTCGCCGAACCGCAGCTGCTCGAAGGCGCTCTCGTAGATCACCATCACCGCGGTGCGGGTGGCGTCACCGGGACCGCCGTTGGTGAGGACGTACGGCTGCTCGAAGACCTGGAGCGCGTTGATGATGCCGACCACCGACGCGACCAGCAGCGTGGGCGAGAGCAGGGGGAGCGTGATGCCCAGGTGCTTGCGCAGACCGGTCGCGCCGTCGAGTGAGGCGGCCTCGTGGACCTCCTTGGGGATGTTGTTCAGGCCTCCGACGAACAGCAGGAACGAGAAGCCGAACTGCTGCCAGACGTAGACCAGGATCACCGTGGCCATCGCCGCGTTCTCGGACGTCAGCCAGGGCACCGGAGCCACCCCGACGAGCCCCAGGAGCCAGTTCACGACCCCGAAGTCCTGGTTGAACAGGTACTTCATCACCACCGAGATCGACGCGGCGGACAGCACCAGCGGGAAGAAGAACGCCGACCGGAACACCGAGCGCAGCCACACCGGCATCCGCCCGTTCACCGCCAGGGCCAGCACCAGCGCGATCAGCAGTTGCAGTGCCACCGCGAACACCATGAAGACGAGCGTGTTGCGGAAGGAGACCAGCACGGTCGAGTCGGTGAAGGCCTCACGGTAGTTGGCGGCCCCGGCGAAGCGCGGGGAGTCGATGACGTTCCAGTGGAAGAGGCTCAGCACCACCGATCCGACGATCGGTACGACCGTGAAGACGACGATGCCGACGATCGTGGGCGCCAGGAACAGCGTGGCCAGCAGGTGCGCGCCGCGGTCGCGGGCGGAGGGGCGGGCCGTGGGTGCCGACGGAGCGGCCGGCCGCTTCGGCCGTACGGCGGCCGGTATCCGGGTGTTCGTCATACGTCACGCTCCATGGCCTTCTCCAGATCGCCCTGCATCCGGCGCAGCGCGGGGCCCACCGCACGCCGCGAGGAGAGTGCGGTACCGGTGTGCTTGAGCAGTACCTGCTCGACCTCGGCGACCTGCGGCGGCGCCGGGATCGGCCCGGTGTCGGGGAACTGGTCGAGGGTGTCGTAGAAGACCTGCCAGCGGTTCGGGCCGGTCTCGCGGTAGCGGTCGGCGGTCAGCATCGAGCGGCGCGCCGGGGTGGTCTGGTTGGTCATGAACAGCCGCGTCAGGGTGTCGTGGCGGGCGGCGTACTTGATGAACTCCCAGGCCTCCTCCTGCCGCTTCGACGTGCGCAGCAGCGCGTAGCCGGCGGCGCCGTACTGCATGCGCTGGGTGCGCCAGCGCGGGAAGTACTGCACGTCGAAGCCGCCGGCCGGCATCCCGGCCTGATGCAGGCCGCCCGCCCAGAAGCCGCCCGCGGGCGTGACCCCGACCCGGCCGGTGGAGAACACACCGATCAGGTTCTGGCCGTTGCCGCCCTCGGGACGGGTGCACAGCCCCTCCTGGATGAGGGAGGCGAGATAGTCGTACGCCTCCTCGACGCGGGCGTCGGTGGCCTGCGGCGTCGTCCACCGGAAGCCGCCCCCGCGTCCCTGTCGCTGGGCGGCAGGGTAGAAGGAGTCCCACAGCCAGCCGCCACCGGGTGCCTTGGACTCGGCGAGCAGGTTGGTGTCGTTGGCGAACAGCCAGGGCACCACGCCGCCCCACAACCGGTTGGTCCAGAAGTACGGCGTGAACTGGGAACCACTGGACCGCTTCATGTCCCGCAGCAGCGCGGTGAAGTCGTCGCGGGTCCAGCCGGCCGCCGGGAAGGCGGCCCCCGCCCGCTCCAGCACCTGGTTGTTGAGGTACATGTCGGCGGCGTTGAACTCGACCGGCAGCTGGTAGAGGCTGCCCTCGTACATCATCGACTCCACCAGCGAGGGATGGACGTCGGCGAAGTACTCGCGCAGCTCCTCGGCGTCCCGCCGCACCCAGTCGTCGAGCGGGACCCCGAGACGCTGCGCGAACAGCTGGACGCCCTCGGTGGCGACGTAGACGAGGTCGGGCGCCGTGCCCGCCGCGATCTGGGTGAGGATTTTCGCGAAGAAGTCCGACCAGTCGACGGCCTGCACGGCGTTGATCCGCAGCTTGATGTCGGGGTGGACCTTGCCGAAGCCCTCGGTGAGCGTGCGGACGGCCTCCGGTCCGTAGGCGGGGCCGAGCGTGGCGACGACGAGCGAGCCGTCGTTGCGGCCGGGGATGTCGGCTCCGGTGAGCCGCTCCCAGCTCGCGGCGGTGCCCGCCAGCGCGGCGGCTCCCGCGCCGTAGGCGCCGTACCGCAGCAGGGTGCGGCGGGTGAGGTGCGAGTCGGTCATCTGAACGGGCCTAACTCGTGTTAGTCGAGTAGTGATGCCCCAGATGATGGGAAGCGGGCCAGGGCCCTGTCAATAGGTGCGAACCACTTGACCTTTAACGAGTTAGGTCCCAAAGTCCTGATCCCACGAGCCACCGTTCTGACACCTCTGACGAGAGGAACGATGCGTGATGCGAGGGATGTCCAGGAGAGCGCTGCTAGCCGGTTCGGCGGCGGGAGCCTCGGCCGCACTGCTGGCGACCGCACCGAAGGCCGCCGCGAAGCCCAGGAAGGCGGCAGCCGCCTGCGCCAGTTACCGCGCCCAGTACCACTTCACGGTCCCCGACCAGTGGAAGAACGACCCCCAGCGCCCGATCTGGATCGACGGCGAGTATCACTACTACTACCTGTACAACCCGGACTATCTCGCCGGGGGAACCACCACCGGCACCGCCTGGCGCCTGGCCACCAGCACCGACCTGGTCTCCTTCACCGACCGCGGGATCGCCGTGCCGAAGGACACCACCCCCAACGGCGACGTCTGGTCCGGCTCGGCGGTGATCGACAGCGACAACACCGCGGGCTTCGGCGCGGGCGCGGTGATCGTCCTCGCCACGATGGCGCCGGACGAGATCACACAGGCGCAGTACCTGTACTACTCGACCGACGGCGGCCGCACGTTCACGCCCCACGGCACCGCCCCGGTCCTGCCCAACCCCGGCGTCCGGGACTTCCGTGACCCCAAGGTGATCCGCGACGAGGAACGCGGGCGCTGGGTGATGACCCTCGCCGAGAACGACAAGGTGGGCTTCTACCACTCCACCGACCTGAAGTCGTGGACGTACGTCAACGGCTTCGTCAAAGGCGGGATCGGCGTCCTGGAGTGCCCGGACCTGTTTCGCATCACCGCCGACGACGGCACCGCGAAGTGGGTGCTCGGCGTCAGCGCGAACGGCAAGGGCTCGGGGCTGCCGAACACGTACGCCTACTGGACGGGCTCCTTCGACGGCACCGCCTTCACCGCCGACGCCGCCGACCCGCAGTGGCTCGACCACGGCTGGGACTGGTACGCCGCCGTCACCTTCGACAAGCACCGGAGCGACGGCTCGGTGGACCCGGCCGTGCGCTACGCGATCGGCTGGCTCAACAACTGGGACTATGCCAACACCACGCCCACCATCGACTGCGACGGCTTCAACGGCACCGACTCGATCGTCCGCGAGATCACCCTGAAGCGGGGATCCGGCGGCACGTACCACCTCGCCTCACAACCGGTCGCCGCCCTGCACGACCACGTCTCCCGCACGGTGGACCTGGGCGACCTGGAGGTCACCGGCACCCGCGTGCTCGACTACCAGGGCACGGCCTACGAGGTGACCTGCGAGATCACCTGGGACCAACTCACGGGCGCCGGACTCCAGTTGCGCCGTTCACCCGACGGTGCCCGCCATGTCGACGCCGGGATCTACCGTGACTACGCCTTCCTCAACCGCCGCCCCACGTTGAACCCCGACGCCTCCGGCAGATGGCAGGAGAGCCACAGCCCCTTCGACCCGTCCGCCCGCACCGTGCAGCTGCGGATCCTGGTCGACCGCACGTCTGTCGAGATGTTCGTCGACGACGGACGCCATGTGCACTCGGCGGAGGTATTCCCGTATCTGATCGACACCGGGCTCGCGCTCTTCACGATCGACGGCACCGCGGTCTTCCGGAACACGGTGATACGGGAGTTCACGGTCTGAGGCTCTGTCGTGGCCCTGTCGCCAGGCCCGCCGAACACTGTCACGATCTTCCTGGGGCCGGCTCGGACCGGGGCTGGTGCGGACGGACGACCGACGGAGCAGGCATGACGACGGACAGGGCCACAGCGGACGGGACGGAGCAGTTCGCGGGGATCGAGGTGAAACCGGTCGCCGGACACATCGGGGCGGAGATCACGGGCGTCGACCTGGCCGCGGAGCCGGCCGACGCCGTGGTCGCCGCGATCCGGGCGGCCGTACTGCGCTGGAAGGTGGTGTTCTTCCGCGGGCAGCGGCTGGACCACGCCGGGCAGGTGGCGTTCGCGCGCCGGTTCGGCGAACCCGTCGTCCTGCGCAAGCGGGGGAGCGCCTCCCCGGCGGACTTCCCCGAGATCGAGACGACCGCCGACCGGCTGGAGCTGGGCGGGAAGTTCGGCATGGAGCACGACGAGTGGCTGCGGCGCCGCCGCCACACCCTGGTGCGCGGCTGGCACTGCGACCACGGCGCCCGTGTCGACCCGCCCGCCGCGACGATCCTGCGCGCCGAGACCGTACCCCCGTACGGCGGCGACACGACCTGGTCGAACCTGGCGGCCGCCTACGCCGGTCTGTCCGGCCCGGTGCGGGAGTTCGTGGACGGACTGCGGGCCGAGCACCGCCTCGGCGTCGGCTACCAGCCCCGGCCCGGCGACGACGCGTACGTCCGTCATCTCCTCGACCATCAGGTCGCCACCCTGCATCCGCTGGTCAGGGTCCACCCAGAGACGGGGGAGCGGATCCTGTACGTCAACGGCTACTACGTCGAGCAGATCGCCGATCTCTCCCGGGCGGAGAGCGCCGCCGTCCTGGAGATGCTGCTGGACCAGGCGACCCGCCCCGAGTACACGGTCCGCTTCCGCTGGGAGCCCGGCAGCGTGGCCTTCTGGGACAACCGGGCCACCATCCACCTCGCCCCCAGCGACAACGCCCACCTCGGCTTCCCCCGCACCATGCACCGGGTGATGCTCGCCGGTGACGTGCCGGTGGGGGTGGACGGCAAACCGTCGGAGCCGATCACCGGGACCGAACCCGGGCGCTGGTAGCCAACGCCCCCGGTCGGCTCGGCACATTCGGCGCGCTCAGCCGGCGATCAGGTCGCGCAGCGCCTTCACGATCTCGTCCGGCGCCTCCTCGGCCATGAAGTGACCGCACGTGACCGTGGTGTGCCGCAGATCGGGCGCCCAGGCACGCCACAGCGCGACGGCGTCGAAGCCGAGGGCGGCGCCCCAGTCCTGCTGGAGCACGCCGACCGGCATACGGAGCGTGGTTCCGGCCGCGCGGTTGGCCCGGTCGTGCTCGATGTCGACGCCGGCCGAGGCCCGGTAGTCGGCGACGATCGAGGGCACGGCCTCGCGGCAGGCCGCCAGGTAGGCGTCGCGGACCTCGTCCGGCACGGCCCGCCGGTCGGACGTCCAGATGTCGAGGAAGTGGCCGAAGAAGTCGTCCGGCGCGGCACTGATCATGCGTTCGGGCAGGCCGGGCGGCTGCGCCATCAGATAGAGGTGGAAGCCGACGGCGGCGGTGACGCCGTGCATCACCTCCCACATGTCCAGCGTCGGCAGCACATCGAGGCAGGCCAGGTGGGTGACCGTGGCGGGGTGGTCGAGCGCGGCACGGAAGGCCACCAGGGCGCCGCGGTCGTGCCCGGCCAATGCGAAGCGCTCATGTCCGAGTTCACTGGCCAGGGCCACGATGTCCGCGGCCATGGTCCGCTTGGCGTAGACGGTGCCGTCGGTCTCGGCCGGCTTGTCGCTGGCGCCGTAGCCGCGCAGGTCCGGGCAGATCACGGTGTGGTCGGCGGCGAGGTCCGCGGCCACGTGGCGCCACATCAGGTGCGTCTGCGGGAAGCCGTGCAGCAGGACGACGGGCGGGCCGGAGCCGCCGACGGCCGTGTGCAGGGACACGCCGTCGGCGACGGGGACGCGGTGGTGATCGAAGCCGGCGATGACGGGTGGCATGGCTCCGCTCCTTTCGATGCGATGGGGGAGGATCTCCCTCGGGAAGATCGGGTTCCTCGATCCTCGCGGCGGCCGATGAGCGGGTGATGAGCACAGCGGCGGCGTGGCGGCGGTGCCCAGGGAGGAGGACGGCGGTGGACGACGTGGGGCCTGCCTTCGGTGTGCTCGGACCGGTGACGGCCTGGGACGCGGACGGGAACGCGATCGACCTGAAGGGCCCGCGGCACCGCTCGGTCCTCGCCCGGCTGCTCGTGGCCAAGGGCCATGTCGTGCCTGTCTCCCGCCTGGTCGACGACCTCTGGAGGGACGACCCGCCTGCCGAGGCCGTGGGCGCCGTACGCACCTTCGTCGCGGCACTCCGCCGCGCCCTCGAACCCGACCGGCCACCCCGCACTCCGGCACGGCTGCTGGTCACCGACGGCCCGGGCTACGCCCTGCGCGCCGCGAAGGACGCGGTGGACGCCTGGCGGTTCGAGGACTCCGTCACCGCTGCTGGTGCCCTGCCGGCCAAGGAGGCGGCCGTACGGCTGGACGAAGCGCTCGGCTGTTGGCGTGGTCCTGCCTACGCGGAGTTCGCGGAGCAGGAGTGGGCCCGGACCGAGAGCCGGCGCCTGACCGAGCTGCGCCTGCACGCCGTGGAGCTGCGTGCCGAGGCGCTGCTGGCCCTCGGCCTGGCCGACCGCGCCGCCGCCGACCTTCGGGCGCACGCGGCCGAGCACCCTTGGAGGGAGAACGCCTGGCGCCTGCTGGCCCTGGCGCTGTACCGCACGGGCCGGCAGGCCGACGCGCTGGACGTGCTGCGTCGGGCGCGTGCCCTGTTGGCCGAGGAACTCGGCATCGACCCGGGGCCCGGTCTGCGTTCCCTGGAGGCGGACATCCTCCACCAGGCCGACCACCTCGGCGAGGCGCGCGACAACCCCGCCGGCCGGGTCTGGGAGCAGGTGGCCGCCGCCTACGACCGTGCCGTCGCCCCCGGCGCCCGCGCCCGCCTGGAGTCCACGGCAGGTCTGCTGCGCAACCTCGCTGTGACCGGAGGCGGTGGGCTGCTGGCTGCCCGGGAGCACCGGGTCGCGGCCGTCAAGGCCGCCGAGGAGCTGGGCGACGCCGAGCTGACCGCCCGGGTCATCGGTGCCTACGACGTCCCGGCGATCTGGACCCGCCTCGACGACCCGGACCAGGCGGCACAAGTGGTCGCGGCAGCCGAACGCACACTCATCGCCCTGCCCGCCGAAGACCACGAGGCGGCCAAGGCCCGGCTGCTGGCCACGATTGCCCTGGAGTCGCGCGGCACCGCGCATGCCCGTGGCCCGCAGGCCGCCCGCCAGGCCGAGGAGATGGCCCGCCGGCTGGACGATCCGGCGCTGCTGGCGTTCGCCCTGAACGCGGCCTTCATGCAGTGCTTCGACAGCACCGGACAGGCGCCGCGCCGCGCCGGGATCGGTGCGGAACTGGTCGCGCTCGCCACCCGCCACGGCCTGACCACGTTCGAGATCCTCGGCCACCTGATCCGGCTCCAAGCCCTGAGCGCCCTCGGCGACTTCACCGCGGCAGACCGTCACGCGGCCGCCGCCGACGCACTGGCCGTACGCCACGAGGCACCGCTGGTGGGTGTGTTCACCGGCTGGTACGCCGCACTGCGACTGGATGCCACCGGCCGGGCGCCGGTGACGGAGGTGGAGTCGGCCTACTAGGAGGCGGCCACCCTGCTGCACGGCGCGGGCATGCCGGGCCTGGCCCAAGGCCTGCTGCCGCTCGCGCTGCTGTGCCTGCGCGTGCGGCACGACCTGTCACTGCACTTCGACGACCGGACGGACTGGGGCCCATACGCGCCATGGGTGCGCCCCCTGCTGCTCCTCGACCGGGGCCACCGCTCCGAGGCCGCCGAGGCCCTCCACGCCACCCCCGAACCACCCCGCGACCTCCTCCAGGAGGCCCTGTGGTGTCTCACGGCCCGAGCGGCCCTGGGCCTCGGCGACCGGCCGGCCCTGGCACGTGTGCACACCGCCCTCACGCCGGCGGTGAACGAACTGGCCGGAGCCGGCAGCGGGTTGCTCACCCTGGGCCCGGTCTCGGCGTTCCTGCAGGACATCACCGCTGCCCTCGGCAGGACGGGCGCCACCAATTGATCATTTTGCCCGGTGAACCGTTCGGCGAGACTCGTCGTCGTACAGGTGAATGATCGACAACGCTCTGCGGGGGTACCGGACCCTGGCGGGCGCGTCCGCGGGCCTGCCCCGTGCGATGAGGAAGGAAGCGCATGCCGACTCCCGGGCGCCGTACCGCCACGCTCGTAGACCTCTTGCTGCACGCCGCCGCCGAGGCCCCCGGGCAGGTCGTCGTCCACGTCCGCGGTGACGGCGGCGAACGCACCGTCTCCTTCGCCGAGCTCCGCGACGACGCGCTGCGCGTGGCAGGTGGTCTGCACGCGGCGGGTCTGGAGCCCGGCACGCCCGTGCCGGTCCTCGCGGGTCTCGGCGAGGACTTCCAGCCGATGTTCTGGGGAGCGTTGGCGGCGGGCCTCGTGCCGGTGCCGCTCGCTCCGGAGGCGCGTCGGGTGGGGCCGGTGTGGGAGTTCCTCGGCAGGCCCGCCGTCGTCGTGGACGCGAACACGGAGGCGCTGCTCGCCGAGATTCCGGGACCGGTGAACGCGCTGCGCCTGGGTGAGCTGCGCAAGGCCGGCCCGCTTCGCTCACTGCCCCGGCGCTGCCCACAGGACCTCGCGTTCCTCCAGTTCTCCTCCGGCAGCACCGGCGCCCCGAAGGGCGTGGAACTCACCCACGAGGCCGTTCTCGCCAACCTCCGCCAGATCCGTACCGCCATGGCGATCACACCTGACGACGTGGTGGCGAGCTGGATGCCGTACTTCCACGACATGGGCCTGATCGGCACCCACCTCGTCCCCATGGCGGCGCGCCTGAAGCAGGTACGACTGGAACCGCTGACGTTCGCCAAACGCCCGGTCCTCTGGCTTGAGGCGACGGCCAGGCATGGGGCGACCCTGCTGTCGGCGGCGAACTTCGCGCTGGCGCTGGCGGCACGGCGGGTGCCGGACCGTACCTGGGCCGGACTGGACCTGAGCTCCGTACGCCTGATGCTCGTCGGCGCGGAGCCGATCGCCCCGCGCGTGTGGCGGGAGTTCACCGCGAAGGCCGGGACGGCAGGACTGGACGCCAGGGCCATGCTCCCGGTGTACGGGCTCGCCGAGGCCACGCTCGCCGTGACCGTGCCCCCGCTCGGCGAGTACGCCGTGCCGCTGCGACTGGACCGGGCGGCACTCAGCCGTGGCCGGGCCGTTCCCGCGGAACCCGGCCCGGGCGCCGTGGAGCTGATGGACGTGGGCCGTCCCGTCTCGGACTGCGAGGTCCGTGTCACCGACGATTCCGGCGAGCCGCTCGGTGACCGGCGTATCGGTCACATCGAGGTACGCGGGCCTCAGCTGGCTCGTGGCTATCACCGGGCGTTCGAGGCGAGCGCTGCCGCGTTCGACGGCGGTTGGCTGCGGACGGGCGACCTCGGCTTCCTCAACGAGGGCCGACTGTGTGTCACCGGCCGCCACAAGGACGTCGTCTTCGTGGGCGGCCGAACTTTCCACGCCCCCGATCTGGAGGAGACCGCCGCCGCTACCCCGGGACTGCCCGGAGGGACGGTGGCGGCGATCGGGTCCAGCGATCCGGACACCGGAGCCGACCGGGTCGTGGTGTTCGTGCAATGGGCTCGGCCCGCCTTGGACACGGCCCTTCCCGTGCTCGACGCGGCGGCGGTCCGGGTCCGGGAGGCGCTGGGCCACGACGACGTACGGGTGTTGCCGCTGCCGCCGGGGGCGTTTCCCCGGACGACGAGCGGCAAGCTGCGGCGCGCGGTGATGCGTGAGCGGTTCGAGTCGGGTGCCTATGCGGAGGCCGAGGGTCGGTTGTCGGCGGCGCGCGGCGTCGCCCTATCCGCGGGCCAGACCCCGGTGGATGAGGCTCGGGACCAGGAGCGCGGTCGGCAGGATCGTGCCGTGCCGCGCTCGCGGCGTGACATCGAGGACGTGATCCGGGGCATCTGGGCACGGACGCTGGACCTGCCGCCGGCGGCGATCGACCGGAACGACCGCTTCTTCGCTCTGGGAGGCTCCTCCCTCAAGGCGATGGCCGTGCTCGCCGGAATCGAGGACGCCTTCTCCGTCACGGTGGAACCTCGCGTGCTGCGCGACCATGACACCGTGGCCGGCCTGGCCGGGCATGTGCTGGCCCTGCCGACCGGGCGTGACGGTGCGTCAGGTGCCGGAGTGAGGGCGGGCGCAGACGGCAGCGGGGCGTTGCAACCGGCCGGCGAGGGGCCGGGCATTCAGCCGGTCGGGGACCCTGGGCGAAACCGTCCGGTGGCGGTGCTCGGCATGGCCTGCCGTTTCCCCGGTGCGGAGTCGCCCGAGGCCTTCTGGGAACTGCTCGCGTCCGGTCGTGACACGGTCACCGCCGTCCCCGAGGACCGCTGGGAGGACGCGGGCCGAGGAAAAGAAGAGGGCCGCGAGGGCCGCGAGGGCCGAGGCAGTCACCAGGGCGGCGCGGGCGGCGTGGGCGGCGAGGACAGCGAATACGGCGCGGGCGGCGAAGACGGCGAGGGCCGAGGCGACGGGTCCGTGAAGGCTCCCGGCGCTGCTCCCCGCTTCTCCGGCTCCTTCCTCCCCGACCCCGCCGCCTTCGACGCCGCCTGCTTCGGTATGGACGACGAGGAGGCCCGTGCCACCGATCCGCAAGCCCGGGTCTTCCTGGAACTGGCCCACGAGGCCCTGGAACGCGCGGGCTACGCGGGGCCGCGGCGGGCCGGCCGCAAGGTCGGCGTGTTCGCCGCGGTCGGCGACAGCGGCTACCGCGAGATCCTGGCCGCCGCCACGGACGGTGACCTTGCAGCCCACGCCGGCGCGCTCACCGGCAACCTGCCCAACCTGATCGCCGCCCGCCTGTCCCAGGCACTCGACCTCGACGGCCCCGCCCTGGCAGTGGACACCGCCTGCTCCTCTGCGCTCGTGGCACTCCACTTGGCCCGCCGCAGCCTCCAGGGCGGCGAGTGCGACATCGCCGTCGTCGGGGGCGTCCAACTCGCCCTCACCCCGACCGGCCACCGACTGCTCGAACGCGCCGGCGCGCTCTCCCCGACGGGCGGTAGCCGCCCCTTCGGTGCCACCGCGGACGGAATCGTGCCCGGGGAGGGCGGAGCCGCCCTCGTCCTCGCCCGCCTGGACGACGCGCAGCGGTCGGGCGATGCGGTCCTCGCCCTCGTGCGCGGCACCGCGGTCAACAACGACGGCCGGTCGCTGAGCCTGCTCGCCCCCAACCCGCGCACCCAGCGGGAGGTCATCACACAGGCGTACGGCGAGTGCGGTATCGACCCCGCAGCGGTGTCGTACGTCGAGGCGCACGGAACCGGCACTCCGGTCGGCGATCCCGTCGAGGCACAGTCGCTCGGGCATGCGTTCCCGCCCCGCGCGGACGGGCTGCCCCGCCTGCTCGGCTCGGTCAAGGCGAACATCGGGCATCTGCTCAACGCCGCGGGCATGCCGGGCCTGGTCAAGACAGTCCTGGCGCTCCAACATCGACAGGTCCCGCCCTCCCCGAACACCATGCCGGCCGCGCCGTACCTGCGACGCGTCGCACCCGGCTTTGAACTCGTCACCGAGCAGCGGGAATTGCGGGCCCAAGGGTCGGGGCCCTTGATCGCGGGCGTCAACGCATTCGGCTTCGGCGGCACGAACGCCCACGCCGTCCTTGAGGAGGCGCCTCGACGGACAACCTCCGCGAGTCCGGCCGCCGACGGGCCGCACCTGCTCACGCTGTCCGCCCGCAGTGCCGACGCCCTGCGCGCAGCAGCCACCGATCTGGCCGCCCATGTCCGCACGAACCCGGACCTGCACGAGGCGGACGTCTGCGCCACCGTGAACTCCGCGCGCGACGACGGCCCTCACCGTCTCGCCATGGTCGCGGACGGCGACCTCGCGGAACGCCTCGACGCGGCCCGCACAGCGGACTTCACCGTCGCCCGGTCCCGCCCTCGGACGGCGTTCCTCCTCCCGGGCCAGGGTGCACAGCGGGCCGGTCAAGGACGCACCCTGTACCGAACGTCCCCGGTCTTCCGGGACGTCCTGGACGAGGCCTCCTCGCTGACGGGCCCCATACGCGGGCGCTCCCTCGCCGAGTGGTGCCTCGACCCCCGTATGGATCCCGAGGAGTTGGCCAAAACGGAGGTCGCCCAGCCGCTGCTCGTCGCGTTCGGGGTGGGCCTGGCCCGGCAGTTGGCGGAGTGGGGCCTGTCGGCCGACGCGGTGGCCGGACACAGCGTGGGGGAGATCGCGGCGGCGTGTGTCGCCGGTTCGCTCACTCTGGACGAGGCGGTGGGGTTCGCCGCGGAGCGCGGGCGGCTGGTGGGCGAACGGGCCCGCCCGGGAGCCATGGCCGCGGTCAGGGGCGACGAGGACACCGTCGCCGAGCTCGTCGCCGCGTCCGGCGGCTCGCTGAGCGTCGCCGCCGTCAACGGGCCCGGGCAGGTGGTGATTTCGGGCGCCGAGGACGCCGTCGACCGTGCCCTCGCGGACCTGAGGATACGGGGCTTGGCCGCACGCCGGCTCCGTGTCTCCCACGCCTTCCACTCACCGCTGCTTGAGCCGGTCCTCGATCCACTGGGGGACGCCGCCAAGACACTGACGGTCAAGCCGGCGGCCGTTCCGATGCTGAGCACGGTCACCGGCGACTGGCGGCCCGATCTCACGCCCGCCTACTGGCAGGCGCATGCCGTCCAGCCGGTGCGGTTCGGTGCCGCCGTGGCGAGGCTTCTGGAGGAGGGGTACGACACCTTCGTCGAGCTCGGCCCGGGGAACACCCTGGTCGGGGCTGTCCGCGCCGTCGCCAGGGCGCAGGGCGTCTCGGACGTCTCGGTGTCGGCGGCAGGAGTTTCCTCCGTCCCGGACCGTGACGCGGACCCCTCCAGTGCGGGGGCGCTGCTGGAGACGGCAGGCCGACTGTGGACGCGCGGTGCTGCCCTGGATCGTGCGGCTCTGGACCGGACGACCCGGGCCGGCAACCGCCCCGCGGTGCCGGTCCCGACGTATCCCTTCCAGCGCACCCGCTTCTGGCCGAGCAAGCCCGAAGAGGCTGCTGTGGTGCGGCGCCTCGACTGGAGGGACGCACCGCTCACGCCCGCGGCCGGGCCCCGCGTCGTGCGCCTGATCGGCGGCGACCGGGCACTCGGCAGGGCCCTCGCCGAGAGGCTCACCGACCGTGGGGTGACCGTACTGAGGTCCCCCGGGCCGACCGGGACGTCGGCGGATGTCCTGGTGTTGCTGGGAGAAGAGGCGGGCGCCGACGACGGAGGCTCGCAGTCCCCGGGCCCCGCTATTTCCGCTTTGCGCCAGGCACTCGACCTGCTCTCTTCCGACTGTTCCCGCCTCCTGGTGGCCACCGAGGACGCGTACGTCACCGGTGTCTCGCAGGAGTCGGCGCGCCCGACGCACTCACTCCTGCACGGTTTCGCCCTCGCACTCCCGGAGGAACACCCAGGCCTCGCCGCCCGCAGCGTCGACCTGTCGTCCCGCGACCCGCTCGACGCGCAGGTCGATGCCCTGGAACGTGAGCTGTGCTCGGCCCACGAGCCCGGCGCCGAGGGCGCGGTCGCCTGGCGCTCCGGGCGCAGGCTCGGCCGTACGCCGGCCCAGGCGGCGGACGTATCGGCGGCACGCGAGAACCTGCCGCCGGACGGTGCGTACCTGATCACCGGGGGTGCCGGAGGGCTCGGTTCCGCCCTCGCACGCGACCTCGCGGCCCGCGGCGCAGGCGAACTGATCCTCACCGGACGCTCCCGGAGCGTCCCCGACGAACTGCTCGCCGATCTCCGGGCCCACGGCGCCCGGGCCCGGTACCACGCCGCGGATGTCTCCGACGAGGCCGACGTCGACGCGCTGTTCGCCACCCTGCCCCCGCTGGACGGGGTGTTCCACGCCGCCGGTACGGTTCGGCCCGGCACCCTCCGCACCAAGACCGACGCGGAGATCGAGCAGACGCTCGCCGCGAAGGTGCGCGGCACGCTGCTGCTCGCCGAGGCGCTGCGCCGGCACGGCCAGGAGCCGGCCGTATGCGTCGCCTTCTCCTCGGTCTCCTCGGTGCTGCCCGGCCTGGCGGGCGCGCTCGCCGACTACGCGGCCGCCAACGCCTTCCTCGACGCCTTCGCCGCCGCCGAGCGCGCGGCGGGCCGGCCCTGGCTGGCGGTCGGGTTCGGTCCGGTGGCGGACGCGGGACTGGCCGCCGGGTCACCGGCCGAGGTACGGCTGCGCGCCCGCGGGCTGAGTCCCATGACCACGCGGGCCGCGATCGCGGGACTGCGGACGGCCGTCGCGACCGGTGCCGCGCACGTGCTGGTGAGCCCCGCGCGGACGCCCGTGGCCGCCGCTCCGGGCCGCCCGCCGGCCGTGACCCGCCCGTCACCGGCCGCAGCCTCGCCTTTCGCCGCGCCTCGGTCGTCGGCCAACGCCCCCGCCGTGACCGATCCGACTCGCACCGCCGCCCTGATACGCGGCCTGCTGGCCGAGGCCTTGCACCGCGCCCCGGAGGACATCGGCGACGACGAGCAGTTCCTCAGTCTCGGACTGGACTCGCTGACCGCCGTCGACCTCGCCCGCCGCCTGGAGAGGGAACTCGGGCTCCCCCTGCCGGCGACCCTGCTCTTCGAGTACCGAACGGTCGGCGAACTGACCGCCCACCTCGGCGCACAGAACCCGCAAGCCTCCCGGACGCCCGCCACCGTGCACCGCGCCCACGACAACGGCCCGTACCCCCTCACCCCCCTCCAGCGCGCCTTCCTCACCACCGAGGAGTTGTACGAGGGCATCACCTCCTACGGCTACATCCGCCAGACCGTCCGCGGCCCCCTCGACCCATCCCTCCTCGGCCGAGCCCTCGCCCAACTCGCCGCCCGCCACCCCATGTTGCGTCTGCGGATCACGGGAGACGGTTCACCGCCGCGCCAGTACACCGTGCCCGCCGAGCCCACCGACCGGGCACCCCGCTGGTACGAGGTGCACGAGCCGGACGACACCGTGCCGTCCCTGTCCGACCTCGAACAGCGGCTGTACAACCGCCCGTTCGACCTGACCGCCGAGGATCCGGCGCGCGCCGTCCTGGTTCACGACCGCAGGGACGAGCACCTCGCCCACCTTCTGCTGGTCGTGCACCACAGCGCCGCGGACGGCTTCAGCCTCAAGGTCCTGTGCGAGGAGCTGTGGTCGCTCTACACCGCGCTCGTCCACGACCGGTCCTTTGAGCTCCCCGCCCCGCGGGCCGATTTCGCCGACTACGCCGCCCTGGTCGGCGCCGACCGCCAGTCCCCGGCCTTCACCCGGGACCAGCAGTACTGGCGTGACCGCATCGCGGAGCACAGCGCGACGGCCGCTTCCATGACCCTGCCCTACGACGGCGACCCGGAGGCACTCCCGGCGCCGCCGCTCACCCACCACCAGACCACCGTTGGCGCCTCACTCACGGCGGCGCTGCGGGAGGTGGCCGCCCGCCACGAGGTCTCCCTCTTCCATCTGCTCCTCGCGGTGTACGGCCGCTGCCTCGCCCGCTGGAGCGGACAGGGGGCCGTCGCCGTGAACGTGGCGCGTGCCCGCCGCGAGGCGGCCCTGTCCGGGATCGACCGTCTCGTGGGCCCCCTCGCCGACACCCTGCCCGTGTTCGCCGCCGTCGACCCGGGCCGAGCCCGTGACCGTACTGGCCCGGCGGTTGCAGCGGATCTGGCGGGAGGCGGAGTCCCACGCGACGCTCGCCAGCCCCGACATCGCCGCGCTGCTGCCCACCACCGGCCCCGCCCCGCGCACGGTCGCCCCGGCCGGTTTCAGCTTCGCCCGTTTCCCGGTGAGCCACGGCCAGGACTGGCCGGTCACCGTGACCCCGACCGCGGCGGCCACCGCCTCCGCCGCGACCAGGCTCGGCCTGCTGTGCTGGGAGTCGGACGCGACCCTGCGCCTCTCCTGGAACCACCCCGCGCAGCTCTTCCGACGCGAGACCGTCGAACGCCTTGCGGGGGAGTATTTGGAGGAACTGCGGGCCACGGCCGGTCAGTTGATCCCCAAGCAGCGGCACGACAACGACGCCGGGATCGTCGGCCGACTGTGTGCGCAGTTCCGGGCGACACCGCGAGCCGTCGCGGTGGACACCGGCCGTACCACGCTCACCTACGCCGGACTCGACGCCGCCACCGGCGCCCTCGCGGGCCGGCTGCGAGCGAGTGGCGTACGCCCCGGCGACCTGGTCGGCCTGCTCACCGAGCCGGGCCCGGACACGGTCGTCGGCGTCGTGGGCATCCTGCGTGCGGGCGCCGGTTGGGTGCCCATGGACGCGACCCATCCCGTGACACGGCTGCGGGACCAGGTGAAGCGCACTGGGGTCGGCGCAGTGGTCTGCCACGCCGCGACGCGGGATGCCGTCGCCGCGCTGGACGGCATCACACCGGTGGCCGCCGACGAACGGCCCCCCACCGAGCCGTGTCCGAACGAGCCGCCGCCCGCCGACCCGGACGCCATCGCCTACGTGATCTTCACGTCGGGTTCCACGGGCCGTCCCAAGGCCGTCCCGATCACCCACCGGTCCATGCTCAACTACCTCGACTGGTCACTGGCCGCCTTCGGTTACCGCCCCGGAGACCGCCTCGTGCAGACGGCGTCCATCTGCTTCGACGCCTCCGTACGCCAGTTGCTGGCACCGCTGCTCGTCGGCGCCACCGTCCACACCCTCACCCGCGACCTCCTCCGCGACCCGGAAGCCCTGCTGGACCGGATCGTCAACGACCGGATC
The DNA here is from genome assembly GCF_055639295.1 of Streptomyces sp. NPDC107528. Classification (NCBI taxonomy): domain Bacteria; kingdom Bacillati; phylum Actinomycetota; class Actinomycetes; order Kitasatosporales; family Streptomycetaceae; genus Streptomyces; species Streptomyces sp. NPDC107528. Next base: position 52,275 of record NZ_JBVKAV010000011.1, read on the forward strand.
ACGGTGTGGAGTTCGGTGCCGACGCTGTGGGAGCGGCTGCTGACCGCCGCCGAGATCCGCGCGAGGCAGGACGGGACGCCCCCGGACCTGTCGGCACTGCGCTGGGTCCACGTCGGCGGCGAGGCGCTGCCCGCGGCGCACGTACGCCGCTGGTTCGACCTGATCGACGGCTGCGGGGGACCGGAGCACAGGATCTCCAACCTGTACGGGCCCACCGAGACCACCATCAACGCCACCTGCCACGTCATCGACGCCCGACCGGCCGACGACGTACGCCAGTTGCCCATCGGCCGGCCGGTCGCCGGGACCGAACTGGCCGTCGTCACCGAGGACGGGCGTCCATGCGCCCCCGGCGAGGCCGGTGAACTGCTCATCACCGGAACAGGTCTGACAGCCGGATACCTCGGCGAGCCGCAGCTGACCGCGCGGGCCTTCGTCGAGCGCGACGGCCGCCGCTGGTACCGCAGCGGCGACCGGGTCCGCCGCGCCGCGGACGGGGTACTGGAGTTCCTCGGCCGCCTCGACGACCAGGTCAAGGTCCGCGGCCACCGTGTGGAACTCGGCGAGGTCGAGGCCGCGCTGCTCGCCCACCCGGACATCGCACGCGCCGCCGTCCTGCTGATCGACGGACGCCTGGTGGCGTACCTCGAACCCCGGTCCGGCACGGCCGAGCCGGACGCACGCGAGGTGCGCGCCTTCCTCTCCCGTGTCCTGCCGCCGTACATGCTGCCCGGACGCATCCGCACGCTCCCGCTGATGCCCCTGACCGGCACCGGCAAGGTCGACCGCAACCGGCTGGCGCGCGAGGGCGAGGGGACGACGAGCACGGATGCTTCCGGCGTCGTCGACGATCAGGGTGTGCAGCCCGGAACCCCGCCCGTCACTGCGACCGAGCACACCGTTGCACGCGTCTGGTCGGCTCTGCTGGACGTACCGGACGTGACCCGCGAGGACGACTTCTTCGAACTCGGCGGGGACTCCATCATGGTCCTGGAACTCTTCGCTCGCCTGCGCGAGCAACTCCCCGCGGTCCCACGGCCGACGACGGTCTACACCCACCGCACACTGAGCGCACTCGCGGCGGCTCTCGATGCGGCAGCCGACACTCCCGTCCCCGAGCCGTCGCCCCATTCGACTCCGGACTCCGCGTCCCCGCAGCTCGCCGGCCCCTACCCCCTCACGCCGTCCCAGCGCGGATTCCTGCTCGCCGAGACCATCGACCCGGGCGCGGGCTCCGGCTGGCTCGCCCGTTTCCGGGTGAGCGGGCCGCTGCGTCATGACGTCTTCCAGCGCGCCGTCGACGTGCTGGTCGCGCGGCATCCGATGCTGCGGACCGTCTTCCCCGCGGGCGCCCGTCCGCCGGTTCAGCAGGAGCTGCCGGACTCGTTGCGCCTGCCCGTGCAGACGGAGACCCTCGCGCATCCGGACCTGCTGGAGCGGCGGATCGCCGAGGAGGCCGGGCGCCGACTGGAACCCTGGGCCTGGCCGTTGCTACGGCTGCGGCTGTTCACCGTGGCACCCGGCGAGCACGTGCTCGTCGTGCACGCACACCACCTCATCGGCGACGGCTTCAGCGCCGCGCTCCTCGCCAGGGAACTGCTCACCGCGTACGACCGCCTCGACCGCGGTCTCCCGCACGGTCTGCCGCCGCTCGACAGCACCTTCCGCGACCACGTAGCCCTGTCCACCGCCCGCCCGCGACCGGACGGACCCGGGGCCGAGGACTACCGCACCCGCCTCCGCGCGCCCTACAGACCCCCCGCGCTGCGCCGGCCGGCCACCCGGGAGACCCATGGGTCCCAACCGGCCTTCCACACCACGGGCTTCACCCTGGACACCGCCACGACCGGCGGACTGCGCCGACTCGCCCGAGCGGCACACCGCACCCTGTACGCACCGCTGCTCACCGCGTACTACCGCGCCCTGGCCGAACTCACCGGACAGCGCGACCTGATGCTCGGCCTCGCCGTGACCGGACGTGAGGAATCCACCCCGGACGCACACCGGCTGTTCGGCCCGTTCGCGCAGGCGGTGGCGCTGCGCCCGGCCCTTCCCGGAAGCTCCGGAGGGCACCAGCCGGGCTTCGCCGACGACTTGCGGCGTCTGGCCGCGGAGACGGACCTGGCCAGGGCCGAAGGCCCCAGCGACGTGCGCACGGCGGCCGGACTGCCGTGCCACGCCCAGTTCTTCTTCACCTTTCTCGACTTCACGTCCCTCGGCTCCGAGGAGGTCCGTGCGGGCCTGACCCTGCACGCGGACGAGTCCGACACCTCCCTCGCCCCTCCGCCGGTGAGCACCGATGTGTTCCTCGCCGTGCGGCCGTTGGCGGACGGTGAAGGCCTGCGCATCACCGTGCGGGCTCCGGCGGCGGCCCTGACGTCGGGCGAAGTCACCGGGTTCGCCGAGGAGATGCGGAGGCAACTGCGGGACGCGCTCAGCGATGCCCTCCCCACCCCCGCACGCGAGGACCGCCGTCGACGCCCCGACCTCGACGCCGCGCTCGTCGGTTACCTGCCCGCGCCCCACCACCTCGCCGCCCTCGCCGGCCTGCCGTACGACAGCCCCGGCCTCGGGCGCGAGGAGATCCGGGCGCTCCTGTTCCCGGACGGCCGGCCCCGCCTGCTGGAGGAGACCGGCACCCCGCTGGGAAGCTCCGGCTTCGTCGCCCTTCCGCTCTTCGCCGACGAACTGGCCCCGGCCGGCGACCTGGCGGCCCGCACCGCCCGAGCCGTCGAGCACGCCGCCTCACTCGGCGCCCGCTGCGTCTCGCTGGCGGGCATGATCCCGTCGCTCACCGGCTACGGCTACGACGTCCTGCGGGAGACCACGGCCGGCGCGGAGATCACCACCGGACATGCGTCGACGACCGTCGCCGTGGTCAAGACCGTCCACGCCGCGCTCGCGGCGACCGACCGTCGCCTCGACGATCTCTCCCTCGCCGTCGTCGGATGCGGCTCGATCGGCACCTCGTCCCTACGACTGCTGCTCGCGACAGCATCCGGTCCACCGGCCGGGCTGCTGCTGTGCGACCTGCCCGGCAGCACCCCGCGACTCGAACGGCTGGCAGCGGACCTGGCGTCCGAGTATCCGCCTGCGGCGATGCCCGTGCGGGTCGTGGAGTCGGGGCTGACGCTGCCCGCTGAGGTCTACGAGGCCGACGTGATCGTCACTGCCGTCAGCGGCGCGTCGACCCTGCTGGACGTCGACCGGCTCCGCCCCGGCACGATCGTGGTCGACGACTCCTTCCCGCACTGCTTCGACACCGGGAGGGCACTGGACCGGATGAGCCGGGAGCAGGACGTGCTGGTCATCGGCGGTGGCCTGCTGGCCCTCGACTCGACCCGGACCCGGCTCAGCGAGGACCTGCCGGCCGTGGCGAGCGCCGGCTTCGCCCTGCGGTCCGGCATTCCGGCGACCATGGCCTCGTGCCGACTTGAGTCACTGCTCCACGCCCACCTCAGGGCCTGCGGCCGGCCGCAGAGCGAACTGCCATTGACCCATGGCCTCGTCGACCTGCCCCGAGCCCTCGCTCACTGGGAGGCGGCCGAGGCCGCCGGAATCCGGCCCGCCCCGCTGCACCTGCTCGACCGGGTCATCCTCCCGGGCGCCACCCCAGCGCCGGCCCGAGCCGGCCGGCGAGATCGGTGAGGATCTGCACATAGTCCTCGTGCCCGAAGGTGAAGGGCAGCGCGAACGCCACCTCGTCCACCTCGCGGAACGCGGCATGGGCGTGGAGGCGTTCGGCGATCTCCTGCGAGCTGCCGACGAGGTCCGGCGCGAACAGCAGCCGCGCCGGACCCTGCGGTGACTTGGTCCGCGGGGTCCGCTCGGCCACGTACTCCTCGTACTTCGCACGCTGCTTCGGCGTGGCGGAGTCGGTGGGGATGACGACGAGGCCCTGGGAGACACGGGCGTTCTCGCCGTCGGGATGATGGGAGCGGAAGGCGCGGATGTGGGCGAGCTGGATCTGCGCGAAGTCCGGTGCCGCCGCCGTGTCCTCGGGGCCCTCGGCCTTGACGACGCTGCTCGTCAGGAAGTTCATCCCGTGCTCGCCGGCCCACTGGGCGGAACGCAGGCTGCCGCCGCCGTACCACATCCGGCTGCCCAGGCCGGGGGACTGGGGCTGCACGCGGTCCGAGCTGTATTCGATGTGCGGCTGAGGCCGCGCGGCCTCGAAGCCCTCGACTCCGCTGAAGTCCGTGGCCGGCTTGCCCCGCACGAAGTCCAGCAGCCGCCGCACCCGCTCGTACCCGAAGTCCTCGGCGTCGGCCGTGTCGGGGTAGAGGGCCTCCTTGACCCGGTCGTAGTGCATCGGCGGGCCCACGCTCACGCCCGGGTTGAGGCGGCCGCCCGACAGGAGGTCGACGGTCGCCAGATCCTCCGCGAGGCGTAGCGGGTTCTCCCAGCCGAGCGGGATCACCGCGGTGCCGAGTTCGATGCGGCTGGTGCGCTGCGAGGCCGCCGCCAGGACGGCGACGGGGGAGGAGATGCCGTACTGGAGATGGCGGTGGCGGAGCCATGCGCTGTCGAAGCCGAGCCGTTCGCCCAGCTCGATGATCTCCAGCGTGGACTCGTGACCGCGGCGCGGATCAGCCTCGTCGAACAGCCCGATGGTGAGGAAACCCAGCTTGCGCAGCGGGCGTGAGGTCGACGGCATGAGCCCTCCATCATGGAAGCTTCATTGAACCTTCAATGGCGTATAGCACTGCCAACTCGATCAACGCCCGCGGTGTTCCCACCGCCCGCGATCAGTGCATGCCCGCGATCAGTGCATTCTCGCGATCAGCGCAAGGGGATCGTGACCTCGTCCTCGACCGGCGGGTCCACCTCCTGGGCACGGTTGCCGGTCGCGGCGTAGCAGCGCAGGCGGACGGTCTCCGGTGTGACGTCCAGGCGCAGGAAGCACTTGAAGAACGGCGGGCTGTAGGTCGCCGAGCTGGGTGAGAACAGCTGCGTGTAGATCTTGCGCACGGGCAGGCGGAACCGTGCGGTGCGGTCCGGACGGCGGCCGGCCCCGAGCAGACTGGCGACCAGACGGGTGCGCCAGGTGATGCGGGTCGTGGTCTGCTGGGCTCGGGTCAGCGGGATGCCCAGGCGCTCGGCGACGACGGCCGCCGCCTCCGCCTCGGTGACGGTGAAGAAGCGACGCAGTCGCAGCCTGCGGCCGTACAGCTTGCTGTAGAAGGCCAGGGAGTCGCCGCGCAGCGGATAGCAGCGGAACTCCTTCTCGGTGACGTTCGCGACGTCGACCCGCGGGATGGTGTGCGTGGCGTGCATGAACGCACCGCCGCCGCCCGCGACCACGTACTGGATCGTGCGGCCGTCCACCCGGACCGGATAGCGCTGGTAGTTGTGGATGTCACCGCCGATCGCCGCGACATAGCGGTGGGCCGGATCACGGACGATCTCGTCGACGGTCCCGCCGCCCTCGATCGCGCAGGGATGGTGTTCGCCGTCCACGTACAGCGGCGATCCGGTGATGAGGATCTTCGGGCGGGGGTCCTTGGACACCTCGCGCAGCCACGCGCCCTGTTCGGCGTCGATGGTCCCGAGGAGTCCGGTGTCGATGCCTATGATCCGCACCGGCCCGGCGTCGATCGCCCAGTACGGCCCCGGCTGGACGGCCTGTTGGACCTCCGCCGACCTCAACTTCCGTGCGTCCGCGAGATGGTGGCCGTCACCCTGGCGCGGGCGGTGCCACAGCAGTGACCGCAGCCGGGCCCGGCTCAGCGGACGCGGCGCGGGCTCCGGCGCGAGTGGCGGGGCGTCGTCGCAGAAGACTCGCATGAACGCGCCGAGGTCCTCGTACCAGTCGTGGTTGCCCGGTATCGCGTAGATGGGCGCCCGGTAGTCCTGGTACGGCCGGAAGAACTTGGTGCCGTAGTCGTCGGCACTGCCGACCGGATAGATCACATCACTGGCGAGGACCGCGAACCGGGTGTCCTGACCCGTTTTCAGAAAGCCGGGTACGACGGCGAATTGGGGATCGTCCCCCTCGCCGGTGTCTCCGATGACGAGGAACGAGAAGCGGTCCGGGTCGTCGCGCCGGATCACCTTGTCGGCGGGAGCGCCGGCGGCCGTCCGCTGCGCCACCCAACGGCTCCGGGTACGGCCCGTGGGGTCCCCGAACCAGGACGCCAGCACGCCGTTGCGCGCGGCCCACAGCATCTTGGGGTCGAGCCAGGAGATCTTCTCGACCCTGGGCGGCATCAGCCGCTTGTACGTGCCGAGTTCGGGGGCGCCCCAGCCGGCGCCTTCGGCGGTATCGCGTGAGGAGTCAGACACCGGTGCACCGTAACAATGATCTAGAGAAGGACGAGAGGGGGGAGCGCGGACCCGGCGCGTCGCCGCGCTCCCGCTCCCGGGGTCACCGCTTGCGGGCGTACGGTTCCCGGTCGGGGTGCGGGGTGTGGGCAGGAGCCCTCAACTCGCTGTCACGGAAGGGCCGTTGCCTGCCGGGGCGCTGGTCGGTGCCGGACCACCGTGCTGTGCCGGGCCGGCTGCGCTCGCCCTCACCGAGGACCAGGAGCGGGTCGAACATCACCACCACACCGGCCAGGACGAGGAAGACGATCGGTCCCAGGAGCATCGGAAGCAGCAGCGAGGACGACGAGCCGCCGGCCCACGACGCGCCGGTGGTGCCGTGCAGATGGACGCTGACGGCGGCCATGCCGGTGTAGTGCATCCCGGACACGGCCACGCCCATGACCAGGCTGGCGCCGAGACTCGTCAGGAAGCCGCGGATGGTGACGGCCGCCCACAGAGCGGCGGTCGCGGCGACGATCGCGATCAGGACGGAGAGACCCACGGTGAGGATGTCGTACCGGATGGCGGCGTCGAGGCGCAGCGCCGCCATGCCCAGATAGTGCATGGCCGCCACGCCGAGTCCCGTGACGACGCCGGCGCCGACCAGTGTGCCCCTGCCCGCGCCCAGATAGCCCACGATGAACACGCCGACGCCGACCACGACGATCGCCACGGCGAGGCTGAGGACGGTGAGGTCCGCGTCGTAGCGGATCCGGGTCTCCTCGACCTCGAAGCCGATCATGGCTATGAAGTGCATCGTCCAGATGCCGCAGCCGATCGACGCGGCGCCGAGCGCGAGCCAACCCGGCTGCCACGAATGCTCGTTGAGCAAGGACCGGACGATGCACCGCAGTCCTAACGCCCCTCCCAGGCAGGCCATCAAATAGGCCGCAACCGGGGTCACCGCACCATAGCGGAACCCGTCCACCGTGCCTTCCATAAGCCAACTCCCCCCAGAGTTCTGGCCAGTTGTGGAGCAAGGTGTACGTGTGAAAGATGTGTAAAGCAAGCCTTTACCGCCGGTAGCCGTTGAAATGTGTATCACTGGCGGACCACAAGTGGTGGCCGTCCACCGTCTGTGGCAGAGATGGAGTGGGGGGAGCGGCGGCAGGCAGTGACGGAAGGGCCGGACATGCAGGAGCTCGCGATCATCGAGGCACCGTCCGTCCTCGGCCTGCGGCCGTCCGGGGTCCAGGAGCTGCCGACGGCGCTGCTCGGCGCCGGCCTCCTGAACGGTCTCGATGCGGTACGGACCGGCCGCGTCGAACCGCCCGCCTACGACCCGACGCGGGACCCCGTCACCGGAGTCCTCAACCCCCGGGCCATCGCGGAGTACTCCGCCCGACTGGCCGACGCGGTCGGAGACGTCCTCGACCACGGCCGTTTCCCCGTCGTGCTCGGCGGGGACTGCAGCATCCTGCTCGGCAACCTCCTCGCCCTGCGCCGCCGCGGACGCCACGGCCTGCTGTTCCTCGACGGCCACACCGACTTCTACCAGCCCTCGGCCGAGCCGTACGGCGAGGCGGCCTCGATGGACCTCGCCCTGGCCACGGGCCGCGGCCCCCGGCTGCTCACCGACCTCGAAGGCCTCGGCCCCTTGCTGCGCGACGAGGACGTCGTGGCCCTCGGCTTCCGCGACGCCGAAGAGTCGGCCCAGGCCGGCATGCAGCCGCTGCCACCCGAGCTGCACGCGATCGACCTCGACGGCGTGCGCGCCGCCGGCGCCCCCATGGCGGCCCGCGGCGCGGTCGACCGGCTCACCGCCGGCGCGAGCGCCGGGTTCTGGGTCCACCTCGACGTCGACGTCCTGGACGACGCGATCATGCCGGCGGTGGACTACCACCTTCCCGGCGGACTGACCTGGGAAGAGCTGGAGAGCGTGCTGCGTACGGCACTGGCCGACCCGCGAGCAGTGGGCCTCGACGTCACGATCTTCAACCCTCGCCTCGACCCCGACGGCACCATCGCCACCCGGCTGGCCGAGTGCCTGCGCCGGGGACTGTCGGCACGGCCGGATCGGGGGCCGCAGGACTGAGCGGGCCGCCGCCGACGATCCGGAGGCCGGTCAACTCCCGTGCCCGGCAAGGTGAGGCGTGATGTGGACGCCGCCCGCCTGCACCGGACGCCCGAGCGCCGATGTTGCCGAACCGGCAACGAGGTTCGCGACGCGGGGGCACCCGCCACCACGATGGCGGCACGATGCGCCGGGCCTCGCCCTGCCTCCCGCGGCCGCGAAGCCGGCGCACCCACCGACCGGCACTTCCGGAGGAGACCATGTCGAACCCCGCCCAGACGACGGACGCCACACACCGCCTGGTACCCGCTCCCGCCGGAAGGCTCCATCTCGTGGAACAGGGGACGGGTCCGCTGATCCTCCTCGTGCACGGCTTCCCGGAGACCTGGTACTCATGGCGCCACCAGCTGCCGGCGCTGGCAGCGGCCGGATACCGCGCGGTCGCCATGGACGTGCGTGGCTACGGCCGCTCCTCCAGGCCGGAGGCGGTGGACTCGTACCGGATGCTGGAGCTGGTGGAGGACAACGTCGCCGTGGTGGAGGCCCTCGGTGAACGGTCCGCGGTGATCGTGGGGCACGACTGGGGCGCGACCATCGCCGCGAACTCCGCGCTGCTGCGACCCGACGTGTTCCGCGCGGTCGGGCTGCTGAGTGTGCCCTACACCCCGCCCGGCGGCCCGAAGCCGAGCGAGGTCTTCGCGCAACTGGGCGGCCCGGACGAGTTCTACGTCTCCTACTTCCAGCAGCCCGGCCGGGCCGAGGCCGAGATCGAGCCGGACGTACGAGGCTGGCTCGCGGGCTTCTACGCCGCACTGTCCGCCGACACCCGGCCGGCCGCCGACGCCCCGGACCCGCACTTCGTCGGCCCCGGCGGCACACTGCGGGACAGGTTCCCCGCCGGCCGACTGCCCTCCTGGCTCGACGAGTCGGACCTGGACGTCTACGCGGGAGAGTTCGAACGGACCGGCATGACCGGCGCCCTGAACCGCTACCGGAACATGGACCGCGACTGGGCCGATCTGGCCGCCCACACCGGCGTCCCCATCACCCAGCCCTCGCTGTTCCTCGGCGGTGCGCTGGACGCCTCGACCACATGGCTGGCCGACGCGATCAAGGCCTTCCCCGCGACCCTGCCCGGCCTGCGCTCCTCACATGTCCTCGACGGCTGCGGCCACTGGATCCAGCAGGAACGCCCCAAGGAGACCAACGAACTGCTGACCGGATGGCTCGCATCCCTGCCGGCCCCGGAAAGCGCGTAGCTGCCACGGACCGGCACGGACCTGTGCGGCGCATCCCGCCCGCACAGGCTCAGGTCCCCACCGGAACCGGCCGCCGCAGCACAAAGGCCGCCGCGCTCGAGACCAGCACGGTCATGCAGGCGATGAACACCAGGCCCGCGCCCTCCAACCCCATCGGTTCCGTCAGGAAGCCCACACCGATCACCGGCAGCGAGATGCCCGTGTAGGCCACCACGAACAGCGTCGAGATCACCGCCGCCCGCTGCTCCGCCGGAGCCGCCGCGGCGATCGCGGACAGTGCCCCGCGGAACGACAGCCCCTGCCCGACCCCGCCGACGATCGCGCTCAGCACGACCAGCCACAGCAGATCCCACCACAATGCGCCCGCGAGCAGCGCCAGCCCGCCGAGGAGCACGGCGCAGCCCAGCGGCAGCGATCGCCCCACCCCGACCGGGCCGACGGCCAGTTGCCCGGCGGTCGAGGCGAAGAAGGCCAGCGCGACGACCAGCCCGCTGACGGCGTGATTGCGTTCATGGAGGGACTCGGCCAGGAACGCCGGGCTGACCGCCGTGAACACCCCGAACAGCGCGAAACCCGCGAACGAGGCGATCGCCGCCGGCGCGAACACCGTGCGCACCTGCGCGGGCAGGCTGGGCCGTTGCGGCCGCACCGTACGCAGCGACCGCCGCTCCCGTACGGTCTCCGGAAGCCGCACCAGCACGGCGACCGCGCACGCCACGAGCGCGAGGTGCACGACGAACGGCAGGTACAGCGGCCACGGAGCGTACTGCGCCAGCACTCCGGCGAGCAGCGGACCGCAGCCCAGCCCGCCCATGTTGGCGGCGGTCGCGATGAAGGTGGCCCGGGAGGCGCCGCCTTGCGGAGCCAGCTCCATCACGTACGCCGTCGCGGCCCCGGTGAGCAGGCCTGCGGACAGCCCCGACAGCAGCCGCCCCGCGTACAGCCAGCCCAGCCCCGTGGCGCACAGGAAGCAGACGGCGCTCGCGGCCGCGAATCCCAGTCCCGTCAGAATCACCGGACGCCTCCCCACGGCGTCCGAGGCATTGCCCGCCAGCAGCAGCACGCCGATGACGCCGAAGGCGTACACGGCGTAGACGACGGTGACCGTCAGCTCGGAGAAGCCGAACTTGTCCTGGTAGTGGCCGTACAGCGGAGTCGGCAGCGTGGTGCCGGCCATGCACACGGCGAACACCGCCCCGCTGAGCACACACGCGAGCCAGCCTCGGCGATCACCGTCCATGCCGCCGACGGTAACCCCGCGTGCCTGACGGAAGGACCGTCGGGCGGCGCTCGGCATGTCGCGTCGACGTCAGGCGTCGTACTCGTCGGGCAGCCGCAAGCCGGGCCCGCCGACCTGCAGTCCGAGCGGTTCCGCGCGGCCCTTCGGCTCCTCCCACACCTCCTGGCGGCCGAGCGCGGTGAGGTCGAGGTGCGGGTAGCCGTTGTGGAACTCCTCGATGCCGCGGCCGAACGTGGAGTACGTGTGGAAGACGTCGTCCCCGACGCGCAGGAACGCGCTGATCCCCGGATAGTCGCCGCGCATGGCCTCCGACCAGGGCATTCCGACCTCGGCCAGCTCGTCCTCGGTGCGCTGGTCGACCTCAACCGGTGCGACCCGCTCGTCGACGGTGGAGTGGAAGTCGTAGTTGAAGTCGCTGCCGGCGGACGAATACCAGGGGAACGTCCACCCCATCCGCTCGCGGTACGCGGCGAGCTTCGCGTACGGCGCCCGGCTCACCGCAGCCAGCGTGGTGTTACGGACGTGCAGCTGCCGCAGCCTGGCGGGGAACTGGTCGGCCGCGGAGGAGCAGCTGGAGCAGCCCGTGTCGCGAGGGTGCTCGGTGCCGTCCGCGTCGATGTCGTAGGTCCACATGAAGTGGTGCATGACCAGTTGGGGCCGCCCCTCGAACAGATCGAGCAGGCCGACCTGCCCGTCCGGCCCCTCGAAGGTGTACGGCTTGTCGACGCGCACCATCGGCAGCCGCCGCCGCTCGGCGTTGACCCGGTCGCGGGCCCGCGTGAGCTCCTTCTCCTTGGCCAGCAGCTCCCTACGGGCGGCCACCCACTCCTCGCGCGACACCACCTCCGGCAGGTGCGCCATCGATGTCATCCGAGTTCTCCCCACACGTCAGGTGCCGGCGGACGAAGCGGGCACACGACCAGCTTGCGCCCGCCCCACCGGTGACGCATATCCGCGCTCGCGCCCGCCACGCACCTCGTGGGTCCTCAGTTCGTCCACCCGAGCCTCCAGCCCTGCTGCCCGCGCAGATGCGTAACCGATGGGTTACGCTTTCTTCGTGGACGAACTGACGGACGTGGCCGACGCGATCGCCGATCCCGTGCGCCGGGAGATCCTGGTCATGCTGCGACACGCTCCTCTGACGGCGGGCGACATCGCCGCCGGGTTCTCCATCAGCCGGCCGGCGGTGAGCCGCCATCTGCGCGTGCTGCGCGAGAGCGGCCTCGTCCGGGACGAGCAGGCCGGACGTCATCGGCGCTATTCGCTCAACCGCTCCCGGCTGGGTCCTCTCACCGCCTGGCTCGCCCAGTTCGACACCCAGCGGTCCGACTGGTCGCAGCGTCTCGCGGCGCTGGAGACCGAGGTCCACCGGACGCGCAGGGACCGCACCCGTTCGACCCCCGCCGACACCCCGCGAACCGCGCACCAGGAGGACACGGCATGAACCCTGAACCCACCGGGCAGCTCGTACCCACCCCGACGGGGTACGACCTGATCATCACCCGCACGTACCGTGCCCCCGTCGACGACGTCTGGGCGAGTGTCACCGAACCGGAGCGCACGGCCCGCTGGTTCGGCCCCTGGCGCGGCGAGGCCGGACCCGGCCGGACCGTCGAGGTGCAGCTGGTGTTCGAGGAGTCGGCGCCCTGGTACCCGATGCGGATCGAGGCCTGTGAACCTCCGCACCGACTCGCCGTCATGACGGATGACGCCGTCGGCTCCTGGTCCCTGGAGCTGGTCCTGGCCGAGGCTGACGGCACCACCGAGCTCCGGCTGATCCACCACCTCACCTCCACCGAACAGCTCGGCGAGACCGGCCCGGGCTGGGAGTACTACCTGGACATGCTCACCGTCAGCCGCACGGGCGGGCCCCAGCCCGAATTCGAGCAGTACTACCCGGCGCAGAAGGCCTACTTCGAGTCCCTGAAGTAGCCGGCAGCGGGGGCGGTGGCGAGGACGGGAGCGCTACGTAAATCCGGTCGCGGCCCAGGAACGGCGGAACTACCCTCGCCTGGGCCGGCCTTGCCTGCCGATCGGAGGGCGACGCGCGCACCGAACAGGCGATCGAGCGCGTCGGCTCGCTCTTCCGCCCCGGTCACGAGCACGACCACCGCCTCTCCGCTCTGTGGACCTGGCAGTGGGAACGGCACCACCCTCCGACGCCCACCTCGCAGTGACGGCCCCGGTGAACCCGGGTGAGGCGACAGCACCGCCGAGATCAGCCCGTGGACCCGTTCCTCGATCGCGTCGCGGATCGGGCGAACGGCCTCGATGCCCTGCCCGGCGGGGTCGTCGAGCTGCCAGTCGAGACAGCTCTTGCCCGGGAAGACGGGCCGGGCGTCACCGCACCCCATGGTGATCACCACGTCGGAGGCCTCTACGGCCTCGACCGTGAGGAGCTTCGGGGTCTGCGCGGCGATGTCGATCCCGACCTCGGTCATCGCCTCGACTACCGCCGGGTTCACCTGCTCCGGGCGCCGATCCGGCGGAGCGAACCTCGATCCGCTCGCCCGCGAGGTGGGTGAGGAAACGCGGCGGCGGCTCAGGAGGGGGAGAGTTCGCGCTCGCTGTGCGCGGCGGCGACAGCATTGTGGGCTGGGACGGGGTGGCGGCCGTACACCACTGCGACGGCGCCCAGTCCCAGTGCGGCGCCGACCAGTTGGGCGGCGACGAACGGGGCCACCGAGGTGGGGGCGATCCCGGCGAAGGTGTCGGTGAAGGCACGTCCCACGGTCACCGCGGGATTCGCGAACGACGTGGACGAGGTGAACCAGCACGCGGCCCCGATGTACGCGGCCACGGCCGCCGGGGCCACCGAGACACGGCCGATGCGCCCCAGGCCCAGCACGAGGAGGATCAGCCCGGCCGTGGCGAGGACTTCGCCCAGCCACAGGTGACCGGCGAATCGCTCATGCGTGGAGAACCGCACCAGGGGTCTCGCGAACCTCGCGTCGGCCAGGATCGCCCCGCCCATCGCCCCGGCCACCTGTGCGGGGACGACGCGGCGACCTCTCGTGGGGACGGCCCGGTGCCGGCCCGGCGGCCCGTGAACCAGGCGGCCGGAGTGACGGCCGGCTTGAAGTGCGCGCCGGAGACGGGTACGAGCAGCGTGATCAGCACGGCCAGGCCGAACACGGTGGCCAGGGAGTTGGCGAGTAGTGGCACGCCGATGTCGGGTGACAGGGCGGTGGCCTGGATCCCGGAGCCGACGACGGTGACCAGCAGCCCGGTCCCGAGTGCCTCCGCGGTGGTGCGACGGCCGAGCGAGGCAGTCATGCGGGGACCTGACCGGCCTGCGGGGTGGCGAGGAACCCGGCCAGCCTGTCCAGCGCGCCGGGCAGTACCCAGTAGTACACCCAGGTGCCACGGCGTTCGCAGTCGATCAGGCCCGCCTGGCGCAGCAGCTTCAGGTGGTGGGAGATCGTCGGCTGGGACAGGTCGAACGCGGGCGTCATCTCGCAGACGCAGACCTCGCCGCCCTCCCGGGAGGCGATCATCGACAGCAGGCGCAGCCGGACCGGGTCCCCGAGCGCCTTGAACACTTTGGCCAGCTCCGCCGCCCGCTCGTCGTCCAAGGGCGCGGACGCGAGCCGACCGCAGCAGTCGCCGTCCGTGTCCTGGCCGATCACCGCGAGCTCCTGATTCGACATGGCTCTATGTTGACGTTTTTCGATCCAAGGCGCAAGCTTGCATCAAAGAACGTCAATACAAGCCGTTCCGGGGCGTGACCGCGCCCCGTCACCCAGGAGCCGGACATGACTGAGCAGTCCATTGACCTGCGTGAAACCGTCCGCATGCGATACGCCGAAGCTGCCGTACAGGTCACCGGGGGCGGCACCGCCTGTTGCGGGCCGCAGCCCGTCGAGGTCGACGAGAACTTCGGCTCGACCCTCTACGCCGCCGACGAACGCGACGCCCTGCCCGCCGAGGCGGTGGCCGCCTCCCTCGGCTGCGGCAACCCCACGGCCGTCGCCGACCTCCGTGAGGGCGACCGCGTCCTCGACCTCGGCTCGGGCGGCGGCATCGACGTCCTGCTCTCCGCCCGCCGCGTCGGCCCGACCGGCAAGGCGTACGGGCTGGACATGACCGACGAGATGCTCCAACTCGCGCTCGGCAACGCCCGGAAGGCAGGCGCGACCAACGTCGAGTTCCTCAAGGGCACCATTGAGTCGATCCCGCTGCCCGCGGACACCATCGACGTGGTGATCTCCAACTGCGTGATCAACCTGTCCGTCGACAAGCCCGCCGTCTTCGCCGAGACCTTCCGCGTCCTCAGGCCCGGCGGCCGCATCGGCGTCTCCGACGTCGTCGCCGACGACGCCCTCACCCCGGAGCAGCGGGGCGAGCGCGGCGACTACGTCGGCTGCATCGCCGGCGCCCTGTCCTTCGCCGAATACCGGCAGGGACTGGAGGCCGCGGGCTTCACGGACGTCGAGATCACCCCGACCCACCCGGTCGCCGACGGTATGCACTCCGCCATCGTCCACGCCACCAAGCCCGCACCGGCGCAGTAGGTTCCCGCAGCGCCTCGCGCGCGGCCGGAAGTTCGCGTCCCAGGAGGGCGAGTGGGGACAGCGCCATGATCACCGGGGACAGCAGCATGCCTGCCGCCGTCACCAGAAGACTTGTGCGCAGCCCCCACTCCTCCGCGAGGAGTCCGCCGAGCAGGGAACCGAGCGGGGTCAACCCCCCGCCGACGAACGTGATCGTCGCGGCCGCGCGGCCCTGCATCCCGTCCGGAGTGACGGCCTGCCGGACGGCCATGACCGTCACATTCACCAACTGGCCGCCCAACCCGAACACGAAGCCGACCGCAAGGAGAGCGGCAACCGTTGCGGCGGAGGAGCCGTGCAGCGCGGGCACCCACAAGAACGCGCCGTCGCCGAGTGCGGCCGCTCCCACGAGCACCGCACCATGACCGAACCGGCCCGGCAGACGCGCGGCCAGCAGTGAGCCCAGCAGCGCACCCGGTCCCGCCGCCGCGAGCGCCAGCCCCACGACGGTGCCCGACAGGTGCAGTTCCCGCGGCAGGAAAAGCAGATAGACGGTCATCATGGCCGCGAAGGAGAACTGGAAGGCGGCCGAGGCCAGGCACACGGTCCGAAGCACGGTACTCCGGGCGACGAAACGCAGGCCCTCATGAATCAGCCGCCAGACCCGAGGGGGGCCCGGGCGGTCGGGGAGTGATTCGGGTCGGCGGATCCGCCAAATCGACAGGAACGACAGCGCGAAGAACAGCGCGCTGGAGGCGGCGGCGATCGGCGCCGACAGCAGCGACACCAACGCACCGCCGAGCGCGGGACCGCCGATCTGCGCCGCGGACCGGCTGCCCTCGAGCGCGCTGTTGCCTCGCACCAGGTGGTCGCGTTCCACCAGTCGTACGAGAGACGCCTGGTAGGCCACGTCGAAGAACACGGACAGCGCCCCGACAACGAAGGCGAGCGCAAGCAGGCCGGGCAGGCCGAGCCAGCCGAAGAGCCCGGCCAGGGCGGCGGCGCCCAGGGCCAGCGCCCGGCCGACGTCCGTGAGCACCATGGTCGTGCGGGTCCGCCAGCTGTCCACCCACGCGCCGACGAAGAGCGAGAGCAACAGGATCGGCGCCTGCCCCACCGCACGCAGGGCGCCCAACTGGCCTGCACCGGCGTGCAGTGTCAGGACGGCGAACAGCGGCAGAACCACCAGACTTGCGTGTTCGCCGAGTTGGGAGGCTGTCTGGCCCAGCCAAAGTCCACGAAAGTCCGGATTCCGCCACAGGCTCGTCGGAGCAGGGCGACCGGAATCGGATACGCCGCAAGCGGAAGCGGAAGCGGACGGCACGGGGATCCCTGGGGTTGTCGACAACGAGGCCGTCACCCGGCGCACCACAGGTGCGTCGACGGTTCAGGCAGAGGAAGGCTCGCTGTGCCGCAACATCAGGGGCAGCACGCGATGACGGGCCGGAAACGGCCTACAACGTCAACGCGCGCCGGGAAGACCGACCATGTCTCAGCTCCTCGTGACTCACTCGCTGCACCCGGACCCTAGCGGCGCACCGGCACCCTGGTCTCCAACTCCGGCGGACCGATACTCACAACGTCCGCTTCAGCAGATCGAGCAGGGCCGCCCAGTGCCGCTCGTCCGCGGCCTTGTCGTACGCGGCGGTGTCGGCCTGCGTGTATCCGTGGTGGGCGCCCTCGTAGACCTCGTACCGGTGGCGGACCCCGGCCGCGGTGAGTGCGGCGGCGAGGCGCTCCATCTGCTCGGGAGGCATCGAGTGGTCGGCGTCGGCGTGGCCGAAGTACAGCTCCGCGGTGACGTGTTCGGCGGCCAGATGCGGGCTGTCCGGCGCGTCGGTCGCCAGCTGCCCGCCGTGGAAACCGGCCGCGGCGGCCACCCGCTCCGGATAGGCGCCGGCGGTGCGCAGGGCGAGCCGCGCGCCCATGCAATAGCCGGTGAGGGCGACCGGACCGTCGGCGAACTCCGGCCGCTCCGCCATCCAGCGCAGATAGGCGCCGGCATCCCGCACGGCCGACTCGGGCGTCAGGGACTGCATGACCGGGCCGATGCTGTCGAACAGCCCGGGCCGCGTGGCGGGGTCGATGAACTCGGGCAGATCGAACACCGGGCTGCGCCCGTGCCGGTAGAAGACGTTCGGCACGAGGACCGCGTACCCGGCGCCCGCGAGCCGGTCGGCCATCGACCGCAACTGCGGACGCAGCCCGAAGGCGTCCTGGTAGAGGAGGACCCCCGGCCTGGGAAGTCCGTCGCCCGGGTGGGCCAGGTAGGCGTCGGCTGCACCGTCCTCGGTGGGGACGTCCACGTCTGTTCCCTGTACGGAGGTCATGGGGTTGCCTCTCTGCGCGGTCCACGGACAACGGGTCGCCGACCCGGCGGAACCGGGTCGTCGGCACATGGTTTCAGGCACCACACAAACGGGCCGCGGCACCCCCGCCCACTTGGGGACGGCTTTACTCGAACCGGGACGTGTCCCCCGCTCCCTTCCGCACGATCTCTGCCTCGCCGCCCGAGAAGTCGATCACCGTCGTCGGCTCGGTGCCGCAGTCCCCGGAGTCGACGACCGCGTCCAGCACATGGTCGAGCCGGTCCTTGATCTCCCAGCCCTGGGTCATCGGCTCGTCCTCGTCGGGCAGCAGCAGCGTGCTGGACAGCAGCGGCTCCCCGAGCTCCGTGAGCAGCGCATGAGTGACGACGTGATCGGGGATGCGCACACCGACCGTCTTCTTCTTCGGATGCTGGAGCATGCGCGGCACCTCCCTCGTCGCGGGCAGGATGAACGTGTAGCTGCCGGGCGTCGACGCCTTGATCGCGCGGAACACGTCGTTGTCGACCCGCACGAACTGGCCGAGCTGCGCGAAGTCCTGGCAGACGAGGGTGAAGTGATGCCGGTCGTCCAGGCGGCGAATGGTCCGGATCCGGTCGATGCCGTCACGGCTGCCCAACCGGCAGCCCAGCGCATAGCAGGAGTCTGTCGGATACGCGATGAGCGCACCGGCGCGGACGCTGTCGGCGACCTGGGAGATGGTGCGCGGCTGAGGATTGTCGGGGTGCACGTCAAAGTACTTCGCCATTCACCGAGCCTATGCCCTGGACGCCATGAGGCTGCGCAGGCACCCGAATCGCTGGTGCGTCCATGTATCGGTTCGGCTGGTCGGGCCGTCCGGCACCGTGTGGATGAGGGCGGGTGGGGTAACGTCCCGGGCGGTATGGCGTGAGTGACGTGCAGGGCGAGGTGAAGGCCGACATGGCTGGCAGAGAGGACGGGATCCGTCGGACGGGGGCGAGGAGCGCCGAAGCCTCGGCGTGGGCGGAGGAGTTGCTGGACCACCTGCGGCCGAACGGACGGGACATCGGCAGGGTCGTCGCCTGGCTCGCCGACGCCGTGCAGGGCACCGCCTCGCTGCAGGACGACACGGGCGCGCTGCTCGCGGGCACGCTGCCGGACCTGGACGACGACCTCGTCGCGGCCGTCGCCGCCGGCCGCATCGCGTCGGCCGCCTGGGAGGGCCAGGGCCGCCACCTGCGTTTGGTCCGGGTGTCGTGTCCGAACCCGGCGTCGGCGGGCGTGCTCGCGGTGGCGCGCGAGACCCCCTTCGACCGGCGCAGCTCCGACATCCTCACGCACACCGTCCAGGTCATCGAACTGCTGCTGAAGGCGGGCGAGACGACCGCCGCCGGGCGCCGGCTCGAACGGGCGACGTCCGACCTGCGGCTGGCCATTCTGCAGTTCCTGATGGTGGAGGACACCGTCTCGGCGCGGCGCGTCGCCGCGGGACTGTGGCCCGGCCTGCTGGACACGGACTCCGCCTGCGTCTACGTCGTCGAGTGCACCGTGGAGGAGCGCGACCGGCTCGCCGAGGAGTGCATCGAGGTGACGGGCGAGCAGGCGCTGGTCGTGCTCTGCCCGGCGGTGGACGAGCACGTCATCGTCGTCACGCCCGGCGAGGCCGCGGCGCGGGAACTGCGGATGCTGATCGGCCCCCGACCGCGCACGTTCATCGGCGGCAGCGCCCGGCAGAGCCTGGCCCGCACGGCCACCGCCTACGGGCAGGCGGTGAGCGCCCTCGCCGTCGCGCACTTCCGGCCGGAGAAGGCCGCCGTCTACGCCGAACGCACCCACCCCGAGCGCCTCATCGACCCGGCGCCCCTGCGGGGGTGGGCGGCCCGCGTCCTGCACCCCCTCGACACCCTCGCGCACCACACCCGCGCCGAACTGCTCGCCACCACTCGGCTGGGCCTCGAGTTCACCGCCGTGAGCGCGGCCAAGGTCCTCGGCGTCAGCCGCAACACCGTCCGCGCCCGGATGGAACGGGTGGAAGCCCTGCTGCACACGGACTTCTCCGACGTGACCGCCCGCGCCGTGGTCCACCTGGCACTCAACACCCAGGTGAGCCTGGCGGACGTACCCGCCGCCGACGGTTCCGGGCAGGCGGCTCAGGCCTCGCTGCCCGACCTGCTGGCCGGGCCCGCCCTGCGCACCTGGGCGCAGGACGTGCTCGCGCGCCTGGAGAACGACACGCGGGACCTGCGCCGGACGCTGCGCACCTGGATCGCCGAGGGCGGCAACGCCGAACGCGCCGCGCAGACCCTGGGCGTGCACGCCCAGACCGTCCGCGAGCACGTCCGCAGCGCGGAACCCGTCCTGGAACGCCAGCTCCTCGCCGGCGGCAGCGACCTGTACGAGGTCGTCCTGGCCCATCTCGCGGTGGGCGATCTGGACCAGCCCGTCCTGCCCGCGCCGAAATCGGGCCTTCCGGACTCACTTGTGCACAGGTGAGTCCCTACGGCGGCGCATCGGGCACGGATGCGATACCCAAGGCCTCCGTCGTCGACGTAGGTTCGTCTTCCCGCGGGGGCACGACCGGAACGGGGGACCGGTCGCGTCCCCGCGCGCGAAACCGTTCAGGCCCGCAGCCGCACCGGAATCTCCCGCCATCCGAACGCGATGAACGACGGCACCTGACGCAGCTCCTCCGCATCGACAGCGAGCTGCAGGCCGGGGAAACGGTCGAAGAGGGCGGGCAGCGCCGTCAGGGCCTCGACGCGGGCCAGCGGAGCGCCGATGCAGCGGTGCACCCCGATCCCGAACGCCAGATGGTCGTCGGCCCCGCGGGACGCGTCGAAGCTGTCCGCGTCAGGCCCGTAGTGCACGGGATCCAGCCCGGCGGCGGCGTACGTGGTGATGATGGCGTCCCCGGCGGCGATGGTCACGCCCCCGATCTCGATGTCGGTGACGGCGAACCGCAGGGGGAGGGACGCGATCGACGGATGCACCCGCAGCGTCTCGTCGATCACCGCGTCCCAGCCGATCTCCCCGGAGCGTACGGCGGCCAGCTGCTCGGGGTGGGTCAGCAGGGCGACGACCGCGTTGCCGATGAGATTGACGGTCGTCTCGAACCCGGCACCGATCACCAGCAGCAGCGTGTACACCAGCTCCTCGCCGCTGAGCCGGTCACCGTCCTGGTCGCGCACCCGGATCAGCTCGGTCGTCAGATCGTCCCCGGGGTGCTCGCTGCGGTGGGCGATCAGCGCCCCCAGCACCGTGCCGATCTGCTGCTGCACGAACGCGGCGTGCTCCGGGCTCGGGTCGGAGGTGTCCATGATGGCCGCGATGAGCCCGGCGGTGTCCTCCCGCAACTCCTCGGGCACACCGAACAGTTCGCAGATCATCCGCATCGGCAACGGGTGGGCGAACCCGGCCTTGAGGTCGACGACCGCGCCGCTCGCGTCGTCCGCGCCGCCCTTGTCGAGCGCGTCGAGCAGCTCCGCGGTGATCGCCTCCACACGGGACCGCATCTTCTCCGTGCGCCGCTGGGTGAAGCTCGGCGCAACCAGCCTGCGCAGCCGTGTGTGGTCGGCCCCGTACGTCGAGAGCATGTTGATCACGCCGACCCAGCCCAGGATCCAGCCCCAGGAGGGGTGTTCGCCTACCTCGGGCCACAGCCGCCAGTGCTGTCGCGGGTCCTTGCTGACCCGTGCGTCGAGGATGAGCTCCTTCAGGGTGTCGTAGCGCGTGGGCGCCCACGCGGGGATGCCGCCGGGCAGCTCCACGGGCACGATCGGGCCGAGGGAGCGCAGCCGGGCCATCTCGGCGGTGATGTCGGCGCCGAACGGGTCGATGGCGACGCGGTCGATACGGTCGGTCACGGTCACGACGGAACTCCTGGCTGGTCGGGGGAGCGGGGGCTGAACCGGACGGGCAGTGAGGTCAGCGAGCGGTGGAAGGGGCCGGGCCGCCAGGTCAGGCGCGCCCGGGGCAGCACCGGCTCCAGGTCGGGCAGCCACTGCGTGAGCCGCTCGATCGCCTCGGTGGCGATGAGCAGCGTGTGCTGCCGGACCGGGCAGGCGTGCGGGCCCGCCGACCACGACAGGTGCGAGGCGTCCTTGGGGTGGCGTCCGCCGGTGACCTCCTGCTCGGCGAAGTGCGCGAGCGCCCCGTAGGAGACGACCACCGGCACCGCGGCCCTGATCCACGTGCCGTGGAACGACACGGAGTTGCGGGCGTAGTGGATGCCGTAGTTGGCGAGCGGCGTCTCGTGATGGAGGACCTCCACCACCGCGTCCGTCACGGGGCGGGCGCCGCTGGTGAGGGTGGAGTAGTACTGGGGGTTGCCGAGGATGCGGGAGAGCGCGTTCGACACCAGGTTGGCCGTCGGCTCGTGTCCGGCGCCGAGGGTGAGGAACACCTGCCAGGTGACCTCCTCGGGGGTGAGCCCGGCGGGGTGGTCGAGGAGCCGGCTCGGCAGGTCGTCGCCCCGCCGCGCGGCCTTGGCGGCGATCAGCTCCAGTACATAGCCGCCGAACTCCGCCTCGCCCTCGGCCGCTTCGGCGCCGCCCTCCATCAGCTTGCCCAGCGCGGCGTTGAGCCGGTCGCTCTGGCTGTCGGGCATCCCGAAGAGGCTGTTGAACACCAGCGCCATCAGCGGCCGGGTGAACTCGGCCACCAGATCGGCCTCGCCCTTCGGCCCGAACCGGCCCACCAGCAGCCGTACCGCCCGGTGCACGCGCGCCCGCAGGTCGTGCGGCTCGATCAGGTCGAAGGTGTCGATCAGCGAGGTGCGGTAGCGCACGTGGGCCTCGCCGTCGGCGAACAGCGTGTTGGGCCGCCAGCGCATCATGCCCAGGATCGGCGAGTCGTCGGCGACCGTGGCCTCCCACGGCCGTGGGTCGTGCGAGAACGTGTCCGTGTCGTGCAGCAGATCCAGCGCCGCCCGCCGGTCCGTGACGACGTACGCTGGCACACCCGGCGCCAACTCCGCCCAGCCGACCGGGCCCTGGGCGCGCAGGGAGTCGTAGTAGCGGTACGGATCCAGCGCGAAGCCGTCCTCCCACAGCCGCACGGGGGCGGAGCGGGAGAAGGCCTTCAGGTCGGGGGAGTGGGTGGTCACCGGTCCTCCGGAGCGTGACGGTCGATCAGGTGCTGTACCAGCGCGAGCAGCGCGTCGACGGACGAGTCGGCGTCCCGCGCGTCGCAGGTCACCATCGGTGTGCCTGCCTCCAGGTCCAGGGAGGCGCGCAGCTGTTCCTCGGTGTGGTGCCGGGGCGCGTCCGGAAAGGCGTTGAAGGCGACCGCGTACGGCAGCCCCGACTCCTCCACCAGCCCGAGCACGTCGAACGACGCGTCGATGCGCCGGCTGTCGACCAGGACCAGGGCGCCCAGCGCGCCGTACGCGATGTCGTCCCACAGGGCCCGGAAGCGTTCCTGCCCGGGTGTGCCGAACAGATACAGCACCACCCCGCCGGGCAGGCTGATCCGGCCGAAGTCGACGGCGACGGTGGTCGTCGTCTTGTCCCGTACCCCGGCGAGATCGTCCACCTGCGCGGACGCCTCGCTGAGCGGCTCCTCGGTGTGCAGGGGCCGGATCTCGGAGACGGAGTCGATCAGGGTCGTCTTGCCCACCCCGAAGGGGCCGGCGACCAGGATCTTGACCAGGTCGCGGGCGGAGTCGGGCAGGTGGATGTCCGCGGCCGGGCCTGCCGTGTCGCGGACGCCGGTGTCACGGGTGGTGCTTGAGGGCGCGAAGGCCATCGGCCACTCTCTTCAGCAGGTCGGGGTCGAAGCGTCCGGCGGGCGGGATCGGCGCACGGGCCAGCGCCAGGTCCCGGTCGACGAGTTCGGCCGCCAGGACCCGCACCGCGGACACCGGCAGCCGCAGCAGCGCAGCGGCCTCCACGACCGTCAGCGAACCGCCGTCCAGGGCGTCCAGCAGGGCGAGTTGGGCGGCCGGCAGACCGGTCGGTGCGGTGGTGCCGGTGCCCGTGAGCACCGACAGCCGCTCCAGCTGGGGCCGGCTGGGCCGGGTCACACCGCCGGTGGACAGATACGCGGGAACCAGGGGACGGCCGCCGGGGCGGTCCGTCATGCCCGTGCGTCGCCGTCGCCGCCTCGGGGCGCGGCGGCCATCGCCTTCTCGCCAAGCCGCGCCACCTGCGAGTGCACCCGGTGCGCCAGCAGGTCCAGGCGCACCTCCTCGTCCCCGTAGGCGGCCACACATGTGCCGTGGTCCGTCGGCACGATCAGCACATACCCGTGGTCCGACTCGATCACCACCTGCCGTACCTCGGCGCCCTCCCGGTCGGCGAACGCGGCAGCCGCCGTACGGCACGCCGCCTGCACGGTGCTGGTGATCGCGGCCACCCGCTCGGCCGAGGGCCGGCTGAGCGCGTCCGTGTACCCGGTCACCAGCCCGTCCCGCGTGAGCAGCACGGCGGCGACCACGTGCGGCACCTGCAGGATCGGATCGAGCACCCACGCCGTGTCTCCCGTATCGCGGCTGGTCATCGAGCCGTTCCCCCTTCATGGTCGGTCTGTTCGGTGTCGTTCGCCGCGGCTTCGGCCGGCCGCTGCGCCGCACGCTCGCTCTCCGGCTCGGTCTTCGGTACGGCGGTGGTGTCGTCGTCGGTGTCCTCGTCGGCAGCGGACCGGGCGGCTGCGGTACCGGCCTGCAGCGCACCCAGCGCGGCGGCGGCCCGCTCCGGCCGGCGCACCGCGGGCCGCGATGCGGGCATGTCACGCGTCGCCGCGGCGACCTGGGCACGACGCCGGCGCCGGGGCAGGCCACCCGTGTCGCGCGGGGCGTGATGCCCGGATACGGGGTCGGAGGCATCGGCGTCGGGCTCGGCGCCGTATCCGTGCGAGGTACCGGATCCCTCGGCCACCGGGGCGACGTCGACGGATGCTTCGGCGTCGGGGACATCTCCGACGGATGCTCCGGTTCCGTGGGCAGCGTCGACGGATGCCTCGGTTCCGGGACCAGCGTCGACGGATGCCTCGGTTTTGGGAGTGACCGTCGCTTCGTGCCGGGAGGCCGTGCGCGTGGAGCGTGGCGCACTCGCCGCAGGTGGCCGTTCGGCGGGGTCGATATGGCTGAGCAGATGACTGTCGACGCGCAGCACCGCCCGCACCCCGCCGTAGGGCGACGGCGACGAGACGTCCACGCCCAGATCGAACTGCCTGGTCAGCTGCCCGATCGCGGCGAGCCCCATGCGCGGCGGATCGCCGAGGTCGGTGAGGAGGATCGGCTCCGACCCCGCCACCAGCCGCTGCGCGCGGGCGCGTTCCTCCTGGGTCATGCCCAGGCCCGCGTCGTCGACCGTGACGCAGACGCCGTGATGGACGTGCTCCAGGTTGACCACGACGTCCGTGTCCGGCGCGGAGTGCCGCAGGGCGTTGTCGAGGAGTTCGGCGACGATGATGGCGACGGGCTCCACGGCGTGGGACACGAGCGCGGTGCCGGCGGTGAGGTGGTTGTGGACCCGGACCCGGTGATATCCCGAGAGCCGGGCCTGGCCGCCGGTCACCGCCTCCACCAGGTGCGACTCCTCCCGGGCGAGCCCGACCCAGGCCCCGCACACCACGGCCGCGACCTGCGCCCGCCGCAGCGACTGCTCGTTCTCGTGGTCCAGCTGGAACAGGGTCTGCGCCAACTCCGGGTCGTCGTACTTCTGTTGCAGCTGACGCAAGGCGTCCTGCAACCGGTACAGGGCCGCCTGGATCTCGCGTGTCGCCCCGCGCATACCGGCCTGTGCCGCCGCGTCGATGCGGGTGCGCTGGGCGGTCAGCTCGGTGCGCAGTCCGCTCAGCACGTTATCCAGCGCGGGACCCAGCGGCGACTGCGCGGTCTGCGGATGGAGCGGACCCGGTACGGCGACATGGGGGTGAGCCAGCCGGCGGGCGGCGGCCGGGACGCGCTGCGTCGCCAGATGCTCCACCTCGGCGGTGAACGCCTCCAGTACGCCTTCGAGTTGACGGCGCAGGGCGGTGATCTCGGCGCGCTGCCTGGCCTGTTGGCGCTGTGCGTGCAGCAGCCCGCCGCCCAAGGCGAGCGCGGATAGCATGCCGACGGCGAGACCGCCGGTCGCCAGGTCCGGTAGTTCGATCATCGAGTCGGTTTCCCAGGAAGTCGGTTCGGGGCAGTCGGGCAGGGCTCGGTCCGCAGCCGTGGGACGAGGCGTTCGCAGCACAGTACACACCGTCATCGACCGATCTCGCGCGGTCGATCGATACTTGATTTCGCAACTGCCGGAACTCTGCTCACTTCTGCCTGGGACTGTCTGTATTGCCTATGGCGTAGGGGAGTTGGTGCCTTTGTCTGCCCCCGGGGGGTGTCGTGTGTGCCCGGGCAGGACGACGGGTACTCGGTGAGGCCAGAAACGAGAACGCCGGAGGAGGCCAGGCATGACCAGTGGCACCGAGGCCGGTGGCGTGACCGGTACGCAGGACAAGGACTACAACCTGATCTGGTACGTCGAAGCGTGCCTGAGCAACGCGCTGCGGTTGGAGACCTACATCGAGGACGCGGAACGCGACAAGGACACCGAGGTGGCCGACCTGTTCCGCAAGGCCCAGGCGGACAGCCGCAAGGGCGCCGAACTGGGCAAGAACCTGCTGCGCAGGCGGTTGAGCGGCGACTGACCGAGAGGCCGACCGCGACGGCCCGGACAACTGCGGGGCCCGGACACCCGGGTGACCGTGGTGTCCGGGCCCTCGTCTGTCCTGGACTGGTTCCCTCCGGATGCGACCGATCGGCAGTGCGACGTACTTCACTGCGCAGGCCGTGTTCGGACACGTAGGGTTAACACCCGTTCGGCCCGTCGGACCGAACGGAGTTGCTATCGTTCAACTCGCCGGTAGCAAGCCACACGGGGGACGTGAGGAGTCGGCGGATCAGCGTCGTCGCTCCTCGGCGAGTCGTCGGGACGAACGGTCGGGCAAGGGGGCCCGGGCCGATCGGGCTGCTGTGTCCATCCAGCGGCTGAGCCTCGAACTCCAGTTCCTCGCCCACCGATCCAGACAGGTGAGACTCGCAACATGGTTCGATCACTGGTCGATCTGCTGACCAAGCACGCCGCCCACCACCCCGACCGAACCGCCTACCGCTACCTCGCCACCGGCGACTGCGACGGTGAGATCCACGAGATCTCGTACGCCCGTCTCGCCGACCGGTCCCACGCCGTCGCCGCCTGGCTCCAGGAGCGCGGCCTGGCCGGCTCCCGCGCGATGCTGCTGTACCCGCCCGGCCTGGAGTTCATCTGCGGCTACCTCGGCTGTCTTTCGGCCGGTGTCGTGGCCGTACCGGGCGTCCCGCCGCAGGGCCGTTCGCAGAACCACCGCGCCCTCACCCGGATGAAGCGGCTCATCGCCGACGCCGACGCCAAGGTGATCCTGGGCGGCCGCGAGGTGATCACGGCCCTGTCGGGCATGGTGGAGCACCTGCCCGAGCTCGCCGACATCACCTGCGTCGCCACCGAGGACATCCCGGACGAGGCGGCCGCCGCCTGGCACGAGCCCGACCTCACCGCCGACTCGGTCGCCTTCCTCCAGTACACCTCCGGCTCCACCTCCGCCCCGCGCGGCGTCATGGTCACCCACGGAAACCTGCTGGACAACGAGCGAGTCATCACCGAGCGCATGGGCCACACCCCGGACGCCCTCGCCGAGTACGACCACGAGATGTTCGTCAGCTGGCTGCCCGTGTACCACGACATGGGCCTCATAGGCCCCGTCCTCAACACGGTCCACCTCGGCGCGACCGCCACCCTGTTCTCTCCGCTGCACTTCCTGCAGCAGCCCCAGCGCTGGCTGACCGCGATCAGCCACTACCGCCCGCACACCAGCGGCGGCCCCAACTTCGCGTACGAACTCGCCCTCAAGCATGCCGGCCCCGGACTCCTCGACGGCCTCGACCTCAGCAGCTGGCGCGTCGCGTTCAACGGCGCCGAACCCGTACGCGCCGCCACCCTGCGCCGCTTCACCGAGACCTTCGCCCCGGCCGGCTTCCGCCGCGAGGCCCTCTACCCCTGCTACGGCCTGGCCGAGGCCACCCTCATGGTCACCGGCGGCACGGTCCACACCCCGCCCACCCTGCTCCAGGCCTCCGAAACCGGCCCGCACGCCGGCCGGACCGACGCCGCGGCCGTCAGCTCGGGCCGCCCCGGCGCCGACCTCACGGTCGCCATCGCCGACCCCGAACGGCACGAGGAACTGCCCGAGGGCGACGTCGGCGAGATCTGGGTGCGCGGTGCGAGCGTCGCCAAGGGCTACTGGCGCAACGCCCTCGCCACCCGCGAGACCTTCCGCGCGACGCTGGCCGGCCACGAAGGCCGCTTCCTGCGCACCGGCGACCTCGGATTCCTGCGCGACGGCGAACTCTTCGTCACCGGGCGCCTCAAGGACCTCATCGTCATCGACGGACGCAACCACTACCCGCAGGACCTGGAACTGACCGCCGAGATGTCCCACCCGGCCCTGCGCCCCGGCTGCACCGCCGCGTTCTCCGTGGAAGCCGCGGAATCCGGGGAGTCCGCGGAACCGGGGGAGTCCGTGGCAGGGGACGACGCGGGAGCCGGCGGTGAGCAGCCCGTCATCGTCGCCGAGATCGCCCCGGACGCGGCGGGCGAGGCGGAGAAGATCATCGACGTCATCCGCAGCGGGATCGGCGAGGCCCACGGCCTGTCGGTGCGTGACGTCGTCCTGGTCCAGCCGGGCACCATCCCCAAGACCTCCAGCGGCAAGATCCAGCGCCGCGCCACCCGCACGGCCTACCTGGGCGGCGCCCTCGCCGCGCTCGACGCGCCCGCCCTGAGCTGACGCCGCCCGGTCCACCGTCGTACGGCCACAGCGCTTGCCCCCGAATCCACGAGGACACCTGTCTACATGCCTGCGCACGAGTCCCCGAAGCAGTCCTTCGAGCCGTCCCTGACCACACCGGAGGGAGTGCGGGCCTGGCTGGAGTCGGCCGTCGCCGAGGCGGCCGGTCTCACCCCGCCGGCCGTCGACCCGGACCGCCCGCTCGCCGAATTCGGCCTGGGGTCAAGGCAGTTGGTGACGCTCGCCGCCGAGCTGTCCGCGCTGACGGGGCGGCCCCTGGACCCGTCGCTGGTGTTCAACCACCCGACCATCTCGGCGCTCGCCGGCGCGGTGTTCGACGAGGGGCCCGCGCAGGCGGTGACCGCGCCGTCCACCCGGGCGGGAGCCGCCGGTGGGCCGGACGACGACATCGCCATCATCTCCATGGCCTGCCGCTTCCCGGGCGGCGCCGACGATCCCGAGGCCCTGTGGCGGCTGCTGGGCACGGGCGAGGACGCCATCACCGAGGTGCCGGCGGGCCGTTGGGACACCCAGGGGCTGCACGACCCCGACCCGGAGGCCACCGGCAAGGCGTACTCCCTGCGCGGCGGCTACCTCGCCGGCATCGACCGCTTCGACGCGCCCTTCTTCGGGATCTCGCCCCGCGAGGCCGCGGCCATGGACCCCCAACAGCGGCTGCTCCTGCAGACCAGCTGGGAGGCGATCGAGCGCGCCGGGATCGTCCCGGACACGCTGAACGGCAGCTCCACGGGCGTCTACATCGGCCTGTACGACAGCGGCTACCTCGCCTCGGCCGCCCTGGACCAGCTCGACGGGCACGTCGGCACCGGCTCGGCGTCCAGCGTGGCGTCCGGCCGTATCGCCTACACGCTCGGCCTCCAGGGCCCGGCGGTCACCGTCGACACCGCCTGCTCGTCCTCCCTGGTCGCCCTGCACCTGGCGGCTCGGGCCCTGGCCGGCGGCGAGTGCGACCTCGCGTTGGCCGGCGGGGCGTCGCTGCTGGTGACGCCGCGCGGGCACGTCGAGTTCAGCAGGCTGCGCGGCCTGTCGCCGTCCGGGCGGTGCAGCCCGTTCTCCGCCGCCGCGGACGGCGTGGTGTGGGCCGAGGGCTGTGGTGTGGTCCTGCTCAAGAGGCTGGCGGACGCACGCCGCGACGGCGACCGGATCCTCGCCGTCGTCAAGGGCTCGGCGATCAATCAGGACGGCCGCAGCCAGGGCCTCAGCGCACCCAACGGCCCTGCTCAGGAACGGGTGCTGAGGGCCGCCCTCGACTCGGCCGGACTCCAGCCGCGCGACCTGGACCACATTGAGGCGCACGGCACCGGCACTCCGTTGGGCGATCCCATCGAGGGTCGCGCCCTGGCCGCCGTCTTCGGCCCCGACCGCGCCGCCGACCGCCCCCTCGGCCTCGGCTCCCTGAAGTCCAACATCGGCCACACCCAGGCCGCCGCGGGCATCGCCGGTGTCATCAAGACCGTGCTGGCCCTGCACCACGAGCGGATACCGGCGTCCCTGCATGCCGACACCCCGACCGAGCACATCGACTGGACGCACAGTGGTCTCCGCGTCCTCGGCGAGGCCCAGGCCTGGCCGAGGGACCCCGACCGGGTGCGACGCGCCGGTGTAAGCGCCTTCGGTATCAGCGGCACGAACGCCCATGTGGTGCTGGAGGAGGCGCCCGAGGACCAGCCGCAGCCGCACCTCCGACTGCCTGGAGATCTCCCCGGCACGACTCTCTTCCCGCTCTCCGCCCGCACCCTCCCCGCACTCCGGGGCCAGGCCGGACGCCTTCTCGAAACCCTCGATCGGCAGCCCGAGCCGTCGCTCCCTGCCATCGCCGCGACGCTGGCCCACCACCGCACCCACTTCGAGCACCGAGCCGTCCTCCAGGCGAGCGACCACGACGAACTGCTCACCGCGCTACGAGCCCTCGTCGCCGACGGGCCCGACACCGAGCGAGCGGTCGGGCCACAGCAGACCGTCTCCGCAGGCAAGTTGGCGTTCGTTTTCCCCGGGCAGGGCTCGCAGTGGGCCGGCATGGCACGTGATCTCCTCGACCGGGACCCGGTGTTCGCCGACGAGCTGGACCGCTGTGACGCCGCATTGCGCCAGTTCACCGACTGGTCGGTGACGTCCGTCCTGCGCGGTGACGCGAGCGCCCCGGCCCTGGACCGTGTAGACGTCGTCCAGCCGGTGCTGTTCGCCGTGATGGTGTCCCTCGCCGCCGTGTGGCGCGCCCGTGGCATACGGCCGGACGCGGTCGTCGGGCACAGCCAGGGCGAGGTCGCCGCGGCCTGCGTCGCCGGGGCGCTCAGCCTCAACGACGCCGCGGCCGTGGTCGCCCTGCGCAGCCAGGCCCTGACCGAGCTGTCCGGCAGCGGCACGATGGCCGTCGTCGCCCAGCCGCACGTGGAGGTCGAGGCCCGCCTCGCCGACCACGGCGGCGAGATCGGTGTCGCCGCCGTCAACAGCGGCCGCTCCACCGTCATCGCCGGTGCCGTCGACGCCGTGGAGGACCTGCTCGCCGACCTCGAACGGCAGCAGATCTTCGTCCGCCGCCTCGACGTCGACTACGCCTCCCACAGCACCCAGGTCGAGCCGGTCCGCGCGACGATCCTCGACGAACTCGACGGCGTCACCACCCACCCCACGTCCGTCGCCTGGTACTCCACGGTCACGGCCGAACCGGTCACCGAGGAACTCGAAGCCGACTACTGGTACACCAACCTGCGCGAACCCGTCCGCTTCGCGCCCACCGTCGAGCGCATGGCCGCCGACGGCTACCGCTGCTTCGTCGAACTGAGCCCGCACCCCGCACTGCTCACCGCGCTGAGCACGATCGACGAGGACCTGTTCGCGGTCGGATCGCTGCGCCGCGACGAGGACGGCCCCGCCTGTCTGGACCGCGCCGCCGCCGAACTCCACGTCCACGGACGCCGACTCGACTGGCGCCGCCTCGTCCCGCACACCACCCCGGCGGATCTGCCGACGTACGCCTGGGACGCGCAGCGCCACTGGATCGAAGCCGCAGCCTCCGCGACCGCCCCCGGCCTCTTCGACCGCGCCGCGCACCCGTTGCTCGGTATCCAGCTCCAGGCGGCGGACGAGACCCGCTGGACCTTCCGCAACGAGTGGTCCCCTGCCACCGCGGACTGGCTTGCCGACCACGCCGTCTTCGGCCGGACCGTGGTCTCGGGCACGACCCTGCTGGAACTCTGCCGCGCCGCCCTCGCCGTGGCCCGCCCGGACACCCCCGCCGACGTCACCGACCTGCTCCTCCTCGCACCGCTCACCCTGCCCGGCACCGGCACGGTAGAGGTGTCCGTCGAGGTGGTCACCGCCGGGACCGCGCCGGAGATCACGGTCCACAGCCGGCCACGCGGCCCGGAAGCCACGGACTGGACCCTGCACGCCACCGCGTCCGCCGCAGAGCCGGCCGCCGAGCCGACCGACGAACCTCCGACCTGGCCCGAGAGGGCCGAACAGGCCTGGAGCGAGGACACCTACGAGCGACTGAACGGGCTGGGCCTCGGCTACGGTCCGGCCTTCCAGGGCGTACGACGGGCCGCCGCGACCGGAGACGGGGCCCTGATCGCCCACCTCTCACTGCCGCCCGTGGCCCGTGACACGGCCGACCCCTACCCGCTGCACCCGGCGCTTCTGGACGCCGCCCTCCACGTCGCCGCTGCTCTCGACATCTCCGACCAGCGGGTCCTGCTGCCGGTCGCGATGGCCCGCTGCGTCCTGCCTCCCGTCGGCGCGACGGATCTGACCGCGTCCGTCCGCCGCACCGGTGCCTTGGGCACGGATCTCACGCTGGACGTCACCCTGTGGGACGCCGACGGCTTCCCGGCAGGCCGGCTGGAGGGCGTACGCCTTCGGGCCGTGAACCCGGCCGACCTGGCCGGCGCCTCGGAGAACGCCCGGCACCTGTACGAGGTGGCGTGGACGGCCGTACCGGAGCAGACGGCGGCCGTACCGGAGCGGTCGGCCGAGGCGCCCGGCACCGCATGGACCGTCCACGGCGACGAGTCGGACCCGGCCGTCGCGGCGGCCCTGCGCGACCTGCGCGCGGCCGGCGCCCAGGTCGCCGACGAGGGCGCCGACACCGTCGTACGATTCTGGCCCCGACCGGCGGCCGAGATCGAACCGGCCGCCACAGCACGTGAGTTGGCGGCCAAGGGCCTGGCAGAACTCCAGACGCTGATCGCCCTCCCGCCCGGCGAGACTCCCGCACGCACCATCTGGGTGACCCGCGGAGCGATCGCGGCCGCCGACGGGGACACCGTCCCCGAGCCCGCCCAGTCGGTGCTGTGGGGCCTGGCCCGAAGCGCCCGCACCGAGCACCCCGGCCTCGGGCTGATCCTGCTCGACGTGGACGACACTGACGAACCGTCTCTGCTCACCGCGGTGGCCCCCACCGGTGAGCCGGAACTCGCCCTGCGGGGAGGTGAGTTGCTCGTACCGCGCCTGGTCCGTGCCCGTCCCGCGCCATCCGGCCCTCCCGCCGCCGCGATTCCCGCCGACGGCACCGTGCTGATCACCGGAGGTCTCGGCGCGGTCGGCCGCAGCATCGCCCGAGTCCTGGCCGAGAACGGCGTACCTCGCCTGCTGCTGACGTCCCGTCAAGGCACTGAACATCCTCGCGCCGCCGAAGTCGCAGCCGAACTGGCCGCGTTCGGCGCCGAGGTCGAGGTCGCCATGTGCGATGTCGCGGACGAGGCGGCCGTGGCGGACGTACTGGCGCGCTTCGGTGACCGGTCGCCGCTGCGTGGCGTCGTCCACTGCGCCGGGGTGCTCGCCGACGGTGTCGTCGCCGAACTGACCCCGGAACGCCTTGCCCACGTGCTGCGCCCCAAGGTCGACGGCGCCGCTCACCTGCACCGGCTCACCGCCGGCCATCCGCTCGGTCTCTTCCTGCTCGTTTCCTCGGCCGCGGGAGTCGTGGGCAACGCGGGCCAGGCCAACTACGCCGCCGCCAACGTCTTCCTCGACCAGCTCGCCCACCACCGGCGCGCCCTGGGCCTGCCCGGCACCTCGGTCTCCTTCGGGGCCTGGGCCGGCGAGGGACTCGCCGCCGAGCACGCCGACCTGGAACGGATGGCCCGACTCGGCCACCGCGCCATCACCCCCGAGCAGGGCCGCGAGCTGACCGAGCTGTCCCTGCGGCGCGACGCCTCGCACCTGGTGGCCTGGGCCCTGGACCTGCCCAGGCTGAGGTCCGCCGCGCCGACGGGAGCACTGTGGCGCTCCCTGCTCCCCGCACCCCGCTCGGCCCAGGCCGGCAGCCACACCCTGGCCGACCGGCTGGCCCGGCTCCCGGAGCCCGAACGGGCCGCCCGCGTCCTCGCCCTGGTCCGCGAGGAGGCCGCCCACGCGCTGGGCCTGCGCTCGGCGGAGTCCGTCCGTCGTGACCAGCCGCTCCGCGACCTCGGCATGGACTCGGTGACGGCCGTCGACCTGCGCAACCGCATCAGCACCCGCATCGGCAGCAAGCTCCCCGCCACCCTCCTCTTCGACCACCCCACGCCCACCCGGCTGGCCGAGTACCTGCTGGCGGGCGCTCTCGCGACAACAGGCCGTAGGAGCCAGAAGCCCGTGCCCGCGGCCTGGCCCGTGCTGTCTTCGGACGAGCCGGTCGCCCTCGTCGCCATGGCCTGCCGGGCTCCCGGCGGAGTGAGCGACCCGGACGGCCTGTGGCGCCTCGTCGCCGAGGGCCGCGACGCGGTCGGACCGTTCCCGGCGGGGCGGTGGGACGTCGAGTCGCTGTACGACCCCGACCCGGACGTGCCGGGCAAGTCGTACGCCCGGGAGGGCGGCTTCCTCGACGACATCGACTCCTTCGACGCCGGTTTCTTCGGAATCACCCCGAAGGAGGCGGCGGCCATGGACCCGCAGCAGCGGCTGCTGCTGGAGACCGCCTGGGAGTCACTGGAGCGCGCCGGAATCGTGCCCTCCGATCTCGCGGGCAGCACGACCGGCGTGTACGTCGGCATGTTCGGCAGCGACTACCTGTCCGGCACCCGCCTCGACCAACTGGACGGCTACGTCGGTACGGGCTCCGCGCTGAGCGTGGCCTCGGGCCGGCTCGCCTACACGCTCGGGCTGAACGGCCCGGCGCTGACAGTGGACACCGCGTGCTCGTCGTCGCTGGTGGCCGTGCATCTGGCGGCGCAGGCGCTGCGGGCGGGGGAGTGCGATCTGGCACTCGCCGGCGGCGTCACGCTGATGGTCACGCCGCAGACCTTCGTCGAGTTCAGCCGGCTGCGCGGCCTGTCGCCGACGGGCCGCTGCCGCTCGTTCTCCGATGGGGCCGACGGCGCCATCTGGGCCGAGGGCGCCGGCATGGTCGTACTGAAACGACTGAGCGACGCCAGGCGGGACGGCGACCGGATCCTGGCCGTGCTGCGCGGCACCGCCGTCAACCAGGACGGCCGCAGCCAGGGCCTGTCCGCGCCGAACGGGCCCGCGCAGGAGCAGGTGATCCGGCGCGCACTGGAGCAGTCCGGCCTCCGGCCCGACGACATCGACTACGTCGAGGCACACGGCACGGGCACGACCCTGGGCGACCCGATCGAGGCGAACGCCCTCGCGGAAGTCTTCGGCGCCACGCGCGACGGCGAGCGCCCGCTGTACCTGGGCTCGCTGAAGTCGAACATCGGGCACGCACAGGCAGCTTCGGGCGTGATCGGCCTGATCAAGGTCGTTCAGTCCCTGCACCACGAAACCCTCCCGCGCACCCTCCACGCGGACACGCCCAGCCGCCACGTCGACTGGACGGACAGCGGCTTGCACCTGTTGCGGGACGAGGTGGCCTGGCCCGCGTCGGCTGCGCGGGTACGGCGCGCGGGTGTCAGCGCCTTCGGGATCAGCGGCACCAACGCGCACCTGATCGTGGAGGAGGCCGTCCAGGCTCCGGTGCCGGAACCCGTCGTCGAACTCCCCGCAGAACAGCGCCTGTTCGTCCTGTCCGGCCACAGCGAGGAGGGCCTGCGCCGCCAGGCCGCCGCCCTGGCCCGGCACCTCGCCGAGGACACCGGCGCCGCTGCACTGCCCGACCTCGCCCACACCCTGGCCCGCCACCGCACCCACTTCGAGCGGCGCACCGCAGTCCTGGCCGAGAACCGGAACGAACTGCGCTCCGTACTGGACGAGTTGGCCACCGGGCGGATCACGCTGCCGCCGTTCCGGGAGGAGCAGACGGGCAAGGTCGCCTTCGTCTACTCCGGACACGGCGGTCAATGGCCCGGCATGGGCCTGGACCTGATGACCCAGTCGGAGGCGTTCCGTGAGGAACTGACCCGGATCGACGAGGCGGTCCAGCGGCACGTCGGCTGGTCGGTGCTCAACGCGCTGCGCGCGCCGGAGGAGTTCACCCCCCTGGAGCGGACCGAGTATCTGCAGCCGACGCTGTTCGCGGTGAACGCGGCGCTGACGGCCGCCTGGCGCTCGCTCGGCATCACCGCGGACGCCGTGGTCGGGCACAGCCTGGGCGAGATAGCCGCCGCCCACAGCGCGGGCGCCCTCACCCTGGACGACGCCGTGGCCGTCGTGACCGGGCGTGCCCAGGCGGTCGTACCGGTCGCGGGCAAGGGCGGCATGCTGTCCCTGGAACTGCCGCGCCCGCGCGTCGAGGAACTCCTCGCGCCGTACGCCGGCCGGCTGTTCGTGGCCGCCGTCAACAGCCCGCACTCCACGGCCGTCTCCGGCGACAGCGAAGCGCTGGCCGAGCTGAGCCGGAGCCTCGACGAGCAGGGGATCGAGGCACGGTCGCTGTCGACCCCGTTCGCCTCGCACACCCCGCTGATGGCCCCGCTCCGCGAGGACCTGCTCGACCATTGGTCCGGCATCCGGGGCACCGGCACCGCCGTCCCGCTGTACTCGACGGTGCTGGCGGAACCCGTGCCCGGCGACCGTCTGGACCCCGCCTACTGGTACGCCAACCTCAGCGAGCCCGTCCGCTTCGCGGACACGATCACCCGCATGCTGGAGGACGGCTACCGCTACTTCGTCGAGCTGAGCCCGCACCCCTCGCTCGGCTCGTCCATCGAAGCGGTGGCGGCGGACGCCGGAATCGACGCGGTGAGCGTCGGCTCGCTGCGCCGCCAGCGCGGCGGTCGGGACGTACTGCTGTGCAGGCTGGGGGAGTTGTACACGGGCGGCCACTCGCCCGACTGGTCGGCGCTGTTCCCTGAGGGCCGACGCGTCGACCTGCCCACGTACGCCTTCGCCCGCGAACGCCACTGGCTCGCACCCGCCCCGGCCACCGCGACCGGCGCCTCGCCGCTCCTGGGCACACATGTCGAGGCCAGCGACGAAGCCGACCGGCACCTCTTCCAGAGCGAGGTGGACCTGCGCGACAGCCGCTTCGCCTATCTGACCGACCACCGGGTCGCCGGCGAGGTCTGGCTGCCCGGCGCCGCCTTCCTCGACATGGTGCTGGAGGCCGCGTCCGCCGTGCAGGACGGCGACGACGTACGGCTCGCCGACGTCAGGTTCCTCCAGGCGCTGCGCCTCGACGAGTCCGGGCCGACCCGGCTGCAACTGGTCCTGCGACCCGCCCGCGACGGCTTCCGGGACTTCACCATCGCCTCGGCGCCCGTTACCGGCGGCGGACAGGGTGGTGCCCGCTGGGAACGCCACGTTGCCGGACGTATCGCCGTCACGCCGGGCACGCCTGCGGAGCCCATCGCCGAGCCCGCTGCCGCAGCAGGCGAACCACTCGCCGCGCTGCGCAAGCAATGCACCGAGCCGGTCGATCTGCCCGCCGTCTACGGCGCCCTCTCCGCCCTCGGCATCGACTACGGCCCCGCCTTCCGAGGCCTGGAGTCGGGCCACCGAGCCCCATCCACCGCCCTCGGCCGACTCACCGACAAGCCCGCCGCCGGTCATCTCCTCCACCCGGCCGTCCTCGACGCCGCCTTCCACACGGCCGCGCTGCCCGGCGACGCGCCCCAGGGACGGGCGTTCATCCCGGCCGGGGTCGGCCGGCTCCGCCACACCGGACTCCGCTCCACCCCGGCGTGGGTGACCTGCGAACTGCGCTCCGTGTCCGGCGACACCGCGACGCTCGACCTTCGGCTGTACGACGACAAGGACCAACTCCTCCTGGCAGCTGAGCAGTTCGAGCTGGCCGCGCTCTCGCCCCTGGACGGCGCACTGTTCGAGACCAGCTGGCAGCCCCGCCCGATCGCCAACGAGGCCCCTTCGCAGGGGAGGTGGCTGATCCTGGCCGACGAGTCGGGCGTGGCAGCCCGACTCGTCGAGCGGCTGGGCACCTCGGTGCCGTACGTGGTCGCCCGCAGGGGCGAGGAGTTCGCAGCCGAAGGACCCGGCCGCTACGTCCTCGACCCGGCCGACCCACAGCACCTGGGCCGCCTCCTCGACGAGGCCTTCGCGAGCGAACCACCCGAGCTGGTCGTCCAGTTGACAGCACTCGACGCTCCCGCGATCGAGGACGCCCGTACGGCCGAGGAGGCGGCGCGGCTGTGCTGCCTGAGTACCCTCCACGTAGTGCGCACGTTCACCGAGCGGGCCCAGGGTACGGCGCCCCGGCTCTTCGTCGTGGCGCGAGGCAGCCAAGCAGCGGGTGACAGTACGCAGGTGACGCAGCCCCAGCAGGCGCTCGCCTGGGGCTTCGGCCTCGCGGTGGCGCAGGAGCACCCGGAGCTGAGGACCACCCTCGTCGATCTCCCCGCGACGGACGGCGTCGACGCCCTGTGGACCCAGCTGCGGCACGCCGACGACGAACGGCTCGTCGCGTTGCGCGAGGCCGGGCGACTGGTGCCCCGCCTGACCCGCACCCGCCCGGACGACGCCGGGCACGGCGCAACCACCCCGGACGGCGTGTATCTGATCACCGGTGGTCTGGGCGGTCTCGGGCGTGTCGTCGCCGAGCGCCTGGTCCGTCGCGGCGCCCGTCGGCTGGCCCTCATGAGCCGGAGCGCGCCGGCCGCGGAGGCCATGGCCTGGATCCGGGGACTCGAAGAGCGGGGCGTGAGCGTGCACTTGGCCCGCGCTGACGTGGCCGACCGTGATGGACTGACCGCCGCCCTGGACGCCGTACGACACGCACTCGGCCCGATCACCGGGGTCGTGCACGCGGCCGGCGTCCTGGACGACGCCACCATCGCCAACCTGACCGACGAGCGCGTCCTGCGCGTCCTCGGCCCCAAGGTCCTGGGCACCGCCCTGCTCACCGAACTGACCCCGGACGCCGCGGACTTCGTGCTGTTCGCGTCGGCGGCCGGACTGCTCGGCTCGGCCGGGCAGAGCCCGTACTCGGCGGCGAACGCCTTCCTCGATGCCTGGGCGCACCACCTCTCCCGCACGGACCGCCGTGCGCTGAGCCTGGACTGGGGCGCATGGTCCGGGGTGGGCATGGTGTCCGAGTCCGGTGTCCGCGAGGCGGAGACGGGCCGCTCGGGTCTGGTCGCCTTCTCAACACAGGACGGCGGCGAGCTCTTCGAGCGCGTGCTGGGCACCGCCCGTCGCCAGCTCGCCCCCATGGTCCTGGACTGGGAGATGCTGTCCCTGGACCCTGATGCGGCCCGCACCCGCCCGATCCTGGCCGACCTGGTCACCGTCCCCACGGGTACGCCCGGCACGGACGACCTGGTCAAGAAGGTGTTCGCGGCGAAGACCGAGACCGAGCGGGCCGTACGCCTGGAGGCATACGTACGCGCGAGAGTCGGTGAGGTGGCCGGCGGCGCGGTACAGGTCTCGGCCACCACGGCTCTGAAGGAGCTCGGCCTCGACTCCCTCATGCTCGTGCGGCTGCGCAACGCCTTCGCCCGAGAACTCGGCGTCGAACTCCCCGCCGCCACCGTCTTCTCGGCCGCCGACATGCGCGGCCTCGCCCAGGCCCTGAGCACGGCGCTGCCCGAACGGCAGGCCACGGCACAGGACGACGAGCCGCAGCACACCACCGAGGTACCGGCGACGGAGCTGCACCCGGCGACCCGCGACGTCGTACGACTGCTGCGCAGCGCCCAGCCCGGCATGCCGGACGCGGCCCACGCCGTCGGCCTCGCCGTACGCCTCACCACGCCGACCACCCCCGAGACACTGACCGCCATCCTCGGCCGCCTCACGGCACGGCACGCGGCCCTGCGCACCGCCATCGTCACCGCGGCCGGGGGAGGGCGCGAGCTGCGGGTGCACCGTCAACTGCCGGAACCGCTGCTGCGGTGGACGGTCGTACCGGACGAGGTCTCCTTCGACGCCGCCGACCGGCTCCGCGAGCTTCTTGAACCTCCGTTCGACCTGGAAGCCGCGCCGCTGTGGCGCTTCGAGCTGCTGGACGGCGGCGAACGTGGCCAACTGCTCGCGTACGGCGCTCACCACGCCGTCAGCGATCTGCAGTCGCTGCTGCTGGTGGCGAGCGAGATCGACGCCGAGCTGTCCGGCAATGTACTCGGCGACACTGTCACCAACCGCGATATCGCCTTGCTGATCGAGGCCCAGGAGACCGGTGAGCAAGCCGACGTGCGGGGCGACGGAAAGACCGGCGGCCGAGCCGACGGCCGGGCCGAGGCCGCCGCATGGCGCGAGGCCTTCCAGGGCAGCGCACGCCTCGACCTCACCCTCAGCCGGCCGCGCCCCGAGACCCGCTCGTACCGGGCCGGCAGCGTCACCGTGCCCATCCCCGACGGCCTCATGGACCGCCTCTCGGCCGCCGCGAGCCGACTGGCCGTGACGCCGGCCGCCTTCTGTCTCGGCACCCTGACCGTCCTGCTGGCCAGGAAGCGCGAACTCGAACGCTTCGTCCTCGCCGTGCCCGTCGACACCCGCATCCACGCCGACGCCTACGACGCCCTGGGCTTCTTCGGCGTGCCGGTGCCCTTCCCCGCCGAGGCGGGCGCGGGGGAGCGCATCGAGGAGGTGCTGCGCCGCACCGACGGGCGGCTGCAGCGGGTCCTGGCCAAGGGGGCGATGTTCTCCGACGTACTGCCGGTGCTCGCCCAGCAGGGCCTGTACCGGGCGAACGCGCCGCTGGTGGAGGTGTACTTCAACTACGTACGCGCCGCGGGCGGGTTGACCGGCCTGGAGGTACTGCCGGCGGGCACGGGCTACTCCGACCTCGACCTCATGATCACCATGACGCCGGACGCGGGCCGGATCCGCCTCGACCACAACCTCGACATCCTCGACGCGGCGACAGTCGCAGAGCTGGGGGAGGCGCTGGTGCGTCTGCTCGCGGAGACGGCGCAGGACGCGACGGGGCCGGTTCGCACGACGCCGAAGTCGGCGAGGGCCACGGCTGCCGTCGAAGATCCGCCCACGACTCCAACCCACACCCTCGCCCTCGCCGCCACCTTCGCCCTCGGCAACCTGCCCCTGATGTGCGAGACGGCCGTCAACGAATCGATACGGGACGGCAGCGGGACCACGGTCGCGGAAGCCCCGTACCACCACGTGCTGGCGAGCCTGCGCGACCCGTCCGGCGTGTTCGCCGACCCGGCCACCACAGCAGGTGTCGTACTGCTGCGGGCGACGGACCTGCAACGCTTCGGCACCGTCGACGACGCCCTGCTGGCCGAACTGCGCACCGCCTACCCGGCCGCCCTGCGCACGGTGGCCGAGCGCACCCGCAAGCCGCTGATCGTCGGCTTCCTGCCCGCCGCACAGGGGGAGGACCGCTTGGGGCACTGGGAAGCGGAGATCGCGGCCGAGTTGGCGGAGGTGCCGGGCATCGCCGTGCTCGGCCCCGACGACTGGAACCGCCACCACCCCGTCGAGGAACGCTTCGACGAGCGCACCGAACGGCTGGCCCACCTCCCGTTCACCCCGCAGTTCCAGGCAGCCGTGGCCCTCCGCCTGGCCGAGGTCGTACGCGCGGTCCGGCGCCGGGCGCCGAAGGTGATCGCGGTCGACGGCGACGAGACGCTGTGGGGTGGAGTGGCCGGAGAGATCGGCCCCGACGCCGTGGACCTGACCGGGCCGCGAGCCCTGCTGGCGCGCCGGTTGCTGCAGTGGCGCGCGGCAGGTGCGCTGCTCGTGCTGGTCAGCAACAACGACGAGGACACGGTCCGCGCGGTACTGGACCGTCCGGACAGTCCGTTGAAGGCCGAGCACTTCAGCGTGCTCTCCGCGGCCTGGGGCCCGAAGCCGACCCGCCTGGCGGACGTCGCGCGGACGCTCAACCTCGGCCTGGACAGCTTCCTGTTCCTCGACGACAACCCGGCCGAGATCGCCAAGATGCGCTCGGCGCTGCCGCAGGTGCTGTCGGTGACCTGCCCCTCGGTCGCCGAACTCCCCGAGTTCTTTCGCCGGTTGTGGCCGCTGGTACCTGCCGCGGCGACGGCCGAGGACGCGCTGCGGGCGCGGTTCTACGAGCAGGAGCGGGAGCGGGACTCCGTCCGCGAGCAAGCGAGCTTCGAGGAGTTCCTGGACCAGCTGGAACTGGAGGTCGACATCCGGGCCCTGGCCGACGCCGACGTCCAGCGGGCGGAGCAACTCGTGGCCCGCACCAACCAGTTCACTCTCCGCACCCGCTCCACGGACGGCGGCGACGTCGCTCGGTGGCGCGAACGCGGCGAGGTCTGGACGGCTGCGGCGCGTGACAGGTTCGGCGACTACGGCCAGATCGGCCTGCTCGCCGTGCACTGCCAGGGCGACCAACTGGACGTCATGGCCTGGCTGATGAGCTGCCGCGCACTCGGCCGGGGCGTCGAGGAGCGGCTGCTGCAATGGCTCGCGGACCGCGCCGAGGAACTGGACTGCGCCAAGGTCCGCCTCACAGCGGAGCGCACGCCGCGCAACACCCCGGCCCGCCGTCTGCTGTCGGCACTGGGCGGCGGCGACCAGGACGACGACCGACTGGAGACCGTGGTCACGCCGGAGCAGCTGCGGGCGTTCCGCTCGTGGCGGCGGCAGTGACGGCCGGCGACGAGCCGGTCAGTACCGATCAAGGGGCAGGGCAACACCGTGAAGGGCTCTCATGCGTGAGGTGAACGAGAACGTGTCGGCAGCCGCCGGACAGCGGGCGACCGAGGAGGAGATGGAGCGGGGCGGACTCGGACTGTCCGTGACCGACCTGCTGGCCAGGGTCGCGGCAGCGGCTGCGCCGCCCACGCCGGAGGCCGAAGGACCTTCAACTCCGCGGCAGACGGCCGCGATCAGCGCGGGTGCGCCGTCCGGCACCGACACCGACAGCCCCGCTCCGCCTGACGTGGACACCCTCGCGGCCGCCGTGGCAGCCGTGGCCGGCCGCTACGTCCCCGCAGGGCAGCTGTCACCCGACGCCGACTTCTTCGACGCCGGGGGCACCTCCGTGAACGCCGTGGAGCTCGTCGCCGCGCTGGAGGACG
Organism: Streptomyces sp. NPDC107528; assembly: GCF_055639295.1. Taxonomy (NCBI): domain Bacteria; kingdom Bacillati; phylum Actinomycetota; class Actinomycetes; order Kitasatosporales; family Streptomycetaceae; genus Streptomyces; species Streptomyces sp. NPDC107528. The sequence continues at coordinate 94,993 of NZ_JBVKAV010000011.1, forward strand.
AGCTGGGCATGGAGATCGACCTGGACGAGGTGTTCGCCGACGCCCGGCCGATCAACCTGGCCAGGCGAGGGCTCGGGAGCAGCACCGGGGTCGCGGCTGCCGTACCGGAAACGGCCGTAGGGGAAGTCGCCGCACCGGAGGCCGCCGTACGGGAAGCGACTGCACTGGAACCGGCCGCCCTTGCGCCGGTCCGCACGGTTCAGCTCCCGGCAGCCGCCGCCCCACTCCCGGCAATCACCGCCCCGCCCCCGCCTGCGGCCCTGGCGCGCGCCACCCCCTCGGACGCCACCGCCCGCCCCGAGGACCTCAGCCAGATCCTCGCCGACCTGGCCCTTGCCGACCGCCTCCCCTTCACCGCCTCGCCCGACCCCCTCCCGCCCCGCCGCATCCTGCTGACCGGCGCCACCGGCTTCCTCGGCAGCCATATGCTCCTGGACCTGCTGCGCCACAGTGACGCCCACGTCTACTGCCTGGTCCGGGCCGCCGACGAGGACGCGGCCACCTCCCGGCTCGGCGACGCTCTCAAGAGCTACTCGCTGCCCTGGTCGTCGGAGGTCCGCCGCCGCATCACCGTGCTCCCCGGCGACATGCGCGACCCTCGCCTGGGCCTGTCCGACGACCTCTGGAACACCCTCGCCCAGGAGCTGGACAGCGTCGTCGGCGTCGCGGCCGCCGTGGACTTCCTGCGCGGGTACCAGTCCCTGCGCAGCAGCAACGTCCTCGGAGCCCTCACCCTGGCCGAACTCGCCGCGACCGGGCGCCCCAAGCCCCTGCACCACATCTCCTCGATCGCCGTCTTCAACGAGGTCGGCATCCCCTCCATGGGCGAGGACGACCCGTTCGCGCACATCGACCGTCTGATCGCCGGCTACGACCAGACCAAGTGGGCCGCCGAGGTCGCCCTGCGCCGGGCCCGCGACCACGGCCTGGTCGTCACCGCCCTGCGCCCGGGCGGAATCGGCGGCCACAGCAAGACCGGCGCCTACAACCCCCAGGACCTCAGCAGCGGGCTCATCTCGGCCTTCGGCCGGTTCCGCACAGTCCCCGCCTTCCGCTACCTCAACGCCGCCCCGGTCGACTGGGTCAGCCGCGTCGCGGTCGCCGCCATCTGCGAACCCGACGCCTGGGGCTTCGACTACAACCTCACCGGCGTCCCCAACACCCTCGACGACGTCGTCCAGGACATGGCGCTCGGCGGCATGCACGTCCGCGTCCAGGACTGGGACGAGTGGCGCACCGACGCCCTGGCCCGCCTCCAGGCCGACCCGGTCCCCGAACTGGCCTTCCTCACCCGCGTGTTGCAGAGCCCCACCGCCCTGAAACTGTGCGAGGCGACCCTGAAGGGACCCGCCGCCATCGCCGACCGGACCACGGCACTGGTCGAGGCACTCGGCCTGCCGCCTGCCGCCCGCTACGACGCCCGGGCCCAGCTGAAGACGTTCGAGCGCCTCGCCGGCGACGGGCTGGCCCGCCTCCCGCACAAGGACGACCGGCCCTACCTCTGGTTCGACGAGACGACCGAGGGCAGCGTCGGCCCCGTCGGCGCCGCGCCCGACACTCCTTGCTCGATGGCCCTCACCCTCTCCATCGCGAGCATGCACCAGCTGGTGACGGACCGCCGTGTAGACGTCCGCGGCCAGGTCACCTGCCCGGCCGTGCACCCCGAGCCGCTCACCGTGGCACGCGGCGACATCTGGGTCCGCCCCGAGGAAGGCATCCCGCACCGCCACGGTCTTCGCCACCAACTTCTGCGCTACCGCATGCAGTTGACGGACGTCGACGGTGGCCGCTGGTGGCTGGAGGGCCACAAATACGCCCGCGCCCGCCGCGACGTCTGGCGCCAGACCCGGGCCCTGACCGTGGAGCTCGGCCGTGAGGGCGAACCGGCGAGCCTGGCCGGCGAGGTCGTCGTCCCCGCCGACTCCTACGTACGCGACCAGATCGACGGCATCAAGGTCGACCCGCGCCTGACCAGCCAGGAGAAGCGCGCCGCCAAGCTGACCTGGCTCGCCTGGTTCGGCCTGGAGATGGGCCGCGGCCTGCTCGGGCCCTTCGCCCGCGCCGCCGCGGACCTGCTCGACCTGCGCCGCACCCAAACACCCACGGAGCACCACCGATGATCTTCCGGACGACGAACGCCAGGACCGCCAGGCCGGCCCTGCGCAAGGTCAGGACCACCACGACCCTGCGCCCCCTCCAGCACCGCCTCGACCCGGCCAGGATCGAGGAGATCCCGTTCCACACCAGTGACGGCGTACGCCTCGGCCTGACCCGCATCGACACCGGCGACCGGGGCCGCCCCGCCGTGCTGCTCCTGCACGGACACACCGCCTCGGCCGACATGTTCCTGCTGCCCGAGACCCGCAACCTGGTCGACGTCCTGCTGGACGAGGGCTACGAGCCCTGGCTGCTCGACTGGCGAGGCAGCTGCCGCCTCCCGTACAACGAGACGGGCCGCCGCTACACCTACGACGACGTCGCCCTCTACGACATCCCCGAGGCCGTCCGCCACATCCGCACCCGCATCGGCGACCGCCCCCTGTTCGCCGTCGCCCACTGCATCGGCTCCCTCACCCTCTCCCTGAGCATGACGGCGGGCCTGGTCCCCGGGCTTGCCGGCGTGGTCTCCCAGGGTGTGTTCCTCACGCCGAAGCTCGCGGGCCGCACCTCCCTGCGCATGACCCTGGCCGGGGAGCTGCTGAAGTCCCGCATCGACCACATCCCCGTCGACTTCCGCAAGGTCGGCCTGCGGTCGAAGTACACCCCGCTGTTCGCCCTCGCCTCCCGCAAGGCGACCTGTCCGGACCCCACCTGCCAGATCCTGCACAACTCGGCCTGGGGCACCGGCGCCTCGCTGTTCGTGCACGAGCACCTCACCGACACGACCCACAACCGTCTCGCGGACCTCCTCGGCCCCGCCCCGCTGTGGATCCTGCCGCACCTGCGCCGCATCGAACTGGCCCGCACCGTCGTCCGCTGGCACGACACCGACCAGCGCTACCGGGCCCTCCCGCAGAACGCCCTGGACGCGGCGGCCCGCATCGACACCCCCGTCCTGCTCCTGGCGGGCAGCGAGAACGGCCTGTGGCTCGACTCCCAGGAGCTGTGCCGCGACGTCCTCGCCCACCGCCAGCCACAGCTGGACGTGACGTACACCGAGATCCCCGGCTACGGCCACCTGGACACGTTCCTCGGCAGGGGAGCGGCCCTCGATGTGTTCGGGCACATCCTCGATTTCCTGGACGAACGACGGTGACGGCGGCCTACGACGCCGGTTAACGTACCGATCAGTAACCAGATCCTTTTCGCCGTATCCCAGGAGGCCACCCATGCCGCAGCTCGAAGTCGACGGCGCGACGCTGACGTACGACGACGAGGGCCCTCGCGAGGGCTCGGGTGTGCCCCTGGTGTTCGTCCACGGCTGGACGGCGAACCGGCATCGCTGGGACCACCAGGTGGCCCACTTCGCCGAGAAGCGGCGCGTCGTCCGGCTCGACCTGCGCGGGCACGGCGAGAGCAGCGGGGCGGGAGCGCGCACGATCGACGACCTGGCCAAGGACGTGCTCGCCCTCCTCGGCCACCTCGAGATCGAGCGGTTCGCGATCATCGGCCACTCCATGGGCGGCATGATCGCCCAGACCATCACCCTCGCCCATCCGGAACGGGTCGAGCGCATGGTGCTGGTGAACTCCATCGGCAGGATGGCCTACAGCCGGGGCCGCGCCCTGCTGATGGCCGCCTCGACGCTCGCCCCCTTCAAGCTGTTCGTCGCCACCAACATCCAGCGCGCCTTCGCCCCCGGCTACCCGCGCGAGGAGATCCGCGAGTACGTCCGCGCCTCCGCCGACACTCCCCGCGAAGTCGTCATGACGCTCTACGGCGCCATGCGTGCCTTCGACGTCCTGGACAGGGTCGGCGAGATACGCACGCCCACCCTGATGGTGCACGGCTACCACGACATCCAGCTGCCCCTCGGTCAGATGCTGCGGATGGCCAAGGCCTACCCCGACGCGGTGATCCGCGTCCTGGACGCCGGCCACGAACTGCCGGTGGAGAAGCCGGCCGAACTGACCGCGGCACTCGACGGGTTCCTCACCGACCGCGGATAGGTGGGAAGGGCACGCGGCAGGCGGACATCCCGTGCTCCGGCCGCGGCCCGTCCAGGTCCATTATTTAAGCCTTGCCTTATATAAGTAGCCGCTGGCATAGTAAAGCCGTGCACGCATTCGATGTACTGGGCGATCCGGTCAGGCGCCGGATATTGGAGCTGCTCGCCACCGGCGAGCAGGCGTCGGGCGACATCAGTGCCGTGATCCAGGACGAGTTCGGAATCTCCCAGCCGGCCGTGTCGCAGCACCTGCGGGTGCTGCGCGAGAGCGGCTTCGCGTCCGTGCGGGCGGAAGGCACGCGCCGGCTGTACGCCGTTGATGCCACGCCGCTGCGTGAAGTGGACGCATGGCTGGAGAGATTCCGCGGCTACTGGGAACAACGGCTCGACGCCCTCGGAACGGAACTCGCGCGAGGCAAGCGCGAGCGCAGGCTGAAAAAGGAAGCGAGCGGGGATGAGTGAGATCGTCGACGAGTTGAACCGCCTGCACCGGCAGGTCGGTGCGCGGCAGGTCGAGACCGGCGAGGCCCGCACGGTGCTGCTGCGGCGTACGTACGAGGCCGAGTTGGCGGACGTGTGGGACGCGGTGACGTCGCCCGAGCGGATCAGCCGCTGGTTGCTGCCCGTCAGCGGGGAGTTCGAGGTCGGCGGGCGCTATCAGCTGGAGGGCAACGCCGGTGGTGAGATCCTCGCATGCGAGGAGCCCTCGCGGCTGCGGGTGAGCTGGCTGTACGGGCCCGACCCGGGATTCAGCGAGGTCGAGGTGCGGCTCACGCCGGAGGGCGAGGAGTGCACGGTGCTGGAGCTGGAGCATGTGGCCGTCGTGCCGGACGAGTTCTGGGACCAGTTCGGGCCGGGAGCCGTGGGCGTCGGCTGGGACCTCGGGCTGCTGGGCCTCGCCATGCACCTCGCCGGCGGCGGGATGAGCAAGGAGGAGTCCGAGGCCTGGCAGCTCTCGGACGAGGGCAAGGCGTACGCGACCCGGTCCGGCGAGCTGTGGGGTGAGGCCTACACCGCCTCGGGAGCCGATGGGCAGGTCGTGGCGGCCGCTACGGCGGCGACGATCGCGGCCTACACCGGCGCTGGGGCGTAGGCGCTGCTGCGGCAGTCGGAGGGCGGATCGAAACTTTCGATCCGCCAACGGCTGTCGCGAGGGGCATTCTTGAGCCAACTGAGGTTCTTGGGCGTGCAGTCTGTTGACGGCCATGGGTGTCACTCCTAGGGTCTGCCGCGAAATTCGGAAACCCGTCCGAAACTTTCGAAGCACCAGGAAGGAGACGAGATGGTGACCCGCACATCCGTCGACCCGCCTCCTCAGCGTCGCCCCCGCCGCTCGCGCACCCGCACCGCACTGGCCCTCGGCATGGCGGGCCTGCTCGCCGCCGGCGGCGTCACCGCCCTCGCGGGCACCGCCGAGGCCGCCAGTACCCTCGGCGCCGCGGCGGCCGAGAAGGGCCGCTACTTCGGCGCCGCCGTCGCCGCGAACCACCTGGGCGAAGCCCCCTACGCCTCCACGCTCGACACCGAGTTCAACTCGGTGACGCCGGAGAACGAGATGAAGTGGGACGCCACCGAGCGCACCCGCGGCACCTTCACCTTCGGCTCGGCCGACCAGATCGTGAACCACGCCCGGAGCAGAGGCATGACGGTCCGCGGACACACCCTCGTCTGGCACTCCCAGCTGCCGAGCTGGGTCGCCGGCCTCGGCACCGCCGACCTCAGATCGGCGATGAACAACCACATCACGCAGGTCATGCAGCACTACAAGGGCAAGATCCACTCCTGGGACGTCGTCAACGAGGCCTTCCAGGACGGGAGCAGCGGCGCCCGGCGCAGCTCGCCCTTCCAGGACAAGCTCGGCAACGGCTTCATCGAGGAGGCGTTCCGCACCGCCCGCGCCGCGGACCCGGCCGCCAAGCTCTGCTACAACGACTACAACACCGACGGCGTCAACGCGAAGAGCAATGCCGTCTACAACCTGGTCAGGGACTTCAAGTCCCGCGGCGTACCGATCGACTGCGTCGGCTTCCAGTCCCACTTCAACAGCGCCTCCCCCGTCCCGTCCGACTACCAGTCCAATCTCCAGCGCTTCGCCGACCTCGGCGTCGACGTGCAGATCACCGAGCTGGACATCGAGGGCTCGGGCACGGCACAGGCCAACAGCTACACCAACGTGACACGGGCCTGCCTGGCCGTCTCGCGCTGCACCGGCATCACCGTCTGGGGCGTCACCGACAAGTACTCCTGGCGCGCGAGCGGAACACCTCTGCTGTTCGACGACAACTACAACAAGAAGCCGGCGTACAACGCGGTCCTGACCGCGCTCGGTGGCTCCTCCTCGGGCGGCGGCAGTCCCGGCTCCGCCTGCACGGCCACCTACAGCAAGGCCGAGGAATGGAGTGATCGCTTCAACGGCAAGGTCACCATCACCGCGGGGAGTTCAGGGATCAGCACCTGGACCGCGACCGTCACGGTGACACCCCCGCAGAAGGTCTCCGCGACCTGGAACGGCACGCCCAGCTGGGACACCGGCGGCAACGTCATGACGATGAGGCCGAACGGCAACGGCACCCTGGCCGCCGGAGCAACCACCAGCTTCGGCTTCACGGTGATGAAGAACGGCACCGATGCGGCGCCGGTGGTCGGCTCCTGTACGGCTTCCTGACCCATACGGCTTCCTGACCCATACGGCTTCTTAACCCGTACGGCTTCTTGACCCGTACGGCTCACTGACCGACCCGGGACCGGCTTCGGACCGGCACCGGACGGGCTCAGGACCGGTGTCCGGCGCGGCGGCCCTTCCAGCCGCGCCGGACACACCTGTCGCTCAGCCGACCCGCAGCGTCTTCTTGGCCAGTTCGTACGCCGGCAGCATCGCCCGGTGCTCCTCGGTGTCCATCCCGCCGAGGTGTATGACGACCGGCCCCTTCTCGGTGGTGACGGCCAGGGCGGTCTCCTCCTTCGTCTCCTCCAGGAGCTTGCTCGTGACGAGGTACTTCACCTCGGCACCGGCGAGGTCACCCGTTTTGAACGCGCTGTACTTCGCCTTGCTCACGCCGTTCTCGTCGGCCAGGAAGGCCTCCAGCACGGTGCGTGCGTCGTCGTCACCCGGCTCACCCGTCCAGATGCGCAGGAAGCCGATGTTCCCCGCCGGCTTTGCGTCGACCTCGCAGGCGGCCGTGACCGGGCCCTGGTGCAGCAGCGCGTCGGCGATCTCCTGGGCCAGCTCGCTGTCCTCGGAGTCTCCCGACCCCTCACCACTGCCGCCCGCCTTGTCCTTCCCGGTCCCGCCGTCGACGGCCTCCGCCTCCCAGTACTGGGCGATGTCGAAAGTGACGGGGAGTTCGCAGTCCGATCCGGCGGCGCCGATGGTTCCCCCGCGCTTCACCGCCGTACCGCCGTCACTCGCCGCCTCGGCCGACGCGGCCGCCGACGTCGATGCGCTCGCCGACGTCTGCGGATCGTCTTCGGCCGCCCCCGAACAGCCCGTCAGCACCCCTGCCAGCAATGCCACCTGCGCCAGCCGGCGCCGTACCTGTCCCGCCCCCACCAACATGGTGATCTCCCCACCCGATCCTGCTCTTGCTGATCTTGCTCAGGCGGCACACAGTATCCGAGACCACTGACAAGGCAGATCCTGGCCCTGCGGCATCATGAGGCGATGACCTCGCTGACCTTCGACCGTTACTGCGACGCGATCGTCTCCCAGACCGAGCGGCTCACCGCCCACGTGCGCGGCGCGGACATGACCTCGCCGGTGCTCTCCTGCCCCGGCTGGAACCTCGGCCAGCTGTTGCGGCACGTGGGGGGCGACCACCGGTGGGCCGAGGAGATCGTACGGACCCGCGCCACCGGTCCGATCCCCGACGACGGCGTGAACGACGTGACCCCGTACACCCACGAGCACGAGGACTTCCTGCTCCCGTGGCTCACCGAAGGCGCGGCACGGCTCAGCGCCACCCTGCGCGCCGCCGGCCCCGACGCTCAGGCGTGGAACCCGTCCGACGATCGGTCGGCGCCGGTGGCGTTCTGGGCCCGGCGCATGACCTACGAGACCGCCCTGCACCGGGCCGACGCCGCCCTGACGGTGGGGGCCGAGTACGCGCTCGATGGCGACCTCGCCGTCGACGCGGTGCAGGAATGGCTGGAGTTCTCGACGTTCCCCGAGGCATTCGAGCCGGGTCCGGACCTGCCCGACCTGCTCGGTCCGGACCGTGGCCTCCACTTCGACGCGACGGACGCCGGCGGGTGGCTCGTCGACCTCGCGGGCAAGCGCCCCGACTGGCGCCCCGGACCCGGCGACGCCACCGCGACCGCAACCGCACGCGGCCCGGTGACCGACCTCCTCCTGTACTTCTACCGTCGGCCGACATCCGCCGTGGAGACAAAGGGCGACACCGCACTCCTCGACCTGTGGCGCACGCGCGCGGGCTTCTGGCTGGAGGCGCCGGGGGAGTGACCTACTCGACGGCTGCGCGCGTGACCACCTTGATGTTGAACATGTGCGCGCCCACGCCGCCCGCGATCCCCATGAAGAGCAACGCGAAGTGCTCCTGTCCGCGTGCCGTGCGGATGCCACCGATGTCGAGTTGGGACGACGGGGCCCAGCCGAGGTCGGTGAGCAGCCGGCCGGTGGTCCGCTTGGCCTCGGCGTCGTTGCCGGAGAGGAAGACGGTGCTCGCGCCCTCGAGATCGTTCGGGGCGATCATCACCGTGGCGTCCATGGTGCACAGCGTCTTGACGACCGGGGTCAGGGGGAAGGCCTCCTGGATCTGTTCACCCAGGCTGCTGTTGGGGTGGGAGAGTTCGGTGTAGTCGTCGCTGAGGCCGACCCCGACATCGATCAGCAGGATGCCGGCCAGCGCCGGTGCCCCGATCGAGTGCAGCAGTTCCACGGAGACGGTCCCGGGGGTGGCGTTGACCAGAACCTCCGCGTGGGCCGCCGTCTCGTTCAGGTCTGCCACGGGGAGGTCGAGGTCAGTGCGTTCCTTCGGGTTGCGCGAGCCCAGTAACACGTCGTGTCCTGCGGCGCGCCATCCATGGCCCAGTGCTCGGGCGACGTTGCCGGTGCCAAGTAGTCCAATACGCATGGTGTGAGGCTAGGCGGGGCGCGGGCTCGGTAGATCGGGCCGCGGGCTCAGGTGGACCGGGACCAAGGTCGTAGTTCTGTGGTCGCTCACCCCTCGCTTTGCTGAACCGGCAACGCTGTTTGCCTCCCTCCATCCGCCTCCCGCAGGCTTCGTGAGCGTGGGACCGGGCAGGCTTCGCGTCTGTCCGAGTCCCTCCAGGCATCTGTGTGTACGGGAGGCGCCATGACCGAGACATCCGACCTGAAGGCCGCCGAGTTCTGGGAGGCCCGCTACCGCGACCGCGACGGGCGCCTGTGGAGCGGTCGCCCCAACGCGCTCCTCGTGCGTGAGGCCTCCGGCCTCGCACCCGCAAGCGCGCTCGACCTCGGATGCGGCGAAGGAGGCGACGCGGTGTGGCTCGCCTCACGCGGCTGGCACGTCACCGGCGTCGACATCGCACACACGGCTCTGGAACGCGCGGCCCTGCACGCCGCCGACGCGGGTGTGAGCGACCGAACGTCCTGGGAACGGCACGTGCTCGGCGAGACGTTTCCCGAGGGCTCCTTCGACCTGGTGAACGCGCAGTTCCTTCAGTCACCGGTCCCGCTCGACCAACAGAGGGTTCTCCGGCAGGCCGCAGCGGCCGTCGCGGTCGGCGGCACCTTGCTGATCGTCATGCACGCAGGCTGGCCCTCCTGGCAGACCGAGCCGCCCTTCGAAGCGGAGTTCCCCACTCTGCGGGGCGTCCTCGACGAACTCGCCCTGCCTGAGGCCGACTGGAGCGTGGAAACGCTGGACACGGTACGCAAGCCGAGCGAGTCACCCGAGGGGCTGGAGGGCTTCCGGGACGACCACGTGTGGCGACTTCGGCGCACCGGCGTCTGACGTACGGCGTCGATGTCGATGTCGATGTACAGGGCTTGCCGGTCACGCGAAGGTCACCTCCGCCGTGGCATGCCGTTGCTCGCGGTGGGTGGCGACGCGCAGGTCGGCGCGGTCGCCCGAGGGTGTGCCGCAGGCCCGTCGGCTCACCCGTCCAACTCTTCGCCCCGAGACGGCCACGCAGGTCGCCCTCAACGCCGTCCGCAACCAACGCGGTTACGGCTGCTCCACCGAGTTCGACGTCGAGCGCACGGTCGTGAAGAGCGTGCCGATGCGGCCCACTCGCGCGCCGGTCGGAGTCAGATCGACACCTCGGACCAGACCTGGCGGACGGCATCCAGTGCAGCCGCGCGATCGGCCGGGACCAGTCCGATGCGTGTCCGCCGGTCGAGCAGGTCGGCCTCGTCCAGGGCGCCTTCGTGGCGTACGGCCCACAGCAGTTCGGCGGTGGTGACGGGATGTCCCGGAAGCACAGGTTCGGCCAGCCGGGGATCCTGCGCGGCGAGTGCGTGGATGGCCGGTGCCTCCGTGCCGTAGCGCTGGATGAGGCGGCGTGGTGCCTGGAGGGAGCCGAGGGCGGCGGGTGATGCGGCGCCGACGAGGGGCAGGGTGGCCGTGGGGGAGGGGCCGGCGGTGAGCCGGCGGGCGGTGACGGCCGCGTCGACGGCGTCCTGGGCCATGCGCCGGTACGTGGTGAGCTTGCCGCCGACCACGGTGATCACGCCGTCCGGCGAGGTGACCACCGCGTGCCGACGGGAGATGTCGGCGGTCCGCGGAGCTGAACCGGAGCGTGCCGTCGGCGTGGTGTCGAGCAGGGGGCGCAGGCCCGCGAACGCGCCCACCACGTCGTCGCGTTGGACGGGGAGGTCCAGGACGGAGCCGAGGACGTCGAGGAGGAAGCCGACGTCCGTCTCGGGCACCTCCGGAACGTCGGGGATGTCGCCCTCGACGGGCTCGTCGGTGAGCCCGACATAGACACGGCCGTCGCCCTGGGGCAGGACGAGGACGAAGCGGTTGGTCTCGCCGGGGACCGGGACGTGCAGGCCTGCGGGCAGCGGACCGAGGTGGTCGGAGCGCAGGACGAGGTGGGTGCCGCGTGAGGGGCGGATCCGGATGCCCTCCACCAGGTCGCCCGCCCAGACGCCGGAAGCGTTGATCACCGCGCGGGCCTTGATCTCGCCCTCCTCGCCGGTGAGTTCGTCGCGTATGCGGGCGCCGGACGCGGTGAGCTCCAGGGCCCTCACGCGGGTCAGGATGCGTGCGTCGCGTGCGGCGGCGGTGCGGGCGATCGCGGTCACCAGGCGGGCGTCGTCGGTGAGCCGTCCGTCCCAGGACAGCAGGCCGCCGCGCAGGCCCTGGGTGCGCAGGGCGGGGGCGAGGTGCCGGGTCTCCACGACGGAGAGCCGACGCGGGGCGGGCAGGGTGGCGCGGGCCGTGCGGGCCGCCAGGCGCAGGGTGTCGCCGGCGCGGAATCCGGCCCAGGCCAGGGCGGACTGACCGCGGGAGACCAGAGGGGTGAGGGGGAGCACGAAGGGCTGGGCCCGGACCAGGTGCGGTGCCGTGCGCTCCATCAACACCCCGCGCTCGACGGCGCTCTCATGGGCCACGTCGAGCTGTGCCGAGGCGAGGTAGCGCAGCCCGCCGTGGATGAGCTTGCTACTGAAACGCGAGGTGCCGAAGGCCAGGTCGTGGGCGTCGACGGCGACCACCGACAGACCGCGGGCCGCGGCGTCCAGGGCGACCCCGGCCCCCGTCGCGCCCAGCCCCACGACCAGGACGTCCACGGCCGGACCGCCGACGGCCTCGGCCAGTTCGCGCGAGCGCCGCGCGGCGGACAGGGACGATCCGGGAACCGGGGGAGGGGGAGTGGCGGGGCTCATGGCGTGAGGGTCCTTTCCAGGATGCTGCGCAGTTCCGCCAGGAAGGCCTCACTGCTCAGGTCGGCGTCGTCCTCGTCGGTCATGGTCCGCAAGGACAGGGTGAAGGACTGGACGATCAGCAGCAGGGCCCGTGCCTGCCGTTCGACATGGCCGGCGCGCACCGACCCGTCGGCGTGGCCTTCTCGCAGGCCGTCGGCCAGCAGGGCGAGAAGGGCCTGCTGGCTCGCGCCGCGGCGGTCGAGGACGTAAGGCAGAAGCAGTTCCGGGTCGACGTCGACGATCTTCCGGAAGAGCGGATGGGCGCGGAAGGCCCCCACTCCGGTCACGAGTCCTTCGACGATCAGACCGCGCGCACTCGTCCCGGGCCGCCGTTCGGGCATGGCCGCGGTGGCCACGGCGACCCACTCGCGGGTCATGAGGTCGCCCACCAGGGAGCGCACATCGGGCCAGCGTCTGTACAGCGTCATCCGGGAGACACCCGCGCGGCGGGCCACGTCGGTCAGCGTCGTACGGCGGACTCCGACGGCCAGGACGCAGTCGCGCACCGCGTCGAGCACTGCGTCGCTGTCCGAGTGGTTGTGACGAATAGGCGTCATGTGTCACAGTGTAACGCCTGCGGGGCCGTCCGGGACACGGCATCGCTCGAATCGACCGGTGAGGACAACAGCCAATGGACATGCTGTGGAGCGGCTGGGGCGACCCGGCCAAGGCGGCGCCGCTGCCCGAGACCGTGACCGGGCTGCTGCGCGACTGGCTCGGCGTCAAGCCGCGCACCGCCGAACCGGTCGCCCTGACGGACATCGCCGTACCCGAGCCGGGACTCGAACCCGCCGCACTCCAGGCCCTGTCCGCAGCGGTCGGTGGCGAGGAGTACGTGCGCACCGACGCGGAGAGCCGCATCCGGCACACGCGCGGCAAGTCCACCCCCGACCTGCTCCGGATGCGCGAGGGCGAGGTCGACGACATCCCCGCGGCCGTCGTACTCCCCGCCGGCCACGACGACGTGCTCGCGGCACTGCGCGCCTGCGCCGAACACGGCCTGGCCGTCGTCCCGTTCGGCGGCGGCACCTCCGTCGTGGGCGGCCTCGCCCCTGCCCGGCGCGGCCCCTTCGTCGCCCTGGACCTGCGCCGCATGGACGAGTTGCTCGCCCTCGACCCGGTCTCCCGCACGGCCACGCTGCACGCCGGGCTGCGCGCGCCCCACGCCGAGACGCTGCTGGCCGAACAGGGCTTCACGCTCGGGCACTTCCCCCAGTCCTTCGAGTGGGCCACCATCGGCGGGTTCGCCGCCGCCCGCTCCAGCGGCCAGGCGTCCGCCGGCTACGGCCGCTTCGACGAGATGGTCCTGGGCCTGACCGTCGCCACCCCCGAGGGCACCCTCGACACGGGCCGCGCGCCTCGCTCGGCGGCCGGCCCCGACCTGCGGCAGCTCGTGCTCGGCTCGGAGGGCGCGTTCGGCGTCATCACGTCCGTCACCGTGCGGATCCGTCCCGTGCCCGCGACCCGCGTGTACGAGGGCTGGCGCTTCGACTCCTTCGAGCAGGGCGCCGCCGCGCTGCGCCGCCTCGCCCAGGACGGCCCACGCCCGACGGTGCTGCGGCTGTCCGACGAGACGGAGACGCTGATCGGCCTCGCCCAGCCCGACGCCATCGGTGCCGCCGTCGACGGGCAGCAGTCGGCGGGATGCACGGCGATCGCCGGTTACGAAGGCACCGACGAGGACACCTCGTACCGCAGGGAGCGTGCGTCGGCCGTCCTCCGGGACTGCGGCGGAACCCCGCTGGGCGAGGAACCCGGACAGCGCTGGGCGCACGGCCGCTATTCGGCCCCCTATCTGCGGGACTCCCTGCTGGACGCCGGGGCGTTCGTCGAGACACTGGAGACGGCGACGTTCTGGTCACGCGTGCCCGAGCTGTACGCGTCCGTGCGCGACGCCCTGACCACGACGCTCACCGAGGCCGGCACGCCGCCCCTGATCATGTGCCACATCTCCCACGTCTACGAGAACGGTGCCTCGCTGTACTTCACCGTCGTCTCGGCGCAGGGTGACGAACCGGTGGTGCACTGGGAGAAGGCGAAGCACGCGGCCAACGAGGCGATCCTCGCCGCGGGCGGCACCATCAGCCACCACCACGGCGTGGGCACCGACCACCGCGACTGGTACGTCCGTGAGGCGGGCCCCCTGGGCATCGAGGCGCTGCAGGCCGTGAAGGGCCGACTGGACCCGAGGGGACTGCTCAACCCCGGGGTCCTCCTGCCCCTCGACTGACCGTCCGGACTGTTCATCCCCCCGGGGGTCCCTCGGGTCCCCGGGGCCCCGGGCCCACCCGGACCTTGCGCTCATCACCCATCCACCTCCTCCGCCCGCCTCCGGCAGCACCCTCCCGTCGGCCCGAAAGGCACCCCGATGCGACAGTTCACCGCCATCGTCAACCCCACGGCGGGCGGATCCGCCTCAGCTGCCGCACTGCTGAACGTGGCCAGGCCGCTGCGGGAGGCCGGGGCCGACCTGGAGACCGAGTACAGCCGCAGCCTGGCCCATGCCCAGGAACTGGCCCGTGACGCCGGGCAGCGGGGCCGGGTGGTGCTCGCCGTCGGCGGCGACGGAATCGCCGGCGGTGTCGGCGGGGCCCTCAGCGGCACCGACGCCGTGCTCGGCCTGGTCCCCGCCGGCCGCGGCAACGACTTCGCCCGGGCGCTGAACCTGCCCACCGAGCCCGCCGCCCTCGCCGAGGTACTGCTCGACCACGAACCCCGGCACGTCGACACCATCGAGGTCGAGTCGGCCGTACACGACCGCACGGTGGTCCTGGGCAGCGTGTACGCAGGTGTCGACGCCCTGGCCAACCGGCACGCCAACGAGGCCAGACTGCTGCGCGGCTCGGCCTCCTACTACGCGGGCGGCCTGCGTGCCGTCACCACCTGGCGCCCCGCGCGCTACCGCGTCACCGTCGACGGCCAGGAGCACCTGCACACCGGCTACACGGTCGTGGCCGCCAACTCCGGCTACTACGGATCCGGCCGCCTGATCGCTCCCGACGCCCGCGTCGACGACGGTCTGCTGGACGTCGTGATGATCCGCGAGGCGCCGCGGCGGCTGTTCTTCGCCCTGATGAACGAGCTCAAGACCGGCGCCCACGTCCAGCGTCCCCAGGTGCAGATCCTGCGAGGCCGGGAGATCCGTATCGCGGCCGACCGTGAGGTGCCCTACGGCGCGGACGGTGAGGTGGAGGCCAACCTGCCGGTCACGGTCAGGGTTCTGCCGGGAGCGCTGCGCGTCCTGTGCTGAGGCCGGGCCGCCGGTGTCTCCACGGCGGCCGAGTCCGGCGACCGGCCGCCCGCCGCGGCCGAGTCATGTCGTCTGTGCGGGGTACGACCCACCCGCCCGTCTCTGCGGGGGCACACCTCATCCGCAGGTCATAGGCCCTTTCAAGCGCACCCGCCGTCAGCGGACCAAGCGCTTTCCGTGCGGCACACCTCACCCGCAGGTCATAGGCCCTTTCAAGCGCACCCGCCCTCAGCGGACCAAGCGCCTTCGGCGCGGCAGGCGCCGTCCGCGGGTCATCAGCCCTCTGCAGGGCACGCGCCCTCCGTAAGCCATCCACCGCCGGCCATCCACCGCCGGTCATCCACCGACGGTCATCCACCGACGGTCATCCACCGACGGTCATCCACCGTCCACGGGCATCCGCGGGCGCGCCGTCCTGAGCTGCTGCGAGGCGGTGGTGTGTCCGGCCTCGGCCTGGATGAGCAGCGAGAGCAGTTCTGCCACCGGCAGTCCGGCCTCGGCAGGGTGCCGCAGCACCTTGCCGGCCTCGATCCGGTACGTGTTGGTGCGTCCCTCGCGCGTGTGGGACAGATAGCCGTCCTGCTCCAGGTCGGAAATGATCTTCTGGACAGCACGCTCGGTGAGTCGGCAGTGCGCGGCGATGTTCCGGATCCGCACGTTCGGGTTGTCGGCGATGGCCGCGAGGACGCGGGCATGGTTCGTCAGAAACGTCCATCCGGTGTGCGGCTCAGGGACTCCGTCCATGGCTCAAGAGTACGGCTGGGTGTTCACGAATACAAATACACGCACTCAATTTCATGTATCTGTTGACGTGTTCCGCGGTTCGGGGTCACTCTTGTAGTGAGACGGGGAGTACCTGAGAGAGAGGCGGTCATGCCCGAGCTCGCGTCCTCTGCACAGCCCCCCAAAAGGGGCGCTGCCGACCGTGTGAACTTCGATGGCGAACCGGCGGCGGATTCGTCGTGGCCGCTGGTCACCACCGTCAGCGCGGGTGGCGACAGGGTCATGGTGAAGGTCTCCGGAGAGCTCGATCTCGACAGCGGCGAGCGACTCCAGGGCGTCCTGCGTGAAGCTCTGAACCGCTCGGTCCATGGCATCGATCTGCATCTGGAGGGCGTCTCCTTCTGCGACTGCTCGACCCTCAACATCCTGCTCAACATGCGCCACTTCGCCTTGGAGCAGGGCAAGACGGTCGCTGTCCACGCAGCCAGTACGGCCGTCGACCGCCTGCTCTCCCTGACCGGCACGCACTCGCTGTTCGGCCGGCTCGACCCGGACGGGCATGCCGCGGTCAATGGGCACGCCCAGGACCCGGAGGCGCCCGAGGGCGCACATCACGATCTGCGGATAGAGGTCGCCCAACTGCGCCGGGCCATGCAGACCCGGCCGACCATCGACCTGGCCCGCGGCATCCTGATGGCCTCGTTCAGCCTGAGCTCGGAGGAGGCCTGGACGGTACTGGTCACGGCCTCCCAGAACACCAACACCAAGCTGCACTCCCTGGCCGGGGATCTCGTCACCGCGGTCAAGGGCGATGCGCTGTCCGAAGAGGTGCAGGAACATCTGTCGGCCGCGGTCGCCAGGGTCAACCACGTCATCCCCGAGCACTGAGGGCAACACTCCGCACGTCAGGGTTGCGTCGCGAACCGGCACCCCGGCAGGGTTCGGATGTGCCCACCTTGCTGATCGTGCATCACACGCCCTCGCCCAACTGCCAGTCCATGCTCGAAGCCCTCATCTCCGGTGCCACGGCGCCGGAGATCGAGAACGTCGAGGTCGTGCGCCGGCCGGCGCTGTCGGCCACGGCCTCCGACGTGCTGGCCGCCGACGGCTACCTCCTCGCCACCCCGGCGAACCTCGGCTACATCTCCGGAGCCCTCAAGCACTTCTTCGACCAGGTCTACTACCCCTGCCTGGACGCGACCCAGGGCCGGCCCTTCGGCTACTGCGTGCACGGCGGCAGCGACGTCACCGGAGCGGTACGGGCGATCGACTCGATCACAACGGGCCTGGGCTGGCGCCGGGCGGCGAATCCGGTGACGGTCACGGGCGAGCCCACCAAGGCGGACACCGAGGCCTGCTGGGAGCTGGGGGCGACGCTCGCCGCCGGTCTGATGGGCTGATCTGGACCGCGACTTCTCCCCAACACCCCACTGCGACCAGGGTGTTTACCTTCGTTGTGAGAAATTTCTGTGAATCCGTGAGGCGTTTGAACACAACGCGGCCCGTCTCCGTATTGGACCGGGGGATTTTCATGCCCTGACCGATCACGAGGCGTAGGAGTACTTCCTTGGGACGCAGCACGCGAAGACGCCCCACGGGCGCACGGCGCGCGACCTTTGCAGCGGTCGCGCTGATGTTGGGCGGCGGCGGCATGGTCGCGGCCAACGTCTATGCCTCGGCAACCGAGGACGGCGGAGCGGATCCCGCCCGGACGCTGTCCACCCCGGCCGGCACGATCGACTGCCCTGATGTCGGCAGCGAACTGACGGATGTGCCGGACGGAGCGCGCGAGGACGTCGCGAAGGAACTCGCGCTCCTCGACCAGCAGATAGCCGAGGCCTACCAGCGGCTGCAGGAGTCGGCTCAGGCCATCCAGCAGGACGCGGGCTTCGCCGACAGCGCGATCATGAAACCGCTCAAGGACAAGCGGGCCGCGACGATCGAGCGGATCGCCATCGCTGTCGACCGTGTGGGAGACCGGCCCGAGGGCCTCGACTCCCTCGCCTCCTGCACCCTGCGCGCCGCGGACAACGGCACAGGTGAGGACGGCGACGGCGACCAGGAACAGGGCGGCGACAACCAGGACGGCGCGGACCAGGGCAACCAGCAGCCCGGCAACGGCGACCAGCAGGGCAACGGCGGACAGGCGGGCAACGGCCCGGTCGCCGCGGACTTCGTGGACATCAAGTCCGTCCAGCCGAACGCGGCCGGCGCGGCCCAGCAGAAGGGAGCCTCCCGGGGCACCTTCGCCACCAGCTGCGGCGTCAACGAGAACGGCCTGTTCAACTCCGACAACGTCATCGTGGCCCCCGGCGTCTCCAACGGCGCCCACCACTTCCACGACTACATCGGCAACCAGTCCAACGACGCCTTCGCCAGCGACGAGGACCTGGCGAACGCCGAGACGAGCTGCGTCGACCAGGGCGACAAGTCCACGTACTACTGGCCCGTGATCCGGCTCCAGAACGGCAGCCAGGAAAAGGACGCCAACTCGCCCGGCGGTGGCATCGAGGGCAACGCCGGTGAGATCGTCACTCCCAAGGAAGTGACGCTGGACTTCGTGGGCAACCCCCGCAGCAAGGTCACCGAGATGCCGCGCCTGCTGCGCATCATCACCGGCGACGCCAAGGCGTTCGTGAACGGCACCGCCAACGCCAACGCCTCCTGGAGCTGCACCGGCTTCGAGGACCGGCAGCTGAAGGACAAGTACCCGCTGTGCCCGCAGGGCAGTGACGTGGTGCGCACCTTCAAGTTCCAGAGCTGCTGGGACGGACAGAACATCGACAGCGCCAACCACCGCACCCACGTGGCCTTCGCGGCGGCCGACGGCAGCTGTGCGAACGGCTTCAAGGCCATTCCGCAGCTGGTGCAGCGGATCGTGTACGACGTCGACGCGCCCAGCCTCCAGGACGGCGGGAAGACGACCCCGCTGTTCGCGGTGGACTCCTTCCCCGAGCAACTGCACAAGCCGGTCACCGACCACGGCGACTTCATCAACGTCTTCAGCGAGGAACTGATGAGCGAGATGGTCGACTGCATCAACGAGGGCCGCAAGTGCGGCGCCGGAGCGGGCGACGGCGACGAGCCGGGCGGCGAGGAGCCGACCGAGGAGCCGACTCAGGCTCCCACCACCCCGCCGGGCGGGAACGACGACCCGGGCGACGACAATGCGGAGCCCGGCGACGGAGGGGACAAGCCGACCGACGCGCCGGCGACCGAGGACCCCGCGACGGACGAGCCCGCCACGCAGGAGCCGACCGGGAAGCCGGCGACCGAGAAGCCCGCGACGGACGAGCCCGCGACCGAACCGGCGGAGGAGGACGGCAAGCCCACCCTGTCGAGCACGGTGGCGCCCAAGGCCGACGGAACCCCCACGGCGAACGAGAACGCCAACGGCCAGGGACAGGGCGACGACGGCGCCGGCTCGGTAAACACTCCGGCGCAGACCCAGCCCGCCGCGGACGGCGACGACTCCGGCGCCGGTTCCGGGACGGAGCCGCAGGCGGTCGGGAATGGTGACCTGGCGGAGACGGGCACGTCCCTGTGGCCGGCCGCGGCCGGCGCCGTGCTCCTGATGGCAGGCTTCCTGCTGCTCATGCGCACGAGGCGCCGCGCCGAGTGAAGGTGAGGACGGACACCCCGTAACGGCATGTGACGCCGATACGTTCCAGGGGGCTCGGACCGGTCATCCCGGTTCCGGGCCCCCTGGGTTTTGCCGTCCTCCGCCGATCACGGCGTGGGGATGCCCGCCGGCCGCGCCGGGCGGCCCAGACGGACCGGGACGCCGGGGGAGTACAGGACGCTGACCGGGGCGGTGCTCGGGGCGGGCAGCCCGGCCGTGGTGATCAGGTTCTCCTCGCAGCTGACCAGCTCGGCCCGGTACAGCGGCCACCGAGGGTGGTGGTTGGGCAGGTACGCCACCGGTTCGGGACCGCCGAAGAAGGCGTTGTGCATGCCCCAGCGTGCGGTGAGGAAGTGCTCCAGCTCGGTGGGCTCCTCGATGCGATCACCGGTGCGTACGGTGATCCGGCTGGACGCGCCGCGCGGACCGGGCCAGCGACGGGAGCTGGTGTACGTGACCGTGTCGCCGGCCGAGCGCACGGCCATCCGGGACCACAGATACGGCAACCGGAATCCGACCCGCCCCATCACCACCGGGATCAACCGGGAGGCGTCCATCGACCGGAACACGACGCCGCGCCGTCCGTGTGCGTCCACGGAGTAGAGGCGCACGTTGGTCTCGGGAAACGTCCCGAGATACGGCACCCCGGGCAGCCGCAGCCAGCCGACCCGATGCATCCGGAAGGCGACGAGGCCGACGTACGTGACCCCGTCATGCGTGTCCGGAACGGTACCGCGCGGCAGCAGGCCGGCCACCACGTCCGGCTCGACGGCCCAGTGGATGAAGGCCAGGTCGAGCCACTGCTGGGTGAGGAGCGGGGTGCGTATGTGGGCGGGGGCATCAGGGGTGACAGGAGACGGTTTCGGCACACAGCCAGGATGTCAGAGTCGTGCTCCGAAGCCCCGGGCACTGCCGGGCCCCGCGCGCCGGACCCTGTCCGTCACCTGTCCTACGGCCCCTCATAGCGCGCGGCGACACCGGCGAGATACCCCCGCAGCATGAGCCTGGCCTCGTCGAGCAGCCCCGGGTCGCCCTCGGGGTCTCGGCGGAAGGCCTCCTGCGCGAGGGCGTCGGCGGCGAGGACCGCGGCATGGCAAGCCCGGGCGAGCGCTTCGTCGTCCCGTGCGACGCCCAGGGTCACCAGGATGCGCCGGACTCCGTCCGCCATACGGCGTTTGTGCTCACGGTCCGCGGCCCGGGTCTGCTCGGTGAGGCTGCTGCCGAACCACAGGGCCCTGAAGCCGTGCTCGGTGCGATAGATCGCGGCGTACACGTCGATGAGCACACCGACCGGGTCGTCCCAGTGCTCGGCCGCGGCGGCGCGTACGAGGTCGTCCATGGCGCTTTCGAGCCGGGCGAAGTACCCGGCCGCGAGGGCATCGATGATCGCGTCGCGGTCGGGCAGGTACTGATACAGCGACCCGACCGAGACCTGCGCCTCGGCGGCGATGCGGGTCGTGGTCAGCGCCTGCACGCCCTCGCCGATCAGGACGCGTTCCGCCGCCTGAAGCACGCGGGTGAGGCGGGCCTTGCTGCGTGCCTGTTGGGGAGTACGGCGCAACGGGACATGCCACGTGCCGCCGGCGGGTTGCGGGGCGGGATCGCCCATGTACGGCCTCCGAACCTGAACGTGACATCGTTTCAGGTTTACGTTAGCGTCGCGTACATGACCGACTCAAGCTCAACGCTGGGTCAGGAGCGCGCCGCGGTGGCCGAGGCGTGCCGTCGCCTGGGGGCGGAGGGCCTGCTCATCGGCACGGCCGGCAACGTCAGCATGCGGGTCGAGGACCGGGTCGCGATCACGGCCACGGGCACGGTGCTCGCGGAACTGACGGCCGACCAGGTGACGGTGGTCGACCTCGACGGAAACGTCGTGGCCGGGACCCTGGAACCCACCTCCGAACTGGACCTGCACCTCGGTGTCTACCGCCGCTACGGAACGGGCGCGGTCGTCCACACCCACGCCCCGATGGCGACCGCGCTGTCCTGCGTGCTCGACGAACTGCCCTGCATTCACTACCAGTTGCTGAGCCTGGGCGGCTCGGTGCGCGTGGCGCCGGACGCCACCTTCGGCACACCGGAGCTCGCCGAGTCCGTGCTGACGGCGCTGGAGGGCCGCAGCGCCGCGCTGATGGCCAGCCACGGCTCGGTCACGCACGCTCCCACGTTGGCCAAGGCGGTCGAGCACGCCCTGCTGCTGGAGTGGGCGTGCGGCGTCCACCAGCATGCGGCCGCCCTCGGTAAGCCCCGTGTTCTCGACGAACACCAGCAACTCGCGGTGATCGAGGCCGCGCTCGCCCGGAACTACGGCACCACCCACCCCGTACCACCCGTGCAGGAGGGACACCGATGAACGTCGTCACGATGGGCGTGCATGTGCTGGACGTACTGGTGCGGCCGGTGGAGGCGATTCCCGAGGGCCAGGGCGCGACGCTGGTGGACGACATCAGGATGACCGCCGCCGGAACGGCGGGCGGCACTGCGCTCACCCTCGCCAAACTCGGCGCGTCGGTGAGCAGCGCCGGGGCGATCGGCTCGGACCCGACCGGGGACATGCTGGTCCGACTGCTCGGCGCGGCAGGCATCGACACCCGGTTCCTCGTCCGCCGCACGGACACCCCCACCTCCGCGAGTGTCCTGCCCATCCGCCCCAACGGCGACCGGCCCTCGCTGCACCTGCTGGGCGCCAACATCACGTACGGCCCCGAGGACGTGCCCTGGGACGCGATCGCCGAGGCGAACCACCTCCACCTCGGCGGTCCCGAACTCATCGGCGTCGACACCGCGACGCGCGTCCTGTCGTACGCCAAGGAACACGGCGTGGTGACCTCGGTCGACCTCCTCGCACCCGGCGCCCTCGGAAGTTTCGAACAGATCGAGTCCGTCCTGCCGTACGTCGACCACGTGCTGCCCAACGAGGACCAGGTCCTCGGCTTCACCGGTGAGGAGGACGTGGTGGCGGGGGCGAAGAAGCTCCTCGCTGCCGGAGCGGGCCTGGTCGCGGTCACTCGTGGCGGTGACGGGGCCCTGCTGGTGACCCCCGAGGGCCTCGAGAAGGTGCCCGCGTTCGCGATCGACGTCGTGGACACGACCGGCTGCGGCGACGCCTTCTCGGCCGGCTTCGTACGCGGCATGGGCCTGGGCCGCAGGCCGTACGACTCCGCCGTCCTCGGGTGTGCCGCGGCGGCCTTGGTGGCTCAGGGACTCGGCAGCGACCACGGAGACTTCGACCTCGCCGGCGCTGATGCGTTCGCTGCGACGTGCAAGACACGCGGATGACTTTCGGGGCAACGAGGGGACGGCTTCAGCCACGGGGCGTCAGTCGAGGGCCGTCTCCACGTCCGTCTGCCAGTACGTGACGCTCAGGGCGCTGTCGTAGTAGACGCCCTTCGCCGGCAGGGACGGGGTGGCCGACGGGCCGCCGGAGCTGTTCGGCGTCTTGCCCTGGAAGGCGACTGTGAGCGCGCGGCCGGTGTCGCCGCCCGTGCCGCTGCCGTCGGCCGCGCTGAGCCGGACGCCCGCGTAGCCGGAGGCGCCCGGCTCCAGCATCGGCACTGCCTGCGGCTTGGTGTCGTCGAAGGCCTGCGGCACCCACTGCATCTCGTCGAACCGGAGCACCGGGTAGTACGGCAGGGCGCACGGCTTCGAGCCGGTGTTGGTGACGGTGAGGAGCATGTGGTTCAGCGGGCGGGGGACGGGCTGAGCCGTGGTCTTGGTGTTGGACCCATTGCAGATGGTCAGGTCCCCCGGTGCGTTTGCGCCTCCCGTCGCACCCTCGCTAGTACCGCTGCCCCCGCTGATGCCGTTCTCCGCGGGCCTGCCCGTCTGCGAGGGCGGGGCCGACTGCTGCCCGGAGCCCCCGCTCTGCCCCGGCCGATGGGACGACGTGTCCTGCGCAGGCTTCGACGTGTCCGCCGCCGCGGACGGTGACGTCGGCTGTGAGTCGCCCTCGTCGCGGGTCCCGGAGCCGTTCTCGCATGCGGTGAGGGCGAGGGCGGTGATGGCGGCGCCGGCGGTGGCGAGAAGGCGGGTGCGACGGAAGGTGCGCATGGCTGATTCCTTGTCGGTGCAAAGGACTTGAAGGCAGCCGCTCGACCGGGTGCCGGGAGCGGCGTGCTTGGATGACCTGAGCTTGCCCGGTGATCCGTCCCGGCCGCCACGTCCGTCGGCGATCAGGGAAACCGGAACGGCTGCAATGGATCTGACCTGGAGAAACGTCCATTCCCTGGAATGAGGGAATGGGACAAGGGGGATGGAGGAACGGTGTCGGAAGGCACGGCTGCGACCGATTTCGCGGCGTTTCTGCGGCAGTTGAAGGACCGCTCGGGGCTCAGCTACGGGGTCCTCGGCAAACGGCTGCACATGAGCACCTCGACGCTGCACCGGTACTGCAACGGGGATGCCGTCCCCACCGACTACGCGCCCGTGGAGCGGCTGGCCCGCCTGTGCAAGGCCTCGCCGGAGGAACTGGTGGAGCTGCATCGGCGGTGGGTGCTGGCGGATGCCGTGCGGGGGAGGAAGGGGGCGGCAGCGGCGTCGACCTCCGATGACGGGACGGCCGTCGGGCCCGACCTCGACCAGGCCGGGTCCGAACCCACGCCCGCTCCCGAGCCCACGCCGGGCCCGGCCCCCGCCGACCTTGCCGGTCCCCTCCAGCTCCAGCGCAGCCACCCGGCCCGCCCTCGCCGCCGTACCGCGCTCCTCGCCGGTGTCGCGGTGGCCGCTGTTCTCGGTGCCGCCGCGCTCGCCATGAATCTGCCGTTGGACGGGAGCCGGGGCGACGACGACCGGGGGAGCAGCGTCGGTGCCGCCGCCTCGAAGGACGTGTCTGCCCCGCCCGCCAAGGCCTCGCCGCAGTCGTCGCCGTCCGACTCGCGGAGCGCCAAGCCGGGCGGGACGAACTCCCCGTCCGCCTCCGCAACCCCGACGAAGAACGCGCCCGACGGCGGTGCGGGCGCCGGCGCCAAGACGGACGCCGAGCCACCGCTGACCGTGAACGTCCGCCCGTACAGCTGGGAACACCCCTGCTACCAGCACTACTTGATCGACCGGCCTCCGACGGATATCGGCCCGCCCCCGGTCGAGCAGGACGCGCCGGCCTGGATCGGGGCGAACAAGGCGGTGACGGCCGGGGAACAACTCGTGACGCTGACCGTCCAGGGCACCGGCAAGGAGACGGTCGTGATCGATGGCCTTGACGTTCGCGTGGTCCGCAAGGACACGCCACTGGCCTGGAACGACTACGTGATGGGCGTCGGGTGCGGCGGCAACGTGCCGACACGTCCCTTCACCGTCGCCCTCGACGCCGCACGGCCGGTCGTCGTGGCCGGGGCCGGCCAGCGCGACTTCTCCTTCAAGGTGAGCGAGTCGGACCCGGAGGTCTTCAAGATCACCGCCGATGCCTCGGCGTACGACGTGACCTGGTACCTGGAGCTGACCTGGTCCAGCGGTGGCCGCAAGGGCACGCTGGTCGTCGACGACAACGGCAGGCCGTTCCGGACGAGCGGCAACAACGGGCGACCGGCGTACGAGTTCCCGCTTGGCGGCGAGAAGTGGCTGAAGTCGGCGGAGGGATAGGGGGGCCGCGCGGTGTCGCGGCGGCTTGAATCGGGGTTCGCGGTGACTCGCGATGGGCGGACGGATCGGATCGGGGCCACTCTCCGCGGCGAGAACCCCACAGTGCTGCGGCGACTCGGGTCCGGGTTCGCGGTGATCGGCGACGTCCGGTTTTTGCCGGGCTACTCCGTTCTCCTCGTGGACGAACCCGGTGTTCAACGCCTCTTCGACCTGCCGAAGGCCAAACTGCCGGCGTTTCTCTCCGACATGGACATGCTCGGCGATGGTCGAGCGGGCCTGTCGGCGCATGGACCCCGAATTCCGCCGGGTCAACCTGGAGATCCGGCAATACGGACCCGTTCCTGCAGGCGTTCGTCGCTCCGACGCCGCAGGCCCTCGACGCGGTGAAGCTCGTGCACCCCGGGGTGCAGGAGCAGCCGTGGGTCGGCAAGTCCTACGTCGGCATACCTGAGTACGCGGGACTCGGTAACCGCGTGTCCGCGGAAATCTCCGCCGATATCGCCGGCCGCCGGTCCGTCGACGAGGCCCTGGCCAGGTCACAGATCTTCGCGAGGGACGTGGTCGAGGGGGGTGGGTACAGGGATCAGGGAGGGGAGCGGGGGTCGTGACCGAGGTGGAGGTCAAGGACGTTTACCCCGTGGGAGCCGCCGGCCGTCGGAGCCGTCGGAGACGCCGTAGCCGATAGCGTCGACTGAGCCGGGCTCGCCCATCGGCTCTTTCCTGGGCGGCCCGACCCTCACCCTCCCTCCCGGGTCCGCGTCAGGCTTCGAGGCGTTCCGTGTACGCCTCGGTCGGCGGAGACGGGGTCGGTCTCGTCATGCCCACCGACCAGAACCCGGTGGTGCCGGGGATGGACGTCACGGCATTGAGATACGGCGCCGGCGCCGTGCCGGCCGGGCCCCGGACGGTGGTCCAGGTGCCTCCGTCCCGGCGTAAGTACGTACTGCGGCTCTGGTCCTGGAAGTTCCAGCCCGAGATCCACGCGGCGCGCCCCTGCGCATCGCCCGCGATTCCGGTCAACGAGCCGGCGACGAAGCCCGTTTCCACCCGTGTCCAGGCCGTGCCGTCCCAGTGGCTGAGGGACGGGTTGCCCGGACGGCCCGGCGGCCCGCCGACGCCGAACTCGGTGCCCACCGCCCATACATCGTCGGAACCGGCCGAGTGGAGGTCGGCGATGCTGAGGCGCAGGCCCGCGACCGGGGGCAGTACGGTCCAGGCTCCGTCCCAGCGGGCCACGAGCCCGGTCCATCCGCCCCCGTTCGGCTGGTCGCCGCTCACCCAGACCTCGCCCGGCGAGCGCAGGACCAGCCGGTACAGGTTCACGCTCGCCACGGGCAGCGGGTCCAGCCAGCGCCAGCGTTGCCCGTCCCCGTGCAGCAGACGGGCGGCGCCGCCTCGGCTGCCGCAGATCCACACCTGCCGGTCCGGGCCGACCGCCACCGCGTTCAACCGCACGTCCGGCTCGCCCTGGCCCGGGAACGCGACCTCGCGCCAGGTGGTTCCGTCCCAGCGCAGCAGCGGGCTGCCGGCGCCGGCTGGTTGGCCCACACTCCACGCCGCGGTGGCGCAGACACCGGCGACATCGCTCAACCGCGTGTGGTTCAGATGCGACAGGTCGGTCTTCGTCCACGCGCTGCCGTTCCACTGCATGGCCAGGGCTCGCCCCTGCGACGACCCGCCGCGGGCCTCTTCGCCCACGGCCCAGGCCAGTTGAGGTCCGACGGCGGCGATACGCCGTAGCTGCGCGGCCGGAACGCTGCCGGGTGCCGGCACGGCCTGCCAGTCCTGCGTACGGGGCGTCGTTACGTCGGCCAGGGCCTGGCCCGGGCCGAGCGCGACCCCCGAGAGTGCGCCGATCGCCCCTGCCACAAATCGCCTTCGTCTCACCGCGGTGTCCCTCCAGGCCGATAGGGCGGATAGGAGGGACACCGTGAACCAGCGGGCCTCAGAGGTCTAGATACGGGGATGACAAAGCTCGCCGGGGAGCTCGTTCAGCACCTGCGGCCGGCGTGCAGCTCCAACCGCTCCCCGGTGAACCGCTCGCGGAAGCCGCGGTCGTGCGAGACCGCGACCACCGCTCCCGGGTACGCAGCCAGCGCCGCCTCCATGTCCTCGATCAGGTCGAGCGCGATGTGGTTCGTCGGCTCGTCGAGTACGAGCAGGTCCGCGGGCCGGGTCACCAGGATCGCGATCTGGAGTCGCCGTTGCTGTCCCGCCGACAGCGCGGCCACCGGTACGAGCAGGTCCTCCTCACGGAACAGACCCAGTGCCAGTAGCCGCTCGGCGTACTCCTCCGGCAGCCCGGGCCGCCCTGCCGCGAAGGCGGCGAGCAGCGGGAGCCGTGTGGAGCGCGGGGGCAGTTCCTGCGCGAGGTACCCGATCCGCGCGGGGCGGCGTACCGCGCCTGCGTCCTGCTTCAGGTCTCCCGCCAGGACGCGCAGCAGTGTCGTCTTGCCCGCTCCGTTCTCGCCGGTGACGAGCAGCCGCTGCCCGGGCGCGATCGTCAGCGTCCCGTCCAGCCGCAGCCGCTCCGCGACCATGACGTCGTCGAGTTCGGCGAGCGGGCGCTCGGCGGGATGCCCGCCGCCCGCCGCCGACAGCGCCGCTGTGAACCGCAGCGGTTCCGGGGGCGCCGTGACCGGGTTGCGTCGCAGGTGGGCCAGCCGTTCCCGGGCCGCACGGACCTGCCCGCCGAGCTTCGCCTCGTGCGAGCGGCGGTGCTTGCCGAAGCCCTGACGGGGGTCTTTGCCGGTGCCGGCCAGCCGCTTCCCGGCG
This sequence comes from Streptomyces sp. NPDC107528, assembly GCF_055639295.1. Lineage (NCBI taxonomy): Bacteria > Bacillati > Actinomycetota > Actinomycetes > Kitasatosporales > Streptomycetaceae > Streptomyces > Streptomyces sp. NPDC107528. Next base: position 122,918 of record NZ_JBVKAV010000011.1, read on the forward strand.
GCCTCGACCAGCTCTTCGGTACGGGCCACTTCTTCCAGCCAGTCCGCGTGCTCCTGAGCCGCACGGCGGCGGGCGGCGGCCTTCGCCGTGCGGTATCCGGTCCAGCCGTCGCCGTACCGGTGCACGGTGTACGCGTCCCGGTCGACTTCGAGGATCGTGGTGGCGATGCGTTCGAGGAAGCCGCGGTCGTGGGTGACCGCGACGACGGTGCCGCGGTGTGTGCGCAGATGGTCCTCCAGCCAGCGCACGGCCGTCGCGTCGAGGTGGTTCGTCGGCTCGTCCAGGAGGAGCAGCTCGGGTGCGGCGGCCAGTACGCAGGCGAGCGCGAGCCGTGACTGTTCGCCGCCGGAGAGTGAGCCGAGGGCGCGGTCGCGGGTGATCCCGGCGATCCCGAGCCCGTGCATGGCGGCGTCGACGCGGGCGTCCGCCTCGTATCCGCCGCGTTCCTCGTACGCCATCAGCAGCTCGCCGTACGCAGCGAGTTCGTCCTGTGATGCCTCGCCGAGACTCTCCTCCGCCTCGCGCAGGCGGCGCTCCATGTCGCGCAGTTCGGTCAGGGCGAGGTCCACGGCGTCCTGCACGGTGCAGTCCGGGTCCAGGTCGAGGGTCTGGGTGAGGTGGCCGACGCCACCGGGGAAGCTGACGGTGATCTCCCCGGCATCCGGCCCCTCGGCTTCGGCCAGCAGCCGCAGCAGGGTGGACTTGCCGGAGCCGTTCTCGCCGATGACGGCGGCTTTCTCGCCGGGGCGTACGGTGAAGGACACCTGGTCGAGGACGGTGCGGGTGCCGTAGGACTTGGTGACGTCCTTGACGGACAACTGGGCCACGGCAGTGGGGGCAGCGGTGTGGGCGCGTTCGCGCATGTGACTTTCCCTGGGAATACGAAGTGTCTACGGGCAGCAGAAACGGCGGCATCGGCCGTGCCCGGACTCAGAGAAAGAAGAAGAAGCGCATACCCCCACTGTAGCAAGACGATGCGTATCGTCTCAACTTGAGTTCCGGTGACCTGGGCAAGTACGCCGAGCCGACGTGATCGGGGTGGGGTCGGCGTCGGCGCCGATAGCGTTGTGGTGTGGCTGACCTCGACGAACCGATCCATGTCGTCGCTCCTGATCCGGCCTGGGGAGACCAGGGGCGGACGCTGGTCCACGACATCTCGGCAGCTCTGCGCGGACTGCCCGTGGATGTGGCGCACATCGGTTCAACCGCCGTTCCAGGACTTGAGGCCAAGCCGGTCATCGACGTTCAGGTCGGCTGTCCGGCCGGCAGAACCGAGGGTGCTGTCGCCCGCATCGAGCGGCTGGGCTTTGAGTGGCTGGGGGAGGCCGGCGTCCCCGGGCGGCAGTACCTGCGCCGGCGTTCCGGGCTGCCGGCCAATGTCCATGTGGTCGGGCGGCAGGGGCGATTGTGGGCCGACAACCTCCTCTTCCGGGACTATCTGATCACTCATCCGGACGCGGTGGCCCGATATGCGGCCGCGAAGCGGGAAGCCGCTCGCCGGGCGCCGACTCTGCTGGCGTACTCGGACCTGAAGGCGCAGGTCGTGGCGGAGATCATGAGGGCGGCGCGAGGTGCCGCACCGGGTGGGCGGGGTTCGTAGGGCATGCCGCCCGGACGGTCCTGGCCCCGCCCGGCCGGGATTCGGCCTTTGGCTGATCCTCTTCTTGCGCTCGGGCCCCGCCCACCCCTCACCCATTTGAGTAAGGTTAGGCTAACCTATGCCGCGTGCAAGCAGGTGAAGAGACATCCGCGGCGGTGCGCCCCCGCGGTCATGAGCTGTCGGCCATGGATGTCACCGTGGCCTACGAAGGCGTGGACGTCGTACACGACGCTTCGGTGACGCTGCGGCCGGGTGAAGTGACCGTGCTGGTGGGGCCGAACGGCAGTGGGAAGTCCACGCTGCTGCGGACGATCTCGCGGTTGCAGCGGCCCAGGAGCGCGACGCTCGTCATCGACGGCGCCGACGGACTGGCGCTGACCCCGCGTGAGTTCTCGCGTCGCGTCGCCCTGTTGACGCAGGGGCGCCCCACGCCCAGCGGCCTGACCGTACGGGACGTCGTGGACTTCGGCCGCTACCCGTACCGGGGCCGTTGGGGCAGGGCAGACCCGGGCGGCCCGGCCGCGGTGGAGCGCGCGCTCGTCATGACCGGCGTCGCCGAGCTCGCCGAACGGGGCGCCGAGCATCTCTCCGGCGGACAGCTCCAGCGGGTATGGCTCGCCGGCTGCCTCGCGCAGGAGACCGGCGTGCTGCTCCTCGACGAGCCGACCACCTACCTCGACCTGCGCTACCAGATCGAACTCCTCGACCTGATCCGCGACCTGGCGGACGACCACGGGATCGCCGTGGGCGCCGTCCTGCACGACCTCGACCAGGCCGCGGCCCTCGCCGACCGGATCGTGCTGCTCCACGAGGGGCGGATCGTCGCGGACGGCCCCCCCGAGGACGTACTGACGGCTCGGCGGCTGACCGACATCTACGGCATCCGCATCGAAGTCGACACCGACCCCCTGACGGGCCGGCTGCGCACCCGCGCGATCGGCCGGCACCACACGCGAACCGAAAGGCTCAGCACACCCTCATGAGACGCCTCCTCACGACCGCGGCGGTCGCCACCGCCGCGGCCCTCACCCTGACCGCCTGCGGTACGACCGAGCCCGCCGCCGACAGCAGCGACGCGAAGAAGAAGGCCGGCGAGGCCATCACCCTCACCGACGCCTCCGGCAAGAAGGTCGAACTCGACGGGCCGGCCAAGAAGGTCGTCGGAACCGAGTGGCACGAAGTCGAGCTCCTGGTGTCGCTGGGTGTCGACCCGGCCGGCGTCGCCGACGTCAAGGGCTACAACACCTGGGACACCGCGGTCCCGCTGAAGAACGAGCCCAAGGACATCGGCACCCGCGGCGAGCCCAGCATGGACACCATCGCCGCGCTGGCGCCGGACCTCATCGTCGCCAGCACCGACCTGCCGCCGGCGGCCGTGAAGCAGCTGCGCAAGGTCGCCCCCGTCCTGGAGGTGCGCTCCGCAGACGCCTCCGACCCGATCGGGCAGATGACGGAGAACCTCGACCTCATCGCCAAGGCCACCGGCACCACCGACCAGGCCGAGAAGATCAAGGACGAGTTCGACGCGAAGGTCGCCGAGGGCAAGAAGGCCCTCGCGGACGCCGGCCTCGACGGTGCCGAGTTCGCCTTCGCCGACGGCTACGACATCTCCAACCAGGTTTCCATCAGGCCGTTCACGAGCGGCTCGCTCATCGGCGCGGTCAACGAGGAACTCGGCCTGAAGAACGCCTGGACGGTCAAGGGCGACAAGGACTACGGGCTCGGCACCACTGACGTCGAGGGGCTCACCAAGCTGGGCGACGACGTGCAGTTCGCCTACATCGCCAACGACGGCGACAAGAGCAGCACCCCGTTCACGGCCACCGGCGCCCTGTCCAAGGACAAGGTGTGGACCTCGCAGCCGTTCGTGAAGAAGGGCAACGTCCACCGACTGCCCGACGGTATCTGGATGTTCGGCGGCCAGGAGTCGATGGGGGCGTACATCGACGCCCTCGTCAAGGAGCTGACGAAGTAACACCATGGCCGTCACCGCGACAACTCCCGCCACCCGTCCGCCCGCGGCCCCCGCCACGTCCCGGACCGGTGCGGCCGCGGTGACGGCCGCTCTGGTCCTGCTGGTGGCAGGCCTGGCAGTCGTGGACATCACGCAGGGCACGGCCGCCGTCGGCGCCGGCGAGGTGTTCAAGGCGCTCACCGGCCGGGCCGACCCGGCCGACGCCTCCGTCGTCATCGCGTCCCGGCTGCCGCGCATGGCCGCCGGGCTCCTCGTCGGAGCCCTGCTCGGGATGGCGGGGGCCACCCTCCAGGCGATCAGCCGCAACGTGCTCGCCTCGCCCGACACCCTCGCGGTCAACGCGGGCTCCTACCTGGCGCTCGGGCTGGCCGCCGTCACCGGCGTCTCGCTGCCCCTGCTCGCCTCCTCCGGCGTCGCGTTCGCCGGGGGCCTCGTGGCGGTGTCCGTCGTGCTCGGCCTGTCCGGCCTGGGCGCGGGCACCGTCCGGCTCGTGCTCGCCGGCAGTGCCCTCGCCCTCGGCCTGACCGCCGTGACCGAGGGTCTGCTCCAGCTCTTCCCCCAGGAGACCCAGGGCCTCTACAAGTGGAACCAGGGCAGCATCGCCCAGAGCGGGTTCGACGGCGTGGCCCAGCTCGCACCCCTCGGCGTCGCCGGTCTCCTCGGGCTGCTGCTCGTCGCCCGCAGGGTCGACGCTTTGGCCCTCGGCGACGACGCCGCCCGCGGGCTCGGCGTGCCGGTGCGGGCCACCCGGGTCACGGCGGTCGTGTGCGCGGCGCTGCTCTCCGCGGCGGCCGTCACCCTCGCCGGCCCCATCGGCTTCGTCGGCCTGTGCGCCCCCGCGCTGGTGCGTCCCCTCGCCCGCAGGTTCCGCGGGTTCACCCGGGCACATGCGAGCCTTCCGCTCGCGGGCCTGACCGGGGCGGCACTCGTCCTCGGCTCGGACGTCCTGCTGCGGGCCCTCGTGCCGACGGACCTGGCGGTCGCCGTGCCGACGGGCGTCGTCACCAGCCTCGTCGGTGCCGTGTTCCTGATCGTGATGGCCACACGGCTGAAGGACACGGCCGCGGCCGCCGCACCCGACCGGCTGCGCATCAGAAGCCGGACCGTCTTCGTCACCACCACGGCCGTCCTGGTGGCGGTGCTGGTCGGCGTGATGATCGCCTCGGTGCTGCTCGGGGACAGCAAGCTGCTGCTGGGCGACGTCGTCAACTGGGCGCAGGGCAGGGCGGGTCGGGCCGTGTCGTTCGTACTCGACACCCGGGTGCCCCGGGTTCTCGCGGCGCTCCTCGCGGGCGCGGCACTCGCGCTGGCCGGGACCCTCGTGCAGGCCGTCACGCGCAATCCGCTGGCGGAGCCCGGTGTCCTGGGCGTCTCCGGCGGGGCAGCGCTCGGCGCGGTGCTGCTGGTGACGACCGTGCCGCTGGCCGGCTCGTGGAGTGTGGCCGGGGCGGCGTTCACCGGCGCGGCGGTCAGCTCGATCATCGTCTTCGGGCTCGCCGCGCGGGGCGGGTTCCAGCAGAACCGGCTCGTCCTCGTCGGCATCGGCATGGCCACCGGCTCCACCGCGCTGGTGAGCCTGCTGATCGTCCTCACCGACCCGTTCAACGCGGCGAAGGCCCTCACCTGGCTGTCCGGTTCCACGCACGGGCGCACTCTGCCCGACATCGCACCGCTCGCGGCCGTCCTCGCCCTGGGCGTGGCCGTGGCGGTCCTGCGGCGCGCGGAACTCGACCTCGTGTCCCTCGACGAGGACACCCCGAGGCTGCTCGGGCTCAATCTGGCGCGTGGGCGCCTCGGTTTCCTCCTCCTGAGCGTCCTGCTCGCCGCCACCGCGGTCGCCGCCGCGGGCACGATCGGCTTCGTGGGCCTGGTCGCCCCGCACGCGGCCCGGGCGCTCGTGGGCCGACCGCACGTCCGGGTGATCCCGGTCTCCGTGCTGCTGGGCGCCGCCCTCGTCTGCACCGCGGACCTGCTCGGCCGCACCGTGATCGCACCTGCCCAACTCGGCGCCGGTCTGATGACCGCGGTGATCGGCACGCCGTACTTCCTCCACCTGCTCGTGCGCAGCCGCCGGTAGGAGACCGGCGAACGGTCACCCGCGGGGCGTACGGCGGCCGCGGGGACCGTTCACCGGGCGAGCCATCGACACGACTCCCCGCGATGCCTCCGGCTCAACCGGCGCCGCCCGCCGCGACGTCGGCCGGGTCGGCGCCCAAGTGGTGGTGTGACCACCCCTCGATCTCCCCGTACGACCGAGGGGCCGCCCGGCCCGCTAGGCGGCGTTGCGTGCCCGCTCCGCATACGTCCGGATGATGTCCGCGTACCGGTGGCCGCTGCCCTTGATGGTGCGGACCTGGGTGCGGTAGTCGACATGCACCAGACCGAAGCGCTTGTCGTAGCCGTACGCCCACTCGAAGTTGTCCAGCAGCGACCAGGCGAAGTAGCCGGCCAGCGGGGCGCCCCTGCGGGCGGCGGACGCGCACGCCGCGAGGTGGCCGATCAGGTACTCCTGGCGCTCCGGGTCGTCCACCGTCCCGTCGGGGCGTACGACATCGGGGTAGGCCGAGCCGTTCTCCGTGACGTACAGCTTGCGGGTGCCGTAGTCCTGCGTCAGCCGGAGCAGCAGGCGCTCGATGCCCGATGCGTCGATCTCCCAGTCCATGCCCGTGCGGGGGACGCCGGGACGGCGGATCGTGCGGACGTGCGGAGCCGGTCCGGTGGGGTCGTCGGCGACGGTCGAGGAGAAGTAGTAGTTGAGGCCCAGCCAGTCCAGGGGCTGCGCGATCGTCTCCAAGTCGCCCGGCTGCTCGGGGAGTTCGACGCCGCATGCGGCGGCGTAGACCTCGCGCATGTCCTTCGGGAAGCCACGGCCGTGGACCGGGTCCAGCCACCAGCGGTTGGTGTGCCCGTCCTGGCGCCGGGCCGCCGCGACGTCCTCGGGGCGGTCGGTGGCGGCCTCGACGGCGGACAGGTTGTTGACGATGCCGACCTGGGCGCCCGGTGCCGCCGCCCGGATCGCCTGCGCCGCCAGACCGTGGCCGAGGAGGAGATGGTAGGAGGCGTGGACGGCCGCCGAGAGGTCGGTAAGGCCGGGCGCCATCTTGCCTTCCAGGTGCCCGATCCAGGCGGAGCACAGGGGCTCGTTGAGCGTGGTCCAGTGCTGGACACGGTCACCGAGACGCTCGGCGACGACCGCCGCGTACGAGCCGAAGTGGTGGGCGGTGTCGCGGGCCGGCCAGCCGCCCCGGTCCTGGAGCGCCTGCGGCAGGTCCCAGTGGTAAAGGGTGACGGACGGGGTGATGCCCGCCTCCAGCAGGCCGTCGATCAACGCGTCGTAGAAGTCGAGGCCCTTCGCGTTCGCCGGCCCGTCGCCGCCCGGCACCACACGCGGCCAGGCGATCGACAACCGGTAGGCGTTGGTGCCCAGCCGGCGCATCAGCGCGATGTCCTCGCGCCAGCGGTGGTAGTGGTCGCAGGCGACGTCGCCGTGGTCGTCGTTGTCGATCTTGCCGGGAGTGTGCGAGAACGTGTCCCAGATCGAGGGGGAGCGGCCGTCCTCGGCGACGGCTCCCTCGATCTGGTAGGCCGACGTGGCCGTGCCCCACAGGAAGTCCTCGGGGAGTGCGGCAAGGTCGATGGTCACGGAATTCCTTTCGGAGACAGCAGAGCCGGAGACAACGGAGCCGGACACAGCAGCGTGGGTCACTTGACGGCTCCCGCCGTCAGTCCGGTGACGAGATAGCGCTGCAGAAGCAGGAACCCGGCGACCACGGGCACGCTGACGACCAGCGAGGCGGCCATGATCTGGTTCCAGTACACGTTGTTGAGCGTGGAGTAGCCCTGGAGGCCGACGGCCAGCGTGCGGGTGGTGTCGTTGGTCATCACCGACGCGAACAGCACTTCGCCCCAGGCGGTCATGAAGGCGTACACGGCGACCGCGACGATGCCTGGGATCGCCGCCGGCACGACGACCCGGAACAGCGCCCCGAGCGGCCCGCAGCCGTCCACCATCGCCGCCTCGTCCAGGTCGCGCGGCACCGAGTCGAGGTACCCGATCAGCATCCAGATCGAGAACGGCAGCGAGAAGGTCAGATACGTCAGGATCAGACCGCCGCGCGAGCCGAACAGGGCTATACCGGTGGCGTTGCCGATGTTGACGTAGATCAGGAACAGCGGCAGCAGGAAGAGGATGCCGGGGAACATCTGCGTGGACAGCACGGTGACCGTGAAGACGCGCTTGCCCCGGAAGTTGTGGCGGCTGACCGCGTACGCCGCGAACACCGCGATCACCACCGAGCAGACGGTCGCCGCGCCCGCCACGATCAGCGAGTTCACGAAGTACCGGGCCAGCGGGATCGTCGACCAGATGTCGATGTACGGCCGGATCGTCAGCTCGCTCGGCAGCCAGCGGAACTCCCCGGAGACGTCGGCCAGTGGCTTCAACGAGCTGGAGACCATGACGTAGACCGGCACCAGGACGAACCCGGTGAGCAGGGTGAGGAAGACCCGCCGGGACCAGTAGTAGGACCGCGGCGGAGCCATCGGCGAGCGGGGAGCCCGGGAGGTGCTAGACATCGGCCGTCTTCCTTCCTCGGGAGGTCAGCAGGAGGTAGACGCCCGTCACCACGAGCAGGAACAGCAGCAGCAGGACGGACATGGCGGAACCGGTGCCGAAGTTCCAGGTGACGAACGACGCCTGGTAGATGTGGACCGAGATCAGGTCCGCGGCCTGCGGAGCGGTCCTGCCGAACAGGACGTACGGCGTGTTGAAGTCGTTGAACGTCCACAGGAACAGCACGAGCACCAGGACCTGGTTGACCGGGCGCAGCGAGGGCAGGGTGATCCGGCGGATCTGCTGCCACATGCCGGCCCCGTCGAGGGCTGCGGCCTCGTACTGCTCCTTCGGGATGCTCTGCAGACCGGCCATGACGATGAGGAAGGCGAACGGCCAGCCCTTCCACACCGACACCACGAGCAGCGCGACGAAGCTGTTGTCGCCGATGAGCCAGAAGGACGGCTTGTCGGTGATGCCGAGCTGGTCGTGCAGGACGTGGTTCACCAGCCCGTTGTCGTGCTGGAACATGAACACCCAGGTGATGACCGCCGCGTACACGGGTAGCGCGTACGGCACCAGGAACAGGGCGCGCAGCAGGCCCCGGCCGCGGAAGGTGTCCTGCATGTAGATCGCCGCCGCCGTACCGATCAGCCAGCACAGGCCCACCGACAGCAGGGTGAAGGCGATGGTGACGAAGAACGAGTGCAGCAGCGCCTCGCCCACGGGGGCGTCGAAGTCCACCGACACCTCGTAGTTGGACAGCCCCGTCCAGGGCGCGGTGCCCCAGTCGCGGATGTAGAACTGCGTGAGCTCCTTGAAGCTCATCACGATGCCGATCACCATCGGCACCAGATGGACCAGCAGTTCGAGGATCAGGGCCGGCAGGAGCAGCAGATACGGCAGTGCGATACGGCGGATCCGCCCGGGGCGGCGGAAGCGGGGCGTTTGCTCCGCCGACCCGGACGAACTCTTGTGCGGGGCCGCCTCTGCGGGAGCAGCGGTCGTCATCGTGCTCACTTCGTCGGCATCTGCTGCTGGGCCTTCTCGAGCGCCGCCTTCACCGAGTCGGTGGTGACCGGACGCCCGGCGGCCGCGTCGGCGAACAGGTCCTTCACGGCCGTACCGACGGCTGTCTCGAACTGGGACTCGTCGGCGACCTGCGGCATCGCGACGGCGCTCTGGGCGAGGGTGTCCTTCAGGACGGCGTTGGCCCCGGCGTTGAAGGAGGCGTCCGACTGGGCGCCCTTCACAGGCGGGATCGAGCTGAACGCGGTGTTCAGGACCTTCTGTTCCTCGTCGCTGGTCATGAACTTCACGAACTTCTTGGCGCCGTCGACGTTGTCGGTGTTCTTGAACACGGCGAGGTTGATGCCGGCCACGATGGAGTTGACCTGCTTGTCGGTCCCGGGACTGCCGGACTGCACCGGAACGGGGGCGACACCGTAGGAGTCCGCGCTCATGCCCTGGGACTCGAGGTTGGCGGACGCGCTCTGCCACAGCAGCATCGCGGTCTTGCCCTTGGCGAAGTCGCTGACCGACTGGTTCTGGGCGTACTCGGCGTTGCCCGGCGCGATGACCTTGTCCTTGGCCATCAGGTCGACGTACTGCTTGATCGCGTCGACCGCACCGTCATTGGCGAAGTCGGGCTTGCCGTCGGCGGTGAAGAAGTCGGCACCGTGCTGCTTGGCGAAGACGAAGACGTGGTGGATGTTCTCCGACGGGTTCGACCCTTCGGTGCCCAGGCCCCACTTGCCGTCCCCCGACAGCTTCTTGCCCGCGGCGACGAGGTCGTCCCAGGTGGCCGGGGGCTTGGCTATGCCCGCGTCGGCGAACAGCTTCTTGTTGTAGTAGAGCGCGTACGCCATCGAGTACAGCGGTACGGCCGCCGGGTCCTGGCCCTGCGCGCCGGTCGATCCGAGCGCGGAGTCGACGAAGCGGTCCTTGCCGCCGATCGCGGTGAAGTTCTTCTCGTCCCACGGCAGCAGCGCGCCGGTCGCCTGGAGGGAGGCGCTCCAGGTGTTGCCGATGTTCAGGACGTCGGGGCCCTGGCCCGAGGTGGTGGCGGTGAGGATCCGGTTCAGCAGGTCCGACCAGGGGATGACCTCCAGTTTCACCTCGATCCCGGTCTGCTTCTTGAACTTGTCGAGCTCGGGCTGGAGGACCTTCTTGTCGACCTCGATGCTGGCGCCCTGGTTGGAGGCCCAATAGGTGAGCGTCTTCGGTGAGTCGTTGGACCCGCCGCCCGTCGACGAGCCGCCACCGCAGGCGGTCACGGCGGTCAGCAGGGAAACGGTGACGGCACCGACGGCCGCGGCTCGGATTCTGCGCATGGCTCAGGTGTCCCTTTCCGGAGGGATACCCAACGCGAGCGTTCACTTCCCGAACGCCGCTCATGGGTTAATTTAGAGCGTGATTTAAGACCCGAAGGAAGGGCGCGTCAAGAGATCCCGCGGCGGTATGTTGCTGTTCGGGCGCGTCGGAAGGGACCCACATGGCAGGGCGGAGCGGGCGGACAGTGCGTGACCTGCGACGGGGCAATCGCACCGTCGTACTGCAACGGTTGTATTTCGACGGCCCGTTGAGCCGCTTCGAACTGGCCCCGGCCACCGGGCTGAGTGGCGGTTCCATCAGCAACGTCGTCGCGGAACTCGTCGCCGACGGCCTCGTCGAGGAGGCCGGAACCGTCGAGTCCGACGGCGGCCGTCCCCGCACCCTGCTGCGCGTCGCCCCCGCGGGCGGCCACATGATCGGCGTCGACGTCGGCGAGACCCGCGTACGCGTTGAGCTCTTCGACCTCACCCTCACCGAACTCGCCCGCACCGAGCGGCCGCTGGAGCGCCAGGGCTACGACGTCGAGGTCATCGTCGGGCACATCCGCGACGGCGTCACCGAGGTTCTCGCCGAGACGGGCATCGCCCCCGGACAACTCCTCGGCGTGGGCATCGGAGTCCCCGGCATCGTCGCCCGCACCCCTGAACAGGGCGCCGTGGTCCATGGCCAGACGATCGGCTGGGACGCCGTACCGCTCGAATCGCTGCTCCGCTCGACGTGCGAACTCCCCGACTCCGTCCCGTACTTCATCGACAACGGCGCCCGGACCCTCGGCCAGGCCGAGATGTGGTTCGGCGCCGGCCGCGGTGCCCGCAGCGCGGTGGTCGTCCTCTTCGGCTCCGGCGTCGGCGCCTGTCTCGTCACACAGGAGGTGGAGCAGGGCCGGTCCGTCGAGTGGGGGCACCTGACCGTACGGGTCAGGGGGCGCCGCTGCCGCTGCGGCGCCCTCGGCTGCCTGGACGCGTACGCGGGCGCGGAGGCCCTCCTCGACCGCTGGCGGGAGGAGGGCGGCCACCCGCCGGAGGGCACCGACGAGGAGACCGCACTGACGGCGATGCTCGCCGCGGCTCACCCCGCCGAGGGCACCGAGGCCGACCCGGTGGCCCTCGCCGTCCTCGACGAGGCCGCCGAGTACCTGGGCGCCGGCCTGTCCGACCTGATCAACCTCTTCCAGCCCGAACGCATCCTCATCGGCGGCTGGGCGGCACTCCGGCTGGGCCCCCGTATCCTGCCCGCCGTGTGCCGCTACGCCACCGCCTACGCCCTGCGCCATCCCGCGGAACGCGTCTCCATCGACCTCGGTGGCCTCGGCCCGGACGCGGTCACGGTCGGCGCGGCGATCCTGCCCCTCGCGGAGTTCTTCGCCGGGGGCGGACAACGGGAAATTCCAGCGGGGCAGGGTGGGAAGCGCTCTAGTGTGGCGCGGTGACTACTCAGGTGATCGTGCTGAACGGCGGTTCGAGCTCCGGGAAGTCCGGGATCGTACGGTGTCTGCAGGCCGTACTGCCGGATCCGTGGCTGGCGTTCGGGGTCGACTCGTTCGTCGCCGCCCTGCCGGCGAGGATGCAGGGGGCGGACGGGGGGATCACGTTCGCGCCGGACGGCGGGGTGAGCGTCGGGGCGGAATTCCGGGCGTTGGACGCGGCCTGGATCGAGGGGATCGCTGCAATGGCCCACGCGGGCGCGAGGGTCATCGTCGACGACGTCTTCCTCGGCGGGGCAGGGTCCCAGCAGCGGTGGCAGAAGGCGCTGGGCGATCTGGCCGTGCTGTGGGTCGGCGTCAGGTGCGACAGCGTGGTTGCCGCGGGCCGTGAGGTCGCACGCGGAGACCGGGTCCAGGGGATGGCCGCGCTCCAGGCGCAGGTGGTTCACGACGGGGTCGGCTATGACCTGGAGGTGGACACGACGCACGCCGAGTCCCTGGTGTGCGCGCAAACCATCGCCGCGCGGGTCGGCTGACGGAGGCCAACTCCTCGGCGCCGGGCCGAGGCCCCTGCGCGGTTCGCCGCCTACCGCGGCTCCGTGGCGATCTGGATCAGGTTGCCGCAGGTGTCGTCGAGGACCGCGGTGGTGACGGGACCCATGTCCAGGGGTTCCTGGGTGAAACGGACGCCGAGGTTGCGCAAGCGGTCGTACTCCGCCTGGACGTCGTCGACGGCGAACTGAGCGAGGGGAATGCCGTCCTGGACCAGGGCGTCGCGGTAGGTCTTCACGGCCGGGTGGCCGGCGGGCTCCAGGAGCAGTTCGGTGCCACCCGGCTCGTCGGGGGAGACGACGGTCAGCCAGCGGTCCTTCTCGCCCACCGGGACGTCATGCTTCTTCACGAAGCCGAGGATCTCGGTGTAGAAGTGCTCGGCCTTGGCCTGGTCGTCGACGAAGACGCTGGTCAGGTGGATCTTCATGGGGTGCTCTCCTCGGGTCCGGATGGGTCGTGCACGAGCCATCGCTCGGTGATCTGCCGCAGCGGGGCCGTGTTCAGGTCATGGAACTTGTAGCGGCCCTCCCGCCTGGTCTCGACGAGCCCGGCGGCCTCCAGCACGGCCAGGTGCTGGGAGACCCCCTGACGCGAGATGCCGAGCTGATGCTTCATGCTCAGCCGCGCACAGATCTCGAACAGTGTCTGCCCGGACTTCTCCGTCAGCTCGTCGAGAATCGTGCGGCGGGTGGGGTCGGCCAAGGCTTTGAAAAGGTCGTCGGCCACGACCACAGCATAGGCAAGTCGTTGCTTGCCTATCAAGTCGGGATGGGTCGCGTCCTGAACCGGCGTGGCATGCCCCTGTGACCTCCCTCTTCCGCGATGTCCCGCAGGCTCCTAACGTTCCGGACGCGTAGCCGCGCTCAGCCTGGGAACCAGCAGCGGTGAAAGCTGTACGACGAAGTCACGCGGCCGACGGCAGCGGGCCGAAGAAGGTGTGATGGCGACCGAATCGCGTGGGGGCGGGAAGAAACCGCCGTCCGAAGAGATCGAGGACTGGGAGGCAGGGTTTGACGGGGGATTTGGTGATGTGACGAGAGCCCGCCTCAGCGCGGAGGAGTTCCTGACCACGCTCGCGCGGTCGGTCGCGCCGACGACGCCCGAGTACCGGGACGACATCCTGCTCGTCGTCAGCGAGCTGGCGGCCAATGCGATCCAGTACGCACCCGGGCCGCTGCGGCTGGTGATGCGCAGGACGTTCGACGGGGTGCACGTGACGTTCAGCGACACGAGCACCACGCCACCGGAGCCACGCCCGTTCCACCCCGGCAACGGCACCGGCGGCGGTATCGGCTGGTACCTGATCCACACGCTGTGCGACCAGGTCAGTGTGGTGGTGCGGGACGACGGCAAGGACGTGCACGCGTTCCTGCCCTGGTGAGGGGCGCCCGCCTCGGCGGGCGGACTCTCAGCCCCTCACGGACCTCAGCCCGGCACGCCTCACGCCAGGGGCACAAGCACACTGACCGTCTTGCCGCCCTCGCGGCGGCGTTCGATGTGGATCTCGCGGGTGAGGCGGATGATCAGCGGCCACCCGTACCCGCTGCCCTCGTGGACGAGCGGCAGCGTGCCGGGCCCGTAGGCCGCGGAGGGCACGGTGTCGCTGTAGTCGTGCACGCTCAGGCTCACGGCATCGGGCAGCAGGGCCACCTCGAACCCCGCGAGACCGCCGCCATGCCGGATCGCGTTGGTGACCAGTTCGGAGACCACCAGCAGGAGATCCGTGACGGCTCGCTCACTCGCCGGGTCGGACGGCGCACGCCATGCCTCCGCCACGACCGACCGTACGTAGCTCCGCGCCGCCGCGCTGGTGATCGGGACCGGCCTGGCAGGCACGGTCCCGACGTCCCCGGCCGGACGGCGTTCCATCGGCTTCACGGCTGCTCGTACGCTGCCGGTGGAATGCTCGTCACTCCCTGAGCATCACAGGCGCGCACCAAGAAGACTACGGCTCCCGTCACTTCACCATTCCTCGCACGTCGTTGTCTCCGCTCCTCGTCGTCCGACCGTGTTCCTGGCGCTCTGCTACCCGGGCTCTCCCGAATCATGGGGCAACGTGGCGTAGTACGCACCGACGGCGGACAGGTACTCGGGATCGAGCGTCTCGCGGTCCGTCCTGAAACGGGGAGCCGCCTTGGCCTCCTCACGGGTACACCCCACAGTGACCAGCCGGGCCCTCATGTCGATGCCGGTGATCATCCCCGCGGGGATCAGCAGACTCCTGCCGAAAACCCATGTGCCCGTGTCGACGATCAGGTGGCGCAGGGGAGTGTCGTCGGCCTGGCGGTCCACATGGCCGACGACGCCGTCGGCCGCCTCGACCTTGAACCCCGTGAGCGTCCGTCCCTCCTGGTGACCGCTCCCGGGACGGTACGACCAGATTCTGTCGATGCTCACATCGCCGCCCTCTCCTCTGCCGCTCCGGGTGGTGTCCCACTTGGGCATGTCAGCCGACCACCGCCGGCCCCTGCGCCGCCGAAGGCTCGTCGACTGCCAGGCCCGCCGCGGGCACGCGTCGCTTCACCTGTACCGCGACGGGTTCGTGTGCGGCGGCGAGCAGGCGACGGGCGACCTTCAGGGCCTGTCCCACCTCGCGGGTGCCGGTCGACACGCACAGCGTGTAGGCCAGGTCCTGCGTGCGCACGTCACGCCGACCGGTGCCGGCCTCGACGTCGCCGTCGTGGGCCACCAGCGCCTCGTACTCCTCGACGAGTCTGCGCAGCATCGCCGGATGGGGCATCAGCATGAGTATCCGCTCCTGGATGAAGTGATGGGGGATGGAAGGCACCGGGAACCGGGGCCGGCCGTGCGTCGCACGCACGGCCGGCACGCGGTCCGGTCACGGCCGCCGTGGGCTACGGCTGGTTCCCCCGGTCGAGTGCCTCTTCCCGCACCTGCGCGCAGCACCGGCTGATGAGGCGGGAGACATGCATCTGGGAGATCCCCAGCTGCTCGGCGATACGGCTCTGCGTCATGTCCTCGAAGAACCGCATGTACAGGATGGCGCGCTCCCGTTCGGGCAGCCGCCGCAGTCCCTCCTTCGCCGCCTCACGGTCTATGACGACGTCGTACGCCTCCTCGTCGCTGCCGATGGTGTCGGCGAGGCTGAAGCCGTCGTCGCTCGAGGACATCTCGGCGTCGAGGGACAGGGTGCTGAAGCTGTCCAACGCCTCCAGCCCCGCGTTGACCTCCTCCTCGGTCAGCCCCGCACGGGCGGCGATCTCGGCGACCGAGGGGGTGGAGCCGCCCGAGGCCGTGATGAGGTCGCGGCGTGCGATCCGTACCTTGTTGCGCAGCTCCTGGACGCGACGGGGAACCCGCAGGGCCCACATCCGGTCGCGGAAGTGCCGCTTGATCTCGCCCGTGATGGTGGGCACTGCGTAGCTCTCGAAGGCTCCTCGTCCCGGCTCGAACCGGTCTATCGCCTTCACCAGCCCGAGGGCCGCGACCTGGCGCAGATCGTCCAGCGACTCACCGCGGTTGCGGAAGCGGCCGGCGATGCGGTGGGCCATGGGCAGCCACGCCCGGGCCAGTTCGTCGCGTACGGCCTCGCGCTCGGGCCCTTCGGGCAGAGCGGCCAGCCGGGTGAAGTCGGCCGCGGTGTCGGGGGCGTCGTCGTGGACGCGTCCGCCGGCCACGCGGGGACGGGCAGAGTTGTCGGAACCATGTGCGGACGTTTCAACCAGCATGAGGAACAGCTCCCGAACGACGTTCTCAGGGAATCTCCGTGGGAAACGGTGCAGAGGGCTCGAAGGCCCTGGAGCGGTCACGCCTGTCGCACCGTGGCGCCTCTTGTCCGAAGCACGAAAATCCGCATGCCCCGCAACTCCCCACGCAAACGAGCGAACGTAGAAGAGCCGTCCGATGAGGAGGTGGCCGGATCGACCGGTCTCAAGGGCGACTTCACGCCAGTACTCATCTCCGTGCCGCGATCCGTACGACACAAGAGGAGTGAGTTGCTCGATCTCGGGCACGCGGGGAAACGACAGCAGGTTCCGGCGATCGGGAGGACAGCATGGCAGCCGTGACGGTGGCGCAGGCAACGGCCACGGCACAGGAGACGGTCACGACGCAGGGGGCGGCGCTGCCTCGGGTCGAGGATCCGACGAGGGTGAGCCCTCAGGACGCACGTGGGTTGTCGCGTCAGTTCTTCGACCGACTGGTCATGCTGGAAGAGGGCACGCACGAACACCAATACGTGCGTAACACGCTGATCGAGATGAACCTCTCGCTGGTGCGGTACGCGGCTTCGCGGTTCCGCACGCGGGGGGACTCGTTGGAGGACGTGGTCCAGGTCGGGACCATCGGGCTGATCAAGGCCATCGACCGCTTCGAGGTCGCGCGGGAGGTCGAGTTCACGACGTTCGCGGTCCCGTACATCGTTGGCGAGATCAAGCGGTTCTTCCGTGACACGAGCTGGGCCGTTCATGTGCCGCGCCGGTTGCAGGAGGCGCGCGCGGAGTTGGCGAAGGCGACGGAGGAACTGAGTTCCCGTCTGGGCCGCGTACCGACCACCCGCGAACTCTCGGAGCTGATGTCCCTCTCCGAGGAAGAGGTGATCGAGGCCCGCAAGGCCTCCAACGGCTACCAGTCCGCCTCCCTCGACGCGGCCGTCACGTCCGACTCCGAGAACGGCGAGTCCGTTCTGGCCGACCTCCTCGGCGAGGAGGATCCCTCGCTGGAACTCGTCGAGGACTTCCACTCGTTGGCACCCCTGATCGCGGGGCTGGACGAGCGGGAGCGCCGGATCATCCATCTGCGCTTCGTCGAGGAACTCACCCAGGCGCAGATCGCCGAACAGATCGGCGTCTCCCAGATGCACGTCTCGCGCCTCATCAGCCGCATCATCAAGCAACTGCGCGCGGGCTTGTTGGAGCCCGGGGTGGCCTGACCCGAAGCACCCCGGCACCCCGAGCCGACCTCGCCGGCCGACGCCCACCTGGGCGTCGGCCGGTTCGCCTGAGTGGCACCAGCGGGGCCGGCCTGTCGGCCCTCGGCCTGTCGGCCCTCGGCCTGTCGGCCCTCGGCCTGTCGGCCCTCGGCCTGTCGGCTAGGGTGCCCCGGCCGGGGTGCCACGGTGTTTGCACGCTTGCCCATCGGTCTGTCCGGCGCCCCACCGGTCTTCTGGCGCTGACCGATTGGACTGTCCCGTCGGCCCACTGAACCATCCGCGTCGGTGTCCGGCCAGTCGCGTCGCTAGGCCAGCCCCTCCAGGGCGGCTCTACATCCGCGCCCGACCGATCCGGTCGGTAGCCGACCTGCCGGCGTCGGGCCCTGATGCCCCGGTCCCGGCCGCGCTGACCCACCGGCCCCTCTGTGCCGGTCACTGGCCTCGCCCGCTGACCCGCCGGCGCCACGACTCCGGCGCCTATGGCCCCCGTCCCGTCCCGTTGGCCTGCTGGCCCTCCGTGCCCCCGGCCACCGGTCCCTCCTTGAACCACGGCCTCGAACCACGGCCTCCTGACGCTGGCGGCCACCGGCCCGTCCCCGTAGTCCGTCGGCCTTTCCACCCGCTGGCCCCCGGCCCCGCCCGCTGGCGCACCGGGTCCCATGGCCACTGCCGGTCACTGGCTCGTCCCGTTGCCCGTCGGGGTCTCCGCGCCGTCCAACCGGCCAGTCCCCTCGGGCCACCGCGCGGAAACAATGGTCTGGCTGGCCCGTCCCGTCCGCACCCAGCCCAGCCCAGTCCGCGTCGGCCCCGGCCAGTTCCGTAGGCAGCGGCAGCCTCTCCGCTCCGGCCCATCATCCGCGGCCCGTTCGCTCAGGCCGGCAAGCCGACCCGCCCTGACCCGCCCCCGTCAGGCCCTGTTGGCCCACTCCGGGCACTCCGTCGGTAGCCGCAGCACCGCGGTGACGCGCTTGCCGCCCGTCGGGAGGTCGGAGACCAGCACCGTGCGGGACAGCCTGCAGACGATGGGCCAGCCGCGGCCTCCGCAGCGGTGGCGGCCCTGGCGGTCGATCGGGTCGAGGGCGACCGGCCGGCGACGCTCACGGTCGCTGACGGACAGATACAGGTCCTCGCCGACGACCTCGACATCGAAGCCGGTGACGCCGCCGCCGTGCAGCATCGCGTTGGTCGTCAGCTCCGACGCCACCAGCAGCGCGTCAGAGAGGGTGTCCGGCTCGCAGGCGGCACCGCGTGCGAGCGACTGTTCGGACAGGACCTGCCGCACAGCGCCGCGCGCCTCCGCCGGACTCCGCGGCCCCCGGCGCGCACGGCCCGCGCCCGTTGAGGTCTTGGTGACACCGGTCCGGTACTGCTCACTCATCCTTACGCTCCCTGAAGAGGCGAGGAGGCCCGAGTTCCTTTCCCTCCTCCACATCGTGTGATGTCTCTCTAATCGCGTGACCCGTCGACCGCCCGCCAAACCGCCCGCCTGGGCCTTGCACGCAAAAGCAGTCAGAAGGAGCCGCCGGAAGCGTGACGGCGTACCGCTCGCTCGCACGTGCCCCGTGTGCTGGGGAGATTCGGGGGTAGGCGGCCGAACGCATCGACAGACGGTCAACACGCGTGCAGCACAGGAGCGTCATGCCCGAAACCGCCTGCGACGGGCCCGTGAGAGGCGCGATCGGCCGGTTGCGGGGAATTCTTCGCTCCTCGATGCATTGAATTCGTCCGTCGGGGCACCCGTCACGATCGCCAACGCCTGTGGAGGTACTTGTGTCCGTTGCCCAGAATCCCTTGTCGATCAAGGTGGAAGTGCCCCGCGAGGATGCCGTGCTGCTCACGGTCGAGGGCGACCTGGACATGGATACAGCGACTGAGCTGCAGCACCATCTCGCGAACCAGCTGCACCATGGCCGACGGAACTTCATCCTGGACATCGCCGGCGTCCCCTTCATGGACTCGTCCGGCATGAACATCGTCCTGCGGGCTTATCAGGAGGTACGGGAGATTCCGGGGGGTGTGTATGTGATCTCCCCGACGCCCGCCGTCCGGCGGATCATGGATCTCACCGGTGTCAGCATCACCGTCCCGATCGTGGGGAGTGTCGAGGAGGCACTCGCCACCGCGGACGCGGGGCCCGAGTCAGAGCCTCCAGCCACCGCGGTGGAGTGATGACCGCTTCGGACTGAAGACCGCTGCCCGAAGAGGCAGTTCATCGATCGCGAGCCGCACCCGCATGCCCAACAGTTGCCGTTTGACAACTATGGTCATGAGGCAACAGAGTGAGCGAGTCAAGCGTGGGAGGGGTGGGGAACGTGCCGGTCAGCAACGACGACGGCCCGCGTCGCCGGGTGGCGGCACGTATCCAGCCCTGTCCTGGCGCCGCACTGGGGCGTCGGCGGGATTCAGGCACTCCTGATGTCTCAGACACTCCTGAAGTCTCAGGCGCTCCTGACGTCGGAGGCCTCGTCGCCTTCGTGGATTTCCGCGGACGCCGCGGCGCAGAACGCCTCCAGGCCCTCCAGCAGGGCGGTCCGCTTGGTGGCGGGCATCTGCTCCAGCACCGACTGCAGCGCGGCTTCGCGTCGCGCGCGCAGCTCGGTCAGAAAGGTCCGTCCGCGACGGCTCAGATGCAGCCGCAGCTCGCGGCGGCTGGAGGCGCTGGGTGCCCGCTCGACGAAGCCGACCGCCTGCAGGCGGTCGCACAGCCGGCTGGTCGACGGCGGTGTGGAGCCGAGGGCCTCGGCGAGCATGCGCAGGTTGATGCCGTCGCTGTGCTCCAGGATGAACAGCACGCGGATCTGGGAGGCGGACACCGGCGCCGTCGAGGCCCGGCCCCACAAGACCTCCAGCAACTCGGCGGCCTCGGAGGTCACACGCGCCACCTCGTCCGGCCGCGGTTGCGAGTAGGAGGAAGTCACGCTGCCACTCTTTCAGGCTTCAAGGGCACTGTCAGCCCACCGGTTCGGACAATACGTGCAGAACACTAGATACGGACAAGAAGGACCGACGGGCGGCGTCCGCGGCAGCGCGGGTCCAGCGCCGTCACTGTGACAAGAATGGCGTATCCAACATCGTGAACAGATTCGTGGCAGCCGAGCGGGCACTTCGCTCCGCGGCCCCGCACCAACTGGTGGACGCGGTCCGCGAAGTACTGTGCAACGACTACGCGGCGAAGACCGTCCAGCTCTACCTGGCCGACTACGGCCTCGCCACGCTCCAGGCCGTCCACACGGCTCCGAGCCCGCCCGAGTCGGTGCCCGCGTACGGCACGCCCGCCGGACGGGCCTTCGGGTCCCAGGAACCCTTCGTCGAGAAGCTGAACGACGGCCAGGTGCGCCTGCACCTGCCCGTGACCGTACGGGGTGACCGACTGGGCGTCCTGGCCGTTACGATGCCCTCGGCGGACCAGGCCGAGGAGTGCCTGGACGAACTGGCCGAGGTGGCGAAGGTGCTGGGGCACGAAGTGATCGTCGCCGACAGGGACACCGATCTGTACGTCCGGACGCGCCGCACCGACCGCCTCACCCTGGCGGCGGAGATGCAGTGGCAACTCCTGCCGGGCCGCTCCTGCACCCGCCCCGAGTACGCGGTCGGCGCCCAACTGGAACCCGCCTACGCGATCTTCGGCGACAACTTCGACTGGTCCGCCGACGCCGACCGCCTGATGATCTACATCACCAACGGCATGGGGGAGGGCATCGAGGCCTCCCTCCTGACCAACCTGGGCATCAACGCCCTGCGCAACGCACGCCGTGCGGGCCTGTCCATCGCGGACCAGGCCGCACTCGCCGACCAGGCCGTCTACGCCCAGTACCGCGGAGACGCCCACCTGTCCGTGCTCCTGCTCGACCTCGACCTGCACACCGGCAGGCTCCAGGTCGTCGACGCCGGCTCCCCGCAGATGCTGCGCCTGCGCGGCCGTACCGTCACCGCCGTCGAGTTCGATGCGCAGCTGCCCCTCGGCATGTTCGAGGAGACGGACTACGTCGCCCAGCAGGTCGTCGAAATGGAGCCCGGGGACCGGCTCATCCTCGCCAGCGACGGGGTGTACGCCGTCGCCGCGCCCGGTGGCGGTGAGCAGTACGGGGAGCGCGCTCTGGCCCGGGCCATCGTGTCCACCAGCCTGCTGCCCGCGGCCGAGGTCCCTCGTGCCGTCCTGAGGGAACTGGCCGGTCACCGCGGCACTCCCGTGCCCGACGACGATGCGCTCGTGGTCTGCCTGGACTGGTTCGGGCCTCGGCAGGCATCGTGACCGTACAGTCCGGCGCTCCCTGTGAGATCGGGGCGGCGCACACCATATGAGGAGGGAAGTACGTGCCGGAGCAGCAAACGGCAAAAGATCGGACCGATCCGGCCGAGGAGGTCGGGGACTTCCTGCGGCGACGCCGGGAGCAGATCGCGCAGCGCTGGGCCGACGCGGCGCTGTTCCGCACCGTGTTCACCGTCTCCCGGGACGAGGCGGTGGAAGCCGGCAGGGCCGTTGTGGAGGCGCTCGCCGCGGTGGCCGCGTCGGGGCGTATGGAGGACTCGGAGGCTGACGGGTTCACGGTCGTCCGCGAGCAGTTGGCGCGTACCGCGCACTCCCGGGCGCGGGCCGGCGCCACCCTCGGGCAGATCTCGGCCGAGATGGACGCGTTGCGGCCACCCGTCACCGACCTCCTGCTCGACGAGCTCTCCGACGCACCCGCCGAGCATGTCCGGGAGTGCACGACGGCCCTGACCGTCCTGATGGGCACCCTGCGTCTGGTGATGCAGGAGACGACCAAGGTCGCCGGGCAGGAGCTCATCAACCGCCAGCGGCTCGAACTGCTCGAAATCGCCACCCCCGTGATCAAGTTGTGGGAAGGCATCGTCGCCGTCCCGCTGATCGGCACGCTCGACAGTGCCCGCAGCCAGGTGGTGATGGAGACGCTCCTGGACGCCGTCGTCGAGCAGCACGCCCGCATCGCCATCCTGGACATCACCGGGGTCCCCACCGTGGACTCCCTGGTGGCGCAGCACCTGATGAAGACCGTGGCGGCGGCGCGCCTCATGGGAGCGGAGTGCATAGTCTCCGGAATCCGGCCGGCCATCGCGCAGACCATCGTCCACCTCGGCATCGACCTGAGCGATGTGCTGACCCGCGCCAGCCTCGCCGACGCCCTGGCCTACGCCCTCCAGCAGCAGGGGGCGCACATCGTGGCGAACCCCACATCGGCCGCGGAGCCGAGGTGACGGGCGTGTCCACCTTCCCGTACGAAGGTCATGTGCCCGTACTGAGGCTCGGCGGGGTCCTTCTGGTCACCCTCCAGGGCGACCTGTACGACAGCACGGCCGAACAGCTCCGGCAGGACATCGGCGAGACGGTCTCCGACAGCGCGGTCAACGGTGTGGTCATCGACCTGTCCGGGGTCGAGATCGTCGACTCCTTCATGGGCCGCGTGCTCAGTGACGTCGCGGCCATGACCAAGCTGCTGGCCGCTCAGACCGTGGTCGCGGGGATGCGTCCGGCGGTGGCCATCACCCTGGTGGAACTGGGTCTGACCCTGCCGGGGCTGCGCACCGCCCTCAACACCGAGGAGGCCATGCACCTGCTCGGGGCCGAGGTCTCGGTGCTGCCCCGCGGCGGGCGCCCACGCCGGGAGCGCCCGTGACCCACAGCACCGGCAGTGTCTCCGCCTTCCTGCCGATCCGCTCGGACCTCGATCTGGTGCGGGTGCGGCAGCATGTGCGGCAGATGACCGCCCAACTCGGGTTCGGCCTGGTCGAGCAGACCAAACTCGTCACGGCGGCCAGTGAGCTGGCGCGCAACGCCCTCGTGCACGGCGGCGGGGGACAGATGGAGTGCACGGAGGTGACCAGCGGCGCGATACAGGGGCTGCGTCTCGTCTTCAGCGACGAGGGTCCCGGTATCGACGACCTGGACCAGGCCCTCGGCGACGGCTACACATCCGGTGGAGGGCTCGGGATGGGGCTGGGCGGATCCCGGCGCCTGGTCCACGAGTTCTCCATCGACAGCAGCCGTGGCAACGGCACCAGCGTGACGGTGACGTCCTGGATCGCCGGGCCGCCCCGGCCGCGCGAGGCGCCCTGATGCCGCGCGTCTGGGAGGTGCCGGTGCACGACTCGACCCGCGTACGTGGCGTGCGCGTGGCGGCCGGGGCCGCGGCCCGCCGTGCCGGGCTCGCCGAGGACCGGGTCGCCGCCGCGGAGCTCGTGGCCACCGAACTCGCCACCAATCTGCTGAAGCACGCCGGTGGCGGACAGATACTGCTCGACCTCGTGGGTCCGTCCGTTCCGGCCTACGGCGACGAGCGGATCTCCATGATGCAGATCATGGCCGTCGACCACGGGCCGGGCATGCGCGACAGCGACGCGGCGTTGCGCGACGGCTACTCGACCGCCGCCTCCCTGGGCGCCGGTCTCGGCACTTGTCGGCGCACGGCCGACGACTTCGGCCTGCACAGCACACCCGGTCGGGGAACGATCGTCATGGCCAGGATCGGTCCCCGACCGGACCGGGACCCCGCCGGGCCGCACACCGGCGCGCTGCCGGTGCGGGCCGGGGGAGTCAACATCCCCCTCGCGGCAGCGGAGTTCTCCGGCGACGCCTGGACGTGCGTCCGGACGTCGGACCATGTGACGCTGATGCTGGCCGACGGCCTCGGCCACGGACCCCTGGCGGCCGACGCGTCCTCCGCCGCGGTGGACGCGGTGCGAACCGCGCCCCACCTGCCGCCGGCCGACCTGCTGCGGCGGCTGCACGGCGCCCTGCGCGACACCAGGGGGGCGGCCGCAGCCGTCGCCCAGCTCGACGTCACCGGCGGTCGGCTGTCCTTCGCCGGAGTGGGCAACGTGGGGGCCCGGCTGCACCGCGGCGACAGCTGGCGCGGGCTGGTTTCGCACCCCGGCATCGTCGGCGCCCACTTCCCCGCACACCTCCCTGCGCACCAGGAGACGTGGACCGACGACTGCCTCCTGGTTCTGCACAGTGACGGCCTGCCGAGCCGCTGGAGTCCCGGCCCGGCCGTTTGCGCCCCTACGTCCCTCGACCCCGCCGTGATCGCCGCGTCGATCGTGCGGGACGCCAGCAGCGCCGCCCGGCCGGTACGCGACGACACCGCCGTCGTCGTGCTGAGCCCCTGCCCTCCGGACCGCTCGTCATGACCCGTACCTGGTACGTCAGCAGCATCACCGACGCCGCGCAGGCCCGCATCGCCACGGCGCGGCTGGCCGCCGCGTGCGGAGTACCCCCCGTCGAGCGCACCCGCCTGGTCTCCGCGCTCACCGCACAGCTGAAGCAGTGCCTCACCAAGGGCGGTGACTGGCGGGTCGGCATGGCAGCGACCCTGTCACCCGGCGGGGGCGCCTTCAACGTCGAGGTGGCCCCGGCGAAGCGCCGCCCAGAGGACCTGCAGCCCCCGTGGCGCGCGTCCGTCCCCTGCGCCGAGGACGCGGACGTCTCCGGCGGCGAGCACGCGGCCGACGATCCGGCGACGCTCGCCGAGGCCCTGTTCGGCGCCGACGAGGACGCGGCCCTGCTGCTGGAGCGGCTCGACGAGCAGGAGGCGCTGGTCGCCGTCCACCGCGAGGAACTCCACCAGACCAACCAGGGCGTACTGGCCCTGCACGCCGACCTGGACGCCGCGGGCCGGGCGCAGCGCGAGCTGTTCGACGCCGAGCAGAAGGCCCGCAAGGAGGCGGAGAACGCCCGCGGCCGACTGACCTTCCTGGCGGATGCCAGCGCCGCACTGACGGCCTCCCTCAACCCCGAGGCCATCGTGCGGCTCCTGCCCGCCCTGCTGGTGCCGAGATACGCGCGCACCGTCGACGTCTGGTTGTTCGACGGGGTCGACGAAGCGGTGGGCAGCGGCCCCCATCCGGCCGCAGCCGTCCGCGCCGCCCGCCGCGGGCGCCCCCAGTACGCAGCCGACCACCCCGGCGGCCTGCCCGGCGTCGACGACCAGCCGCCCTCGGCCCTCGACCCCGGCCGGCCCCTCCTGTGCATCCCCCTGCTCACCCGCCGGACCTCTCAGGGCGTGCTCACCCTGTCGCCCCCCGATGAGCGGTGGGACGCGGACGACGCCATCATGCTCATCGAGCTGACCCGCAGGGCCAGCATCGCCCTGGAGAACGCCAGGCGCTTCGAGCACAACCGCGACATCGCCGAGACCCTGCAACGCGCCCTGCTGACCGACCTGCCCACCGCGGAGGGTCTGACCCTGGCTGCGCGTTACCTCCCGGCCACCCGGGGCCTCAACATCGGCGGTGACTGGTACGACGCGTTCCGCCAGCCCGACGGCAGCCTCATCACCGTCATAGGCGACGTCACCGGCCACGGGCTGCACGCCGCGGTGATGATGAGCCAGCTGCGCACCGCTCTGCGCGCCTACGCCGTCGACGGCAGCAGCCCCGGCCAACTCCTGACGCGACTGCACCTCTTCCTGCACCGTCTGCGCCTGGACCTGTACGCCACCGCGGTCATCGCGCGTTTCCACCCGGACGACCCCACACTCACCTGGGCCGCAGCCGGCCATCCGCCACCCGTGCTGCGCACCCCCGACGGTCAGGTGCACACGCTCGACGCCAAGCCCGGCGCGATGCTCGGCATCCCGCTGAAACAGGAGATCCGCGACCACACCGTGCCGCTCCCGCCCGGATCGACGCTGGCGCTGTACACCGACGGGCTCGTGGAACGGCGCGCCCACGGGATCGACCCCGGCATCCAGCGACTCACCG
This sequence comes from Streptomyces sp. NPDC107528, assembly GCF_055639295.1. Lineage (NCBI taxonomy): Bacteria > Bacillati > Actinomycetota > Actinomycetes > Kitasatosporales > Streptomycetaceae > Streptomyces > Streptomyces sp. NPDC107528. The sequence continues at coordinate 148,963 of NZ_JBVKAV010000011.1, forward strand.
AGGTACTGGGCGACTTCCGCCCTGCGGAACTCGAAGACGAACTCGACGCATCGGCCGACCGGCTCCTGCACCCGCTGCTGCACGACTCCGAACACGACGACGACGTATGCCTGTTGCTGTGCCACGTGCACGGCGACGCGCAGCGGTAACGGGCGGCGGAGTCCTGAGCGGCGGGTTCAGTGTTCGGGCCCGGCGTCCGCGCCGGGTTCCGGTGCCGTTCTGGGGGCGCCGGGGAACGCGCCCTCGTCGAAGACGCGCAGCGCCTGTTCGAGCGGTGCGCGCTGTGCGGGAGGAACCCTGTCGAGAGTGGTGGCCAGCCGCATCGACAGCCGCTCGGTGACGTCCCCCAGGAACGTCCGCCCCTGCGCCGTCACCTCCAGGTGCACCTCACGCCGGTCGCCGGGATCCACGCATCGCCGGAGCAGCCCGGCGTTCTCGAGCCGGTCGCAGAGCCGGCTGGCGGTGGGCAGCCCGACCCGCAGATGCTCGGCCAGGGCGGTGACGTTGAGCGCCGGTCGACGGCGAACGGCCCGCAAGGCACGTATGTGGCGCGGCGGAAGCCGCGGACTGGTCTCCTCGACGGCCGAGAACCAGAGCGACACCAGGTTCTCCACGGCGTCGACGAGCTGCCGTCCGACGAGGTCGGGGGCGCTCTCGGGATCCGGCTCGCGGCCCATGAAGACTTCTCTCTCGGTCGACTCAGGCCTGTGCTCCATCAGTGTTGGGGCCTACCCGAAGCGCGGGAGAGTACACAGGTAAACCTTCACCCGTTCCGCGGCCTACTTGCCGGGAGCCCTGAAGGCGACCTGTCGCCGGGCCGCCTCGTCGATCTCTTCGAGGGTCAGCAGGGGAGTGGCCCGGGTGTGGAGGGCGCCACTGGCCTTCACGGCGAGGCTGGCGGCGGCCATGGAGACGGGATCGGGGAAGTCGATGATGCACACGAAGTCGTGCTCACCGAAGGCGAAGTACATGGCTTCGACGGTGCCGCCGAGTCCGCTGACGACCTGTTCGACAGCGGCGCGACGGCCGCTCGCGCCCTCCTTGAGCAGCCCCTTGGTGCCCTCGGGCGTGTAGGTCGCCTGGATGAGGTACTTCGGCATCGGGACGCTCCCTGACCATCGCTTGTCGGTGACAAGGACGGCCTTCCCGTCGTCACGGCGGCTGCCGCTCACCGCACGGGTGGATTCACTCGTTGGCGGCCGGACTTCACGCCCCTGCGCTGTCGGAAGTCGCCACCAGGTGACGGGCGTAGGAGGCGTCCAGCCCGTCCGGGCGGAAGAGGATGCGGTACATCAGGGGGGCGACGACGCGGTCGATCACCGCCTCGACGTCGGGAACGGCCTCCCCGCGCTCGACCGCGCGGCCCAGGATGACGGCGATCTGCTCGGCCGCGTAGTCCGAGCACTGACCGGCGTTGCTGCCGTCCGGGTCGCCGAGCAGGGCGTCGCGGATGTAGGCGCGGCCCGTGGGAGAGGCCATCTCGTCCAGGAACTGCTCGGCCCAGGCCGTCAGGTCGGAGAGCAGGTCACCGTGTTCCTCCGGCGCCGTCTCCGGGCGCAGGCGCTCGACGGCGACGTCCGACAGGAGTTCCTGGAGATCGCCCCAGCGGCGGTAGATCGTCGACGGCGTCACCCCCGCGCGCTGCGCGACGAGCGGCACGGTCAGGGCGTCCCGCCCCACCTCCGAGGCGAGTTCGCGCACCGCGGTGTGGACCGACTCCTGAACCCGGGCGCTGCGCCCGCCCGGGCGCACCATCTGTCTGCGAGCCATACGGGAATTGTATCCGCTAAAGCGAATCCTTGGCCTTAGCGGCTCCAGTGCCGACGGGTGCGACGGCGGCCACGCTCAGCTCGTACGCGTGCCCGACCCGCAGGAGCACGGCCTCCCCGAGGCCGCGCCTGAGGAGCTGCATGCCGATCGGCATCCCGGCGCCGTCGTTGCCGACGGGTAGGGACAGTGAGGGTATGCCCGTGATGTTGGCGGGGGCCGAGAGACGTACGTAGGCGTCGGAGACGCTCTCCACCGTGCCGTCGGACCACGTGACCGTCTCCTGGCCGGCCGGTACCGCGGTCGTCGGGACCGTCGGGGCGGCGATCACGTCGACCTGCTCCAGCAGCCGCGCCCACTCCCGCCGCATCAGGGCCCGGGCGCGCTGGGCGCGCAGATGGTCCCCGGCCGGCATCAGCTCGCCGGCTTCGAGGAGGATGCGTACGTCCGCCCCGTACAGGTCGGGCATCGCACGCAGCGTCCGCTCGTGACAGGCGGTGGCCTCCGGAACCATCAGGCCCCACTGCGTCGCCTGGATGTAGCGCGTCATCGGGATCTCGACCTCGACGAGCCGTGCGCCGAGCGTTTCCAGCCGGTCGATGGCCCGCCGGACCGCGGTCTCGACCTCCGGGTCGACGCGGTCGAAGTAGTAGTTGCGGGGTACTCCGACCCGCATCCCCGTCAGGTCCGCGCTCACCGCCCCCGACCCATAGGCACCCCGCCCGTAGTCCTCGGCGGGGACCGGCAGTGAGGCCGGGTCGCGGGGGTCGTGTCCGGCGAGGGCGGACAGGACCACGGCCGCGTCCGCCACCGCGCGCGTCAGGGGGCCGACGTGGTCCAGCGACCAGGACAGCGACGTCACGCCGTGGCGGGGGACCAGACCATACGTCGGCTTCAGGCCGACGACCCCGTTCAGTGCGGCGGGCACCCGGATCGACCCGCCGGTGTCGGTGCCCAGGGCGAAGGTCGCGGTACCGGCCGCCACGGCCACGGCCGACCCGCCGCTGGAGCCGCCCGCGACCCGCCCCCGGTTCCGGGCGTTGCGTGTCTGCGGGGTGGTCAGCCCGTAGGCGAACTCGTGCGTATGGGTCTTGCCGACGAGGATCGCACCCGCCGCCGTCAGGCGTGCGGCCACCGTGCTGTCGGAGTCGGCGCGGTGACCGGCCCGGACCCGGGAGCCGGCCGTGGTCGGCAGGCCCGCGACATCGATCAGGTCCTTCAGGCCCATGGGGATCCCGTGCAGCGTGCCCCGGAAACGGCCCGACGCCGCTTCACGCTCGGCCGCCATCGCCGACCGGCGCGCCTGCTCGGCCACCACCGTGACGTAGGCCCCCAGCTGCGGCTCGACCTCCGTGACGCGATCGAGGACGGAGTCGACCAGCTCGACCGGCGACAGCCGCCGCTGCCGTATCGCGTCGGACGCGGCGACGAGGGACAGCTCAGACGGCCGCATCGTGCTTCTCCTCTCCGGCTCGGTGGCGCGCATCGAAGGCGGAGGCGGGCGGGGTGTCGCCGAAGTCGAGTTCCCGCAGGACCGAGACGACGGAGTGGATGTGCCGGGCGGTGGCCGCCACCCCGGCGTGGCGGGCCTCGTCCAGGGGCAGCCCGGCGCGGGCGGCCCAGCGGGCTGCCTCCGGCGGCGTGAGTTCATCGGCGGACATGAAGCGGCTCCCGGTAAAAGCTAACGGTTTGCTTTAAGTGATCGTAGAGCCTAGCTTCGCTTAAAGCAAACCTGTTGCGTTTAGAAGGAGGGACCTCATGCGCAGGATCACTCACACACCAACGGCCGACGACGGGCCCGCCCCGGGCTCCATCCCCTCCTGGCTCGTGGGCGACCTCACCGTTCACCGCATCGACGAGGTCCTCCTGCCACCGGCGACCGGGCCCTGGCTGCTCCCCGATGCGACCACCGACGTGGTCTCACGGCACGACTGGCTGCGCCCCGACTTCGCCGACCACCAAGGCACCCTGCACCTCGACAGCCACAGCTTCGCCTTCGAAGCGGGCGGCCTGCGCGTGCTCGTCGACACCGGCATCGGCAACGGCAAGACGCGCGCGAACCCGGCCTGGCACAACCTGCGGACCGGCTACCTCGAGCACCTCACGGCCGCCGGATTCCCCCCGGACTCCGTAGACCTGGTCCTCCTCACGCACCTGCACACCGACCATGTCGGCTGGAACACCCGTGAGGTCGACGGCGAGTGGGTTCCCACCTTCCCCAACGCCCGCTACGTCACCTCCCGTACCGAGCGGGAGTTCTGGGTCGGGTACGACATGGACGAGCCGCGGCGGCACATGTTCGACGACTCCGTGATCCCGGTCGAGAAGGCGGGGCTGCTCGACCTCGTCGACGTCCGGCCCGAGGGCACCGACATCGCCCCCGGACTGCGGCTGCTCCCCACCCCAGGCCATACCCCCGGCCACATCGCCGTGCAGCTGACCGACAGCGGCACATCGGCCCTGATCACCGGCGACGCCCTCCATCACCCCGTCCAGTTCGCCCACCCCGCCATCGGCTCCTGCGTCGACATCGACCCGCGGCAGTCCGAGGAGTCGCGCCGCAAGCTGATCGGCTCCCTGGCCGGTACGGACACCCTCGTGCTGGGCACGCATTTCCCGCCGCCCACCGCGGGCCACGTGATCACACACGGGGACGGCTATCGGCTACGGCCGGTCCGAGCTGCCTGACGCGGCCGCGCCGGCACCGTCCAGACCGGGGTCCACATGGATCTTGGGGCCGGGCCCGGCGCCCTCCGGTCGCTCACCCGCGAGAACCGGGCCGACCTCGTCGAGAGTGACGGTCGCTGCGACGAGGGGCCTGGGGTCGACCGCTCCGGACGCATAGGCGCGGATGGCGGCGTCCAGGCCGGGCGAGGCAGACAGGATGCCCACCGCCGTCACGTCCCTGAGCACGAGCGCGCGAGTGTCGATCCTGCTCGGCTCACCGGCCAGCCCGATGTACACGACCCGGCCGGCCGGTTCGACCAACTCCAGTGCTTTCCCCGGCAGATGGGCCGCGTTCGTGGCATCGACGACCGCGTCGAAGGGCAGGTCCGGCAGGGACCCCTCGTCCCATACGTGTTCGAAGCCCAGGGCGTGGGCGAAGGCGGGGGAATGGCCGGGGCGATCCAGTAGGTGGACCTCCGCGCCGACCGCCCGAAGGAACATGGCGACCAGGAGACCGATGGTCCCGGGCCCCACGACGAGAGCACGGTCACCGGCGCGAGCCGCCGCGGCCTGTGCCGCGCGCAGGGCGTTGCCGCCCGGCTCGACGAGCGCGCCCAGTACCGCGTCGACCGAGTCGGGCAGCGCGCGCAACGAAAATTCAGGTACGGCGAGTTGCTCCGCCAGCGCCCCGGCCCGCGCGCCCCGGATGCCGACCTCCTGGCGCTTCTCGCACACATGCTGATGCCCGCGCAGACAGCGTCGGCAACTGCCGCAGCCCAGCATCGTGTCGCCCATGACGCGGCGCCCGGTCCAGGCCGGGTCGACGCCCTCGCCGACCGTCGCGACCCGCCCGGCCCACTCGTGACCCGGCCGCATCGGGTAGGAGGAGTGCCCTTGGTGGAGGTACGCCATGGCGCCGGTGAAGAACTCCATGTCGGTGCCGCACACGCCGACCCGCTCGACGTCGACGACGACTTCACCCGGTGCGGCAACCGGCGCCGGGAGGTCCTGGACCTCGTACGCGCCGGGCTCGGTCAGGACGAACGCGCGCATGAGCCGAGGGCGGTCGGGCCGTCCCCAACGGGGTCTGTCGAGCCGTCGTACGTCTGCGTACGCTCCATGGCGTTCCAGACTGTAGACCTCCGTACCGACTGCCGGAAGAGGTCCCATGGTGAGGCTGCGCAGCGCACAGTGGTACGCGGGACAGGACCGCAACGCCTACATCCACCGCGCGTGGATGCGCAGAGGCGTGCCCGGCGACGCGTTCACCGGTCGGCCGCAGATCGCCATCGCCAACTCGGCCTCGGACCTGGCCCCTTGCAACGCCCATCTCGACGAGGTCGCGTCGTCCGTGCGCGACGGCGTGTACGAGGCGGGCGGCATCCCGCTGGACCTGCCCGTGGTGTCCCTGGGCGAGACGAACGTGCGGCCGACCGCCATGCTCTGGCGCAACATGGCCGCCATGGCCACGGAGGAGATGCTGCGGGCCAACCCCATCGACGGAGTCGTCCTGCTGGGCGGCTGCGACAAGACCATCCCGTCGCTGCTCATGGCCGCCGCGTCGGTGGACCTGCCCGCCGTCGTCGTGCCCGGCGGTCCGATGCTGACCGGGACGTTCCGTGGTACGCCGCTGGGCTGCGGCACCGATGTCTGGCGGCTGTCGGAGGAGGTCCGTGCGGGCACGCTGTCGCAGGAGCAGTTCACCCGTTCCGAGTCGGCGATGATCCGCAGCCGCGGCCACTGCAACACCATGGGCACCGCCTCCACCATGGCCCTGGTGGCCGAGGCCCTCGGCACAGTCGTCCCCGGCGTGGCAGGGACTCCCGCCCCCGACAGCCGTCTGCTGGAGGCCGCGCACCACACCGGCCGACTCGTGGTCGACATGGTGGGCGCAGACCGCCGGCCGGGCACTTTCCTCACCAAGGCGTCCTTCCACAACGCGATCGTCGCGCTGGCCGCCATCGGAGGCTCGACCAACGCCGTCGTCCACCTCCTGGCCATCGCCGGCCGCCTGGGCATCAGCCTCTCCCTCGACGACTTCGACCGCATCGGCTCGCACGTACCGGTCCTGGTGGACCTCCAGCCGGCCGGCCGCTTCCTCATGGAGGACTTCCACCGCGCCGGCGGGCTCCTCGCCGTCCTGCGCGAGGTCCGCGACCTGCTCGACCCCGACGCCCTGACGGTCACCGGCGAGCCGTTGGCCGCCGCCCTCGACGATGCCCCGATCTGGGACAGCGAGGTCATCCGCACCCGCGCCGAACCACTGGTAGCCGAGGGTGGCATCGCCGTCCTGCGCGGCAACCTCGCACCCGACGGCGCCCTCGTCAAACCGGCCGCAGCCTCCCCGCACCTGCTGCGCCACCGGGGCCGGGCCGTCGTCTTCGACTCCATCGAGGACTTCCACGCCCGCATCGACGACCCCGGACTCGACGTGGACGCCGACTCCGTCCTCGTCCTGCGCGGCTGCGGTCCCAAGGGTTACCCGGGCATGCCCGAGGTCTCGAACATGCCCCTGCCGAAGAAACTTCTCGCACAGGGCGTCCGTGACATGGTCCGCGTCTGCGACGGCCGGATGAGCGGCACCGCATACGGCACGGTCGTCCTGCACGTGGCTCCAGAGGCCGCCGCCGGTGGCCCTCTCGCCCTCGTGCGCACCGGGGACTTCGTCACCCTGGACGTCGAAGCCCGCCGTATCGACATCGACGTACCCGACGACGAACTCGCCCGCAGAACCCCGAGCGAGGCCTCCGCCAAGGCCTACGCCAACCCACGGCGCGGCTGGGAACGCCTCTACGTCGACCACGTCCTCCAGGCCGACAGCGGCGCCGATCTCGACTTCCTCGTGGGCTCCAGCGGCTCGGACGTCAGCCGCGAATCGCACTGACCGCGGAAAAGACATCAGGTCCACCGGGCCCGCATGGTGCGGACCTGATGGACCTGATGGCACTGATGTGCGGCTGAGGCTGCGTCAGGCGACGATGCCGCAGTCCTCGACGACGATCTTCTTGGCCGTCGTGCCCGAGCGGCTGCCCAGGGCCTCGACCGCCTTGACGACGTCCTCGCCCTCGATGACCTCGCCGAAGACGACGTGCTTGCCGTCCAGCCACGGCGTCACCACGGTGGTGACGAAGAACTGCGAGCCGTTGGTGCCCGGGCCCGCGTTGGCCATGCTGAGCAGGAACGGCCTGTCGTGCTTCAGCTGGAAGTTCTCGTCGGCGAACGTCTCACCGTAGATGCTCTTGCCGCCGGTGCCGTTGCCCGCGGTGAAGTCACCGCCCTGCAGCATGAACTCCGGGATGACCCGGTGGAAGGGCGAACCCTTGTAGCCGTAACCGTTCTGGCCGGTCGCCAGCTCACGGAAGTTGCGCGCGGTCTTGGGCACGACATCGTCGTACAGCCGGAAGACGATGCGGCCGAGGTTCTCGCCATTAGCAGAAATACTGAAGAACACGTTCTCGCTCATGGCCCTGATTCTGCACAATCGACGCGGCCAGGTCGAACTGACCGGGCCGGACAGCTTCAGAACGTGCCTCAACCGCCCAGGAGGGGTGCCGAAAAGCGGCAATGCACGCGTTGGGCATGTGCGGGGTCGAGGGCGTTCAGGACGAGCTGGGCGGCGTTCGAGTCGTAGGCGATCGACAGGTGCTCGGAGCGGTCCTGGGGACAGACGTCCTGGAGAGTGATGTTGCGTACCGTCGCGCCCGGCCCCGCCGTCAGGAACTGGTTGTGGTACGGCGTGACGGCCTCGTCGTACCGGGTGGCGATGACGGTGTACGCGACGCCTCGTTGTGTGTCGCCGTCCCGGTCGAGCGTGGTGTTCACCCGGGACCCCACCATCTGGTCGGAGAACGCCTGCCCTGCCACGGCCGACACCGTCGGGTTGAGGCCGAGCGTGGTGGTGAGGGTGCCCAGACCGGACAGGGTCGTGCCGTGGTTGGACGGGGCCAGTCCGATGAGCCGGCGCACCTTGTTGTGCGACGGGCGTGCGGGGTTCGTGCCGCCCTCGAAGCGCAGGTACCAGCGGGGCAGCAGACCTCCGCCCTGGGAGTGCCCCACCAGGTCGACCTGGCGGGAACCCGTCGCCTTGAGGACTCGGTCGACGTAACGGGCGACCTCGCGGGCGGAGTCGGGGATGTGCCGCGTGCCCTTGAAGGGAACTCCCGGTGCCCCGCCGTAGTTGGGCGCGAAAACGCAGTACCCGGCCCTCTTCAGCTGGGGCGACAGCATGCTCCAGTTCGTGTGGGCGTTCGTGAGGGTCGCGTGCAGCAGGACGACCGGGCGGGGGTGGGCAGCGGTCGGCCGGCACTTCCAGTTGTTCGCCCCGGGCGGCGCGGCCTCCGGCTGGAGGGTTCCTCGGACGAAGGCGGCGGGGGCCGCGGTGATGCCTCCCTCCGGCGGGGTCGGACGGTCGGCCGCGACCGATGTGCCGGGCAGGCCGAGTGCCAGAGCTGTGACCGCGCCGGCGGTTGCCCACCAGGTGATCAGGCGGGAACGCGGCGCAGGCCGGACACGGCGATGGGACATTTCTTCCGCTCCTCGTCAGGGTCAGTCACAGCAGCTGACGATCAAGATCCTCAAGGAGCGGGCGCCCAGGTCACGGCCATTCCGCACCGGAAACCCCCGTTGGAGTGATGGCTTTCATTCGCGCGGCTCCGCCGCGTCCGGCGATCCCGGCAATCCTGCGGTCCGGCGCGTGCGTGAACGACGCGGAGATGGGCACTTGGCGTTGAGGCCGGGCTTAGCGGCGTACCCCTTGGGGGCTGGCCTGACCAGGCTCCTCTGGTTCAGACCTCGAGCCGGGGGAGCCGACCGCAGTTCAGGACAGACCGCCTCGCTCGCAGATCATGGCGGCGACCTCGCGGAGTTTGATGTTGTTCTTCTGCGAGTACCGGCGCAATATGTCGAACGCCTGTTCCTCTGTGAGGTTGTGGCTGCCCATGAGGATGCCCATGGCCTCGCCGATCATGTGGCGGGTGGCGACGGCGTTCTCCATCTGGGCATGCGCGCGGGCACTGGAGAACGCGACCGCGGCGTGCGAGGCCAGCAGCCAGCCGGCCAGCTCGCTGGCCTCGGTGAACGCGCCTCGCTTGCGGGAGTAGACGTTCAGTGCACCGAGATCTTCGTCCTCGGTGTACAGCAGGAAGCCCATCATGCTGCCCACCCCGAGTTCGTGGGCCTGAGGGCCGAAGGAGGGCCACTTCGGCTGGTCACTGGCGAAGTCCGGGATGCGGAACACCCGCTCGCCGTCCTTGGTGCGAGCGGCGTCGAAGCAGGGCCCCTCGCGCAGCCGCTCCTGGAGCTGGTCACTGCGGACGACCAGGTCCTCCGTGGGTGCCAGCGTCTGGACCTTCTTGCCGTGCAGCACGAGGATGCCGGCCGCTTCGCAGCCCTCCACCAGCTCGGTGGCCGACTTGGTGATCCGTTCGAGGGTGGCGTCGACCGACTCCTGGGCGAGCAGTTCCCGCGCCATCGAAGCCAGGTCCTGCGCGAACCGAGCCCAGTCCATCGCACCCGCCACCTCTCGGTCCGCCTCGGTGAGGCTGTGCACCCAGCATTCCACGTGGGGGTCGCTGAATGTCGGGACGGGTTTTGGGGGCCGGCCCCCTGGGGTGGAGGTGAGGTGAGGTCATCGGCGGAAGGATGTCGGTGCCGGTGAGCATCACGTCCGCGAGTTGTCACACCGTGTATGCGACCCTTGCTGAGGGTGACGCATCGCGGCTGGCTCATCGCGGCTGGCTCCCCGCCGACCTCGCCCACTGCTCGCCCGACAGCCCCAAGGCCCCTACGCCCTCCCGGACTTCCCCGGCACGCACAGCCACGCGAGGCCTGCGGCTGTGAGGTAGGCGAGTGCGCCGATGGCCATACCGGTGCGCAGCCCGGTGGTGTAGTTGGTGGCCGTCGCGAGCAGGCTGCCGCCGAGGGCCACTCCGGTGGCGCTGCCGATCTGGCGGGTGGTGTTGAACAGGGCGGAGGCGGTCCCCGAGTACGCGGGGGGTGCCGCGCCCATCACGGTGGCGGTCGAGCCGGTGAGGGCGAACGAGGTGCCGAATCCGGCGGCCATCATCGGCGCCACCAGCAGCGCGTATGCGGGATCGGCTCCGGCCGCGGCCCAGCCGGCCAGCCCCGCGGCGGCCAGGAGCATGCCGGAGATCACCAGTGGACGATCGCCCGTGCGGCGGGTCAGCCGCCCGGACAGGACGGACGCGAACATGGTCATCGCCACCGCAGGAAACAGTGCCAGCCCGGTACCGAGGGCGCTGAAGCCGCGCTGATGCTGGAAGTACAGGCTGGCCGTGAACACCATGCCGTAGAAGCCGAAGTTGAACAGCAGGCCGATGGCGGCTCCACCGCTCAATGTGCGAGAGCGCAGCAGGTTCAGCGGCAGGGCGGGGGTGCGGGCCAGCCGCTCGCGGACCACGAAGGCCGCGGCGGCCAGCAAGGCCAGGCCCACCCCTGCGAGCACCGCCGGGTCGGACCAGCCGCGCCGTCCGGCCTCGTTGAGTGACGCGGTCAGCAGCGCCACCGCGGCCACGACCGCGACCTGCGCCGGCCAGTCCAGGGCCCGGTCGGCACGCCGGGGCGAGCGCGCGACGTGACGCAGCGTCAGGGCCAGACAGGCCACGCCGACGGGCAGATTGATGAGGAACACCCAGCGCCAGCCCACCGTGGAGACGAGCAGCCCGCCCAGCAGCGGTCCGGCAGAAGCCGCGATGCCCGCCATCGACCCCCACAGCCCGAAGGCCCGTGATCGTGCGGCCGGCTCCGGGTAGGCCTGCTGGAGCAGCGCCAGCGAACCGGGCACGATCAGCGCCGCGCCCAACCCCTCCACCAGCCGGGCCGCCACGAGGAAGGCGGTGCTCGGCGCGAGCGCGCACGCGGCCGACGACACCGTGAACACCGCCACGCCCGAGCAGAAGACCCGGCGATTGCCCAGCCGGTCGCCCAGTGCCCCACCGGTCAGCAGGAAGCCGGCAAAGACCAGGGTGTACCCGTCGGTGATCCACTGGATGCCGGTCAGCGAGGCCGACAGCTCCCGGCCGATCACCGGCACGGCGACATTGAGCACCGTCACATCCAGGATCACCATGAAGTATCCGGCGCAGACCGCCAGCAACGGTGCCCAGGACCGACGCCCGACCCCCGGCGCAGACTGCTCCGCGAACGCCACGGCCCCAACTCCATCCCGTCCGCGGAGGCTCTGGATCAGCAGTCACACTAAGGGACATTTGGTCCATGTCGATGGAGCCAGGGTCTTGGCCGCGACCTCCGAGCCCGCACGCCACCGCTAGACTGCGCCCATGACGTACTTCTTCCACCTCCGCTAGGCACCGTCGGCGAAGCGAGGACCCCCCGTCGCCGACGACGCGGGGCAGCGGAGCGCTGTCCCGAGTGCTGACGTGGAAGAAGAAACAACACCATGCACACGCTCCTCGTGGCGCGCTGCCTCCGCGGCCTGGAGGCCGTGGTCGCCGCCGAGGTTCTTGGGTCCGGGCTCGGCGCCGTCACCGAACTGCGCCACCGCGAAGTCCATTTCCGTACGCACCGGTCCGTGCCGGCCCTGCGCACCGCTGACGACCTGTTCCTGCTCGCCGCCCGCCGCCCCGACATCGGACCCACGCGACAATCCCTGCACGACCTCGCCGAGCTTGCCGATCCGACCGCGATCGGCCACCTCCTGTCCCTGCGTCCCCACAGCGCGACGACGGCGGCCCCGGACCTCACCGGCATAGACGTCTCGGCCTCCTTCCTCGGCCGGCGGACCTTCACCCGGTACGACGCCGAGGACGTGGTGGGACAGGCCCTGGCGCGGCGCCTCCGCGTCCCGTACCACTCGCGGCGGGCAGGAACCCCGCCCCCGCCCGGCTGCTGGGGCTGGCGACTGACCCTGGACGGATCGCGGGCCACGCTCATGCTGCGGCTCGACGACCGTCCGCTGCACCGCCGCACCTACAAGCAGCACACCATCCCGGGCACCCTGCACCCGCCGCTGGCCGCAGCCATGGCCCGGCTGGCCGACATCCGCCCCGGCCACGTCGTCCTCGACCCGTGCTGCGGCGCCGGCACGCTGCTCATCGAGGCGGCACTCGCCCACCCCGACGCCCGCTGCCACGGCTTCGACCTCTCCGCGGACGCGGTCGCCGCGGCCTGCGCCAACGCAGGCGACCTGCCCGTCGCCATCCGCCGTTCCGACGCCGGCCGTCTTCCCCTTCCCGACCACTCGGTCGACCGCGTGCTGTGCAACCCGCCCTGGGGCGGGCAGGTCCAGGCCCGCGGCCTGCTCGCGACCGCCCCTTCCCGCTGGTGGACGGAACTGCGCCGCGTCCTGGCCCCCGACGGAACGGCCGTACTCCTCCTACCCGACCCCGACGACCTCGCCGCCGCCATCCGCCACCACTTCACGCCCGTACACGTGGAACGGCTGCGCCTGTTCGGGGCACAGCCGTTCCTCGTCCGTCTGGCGCCGGCACCGGGTGCGGGCAGCGTGACAGCTACTCAGCCGCGCGGCCGAGCCACTTCAGGCCGTCGATGAGGAAGCGGTTCTGGCTGGGGCTTGCGAACGTGGAGGACAGGCGGGTGTTGGTCTCGTAGTTCATGGCGTTGTGGCCGAAGTTCGCGTACAGCATCCGGTACTTGGTGTTGGTCCACAGGATCGGGTAGTAGCCGCTGTACCAGGACTGGTTGGGGTCGGTGCCCAGGGGGAAGCTCGACGGGTCGACCGATGCCAGGATCTTGATGTTCGGCTTGGTGCGCAGGTCGTTGGACCAGCTGTACCACTCGCTCACCGCCGAGGTGAACGTCGCCGGCAGCGCGGTGGTCGAGGGGTGCGTACGGTCCTCGGTGCGCAGGTTCGCCGTCGTGGGGCCCCAGGTGTTCGACCTGAAGTTCCCGCTGCCGAGGAAGGTGTTGTAGTACCAGGGCCACGATCCGGCGTCGGTCGTGAACGCCGAGACGTGGAAGCCCATCCAGCCGCCGCCCGCCCGCACATACCGCTCGAAGCCGGCCCGCTGGGCCGCGGTGTCCGGCGCGTCGTCGAGGAAGAGGACGACCTGGTAGTCGTTCACCCCGCCGTTGGCGAGCAGGTTCCAGTCGGTCGTCGCCCGGTACGTGAAGTTGTTCTGGGCGGCGGTGCGCGGGAACCACTCGTTGGCTTCCTTGACGAAGTCGATGTGCGCGGCGTCCCAGGTGCCGTTGTAGAAGGCGATGACCTTGAAGGCGGGCGCCTGGGGCGCGGCGGAGGCGTGGAGCCCGGCGGGCGCCGGGGCTGCGGTCAGCCCCAGCACCAGGGCCAGCCCCGCCAGCAGTCGTGCTGCCAGCCGCCTCACGGGTAGCTCACCACGTTGGCCACGTTGGTGGACGAGTTGGACGGGCCGCCCCGGTCGTTGATGACGTGCCGGATGGTTCCGGTGCCGCCGAGCGAGACGGTCACCATGTTCTGGAAGCGGACGCCCGGCGTGTTGGGGACCTCGAAGGCGCGCTCCGCGGTGACAGCCGGGTTGACGTTGAAGAAGCAGTAACTGCCGAGCCCGTACGCCTGGTGGCTGGTCACGGAGTTCGCGACCTTGTAGGCGGCGTAGCCCTGCGTGGAACCGTTCATCCAGGCGGCCTGGTTGGGCGGGTCGTAGGGCATTTCGTTCTGGTAGAAGTACGTCCGCCCGCCGTTGCCGTTCCAGATGGTCTGGTGCTTCTGGTAGTGCTCGACGAACAGGCCGTACATGGTGACGTTGTCGCCGTTGACGATGAGGCCGGTGTCGCCGGTGTTGCTGTTCCAGCCGATGCCGGTGCCGTGGTCGCCGCGCCAGATCCACATGTGGTCGCCGATGACGTTGTCGCTGTTGACGACAAGGCTGGTGGTCGCCTTGCCCACGGCGGCACCGCCGACGCGGAAGTACACGTCATGCAGGGAGGTGGGGTTCGCCGCGTGGTTGGCGGCGGCGCCGGACGGGCCGATCTCCACCAGTGTCTGGGAGTTGGTCGTACCGGCGTCGAAGAGGACGCCCGCGATCTTCACGCCGTCGACGTCGGCGACCGTCATGGCCGTGATGCCGTTGTCCGGGATGAAAGTGGCCAGACCGAGCCCGAGGACCACGGTGTCGGGGCGGGTGACCCGCAGGGTTTGGTTCAGGTGGTAGACACCGGGGGTGACCAGCAGGTTCTTGCCCTCTGCGAGAGCGGCATTGATCTGTGCGGCGGTCGCGCCCGGCTTGACGACGAAGAACTGGTCGATGCCGAGCGAGCTGCCCGCCGCGGCCCCGTTCGCCCAGGTCGTGGCCGAGGAGTTCGTCCGCAGGGACGGCACGAACACCCGGTAGGCGCCCGCGTTGTCGACGTACAGGAAGGGCTTTTCCCGCACCGTCGGGGTCTGGTTGACCGTGGTGTACGGCGGGTTGGGGAACGTGTTGCCCGGTACGCCCTGGCTGCCGACGAAGACCATGTTCCAGTTGGAGCCGGTCCAGCTGCCGAGCTGGGAGTTGCGGGTCAGCCACTGCTGCTGCGTGCCGGAGCGGACCTGTCCGTCGATCTTCGTGTCGGCCATGAAGCCGCCGCTGGACCAGCCGCCGTCGCTGAGTTCGAGGTTGCCGCGGACGTGCATGCGCCGGTACCCGGACGCCTGCGAGACGGCCCAGCGGTCGGTGCCGCCCGTGGGGTTCACCGAGAGGTTCTCCGCGCCCCGCCAGAAGTTCTGGGTCGCGTTCTGTGGTGGGAACCAGTCCGCCTCCACGTGCACGGCGCCGTTGATCGTGACCGAGTCGGGTGACTCGCCCAGGCCCAGGACCTGGGTGTAGAAGCCGACGTTCACGTCATTGCTGTACGTGCCCGGCTTGAACATCACCGCGTAGCGCTGTGAACCGAACTGGTTCGTCTCCTGCTGCCGGAATATCGAGTCCAGCCGGCTCTGGATGGTGGACGACGGCATCGACGGATCGAAGACGGCCACGTTGGGGCCGAGGTCGACATCGCCCGGGGCGGTGCTCACGGGCGCGACCTGGAAGCGCTGGGCGGCCGAACCGTTGCAGGTGTACTGCACCAGCTGGACGCTGTCGGCCGTCGAGGCGGACGGTACGTCAAGGCACTTGCCGCTGTTCCGGTTGACGAAGTGGTAGGCGCCGCCGCCCTCGTCGACGGCCTGCCACTGCTGGTTGTTGCCCCCGCCGTACGTCCACAGATGCACGGCCGCGTTGTCTGCCGTGGACACATCGCTGACGTCCACCACCTGCTGGGCGTCGTTGCGGTTGTTGATCCGCACGTAGCCGTCACTGGTCGATGTGAAGCTCCACTGCTGCGCCGTGCTGTTGTTGCAGGCGTACTGCTGCACCGCCGTGCCGTTGACGGTGGCGGCCGCTCGTGCGTCCAGGCACTTGCCGCTGCCGCTGTTCACCACCGTGGACCAGCTGGTGGGGAGGGCGGCGGCGGAAGAGGCCGCCTCGGCAGTGTGTTCCGGAACGGCCTGGGTGGGCTGGACGGCGCTGAGGAGCGAGGCCGCCGTGACGGCGGCGACGAAGGCCGCGGTCAATGGACCGCGGCCTCTGATGGGTGGTCGCGAGGTAGGGGGCATGTCATCTCCTGCGCCGACGAAGCGGCATGAGTGGGGGGTGAAGGGGGTGCGGGATGGCGCTTATTTCAATGCATGATTTAAGAAGTGACGGAAACCACTGTCAAGACTTTGGTATAGGCCAACTCCGATGTTGTGTGCGTCGCCGATCCGCAAACCCGGTAGGGGAGTTGGGCCGCCCGGCTGAAGGACACACGACCATCCGGACGGCTGCCAGCGCGCCGCGCCGCCGGGCGCGGCGCGCGTGAGGTGCCCTGAGACGTCAGGACGGATCACCCACGAAGGAGACACACGGCATGCTCGGACAATCGCACGCGTACAGCGGCTTCTCGGTCGACGATCTCGACGTGGCCCGCCGCTTCTACGGTGAGACCCTCGGCCTCCAGGTGGAGGAGACGGGCCAGGGCGAGATGCGGATGCTGACCGTCAAGCTCGGCGGTGGCGCGCACGTCTTCGTCTATCCCAAGGACACGCACACCCCCGCGACGTTCACGATTCTCAACTTCCCCGTGGACGACATCGAGGCCGCCGTCGCCGAACTGGAGCGGCGCGGCGTGACCCTTGAGCGCTACTCCGGCTTCGACCACGACGAGAAGGGCATCGTTCGAGTCGGCCAGGGCGGCCCCGCGGCGATCGCATGGTTCACCGACCCCGCGGGGAACGTGCTCTCCGTGGTCCAGGAGGACTGACCGGCCCACCTCGGCATCATGAGGCGCCCCCTCATCCATACGGCGGTGTCGCCGGGGCCCGCTGCCGCCCCGGCCCGCCCCCGTCGCCGGGCACGCCGCGGGCCGCGATGTGAGACTGCTGAACGACGCGCCCGATCCGCGTCCCACGGTCGCGACGAGAGGAGACGAGGTGGTGACGGCCGAGCCCGGCGACGGTCTGCTGGAGGAGTTCCTCGCCGACCCGGAGAACGCGGCGCTGGACCTGTCCACCGCGGTGGCCCGCTGCTCCAAAGCCCTGGGGCTGCAACACGCGGTGATCTACCTCGCCGACCTCCAGCAGCGCCGGCTGGTCCCGCTGACCGACGCGGGCGCCCCTCTTCCGGTCGACGACTCGCTCGCCGGCTGGACGTACCGCACCCAGTCCCTGCGCGTGGAGGAGTCCGAGGCCGGCGGCATGACGGCCTGGCTCCCCCTCCTGGACGGCGCCGAGCGGCTCGGCGTACTCGCGGTGCACTCGCCGGCTCTGACACCGCCCTCGCTGCGACGCAGCCGTACCCTCGCCGCTCTCCTCGCCATGATGATCACGTCCAAGCGGGCCTACAAGGACTCCTTCGTACGACGGACCCGCAGCGAACCGATGCAACTGCCCGCCGAGATGCTGCGCGCCTTCCTGCCGCCCCGCACGATCGGCACGGCGCACGTCGTGTCCACGGCCGTACTGGAGCCCGCCTACGAACTCGGCGGCGATGCCTTCGACCACTCCCTCACCGAGACCACCCTGCACGCCGCCGTCCTCGACGCCATGGGCCACAACCTGGCCTCGGGCCTGACCACCGCGGTGTCGCTCGCCGCCTGCCGCAACGCCCGGCGCACCGGGGCCGAGCTCCCGGAACTGGTGCAGAGCGTGGACGACGCCCTGGCGCGATGGCTCCCCGACCAGTTCTGCACCGGCGTCCTCGCCCAGCTCGACCTGGCGAGCGGCGTGCTGCGCTGGACCAACTGCGGACACCCCGCGCCGCTGCTCATCCGGGACCAGCGGCTGCTGGTCGACGCCATGGAGAGGGAGCCCGAACCGCCGATGGGGCTGCCGTCCCTGCTCGCCCAGCGCACCCGGCAGACCCATGAGATCGCCCTCCAGCCCGGCGACCGGGTGCTGCTCTACACCGACGGCGTCACCGAGTCCCGTACCCGGGACGGCGGCATGTTCGGTCTGGAGCACTTCACCGACTACATCATCCGGGCCACCGCCGCGGGCGAACTGGCGCCGGAGACCCTACGGCGACTGATCCACTCGATCCTGGACGCACAGCCCGGCAGCCTTCGGGACGACGCGACGCTGCTGCTGTTCGAGTGGTGGCCGCCGACGCGGTGAGTGGCGGCCAGGACGCCCTGCCCTACGCGGTGGCGACCGGCTCGTCGCCCTGCGCGGGTGACGACGCGGCGATGAGCTCGAAGGACCGGAGGCGGTCCTTCAGTGCGTACACCGGCGACACGAGCATCAATTCCTGCGCGCCGGTCGCGTCGGTCAGCTCTGTGAGACGTCGTACGACGGTCTCGGGATCGCCGTACGCCTGGTGCGCGTGGAACGCCGCGAGAGCCTGCCGCTCCTGGTCGGTGAAGGGATGCACGGCCGCCTCGGCGGGGGTGGGAAAGGCGATGTCGCTTCGCCCTTGGAGAAGTCCGACCTTGACGACGTTCATCGGCCCGACGAGCCATTCGGCCTCCTCGCGCGTCGGGGCGCACACCGCCTCCACGCACAGCAGCACACGCGGGCTCGGGCACCAGCGGGACGGCACGAACCGCGCGCGGTAGTGCTCGATCGCAGCAGTGGTGTTCTCGGGGCGGAAGTGGTGGGCGAAGGCCATCGGCAGACCGAGCTGCGCGGCGAGAGCGGCACCGGCGGTGCTGGAGGCCAGCAGCCACGGCTCGGGCAGCGAGTCGAGCGCGACCTCGTCCACCAGGAAGCGCAGGGTCGCCGCCACGTCGTCGCGGTACTCCTCGTCCGTCGCCGGCCCCGCCCCACGCCGCAGCGCCAGGGCTGTCGCCTCGTGCACGGTCCCCGGGCCACGGCCGATCCCGAGATCGACGCGATCGGGGTGCAACGCGGCGAGTGTGCCGAACTGTTCGGCCAGCATGATCGGAGCGTGGTTGGGGGCGAGGACTCCTCCGGAGCCCAGCCGGATCGAGGACGTCGACGCGGCGGCATGAGCGATCAGAACCACCGGAGGGAATGCGCCGATGGCGGGGGAGTGGTGATGCTCGGCGTACCAGAGCCGTCGGTAGCCGAGCCCTTCGACGCCACGGGCGAACTCGGTCGTGTCCCTCAAGGTGTCCGTGGGGTCCGTACCGCGCTGGACCATCGCGACTTCGAGTACGGAGAGCGGCACACCCATCATGTGATCAGTATGGCCGAACGCGTCGTGGTTGGAGGACTCTTGCACGGTCAGCCGGTCAGCCGGTCAGCCGGTCAGGGGACGCCACCGGTCCTCCACCGCGTGGCCGAACCCGCCGCGCCACACGAGCGCCCCACCCATCAGGCCGGGCTTGTCCCGCGTGGCCAGCGCCGGGGCTTCGAGCATGTCGGCGGCCTCTTCCAAGTAGGTGACCAGCGTGTCGAGTTCTTCGCCCGGGGCGTCGTTGTAGCGGGACCAACGGCCCAGGTAGCCGGTCGCGGTGTCCAGGTACAGGCCGGAGGTGCTGTCAGCGGGACCGCGTGAGACGACAGGAATCCAGGTCGCTCTCCACACGGTGATCTGCTCCTCCTCGGGCCGGCCGGCGTTGCTGGTGTCGTGGTCGGCCTGGTGGTCCGACATCCGCCGGTAGACGTCGGCGACGGCGTCCAGGGTCATCAGCGCCTCATTGCCCGGAAGGCATCCCGCGCCCCAGCCGGCGGCCCCTTCGTCGCCTGCGCTCAGAAGCCACAGGGTGCGCAGCTCGGTGGGTATGCGGACGCCGAGATCGTTCTCCAAGGCGGCGATCGCGGAGAGCTCGGCGCCGGAGCGGAGGGCGGCATAGGAGTCGGGGGCGGTGAGCCGGAGCCGGCGGAGGATACGCAGCCAGGCGTCGGCGATCTGCCGTACGGTGACGGCCTCGATAGTCGGGTCGACGGGCTGGACACGCTCCTGACCTGGGTCCTCCTCCTGGACGGCCACTACGGGTTTGGCGGAGGGGGCGAGGTTCACGTACCGGATCTGGATCCAGTCCGGCTCGCGGATGTAGCCGACGGCCAGGTCGGGGCAGTCCTCGTACAAGTCGCCCTCGACGATGACGGTGAGGATGCCGGGCAGACTGGACGGCGTGCCCATGTCCGGGTCGTCGGCCAGTCGGCCCGCCAGGACCTTCAGGGCGTAAGGAGCTCCCGCCCCGAACTGGGCAGCGGTCTCCTGCAGGAACGGGGGGAGCTCGACGTTCAACGGTCCTGTACTCCTTGCTGGTTGGCCGGGCTGGGCCGGGCTGGCCGGGCTGGGGGGCGGTACGCGTGATCAGTTCCAGGTCATGTTGATCTCACGCCCGAAGTTGACGTACTGGGCCCGCCGGAAGGCGTTCGCCATGGGGACGTTGCCGAGGTCCGTGGCGGCTCGGACACGGGGAACATCCTGCTCGGCGAGGATGCGGGTTCCCTCGGCGAGGACGTCGTCGATGTAGCCGTTGCCGCGATGTGCGGGCAGGACCGCGAGGTAGGCGATGATCGGGTTGTAGCCGTTGTGGGCAGGGACCACGAACCCCACCGGTTCTCCATCCGGCAGTGTGGCGATCCGCCACCAGTCTCGCGGGCTCGTGTAGCGGGCGAGTTCCTCCTCGTAGTGCTGGGTGGCCGCCTCCTGGGGACTCATCCGCGTCAGTTCGTCACGGCCGTGTGCGTCCAGCGTGCCGTCCAGGACGAGGGCCATCAGGGCCACGAGTTCCCCGGCATCCCGGACCGGCCGGAAGAGCAGACGCTTGCCGGATTCGGGAACCGGTGACGTCGGATTCCATTCCAGGCGCAGGCGCTCCACGAAGAGCCGGGCACCCGTCCGCTCCAGGACCGTCATGCGGTCTTCGACGACCTGCCTGGTCGCCGCGTTGTCACGCCAGTCCGGTGGGATGAATCGGCTGTACTCCGGGGGCCGCGAAGGGTCCGGGAGGACAGCGGCCATCGCCGTCCGCAGAAGCCGCACCCCGATGTCCAGGCGAGCGGGATTCGGGGCCCCGTCGTCGATGTCGAGGACATCCAGGATCAGTGGTGCGTCCCCGCCGGGCCGACTCCACCAGGCGGCCCTGGCCAGCAGACGGTCACCGTGCTGGGCGACCCACATCCATTCGGGACGTCGACGGCCGGCGGCAAGGTCGTCGGCCAGTTCCGGGTTGAGGACGTAGGGCAGTTGAGAGAAGAGGTCGAGTTCTCCGCGTCCGGTGATCGGACGCATGGTCAGGTCGTTCAGTTCCACGGTCAAGGCACACTCCGGTGAAGGCGCCTGTCCGCTCCGGGGGTCAGACGCGGTCCGCGCCCCGGGAGGACACAAGCGCGGTGATCATGGGGATCATCTGCTCATCCCTCCTCTCGCTGTCATCCCCTCAGCCCTCGTGGCCGGGGGTCCAGCCGCAACATCTATCCAAGGGCGGCCCGGTCCGCAAACTCTTTTCGCACACAGGGGCGTTCAGGCCTCGGCGCGGGGGTCACGCAGGGCGATCGGGACGTGGACCGGGCGGCGTATGCCGTGGCGGCGGCGCACAGTGCCTGCGGCACGTCGGCAGCGAGGGGTTGGAGTGTATGGGTCCCGTCAGCGGCGGGGACAGCGCTGCCCCCGCCGCCTGGGTGCCCTCGGAGCCGACCGGCCGGCCGGGATCAGCGGCTCACCGCGGTCTCCTGCTCCACGCGTGACAGCTTCTCGGGGTTGCGTACGGCGTAGAGGCCGCTGATGAGGCCGTCGTCGATGCGGACGGCCAAGACCGTGTTGATGCGGCCGTCCAGCCGGAGGATCAGTGCCGGATGGCCGTTGATGCGCGCCGATTCCAGCGTCGCCGCCGCGCCGAATCGCCCCAGCCCGGCAACCAGGGGCGCCACCTCGGCAGCACCCACGACGGGCGCCGGCACGGCCTGCACGACTCCGCCGCCGTCGCCCAGCAGGACTACGTCCGGCGCGAGAACATCGAGCAGCCGTTGCAGATCGCCCGGATCGACGGCCCGCCGGAAGGCGTCGAACGCGTTCTGCGCCTCGGCCGGAGACACGGCCCCGCGCGGGCGGCGCGCTGCGACGTGCGCCCGCGCGCGGTGGGCGATCTGACGGATGGCGGCCGGGCTCTTGTCGACGGCTTCCGCGATCTCGTCGTATGCCAGGTCGAAGACCTCGCGCAGCACGAACACCGCCCGCTCGGTGGGGCCGAGTGTCTCCAGCACCAGCAGCATCGCCATCGAGACGCTGTCCGCCAGCTCGACGTCCTCGGCCACGTCGGGTGCGGTCAGCAGCGGTTCGGGCAGCCAGGGGCCGACGTAGGACTCCTTGCGCCGGCGAAGCGTACGCAGTCGGATCAGTGCCCGGCGGGTGGTGATCCGGACCAGGAACGCGCGCTGATCGCGCACGGTGTCGAGATCGATGCCGGCCCAGCGCAGCCAGGTCTCCTGCAGGACGTCCTCCGCGTCGGCGGCCGAGCCGAGCATCTCGTAGGCGACGGTGAAGAGCAGATTCCGGTGTGCGACGAACGCCTCGGTGGCGGAGCTCATCCCCTCGCCGGGCGCATGAGGTTCAGCGGTGTCCTTCGGTCGCGCGCTGCGCTCGGTCACGGCTGACTCCCACCTCTTCGCGGTCCGGCGTTCCTCACGCACAAGATGCCGGTCCCCGCTGCCTCGCCCAACTGCTGCCGCAGGCGCTCCTCGTGACGGCCCCACAGGTTCTCAAGGGGAGTGATGGAGCGGTCCAGTTCGTACGGGGAGACACCCAGCAGTTCGTAAGCGGCTCGGGAGACAAGCGCATCTCGATGCACTCGACGCGCTTGCCGTGAATCCGGGCCGAACCTGGCGACAGCGCGGCAACGAGGCTGTTCAGCCGGGAGGGCACCCCGTGTCGAGCAGAGGAGGACTCATGCTTCTGAAGAGGCTGGCCGCAGTTGGGCAGTCGTCGCGCTCGCAGTGGGCCTGAGCAGAACACGGGCGAGCGCAGTACCACGCACGACGGGGTTCGAGAACCAGGCGACGGAGGCAACTCCCCACGCTGGTCGATCCAGTAGACCTCTCGTAGCCAGGCGGCGTTCGCGCCAGTGCCAGTGCCAGTGCACCGACGCCCGCACTGCATCGAAGGATGTACGACGTTTTCGTCCGGCCGCACGACGATCGGGCCGCAAAGCGCGGAGAACCTGAAGGCATGCCCAACAGCCTCCGCGCCTCCTTTGACGAAACGTCCTCCGCCCGGTCCGCGGCCCCGCCCCGGCTGCCGTTGCTCGATGTGCTCCGTGGAGCGGCGATTCTAGGCACGCTGATGACCAACGTGTGGATCTTCGCGACGCCTGGCTCGGAGTGGGCGATCCTGCAGGGGACTCCCATGACGGACCCGCTGGGCGAGCCGGCTGAGGCGCTGTTCCGGTTCCTCGCCGACGGGAAGTTCCTGGCGCTGCTGACGATCCTGTTCGGTGTAGGTCTGGCCATTCAGTACGACTCCGCCGCCCGCCGCGGCACCCCGTGGCCGCGCGGTTACCGGCCCCGCGCACTGTTCCTGTTCGCGGAGGGCACGCTGCACTTCGTCCTGGTCTTCGGGTTCGACGTGCTGATGGGGTACGCACTGACGGCCCTGCTGATCGCGAGGCTGCTGGCGCGTTCCGAGCGCGTACGGCGCGCGGTGATGTGGACGTCGGTGAGTCTGCACGTGGTCCTGATGTCGCTGATCACGGTCGCCCTGCTGGCCGCGCCCTCGGACGACTCCGGGAACGAGGTGTCCGACGCGGCGGTGGACGTGTACGCCCACGGCAGCTGGTTCGACCAGATCGCCTTCCGGCTGGAGAACGCGATCCCCCTCCGAATGGAACCCGTCTTCTCCTTCGGCCTGCTGGTCTTCCTCTTCCTGCTCGGCGTCCGCCTCCACCGCGCCGGCGCCTTCACACCCACCGACCGTGGACGGCAACTGCGCTCTCGGATGGCTGTCTGGGGCCTGGGGCTGGGCATTCCGTTCAACGCGGCCCTGTGGCTTGGCGGGGAGGAGTTCTTCTTCCTCGGCCGCTATGTCGCCGCCCCCGTGGTCGCCGTCGGCTACATGGGTCTGGTCGGCGTCGCCCTGGACCGCGGGTGGTTCCCGGCCTTCCTGACCCACGGGCTGTCCGCGGTCGGCCGTACGGCACTGTCCTCCTACGTCCTGCAGAACGTGCTGTGCATGCTGGCCTGCTACGGCGTCGGCCTCGGCCTGGCCGAACACTTCGCCGACAGTGGCCCCTGGTGGGTGATGGGCCTGTGGGCGACGGTCTGCGCCCTCCTCGTCGCCGCCTCGACCCTGTGGCTGCGCCACTTCTCCCACGGCCCGCTGGAGTCGGTCCAGCGCCGGGTGCTGCGCCGCTGAGCCGGTACAGCGAGGTGGGCGCGCCTTGGATCTGCTTCGGGGCGACGGGCAGCCGCCGCCCCCGCCCCGGCGACACGCCCTGACGTAGCGTCAGACAGGCAAGGTCGAACACCTACGCTGACGGCATGGGCCACGACGACAGCGAGGGCGCCGGGGGCCTGCCCTTCCCGGTCGGCGGCCCGGCGGCCGGGGCGGGCAAAGATCCGCGGACCACGGCCGATTGGCTCAACTGGCTCAAGGAACGGCTGTACGCGACCATCACCATGATCTCGGTGGTGATCGGCCTGACGGCGGCCGAGCACCCTTCCTCCGCCGGCGCCGCGGCCAGTGTGGCGGCCGCCGCGGTGGGCCTCTGGCTCGCGACGCTCGTCGCCGACGAGCAGGCCCATCGCACAGTGCACGGCCGGGTTGCCACCGGCGCGGAGCTGCGCCGGATGCTGTGGGTCAGCAGCCCGTTGCTGCTGTCCGCCGTCGGCCCGCTCGTCCTCATCGGCTCCGCGGCCTTGGACGTGATGGATCTGGACACCGCCCTGTTCATCGCGGCCGGGGTCAACGTGGCCGGCCTGTTCGGCTGGGGCTGGTACGGCGGCGTCCGGATGGGCAACAGCACCAGTGCCGGCCTCCTGGCCGGCGTGCTCGACGCGGTGATCGGGGTGGCGGTCGCCCTGGTCAAGGCCGCCGCCGGCCACTGACCGGCCGTACCGGCGCCGTACCGGCCCCGTGCCGCCCGTCCCGACGCGGTGCCGTCCGTCCGGCCCCGTGCCGTCCGTCCGGCCCCGTGCCGTCCGTCCGGCCCCGTGCCGGCCGTTCCGGCGCCGGCCGTTCCGGCGCCGTACCGGCCGTCCCTTCTCAGCACCCGCTCCGGCCCCCTCCCACTCCCCATCCCTCAGCTCACCCCGCCCCACCCCAACACCGGTCACCGAACACGGCTCAGGCGCTCTCGTCACCCGACCCCGCCCCGACCCCTTCCGGTTCGTCGGTGCGGCCTCGCAGTGCCTGGCACACCGACCAGAGGACGGCGACCAGCGGTACGGCCACAACGGCGCCGATCACTCCCGCCGCCACCGCTCCGCCGACGACCGCCAGCGCCACCACGACCGGGTGCAGTCGGACGGCCCAGCTCATCACGATGGGGTGCAGGAGGTGGCCCTCGATCTGTCCGATGACCACGATCAGGGCCACGACCAGCAGGGCGATCAGTACTCCCTTGGAAGTCAGCGCGACGACGGCCGCGACCGCGAGAGCGATGGGCGAGCCGATCAGCGGGATGAACGCGGCCGCGAACTCCAGCAGCGCCAACGGCACGGCGAGGGGCACCCCGAGGGCGAGCAGGGCGATGCCCACGAGGACCGCGTTGGTTCCCGCGACCAGCAGGATGCCGTGCGTATAACCGGTGAACGTCCGCCAGGCGGCCGCGCCCGCGACGGCGAAACGCTCACGGGCCGCGACGGGGAGCTGATCGCACAGCCATTGCCACTGCTTCTCGCCGGAGTGCGTGAAGAAGACCGCGCAGAACAGAGCCAGGGCCAGCACGGTCAGCACCTCGAGCAGCCGGCTCGCGCCGCTGAGCGCCGTACTGATGAGGGTCGAGCGGTGACTCGACAGGAGTTTGCCGATCCGGGACTGGAGATCGTCGAACACGTCCGGGGGAAGCCGGAACGGAGGCTCCTCCAGCTGACGTTCGATCCGGTCGATCCCTGTCACGAACTCCCGCTCCAGCCCGCTTCGCTGGTCCGCCACCGTCTCACCGACCAGGGCCAGCGCCCCGAGGACGAGGACGATGCCGCCGATGAGGGACGCGGCGACCGCGAGCGGCCGGGGCATGTAGCGGGCGAGGAGGCCGGCCACCGGGCGGAGCACGGCAGCCATGACGAGACCGAGGAAGACGGCGACGGCGATCCGGTGGAACTGCCCCAGCACGGAGAAGGCGACGCGAACGACGATGCCGATGGCGATGATCCGCCATGCGTACGCGGCGGTGGTTCGCAGCAGCGCCGGCACGCGCGACTCCACGCCGCTCGGATGCTCGAGCGGTGTGGCGGGCGGATCGGGGGGCGCGGCCATCTCATGCCCGTACCACCCGACGGCCACCGGACCGCGCAGCCGACGCACAATTCCCCCGAAGGCCGGTACCGGCAGAGCCCAGGCAGGCCTGGCAGGCAACCTGTCAGGCGAACGGTCACCGTGCTGAGTGTGCGTCAGTTCACCGAGCCGAAACCTACTGGCCTTCTCCGCTAACATGTTCGAACTCGCGATGATCGCCCTCATCGCAACTCTTGACCCAAAACCGTATCAAACAGAGCAAAGTGACCCGTTTACCTAACATCTGAAAACCGGCCAAACAAATTGATACCCATGTCGTCGCGGGCGTGCTCGCGAATAAAAAACAGAATCAAGTTCCTCTTCGCCGCGTGGCGTCAACCGCGGGCGATGCTGTGGACCGCGGCGGCTCTGGTGGCGCTCGGGTTCCTCGTCGCGCTGGAGATCGCCGCGCGTCACCACGGCATACCGGGGCCGATCACCACACAGGCGCGAGAGGTGATATTCCCGCCCAAGTCGGGTTTCCTGCTCTACGCCGGTATGGCGTTGATGATGGTGGTGCTCACCCGGCGACAACGGTTCATCGCGGTTGGTGCCGCGATCGGCATCGACCTCGTAGTCCTCGTGGTGCGGTGGGCGGCCGGCATAAAGGTGACCGAAGGCCACCCCTTCGGCAACGGCGCGTTGTGGGTGATGCTTGGCTGCGCGGTCATCGCCGTCACGCGCCGCACCGGCCGGGAACGTGCCCTGCTGCTGAAGGGCGTCGGCCTGGGCCTGCTGCTGGTGGCCGGCCGTAAGACCGGCGACGCCTGGCTGCACATCACGGCGAAGACCCGCCCGGTGGTGCTGGACCAGTACATGGCAACCGCCGATCAGGCGCTGGGCAACCCGTCGTGGCTGGTGGGCCGGATCGTTCGGGCCACCGGCCCGGCCGGCGCCCATGTTCTCGACTACGTCTACGTCCAGCTTGCGGTCGCCTCAGTCGTCGTCGCGCTGTACCAACTGCGCCACGTGGCCGCCGAGCGCCGCTTCCCGAGCCATCATCTGGTGCGCACGTTCCTCGTCGTCGGCCTTCTCGGGCCGGGCATCTACATGATCTACCCGGTGGTCGGACCGATCTTCGCCTACGGCGTCGACGGCGGCCAGTGGGCGGTGGCCAACCTGTGGCCGGAGACGGCGCCGCCGATCAGCACGCCGCACGCGATGCCGTTCGACGAGATCACCCCACGCAACTGCATGCCCAGCCTGCACACGGCCTGGGCCACCGTGATCTTCCTGCACTCCCGCAAGGGGCCGCGGATTCTGCGATTCGCAGGCAGCTTCTGGCTGATCGCCACCCTCGGCGCAACTCTGGGATTCGGCTACCACTACGGCGTGGACCTCGTCGCCGGCGTGGTGTTCGCGCTCACGATCGAAGCGGCCATGCGTTCGCTGGCCCGTGGTTGGGACCGGTCGGGAATCCAGTTGGTCGCCTACGGCACGACGGTCTTCGCGGCCCTGTTGGTGACGTATCGCTATCTGTCGATGGAGATGGCCAGATATCCGTTGGTGTTCGGGCCGCTTCTCATTCTGGCGATGGTCTCAGTGATTCTCGGCTACATGCGGACCACCAGACTCTGGGAACCGAAGGTCGTGCCGGGGAGACGACTGGAACCGCAGCCCGAACTGGTCTGACTCGTGGCGCACCAGGTTCCGTGCCGGCCCCTCGGGCTTGGTGCGCCATGGGCCGGA
The DNA here is from genome assembly GCF_055639295.1 of Streptomyces sp. NPDC107528. Lineage (NCBI taxonomy): Bacteria > Bacillati > Actinomycetota > Actinomycetes > Kitasatosporales > Streptomycetaceae > Streptomyces > Streptomyces sp. NPDC107528. The sequence goes on from NZ_JBVKAV010000011.1 coordinate 176,907, forward strand.
GGCATGATGCCGACCCGGATCGGAAACCATCTGTGATGTTTCGATCACTCCGTGGAGTTACGGTGGCGGGCAAGGAGCAGCGTATGGACTCGGGCAGGCGTCGGTTCCTCGGTAGGTTCGCAGCCGTGGTGACGGGAGTTGCGGCCCCCATCGCACTCCCTCGGCATGCGGTGCAAGAGAGCAACGCCGCCCCGGACTTCAGGCCCGGTACGAACGCGGCGACGGATCTGCGAACCGGCACCGGCACCGCCACTGGCACCCGTCACGAGCAGTTCATGTGGCGGGCCATCGAGGAGGCTCGGAGGAACCCCGAGTGGCCGTTCGGCGCGGTGATCGTGGACAACCGCACCGGCGAGGTCCGGGGGAGCGGGGTCAACACCGGGGCGGAGAGCCCGCTGCTGCACGGCGAGGTGGTCGCCATGAATGACTACGTGGAGCGCCACGGCAACCAGGGCTGGTCCGACACCACCCTCTACACCACGGGCGAGCCCTGCTCGATGTGCATGAGCGCGATGGCGTGGGCGAATCTGCGGCGTGTCGTGTGGGGCAGCTCCATCGACGAGATCCGCCGGACCGAGATCATTCAGATTGATCTGTCGGCACGGGAGGTGGCCGCCGCCGCGCGGTCCTTCTACAGTCCCGAACTGCTGCTGGGCGGCGTGCTCGCCGGCCACACGAACCGCCTCTTCCGGGACGCCCAACGGCTGCGCCAGAGCCTTCCGGACGCGCCGTCGGCCGGTCTGTCGTGACGTTGGTTCTCCGGTGATGCATTTTCGGCGATGAACTGCTGGCGATGAATTTCTGCGGCGGGAGCGGTCGACATGTACGAGGACCCCCGACGAGAGGAACCGATCATGGCCACCGCGGAGACTCCCCACAGCCCCGACGACACGTTCCCCAGGGCCCTGCCGGACACGGAACCACAGACGGCCGCGGGGAAGGTGCTGTTGCACTTCTCCATGTCGCTGGACGGGTTCGTGGCAGGGCCGGAGCATTCGATGGACTGGCTGACGGGCATCTCGTCCCGGCCCGGCATCATCGAGGAGTACGTCGAGACGACCGGCGCCGTGCTGGGCGGTCGGCAGGGCTGGGATGCCTACCCCGAGCCCGGCGCCATCTACGGCGGGGCGTGGCAGGGGCCGCTCTTCGTCCTGACGCACCATCCTGAGGACGCCAAGCAGGCCGAGGGCGTGACATTCCTGAGCTGCGACGTGGCCGAGGCGGTGCGGATCGGGCTGGAGGCCGCGGGCGGCAAGAACCTCGAGGTCTTCTCGCCCACGATCGGGCGGCAACTCCTCGAACGCGGACTGGTCGACGAGATCGACCTGCACATCGCGCCTGTGCTGCTCGGCGACGGGGTCCGATTCTTCGACAACCCCGGGGGCGTGCCCATTCGGCTCGAACTGCTCAACGGCAGCGACCGAACCGCAGAAGTGAACCTGCGCTACCACCCCGTCGCGAAGAGCTGACGGCTCTCGGAGCGCTGGATGAGGGGGCGCGAACGGGGTACCCGACGTGTCATCGGGAGGCTTCGGCTGTGGAACTGAGCAACTGGTTGCTGACCTCGGCCGAGCGCGGCAACAGCGCCACACGCCTGGACAGCCGTCGGTCGGGCCGGCAGGCGTGGTCGTACGGCAACCTGGTGCGGCCGCTCGTCCACGGCGCGTCGTACTTCCCGGCGCTCCTCAGCGCGATCCGTGCGCAGCGTGCGGGAGACCTGCTCCTGTTCACCGACTGGCGCGGCGACCCCGACGAGCGCCTCGACGGACCCGGCAGCGAAATCGGTGCCGTCCTGGCCGAGGCGGCCCACCGAGGAGTGATCGTCAAGGGGCTGCTCTGGCGCTCCCACCTGGACCGTTTCCAGTTCAGCGAGGCCGAGAACCGGCACCTCGGCGACGCGATCGAAGCGGGCGGCGGCGAGTGCCTGCTCGACATGCGAGTACGCCCCGGCGGCTCGCACCACCAGAAGCTCGTCGTGCTCCGGCATCCCGGCCGACCGGATCACGACGTCGCGTTCGTCGGCGGTATCGACCTGTGCCACAACCGCAACGACGACGCAGCGCACCGCGGAGACCCCCAGTCAATGCGCATCGCCGCCGCATACGGACCGCGTCCGGCGTGGCACGACATCCAGCTCGCGATACGCGGACCGGCCGTCGGCGACATCGAGGCAGGCTTCCGCGAACGCTGGGAAGACCCCGCGCCCCTCACCCGCAGCCCGCTCGTCCGCCTGCGCGAGCTCGCTCACGACGAGGACACCCGTGCCGACACGCTGCCGGCCCAGGCCCCCGACCCGCCGCCCTGCGGCACGCACATCGTCCAGGCCCTGCGCACCTACCCCAACCGGCTGCTGCGCGGCTACGACTTCGCCCCGGACGGCGAGCGCAGCATCGCGCGCGGCTACCGCAAGGCGCTGCGCAGGGCCCGGACCCTGATCTACCTGGAGGACCAGTACCTGTGGTCTCCGCACGTCGTGGAATGTTTCGCCGAGGCACTCGACGCCCACCCCGGCCTGCGCCTGATCGCGGTCATCCCCAGCGTCCCCGAGCAGGACGGCCGGCTCACCCTGCCGATGAACCTGATCGGCCGGATCACGGCCCTGGACAGGCTGCGCCGGGCCGGCGGCGGGCGCGTCGCGGTGTACGGGCTGGAGAACCACGCCGGGACGCCGGTGTACGTGCACGCCAAGGTGTGTGTGCTCGACGACGTGTGGGCCTCGGTCGGATCCGACAACATCAACCTCCGCTCCTGGACCCACGACTCGGAACTCACCTGTGCCGTCCTGGACGAGAGCCCGGACCCGCGCGAGCCATGCGACCCCGGCGGTCTCGGGGACGGCGCGCGCACCTTTGCCAGGGATCTGCGCCTGGAACTCATGCGCGAGCACCTGGATGTGGAAGCACCAAGGGTTCCGGACGCGCCCGACGCGCTCTGCGATCCCCTGAAGGCCTTCGACGCCTTCGCCGCGAGCGCCGCCGCGCTGGATGCCTGGCACGACAACGGACGGCACGGCCCCAGACCTCCCGGGCGTCTGCGTACCTATCGTCGGCCGAACCTCTCCCGCACGGCCAAGACGCTCTACGCGCCTCTGCACCGCCTGCTCGTCGACCCGGACGGCCGTCCGTTCGGGCTGCGGCGCCGCAACGAGTACTGACCAAGCGCTCGGCTTTCGTTCCGGTCAGGAATCGAGAAGCGCCGATGGCCGGCCCTGACTAGCGTCATACCCATGACTTCCATCGAATTCGTCACCCTCGAGGTGGCCGACACCGCCGCCGCCAGGAGCTTCTACGCCACCGCCTTCGGGCTCGGCAGCCAGGTACGCCTGGAGGCATCCGAGGCACCGACGACCGGTTTCCGCGGATTCACGCTGTCGCTGGTGGTGTCCCAGCCGGGCAACGTCAACGCCCTCGTCGACGCCGCCGTGGCAGCCGGCGCCACGACGCTGAAGCCCGCCGCCAAGTCGCTCTGGGGTTACGGGGGCGTCGTACAGGCTCCGGACGGGACGGTCTGGCAGATCGCGTCGTCGTCGAAGAAGGACACCGGCCCGGCCACCCGGGAGATCGACGAGATCGTGCTCCTGCTCGGCGTCGAGGACGTGAAGGCCAGCAAGCAGTTCTACGTCGATCACGGCCTCGCCGTCGCGAAGAGCTTCGGTGGCAAGTACGTCGAGTTCGCCAGCGGCTCGGGCCCGGTCAAGCTGGGCCTCTACAAGCGCCGTGGTCTGGCCAAGGTCGCCGGCGTTTCGCCCGACGGCACGGGATCGCACCGGCTCGCGATCGGCAGCGACGCCGGGGCCTTCACCGACCCGGACGGCTTCGCGTGGACGACCGCCTCGGAGACCGCCTCGCTGTGAACCGGCGACGCAGGGCGGCGGACACGGTTGTCGCAGGCGCGGCCACCATGGTGCGCGCGCCGGCTGTCGCCGTGGCCGCACGGTCCATCACGCAGCGGTGACAGCGGCGGGCATTGCTACGGGTGGGACCGCTGAGCAGGGCTGAAGGTTGTAGCTCGCAGTGGACCCCCCGAGTGCCGGAGGCGCCCCGACCCCATACCACCTTCAGTGGGCGAACTCGGGCGCCTGATAGGGGGCCCACCAACTGGTAAGGGCCCAGATCCCCAGGGCGGCCGCGGCGACGGCGGCCGCGGCGGCGAGCCACGGGCGGTGGAACCGGCGCAAGGTGAGCAGCCAGAAGGTGAGCGGCACCAGGGCGCCGCCCGCGGCGACCAGCGGCAGGTCGATGTAGAGGACACTGAGGTCCCTGTGGAGCCCCTCGAAGCCGCCTTCCACATTGACCCGTGCCAGTGGGGCCCAGGCCAGCAGCGCCGCCACGGCACCCACACCGGCCACAAGGAAACCGGCGAGGCCCTTGATCTCTTCCCTCATGTCAGGTTCGGACGCCGCAGCCCCGCGGGCAGTTCCAGTCCGAAGAGCTGTGCCGCGTTGTCGTGGCACACGGCTCGCAGCCACGCGTCTCCGAGTCCCAGCCGCTCCAGAGCCTGGAGTTGGTGGATGTACGGGTAGGGGATGTTCGGGAAGTCGGAGCCGAGCAGGATGCGGTCGCCGAGGCCGGCCAGCCGGGGGAGGGCACGGTGCGGGAACGGCGTGAGCTGTTCGGCGAAGTCGGTGAACGCCATCGTCGTGTCCAGCCGCACCTCCTCGTACTGCTCGGCGAGGCCGAGGAACTCCTCGTACTCGGGCATCCCGAGGTGCGCGATGATCAGCCGCAGCCGGGGGTGCCGTGCCAGAACCCGTGCGATCGGGCCGGGCCCGGTGTGTTTCCCGGGCGCCGGCCCGGAGCCGCAGTGGATCACGATCGGAATGCGCGCTTCGGCGAGCAGCCCCCACGCCGGCTCGAGCAGTTCGTCGGCCGGATCGTACGCACCCACCTGCACGTGCGCCTTGAAGACGCGCGCACCCGCCTCGACGGCATCGCGGACGTAGGCTTCGACGCCCGGTTCGGGGTGAAGGGTCGCGGTGTGCAGACAGTCGGGGGTGCGGCGGGCGAAGTCGGCCGCCCAGCCGTTCAGCCACCGGGCCATGCCGGGCTTGTGCGGGTAGAGCATCGCGGTGAAGGCACCTACGCCGAACTCACGGAGGACGGTGGTTCGTTCGGCCTCCTCCTTGCGGTACGTGATCGGCCATTCGACTCCGCCGGTCAGCGGCCCCAGGGCGTCGAAGTAGTCCCACACCTTGCGCAGGACGCGTTCGGGCATGAAGTGCGTGTGGACGTCGACCAGTCCGGGAAGACCGAGCCGGCTCCAGAAGCGGCGGACTGCGGCGGCCTCCCCGCCGGTGACATGAGCGGCGGGGCCGGGCTCGGCGGAATCGGCAGGGTGGCCAGGTCCAGGTGCCATGCGGTGACCCTTCGAGATCGCGGTCGGCTTCAGCGCAAGGGGGCTTCGAACACGATGCCCAGGTGTCGTAGGAGGCCGCCCCGCTGTTCGGCTGTGGCCAGGACCATGTAGTCGTCGCCGAGGTCCGCGCCTTCCTGCTCGACGCAGCGGAACTCCCGAGGGTCGTCGGGTGGGCTGAGCGCTTCGATGGCCGCCTGCGCCGCTCCCATGTCGAGATAGTCGTTCGACTCCTGCTCGATGCCGAAGGAGAGAGGCCGGCCGTTGCATTCGAAGTGCATCGTTCCCAGGCCGCAGTCCTCGTCGTCCGGGTCGCTCTTGTCGAAGCGGTAGTTGGAGACGGCGACGCTGCCGCCGGTGAGGGCTGCGGCCTCGTTGAGGAGCCATTGGTAGTGCTCGTCGGCGAAGTCGACGTCGTCGGAGTGGATGGACACGGCCACGCCGAAGCCTTCGAGGGCGTCGGCGACTTCGTGGCGTCGTTCCATCGGCTCGGTCGCGTAGTCGGAGGCCTCGTCCAGGACTGTCCGGGCCTGCTCGTCGGTGATCATGCCGAGATCGGTGAGGACCTCGGCAATCCGCGCATAGGTGATCGGCTGGGTGTTCGCCATGCGTGCATCCTGTCAGCTGCCTGTGGGGAGGTGCGGAGGCGGCCGATCGGTGGCTCCAAGTTGCTTCTCTCACGGCTTACTTCATGTCTTGACGAAAATGGTCCATACCTTTAGGTTCACGGGTCAGCCAGGCACCGTGCGACGCACTCACCGTTCACGAGGTGAATGCGCATCGGTTGTTCACACCCCCCACGAAGGGCTCCGCGCGTATGCCCAGATCTCTCCCCGCAGCCTGCTCACTCACCGTGCTCTGCCTCGCCACCGGCCTGCTCACCGCGTCGCCCGCGCAGGCCGCCACCGGCACCGTCACCGGCCTCGCCGGCAAGTGCCTCGACGTCGCCGGAGCCAACTCCGCCAACGGCACCGCCGTACAGCTCTACGACTGCAACGGCACCGCGGCCCAGCAGTGGACGGTCGGCAGCGATGGCACCCTTCGCGCCCTCGGCAAGTGCCTTGACATCACCGGAAGTTCCACCGCGGACGGGGCCAAGGTGCAGCTGTGGAGCTGTACCGGCGCCGCCAATCAGAAGTGGTCGGTCTCGTCCGCACGTGACATCGTCAACCCGCACGCGAACAAGTGCCTGGACGTCACCGGCAACAACGCCGCCAACGGCACCCGCATCCAGATCTGGAGCTGCGGCGGCGGCGCCAACCAGAAGTGGAACGCACCCGCCCCCGGCGACGGCACCAACCCCTCCGCGCCGATGGCCGTGGCGCCCTACCTCTACAACGGCTGGGGAAGCCCGCCGAACCCCACCACCGTCACCAACGCCACCGGCGTCAAGTACTTCACCCTCGCCTTCGTCCTCAGCAACGGCTACTGCAACCCCCAGTGGGACGGCGGCCGTGCGCTGACCGGCGGAGTCGACCAGCAGACGATCAACACCGTGCGGGCGAACGGCGGTGACGTCATCCCGTCCTTCGGCGGCTGGAGCGGCAACAAGCTGGAGAGTTCCTGCTCCACCGCGAGCGAGCTGGCCGCCGCCTACCAGAAGGTCATCAGCACCTACGGGCTCAAGGCCATCGACATCGACATCGAAGCCGAGGCCTACAGCAACCCGACCGTGCAACAGCGCACCGTCGACGCCCTGAAGACCGTCAAGGCCAACAACTCCGGCCTGAAGGTCTACGTCACCATCGGCACCGGCCAGAACGGCCCCGACACGAGCCTGATCAACCGGGCGGCGAACTCGGCGCTGACCGTGGACGGCTGGACCATCATGCCGTTCAACTTCGAGGGCGCCGGTCAGAACATGGGCAACCTCTCCGTGCAGGCGGCCGAGGGCCTGAAGAACTCGCTGAAGAGCGCGTACGGCTACACCGACGACCAGGCCTACCGGTCCATGGGCATCTCGTCCATGAACGGCATCACCGACCAGAACGAGACCGTCACGGTCAACGACTTCCGCACCATGCTCGCCTACGCCCAGCAACACCACCTGGCGCGGCTGACCTTCTGGTCGGCCAACCGCGACCGCCCGTGCACCGGCGGCCCCGCCGACAGCTGCTCCGGCGTGAACCAGTCCGATTGGGACTTCACCCGCGTGTTCGCCGGCTACACCGGCTGATCCAGCCGCCCCCGCCGGCTCTTGGCCCCTCAGCGCACCGAAGGAGCGTCCTCGACCATGCCTCTTCCCCACCACAGACAGTCCGGTACCAGACGCGGTCCCGTCGGCCGGTTCGCGGTCTTCGCCGTACTCTCCGCCGTTCTCACCACGCTGTTCACCGTGACGCCCGCCCAGGCGGCCGACGGCACGATCACCGGACTCGCCGGCAAGTGCGTCGACGTGGCGGGCGCAAGCAACGCCAACGGCACCGCCGTACAGCTCTACGACTGCAACGGAACGGGCGCCCAGATCTGGGCCAACCAGGGGGACGGAACCCTGCGCGCGCTCGGCAAGTGCCTCGACGTCGTCGACCGCGGTACCGCGGACGGCGCGGCGGTCCAGCTGTGGGACTGCTCGGGTGGCGCCAACCAGCAGTGGGTGGTCACCGCGGCCCGCGACATCGTGAATCCGGCTGCGAACAAGTGCCTCGACGTCCGGGAGAACAACAGCGCCAACGGCACCCGGCTGCAGATCTGGAGCTGCACCGGCGCCCCCAACCAGAAGTGGAACGCGCCGGCGAGCGGTGGCGGCGGCAACCCGTCCGGGTTCGTCGTGAGTGAGTCGCAGTTCAACCAGATGTTCCCGAACCGGAATTCGTTCTACACGTACAGCGGCCTGACCGCCGCGCTCAGCGCCTACCCGGGCTTCGCCAACACCGGCAGCGACACGGTGAAGAAGCAGGAGGCCGCCGCGTTCCTCGCCAACGTCAACCACGAGACCGGCGGCCTCGTCCACGTCGTGGAGCAGAACACCGCCAACTACCCCCACTACTGCGACCGGAGCCGGCCGTACGGCTGTCCCGCGGGCCAGGACGCCTACTACGGCCGCGGTCCCATCCAGCTCAGCTGGAACTTCAACTACAAGGCCGCCGGTGACGCGCTCGGCATCGATCTGCTGAACAACCCCTGGCGGGTGCAGAACGAGTCGGCCGTCGCCTGGAAGACCGGCCTGTGGTACTGGAACACCCAGTCCGGCCCCGGCACCATGACCCCCCACAACGCCATGGTGAACCAGGCCGGCTTCGGCCAGACGATCCGCAGCATCAACGGCTCCCTGGAGTGCGACGGCAAGAACCCGGCGCAGGTCCAGAGCCGCGTCGACGCCTACAACCGGTTCACCTCGACCCTCGGCGTCACACCGGGCGGCAACCTCTACTGCTGAGCCGGGAGCCGTGATGCGCAAGCTGAGATCCCTTGCCAAGGTCGCCCTCGGCGCCCTCGGCGCGATGACGCTCGTCGTGGCCCTCCCGGCGAGCGCCCACGCCAACGTCCTGACCCTGCTGCCGCAGAACGCCGACGGTCTGGAGCAGACGTTCTCCCCGGCCTACGACTACGACGGCGACGGCTGCTACGCCACGGCCGCCATCGGCGCCGACGGGACCCTCAACCCGGGTCTCAAGCTCGGCGGCGACGTCAACGGCAACTGCCACGACTACGCGCAGCTGGCGAACGCCAACACCTACTCGCGCGCGAAGTGCAACAACGGCTGGTGCGCGGTGATGTACGCGAGCTACTTCGAGAAGGACCAGATCACCCTCGGTCCGGCGGCCCTCGGGCACACCCACGACTGGGAACACGTCATCGTGTGGATCAGCGACAACCAGGCCGAGTACGTGTCGGTGTCACAGCACAACACCTACCAGCCGGCGGCCCGTTCGGCGATCCGCTTCGACGGCACCCACCCGAAGATCGTGTACCACAAGGACGGCGTCTCCAGTCACTGCTTCCGGTTCGCCGACACCAACGACGAACCGGCGGAGAACGCCACCGGCACCTGGTTCTTCCCGCGCTTGGTGGGCTGGGAGGGCTATCCGGCCGGGTACCGCGGCAAGCTCATGAGCGCCGACTTCGGCCCGGCCACGATCAAGATCGACGACGGCGACTTCCAGTGGGCTCTCAACTACGCGAAGCCCTCCGGGATTCCCTTCGATGCCTACGCGTGACGCTCGACAGTGCACGGCCCCGCAGGCGATCGCCCGCGGGGCCGTGCACTGTGGTGTGCGGTGGCTATGCCCCGCGTGCTTTGCGTGCCGCCCGCGCGAGGTCCATGTCGGTCGTCTCCGGGGCCAGGAACTGCGAGACCAGACCACCGACGGCCAGCACACCCGCACCGATGAGGAGCACGAACTCCGCCCCGAACCGCTCCAGTCCCATCGGCAGCAGGAAGGTGCCGATGGCCGCGCCCACCCGGCTCATCGCCGTGGCGAAACCGACGCCCGTGGTGCGCAGGGCGGTCGGGAAGACCTCCAGCGGATAGACGGCGGTCAGTGCGCTCGAAGCGGCGTTGAGGAAGATGAAGAACAGGAACCCGCCGACGATGACCGGCGTCGATGTCGGCCACAACGCGACCAGGGCCAGACAGCCGGCGGTGATCCAGAACGGCGGGATGAGCAGCCTGCGCCGGCCTATCCGGTCGACGACGAGGCAGCCCGCCGTCACACCGGCGACAGCGGTGAAGGAGTAGACGAGCAGCGCCGCGACCGCGTTGTCGCCCATGTTGAGGGCCTCGAAGACCTGGGTCCAGAACGTGCCGATGGCGAAGTACGGCAGCACCAGTGCAGCCCAGAAGACGCTCGCGAACACCGTGCTGCGCAGGTGCCGGCGATGGAACAGCGCACCGAACCCCTCCTTCGCGGGCGCGTCACGCTCCTCGAGTTCGGCGTCGACGTCGACCTCGATGCCGTACTTCTCGATCAACGCCTCCGCTTCCTCGCGGCGTCCCTTGCTCAGCAGCCAGCGTGCCGACTCCGGTATGCCGCCGCGCAGTGCCACGCACACCACGGCGATGACCGCGCTGCTGGCCAGGGACCAGCGCCAGCCGCCGTCGACCTCGGCGAAGAGGGCGCCGACGACCGTCGCCAGCGCGTAGCCGACGTACCAGCTGATCTCCAGGCTGGCCAGCAGTCGGCCGCGGCCCTGGCGAGGCGCGTACTCGGACAGCAGCGGTGCGCCGATCGCGTACTCGCCGCCGATCGCGACGCCCATCAGCAGGCGGATCAGGAAGAGTTGGAGTCCGTCGGCGACGAAGAACTGCAGGACCGAACCGACCAGGAAGATCAGCATGTCGACGAGGAACACGGGGCGCCGGCCGAACCGGTCCGCGAGCCGTCCGAAGAGGGGGCCGCCGATGAAGATGCCGATCAGCGGGGAAGCCCCGACCAGTCCCTGCATGAGCGGCGAGAGGTGGAGGTCGGCGGTGAGCGCGGCCATCGCCATGCCGATGCCGCCGATGATGTAGCCGTCGATGCCCTGCCCGATCTGAGTGGCGAGCTTCAACTTGGTGTGCAGACGGCGGCGTTCACGCGTGAAGTCGGGAACTGCCGGGGTGCTGGGCTGTTTCTGGGTCGCAGGCGTCATTGCCATGGGCGGTCCTTGTCCTGAGCGGCGTGAGCCGAGGGGGAGGGCAGGAGGGGGAGCGGGGGAGTGCCGTGATCAGAGCGGCCAGTCGAGAGCGATGTACTGCGTCTCCAGGAAGGCCTCGATGCCCTCGCGGCCGCCTTCCCGGCCGAGACCGGACTGCTTGACACCGCCGAACGGGGCCGCGGGGTCGGACAGCAGGCCGCGGTTGACGCCGACCATGCCCGCCTCGAGGCGTTCGGCGATCCGCAGCGCGCGGCCGACGTCGCGGGAGTAGACGTACGAGGCGAGACCGTGCACCGTCGCGTTGGCGCGCGCCAGCATCTCGTCCTCGTCGGTGAATGTGGTGAGGGGCGCCACCGGTCCGAAGACCTCCTCGTGCAGGATGCGGGCGTCGTCGGGCACGTCGACGAGGACGGTCGCCGGGTGGAAGTGGCCGGGCCCGTCGGGCGTAGTGCCCTGCGCCGCGATCTTCGCGCCGCGCCTGAGGGCGTCGTCGACGAGCGCGCGGATCTTGTCGACGGCGGTCCGGTTGATCATGGGGCCGAGGGTGACGCCGTCCTCCATGCCGGGGCCCGTCCGTACGGCGGCCATGGCGGCGCCGAACTTCTCGGTGAACTCGGCGGCGACCGACTCGTGGACGTAGAACCGGTTGGCGGCGATGCAGACTTCGCCGCCGCCGCGCATCTTGGCGTCCATCGCGCCGCTCACCGCCGCGTCGATGTCGGCGTCCTCGCACACGACGAAGGGGGCGTTGCCACCCAGCTCCATGGTCACGTTGACGACGTTCGCCGCAGCCTGCTCCAGGAGCAGCCTGCCGGTGGCGGTGGAGCCCGTGAACGAGAACTTGCGGACCCGCTCGTCGCCGAGCCAGGCCGAGACCACCTCGGGGGCACGGTCGGTCGGCAGGACGTTCAACAGCCCGTCGGGCAGGCCGGCTTCAGCCAGGAGGGCGGCGATGGCGAGGGCGGTGAGCGGGGTCTCCGGCGCGGGCTTGAGCAGGACGGGGCAGCCCGCCGCGAGCGCCGGGGCGATCTTCCGGGTGGCCATGGCGGCGGGGAAGTTCCAGGGCGTCACGAAGGCGGTGACGCCAACGGGGTGCTTGCGTACGACATGCCGGAAGCCGCCTGCCGGTGCGTCCGCGAAGGAGGAGCCGATCCGGACCGCTTCCTCGGCGAACCAGCGGAAGAACTCGGCGGCGTAGGCGACTTCGCCCGCCGCGTCACGGTACGCCTTGCCGTTCTCCAGCACGATGAGCCGGGCGAGGGTGTCCGAGTGCTCGCGCATCAGCGCGAAGGCGGCGTGCAGGATCTCCGATCGGCGCCGGGGCGGTGTCGTACGCCAGCCGGCCGCCGCCGACCGGGCCGCATCGATCGCCGCGCGGGCATCCTCGGGTCCCGCCGAGGAGACCTCGCGGACCAGGTCGCCGGTGGCCGGGTCGTGGACGGGGTAGGTCCGTCCGTCGGCGGCCGGGAGCCAGCGGCCGCCGAGGAACACATCGCCTTCGGCGAGCGGGGCCTTGGCCAGGAGGTCGATGCCGGCGAGGTTCATGAGCTGCTCTTTTCTCCGTTCCGGACGGGGGCTCGTCCGATGCGCGGTGAATTTACGAGGGCGTCATGGGGCCGACAAGACAACCTCGGCGGATCGCAACCGTGGTTGCTGTGAGGGCAACTCGCTCACCGGTCGTCCTGCGCGGGAGCACGGGCAGCGGTGACAGCGGTGGAGCCGTCAGGTCAGGCGGGCGCGCAGCTGGGGCGTGCGCCGGGGTTCCCAGCCCAGCAGCGACGACACCCGCCCCGCCGCCCGAGCCGTCGTACGCCCCGCCACGTCGAGGCGGTCGCCGAGCCGGGACTTGGGGGCGGAGATGTTGATGGCCGCGACCACCCGGCCGCGGAAGTCGCGCACCGGTGCCGACACCCCGACCAGGCCCTCCTCGAACTCCTCGCTCACCCGCGCGTAACCCAGCCGTCTGGCGTCCTGGATGAGGGCCCACAGCTCCTGCACCGGCATTTCACCGGTCGTGCCGAAGCGGACGTACAGCTCGTCCGGTGTCGCGTCGGCGAGCAGGACGCGCCCCGCGGACAGCCGCCAGGCGGGCACCCCGCGCCCCTCCCAGCCGTGGACGCGGAAGGAGTGCCCGGAGACCGACAGCAGGGTGAGGACCTCACGCTCGCTGAGCACACACAGGTGGCTGGTCTCCTCCAGGTCGGCCGACAGGGTGTGCATGACCGGCTCGGCCACCCGCACCAGGCGGCTCTCGGAAGTGCGGGCCACCAGGGAGAACAGCCGCCAGCCCAGCCGGTACTCCAGGGTGTCGGGGTCACGCTCGACGATGCCCTCGGCGGCGAGCGCCTTCAGGGCCCTGGAGACCTGCGTCTTCTCGCGGCCCACCAGCTGTGCGAGGCGTACGACGCCGAGCCCGCCGGCGTTCTGCGCCTCGTCGGACGCGAGCGCCTCCAGCAGGTCGATGTCGCGGCGCAGGCCATGTCCGCGGGAAGCCGAGGAAGAGTCGGTCACGCAGGTCATCGTATGCGGGCACGCAGCCCGAGGAACCTCCAGGTCAGGGAGGAAGTTGTCAGGAGAGCAACCGGCATTTCGATTCCCGCGACCGCCTTGCGAGGGGATGGCGGCCGACCTAGATTCGCCGCATCGAGCCGGATGAACTGCGAGGTATGCGAGCTTTGCGCTCACTCGCCGGGTCCACCGGCCCGCCACAGCTCCCCGCTCCCGGAGATCCAGGAGATCCCATGCCTTCGCCCTTTGCCCCGACCGCGCTCATCGGCGAGTCCTTCGTCGGTGAGGGCGCCAATGCCGCCCACACGAACGTCGTGATCGGACGCAAGGGCGGCCCCGTCGAGACCGCCTGGGCGACGGCACTGGCCACACCGAGCGCCGGGCACGTCCCGTTCATGACGGTCGTACGGCCGTCCGTCCCCGTGAAGCCGCTGACCCTGTTCGTGGCCAAGGCCGCCGCGGAGGGCGAGCTGCACCAGCGTGCCACCTGGGGTTCCGCCCAGGCCGGGCTGGCGCAGGGGATCTCGGACGCGGTCGACGCAGGGCTGATCCCCGCAGAGGAGGCCGACGATCTGCTGATCATCGCCGCGATGTGGATCAACCCCGCGGTCGACGACCTGGACGAGTCCTTCCGCAACCAGCGCGCCGCCGCCCACGACGCGATACGGGCCGCCGTGACCGGAACCCCCACCGTCTCCGACGTACAGGCTGCCGCCGAGCAGGGGCCGACGAACCCGTTCTACACGCCGACCGCCGAGGTGCTCGCCCGATGAAGATCACAGACATCACCCTGGACCGGCTGCGCCTCGAACTGGACCCGCCGTTCCGCGCCGCCTGGGACCCCGAGCCGCGCCGGCACTTCGACGCCACGATCGTCCGCGTCCACACCGACGAGGGCATCACCGGTATCGGCTCCGGCGACCTGATGGACGGCTTCGAGACATACAAGCACCTGTTCGTCGGCGAGGACCCCCTCGACATCACCCGGCACGTCAAGGCGATCGAGACCGCCAACTTCCACGGCGCCCACTACTGGCCCTTGGAAGCGGCCCTGTGGGACATCATCGGCAAGGTGCACGGCCGCCCGGTGTCGGAGCTCTTCGGCAACGCGGCGAAGCGACTGCCCGCATACGCCTCCTCGGGCGAGCTCAAGTCACCCGAGGAGCGTGTCGCCACGGCCCTGAAGGTGCGCGAGGCCGGCTTCCGCGCCATGAAGATCCGTATCGACCGCAACCGGATCGACGAGGGCGTAGCGGCGGTGCGTGCCGTGCGCGAGGAACTCGGGGCCGACTTCGAGATCATGGTCGACCTCAACCAGTCCTGGCGGATGGCCGGCGACACGGCGAACGCCTCCGACCTCGCGGGGACCCGCAAGACCATCGCCCGCCTCGCCGAGCTCGACGTGTTCTGGGTCGAGGAGCCACTGCCGTACGCGGACCTGAACGGCTTCAAGCGGCTGCGCGCCGAGAACCCGGGCGTCCGCATCGCCGCCGGCGAGATGCACCACTCGCCCAGCGAGCTGCTGCGCTACCTCGAAGAGGACGCCCTCGACATCTACCAGATGGACGTGGTGCTCGCGATCGGCATGCACCGCGCCCGCACGCTGGCCGAGCTGGCGCAGCTGAAGCACCGTCAGTTCACCCCGCACAGCTGGACCAACGGCATCGGCGTGCTCGCCAACCTGCACGTCGCGGCGGGCGTCGGCGGCGGGCCCTTCTTCGAGTTCCCCTACGACCCGCCCGGCTGGACCCCCGAGCGCCGCGACTTCATGCTCGCCGAGCCCGTCCGCGTGAACGCCGAGGGCGACCTCGAAATCCCGGACAGGCCCGGCCTCGGCGTCGAGCTGGACGAGGACGCGATCGACCGCTGGAGGATCAAGTGACTTACACGATCGACGAGTTGCTCAAGCGTTCGCACGACGAGTGGCTGACTGCGGCGAGCAAGCTCACCTTCGAGACACGCCCCTTCATCGACGGCGCCTTCACCGACGCCACCTCCGGCGACAGCTTCACCAGCGTCTCGCCACGCGACGGCGCCGTGCTCGCGGAAGTCCAGGCCGCCGGCATTGACGACGTCGACCGTGCGGTACGGTCCGCACGCGCCGCCTTCGAGGACGGCCGCTGGCGCGACCTGGCGCCGAGGGAACGCAAGAGTGTCCTGCTGCGCTGGGCCGACCTGATCCGGGCGAACGCCGAGGAACTGGCGCTGCTGGACACCCTGGAGATGGGCAAGCCCATCACCGAGTCGGTGCGCATCGACGTGGACAAGGCCGCCGAGACCATCGCCTGGTACGCCGAGGCCATCGACAAGACGTACGACGAGGTGGCCCCGACTGCTGGCGACGCGCTGGCGCTGATCACACGGGAGCCGCTGGGTGTCGTCGGCGCGGTCGTGCCGTGGAACTACGCGCTGCTGATCGCCAGTTGGAAGCTGGCACCGGCGCTCGCCACCGGCAACAGCCTCGTCCTCAAGCCCGCCGAGCAGACCTCCCTCGCAGCCCTGCGGCTGGCGTCACTGGCCACCGAGGCCGGGCTGCCCGACGGCGTGTTCAACGTGATCCCCGGGCGGGGCGAGGTCGCGGGGCAGGCCCTCGGCCGGCACCCCGAGGTCGACAAGATCGCCTTCACCGGCTCGGCCGAGGTCGCCCGGCTGTTCCAGGTGTACGCGGGCGAGTCCAACGGCAAGCAGGTCGCCGTGGAGGCGGGCGGCAAGTCGCCGCAGCTCGTGCTGGCCGACGCCGACATCGAGGCCGCCGCGTCCGCCGTGGCATGGGGGATCTTCTACAACGCGGGGCAGACCTGCAACGCGGGCTCCCGCGTCGTGGTCCACGCGTCGGTGAAGGACCAACTCCTGGACGCCGTCCAGCGGATCACCGCCGGCACCTTCCGCGTCGGGGACCCGCTCGACCCCGCCACCGTCATGGGGCCCATCGTCGACGAGGCCCAACTGGCCAAGATCCTCGGCTACATCGAGCGCGGCAGGACGGACGGGGCGCAGGTACTCCTCGGCGGGGGACGCACCCTCACCGAGACCGGCGGCACCTTCGTCGAGCCGACCGTGCTCGACGGCGTGGCGAACACGTCCGCCGTCGGCCAGGAGGAGATCTTCGGCCCGGTCCTCGCCGTCGTGTCGTACGACGGTGACACAGACGAGGGCGTACGGCTCGCGAACCAGAGCGACTTCGGGCTCGTCGCCTCCGTCTGGACCCGGGACGTCACGGTCGCCCACCGCACCGCCAAGCGACTGCGGGCCGGCACGGTCTGGATCAACACCTTCGACGCCAGCGACGTCATCACCCCCTTCGGCGGCTTCAAGGCCACCGGCGCGGGACGCGACAAGTCCCTGCACGCGCTGGACGCGTACACGGCACTCAAGACGACCTGGATCAACCTGGCCTGACCGGGCCGCCACCTCACTCCACCCCGTCACCTGCACACTTTTCACCTGCACACCCCTACAGAGCTGTAGCGAGGACAACGATGAGGATCGGTTTCATCGGACTGGGCAACATGGGAAGCCACATGGCCCGCCACCTGATCCACGCGGGCCACCTGGTCACCGTGCACGACACCCGGCCCGAGGCCGCCGCCGAGCACATGGCGCTCGGTGCGCGCTGGGCCGACACCCCGGCGGCATGCGCCGCCGATGCCGAACTGCTCGTCACGATGCTGCCGAATCCGCGCATCGTCGAGGACGTGCTGCTGCGCGGCGGCGCCGCCGAGGCGCTGCCCGAAGGCGCCCTGTGGATCGACATGTCGACCTCCACGCCGGCCGCCGCCGACCGGGTCGCCGCCGAGGTGCTCGACCGACGCGGCGTACGCCGCCTTGACGCCCCCGTCAGCGGCATGGCACGCGGCGCCGAAGCCGGGCGGCTGCAGATCTTCGTCGGCGGGACCGCGGACGACTTCCGCATGTGCCTGCCGGTGCTCGAAGCCATGGGCGACCCCGACAAGGTGCTCCACGTCGGCCCGCTCGGCGCCGGCTACACGGTCAAGCTGATGATCAACCTGCTGTGGTTCAGCCACCTCGTCGCCACGTCCGAGGTGCTGGCCATGGGCGTGAAGGCGGGCGTGGACCTCGGCGTGCTGCGCAGTTCGCTGCTCGCCAGCCCGGCCGCCTCGAACTTCCTCGAGAACGACATCCTGTGCGTCCTCGCCGACGGCGACTACGACGACTCCTTCGCCATGGCCCTCGCCTGCAAGGACCTCGGACTCGCCATCGACCTCGGCCGCGACGTCGGCGTCTCCACGGAACTGTCCGCGCTCGTGGAGCAGATCTTCCGCCGCGCCAAGGCGCACCACGGAGACCTGGCCGGCGAGATGAGCCCCGTCCGCCTCTACGAGGCCCTGGCCGGAGCGGACTTCCGCCTCCCGAACCCGGCCGCCGCCCGCGACGACGCGGCGCTGAGCTCTGTGTGATCCGCTGGATCCGTTCGCGTCCCGCCGGGCCGGTCAACATCCCGGCTCGGCGGGGCACGGTCCCCCTTCCCTCTCCCCTCTGAGTACCGTCCCTCTCCTTCCGAGCACCGCACGTCCCGCCGCGTCTTCAGGAGCCGAACGCCATGGGCGAGTCCCGCACCGACCAGCTGACCATCGACCCGACCTGCCGCATCGAGTTCGGCCCCGGCCGCATCGCACACCTCCCGGAGCTCGTCTCCTCCCTCGGCATGAGCCGCGCGTTCGTCGTCACCGACCGGGGTCTGCGGGCCGCCGGCATCGTTGACCAGGTGCTCAAGGTCCTGGACAGGGGGGGCGTGGAGCACGGCGTGTACGACGGCGTCGGCGCCAACCCGTCCACCGGCAACGTCGACGAGGGCGCCGCCCGGGCGCGCGCCTTCGGTCCGTCGGTCGTCGTCGCCCTCGGCGGGGGCTCCGTCCTCGACGCGGCCAAGGGCATCTCGCTCCTGGTCGGTAACACCGACGCTGCGGCCGCCGACGCGGACGCGCTGTGGGATGCGCTCGACGGCCTGCCGCTGATCGCGATCCCCACCACCTCGGGCACGGGCGCGGAGACCAACGGCTTCGGCGTCATCGAGGACGCCGCCGCCTGCCGCAAGGTGTACATCGGCCACCCCTCGGTCAAGCCCCGGATCGCGCTCCTCGACCCGGAGCTGACCCTCGGCCTGCCGGCCCGGATCACGGCCGCGACCGGCATCGACGCCCTGGTCCACGGCATCGAGTCGCTGGCCTCGCGAAGCGCCAACCCGGTCTCGGCGGCGTACGCCACCCAGGCGGTGGCCATGGTCGGCCGCTGGCTGCCGGCCGCCCACCGCGACGGCTCGGACCTGGAGGCCCGCGCCCAGCTGATGCTCGGCGCCCACCTGGCGGGCCAGGCGCTGACCATCTCCGGCCTGGGCCTGGTCCATGGCATCGGCCACGCCCTCACCGCCCACACCGGCACCCCGCACGGCATCGCCCTCGCCGCCGTCCTGGAGGAGGTCCTGGAGTTCAGCGCCCCGGCGGCCCGGGACGCCTACGAGCAGACCGCCCGCGCGCTACGCCTTCCCCCGCCCGTCGACGGCGACTGGGCCCGCGCCGCGATCGACGCCGTACGCGAGATCTCCGGCGCGCTCGACATCAAGCAGCCCCTGCGCGACCTCGGCGTCCGCCCGGACATGCTGCGCCCGATCGCCTCCGGCGCCCTGGCCGACGCGGTGACCCGCAACGCACCGCGGCAGCCGACGGAGGGGGAGATCGTGGGGATCCTCGAAGCGGTGCTCTAGCCTCGGGCCTTCACGAAGGGCGTGGTCCGGCCGGTGACGGAGAAAGGATCTCGACGTACCCGTCGGTTCCGTGCACGCGGATCCGCTGCCCGTCCCGGATCAGCCGGGTGGCCTGCTCCACGCCCACGACGGCCGGCAGGCCGTACTCGCGGGCGATGACCGCGCCATGGGTCATCAGGCCGCCCACCTCCGTCACCAGGCCCGCGATGCCGACGAACAGCGGCGACCAGCTGGGGTCCGTGAACGGCGTGACCAGGATGTCGCCCGCTTCGAGATCGGCGTCCGCCATGTCCAGGACGACGCGGGCCCTCCCCTCGACGGTCCCGGCGGACACCGGCACGCCGACCAGGGCGCCGGCCGGCACGCCGTCGCGCCGGTACGCACCGGTGACGGCCTCACCATCCGATGTGAGCACCCGGGGCGGTGTGAGCGCGTGGTACGACCGGAACGCGTCCTTGCGCTGCTGGATGAGCGGGCCATCCACCTGGTGCGAGCGCACGACGTCGTGGAGTTCCTGGAACGTGAGGTAGAAGATGTCCTCCTTCTCAGGAAGCACGCCGGCCGCCACGAGGCGCTCGGCCTCCGCCAACAGGGCCTGCTTGTAGACGAAGTAGCGGCTGATGATGTCGTACTTGGGGTACTCCCGGTATCCGATGAAGGCCCGGACCCGGTCGATCATCCGCTTGGCCTCGTCGGCCTTCCCGTCCCCGTCCGGCAGCGCCCGCAGGCGTGACAGTACGTCCTGTTCCTTCTTCTGCGCCTTCTGCCGCCCCTGCTCGAAGCGCCGTTCGGCGGCGCCCGGCTCGAAGTTCCTGACATGGTCGAGGATCACGGGCACGAGCGTGCTGGGGCGCTCGCGCCACCTCGGCCTCGTGATGTCGATCTCGCCGACGCAGCGCATGCCGTACCGGTCGAGGTAGGCCTCGATGGCGTCGCGCGCTTCGGTCCCGCCCGCCGGCTTCGCCAACTCGTCCAGGAAGCCGTCGTCCTCGACACCCTGCAGGAACGCCACCACCTCCGCATGCGGGCGGATCACATCGGCGACGTCGAGCAGGGCCAGTCCCATCTCCGACGTGACGTTGTCGGGGGCGGACAGCGTGAGCGTGTCAGCCGCGTTCTTCTCGCCCAGCCACTCCCGCAGCTTGTCGTTGAGCCACCACGTGGCCTCCATCCCCGCCATGATCGCCCGGATGTTCAGCGGATCACCGAGGACGCGCTTGTGCTCCTCGAACGCCTCCACCAGGAAGTCGAACAGCGCCGGTCCGGTCTTCGTCCGGATGTCGCGCTCCAGAGCGGCGACGGACTCCTGGCTGCGCTCGATCAGCTCGGTGACGATGGCCGGGTCCGGGTCGGTCCCCTTCGGAGCGGGTGCACCGCCGGCCGGCGGCCGGCCGGGATCCGCGTCCGGGACCGACGGGACGAAGCCGTCGCGGTCGAGGACCGTCTCCAGAGCGTCCCTGATCAGCGGATCGCCCTTACCCATCGCGTCCAGGAGGGCGGCGCGGCTCGCGGGCGCGGCAAGGCGCCGGGTGACGTCGACGAACAGCCTCCCGCCGGCCTCGCGCATCGGCACCATGGCCGTCAACTGCCACATGGAGAGCCCCAGGGGCTTCATGGGGTCGGTCATCATCTGCCCGTGGCCGACGGAGACATAGACGTGATTCTCCTGGTCGTCGGTCGTCGGGATGGGGAACAGCGTCGTGATCGGCCGGCTCTGAACGATCTGGAAGTCGTCATCGGCCAGGCACCATTCGATGTCCTGCGGGCGGCCGAAGTGCGCCTCGATCCGCCGGCCGAGCTCCACGAGCCGCACGACCTGCTCATCCGTCAGCGCCGGCTGCGCCTGCCGCTGCGTGTCGATCGCCACTTCCTGCGTACCGCCGGCCGGCAGGGCGTGAACGGCACGCTGCTTGGCGGCGATCGCCTTGGCGACGACTTCGCCGTGCCGCACCTTGAAGACGTCCGGGTTCACCAGGCCGGAGACCAGAGCCTCGCCGAGGCCGAAGCCGGCGTCCACGGTGGCGACCTTCCGGTTGCCCGTTACGGGGTCGGCCGTGAACAGGATGCCGGCCGCATGCGGGAAGACCATCCGCTGCACGACCACGGCCATGAGGACCGTACGGTGGTCGATGCCGTTCCGCTGGCGGTAGGTCACGGCCCGCTCGGTGAACAGAGAGGCCCAGCACCGGCTGACGTGCTGGAGGATCGCCGCCGGCCCTACGACATTCAGGTACGTGTCCTGCTGGCCGGCGAAGGAGGCCGTCGGCAGGTCCTCCGCTGTCGCGCTGGACCGGACGGCGTAGGCGGCGTGCTCCCCGAGCCGGCCGAGCGCCCGGGTGATCGCCGCCGCGAGATCGCCCGGGATGGCGATCCCTTCGACGGTCCGACGAATCTGCGCGCTGAGCGTGCGGATCGCCTCCCGGTCGTCCGGGTCCAGGCGCGACAACTGCTCGATCAGACCGTCGACCGACGGCGCTTCCGCCATGATCCGCCGGAAGGCGTCCGTCGTCACGCAGAAGCCACCCGGCACACTGATGCCCTCGATCCGCGACAGCCCGCCCAGATGCGCACCCTTGCCGCCGACGACCGCGACCTGCGTCTCGTCGACCTCGTGCAGATCCAACACGTACTGCTCAATCACTTCGCTACCAACTTTGCCGTCGACAACAACACACGCACGCCGTGCCCCCGTTTCCGCAGGTTGTGGCATCGGCCGACGATTCTGCGCCCTGACCCGGGTCTTGCGGCAAGCCCCCCGGCGCGCTATAAGTTGAGAGTGGCAAGGAGACATCTCTCCTTGCCTTTTCCGTTTGGCCCTCGAATCGAGCAGACACACCGGCCGGCCGCCTCCCCCCGGGACTCAGGACTCCTGAACGATCGCGGCTAGCCGTTGTAAGGACGCCGCAGACACCCGTCGGGCAGGGCGGCGCCGGTGCTGCACAGGTGTTCAAGGGCGGCGGCGAAGGAATAGCAGTCGAAAAGTGCGGAGTGCTCTTCACCGGCTGCGGGCTTCGGGAGACCGAGCACCTGCCACAGGCGTCCCACGTTGACCGTCGTCGTCTCCGGCGCGAGAATATTCAGCCACGGTCGGATATTCAGGAAATGGGCAGCGAGGTACCCATTCTTGACCTCTTCGCCTCGCGCTCGCGCCCAGCCCACGTTCTCCCCGAGAACCACCATGTCGTTCCCGTAGGAGAGCACCGACTCGCCCCGGCAGAACCCCAGGAACTCGCCCAGTGCCTCTGACGGAGAAATCGCCTCTCGATCCAGCGTGTCCTGGTCGATGCCGGTGAGATCAGTGAAGTACGCGGAAAGCCGGGGGTTGGCCATGGGCTGCACCAACGCCTCGAACTCCTCGACGACGGAACAGTCCTCGCGCAGGCGCAGCGCACCGATCTGCACGATCTCGCGAAGCTGACCGGTCGCGCCCCAGTCCTGCTCAAGTGCCCCCGGCCATGACGTGAACTCAAGGTCGAACACAACGAACGTGGACACAACGAGTCTCCCTCTGGCGTGAGTCGCCGTCAGATTACCTCGGCGATGACAGGCCTCCATTGACATGGGGAGGGTTTCCCGCCACAGCAACTTTCGGTGGTCGTAACGGAGTCGGCATATTTTGTTAGTGGCCCGTACCGCTTTCATTTCCTTGTGTGCCGGTCGCCTCTGTCGCCCCCGAGCGGGCGACCTGTGAATCCGAAAATTCGGCGAGCGTGCGGAAGTCGTCCTGACGGAGACCGATTCGGGGGTCGACGTGGGCCGCCGGACCGAGAGTCCTCCAGGTCCCCCGGGCCGCCGCTGTCCTGGGGCACCCTGAGTGTGATGTAGCCGTGGGGGCGCTTCTCTGGTTTGGCCGCATAGGGGTTGAGTGGCCCGTCCACATCCAGGAACAGCAGTGGTCGGTACACGATCTCTCCCTTGCCGGTAACACCGTAGGCATCACTGAGTCGGCTTCAACCCCTCTGCGTAGCGGGCCAGGCCTTCCGCCATTCCCTGCATGAACTTCTGGAGGTAGCGCGGCATGAGCCAGCCCAACAGTCTGCTCGTCTCGTACGTGCCGTACCAGTGGATAACCGTGCCTGACGTCGCCGTCGGCGTCAGCTCGATGCGCGCGTGATAGTTGCGCATCGACGAATTGAACGCGTCTTCGTAGGCCAGGAGGCGTTGCTCGACCTTCTCGGTCAGCCGCTCCCCGGTGACGGCGCGTCCCGTCCGGAAAGCGCGGACGGCGCCGACGCCGTCGTCGCCGTCGGGGTCGAGGCCGACCGACCGGGTCGTGTCCAGACTGTCCACCTTGGACCAAAGCGGCCAACTTGCCGCGTCGACCAGCAGCTTCCACACGATTTCCGGCGAGGCACTGGTAGTCACGGTGACGTCGTATTTGTGCATGGTGGAGGACTCCTGTCAGTGGATACGGGCGGCGTCCCGGCTTGTCGAGGGCGCGGTAGAGCTCGAAGCCGTCCGACAGCACTTTTGCCGGCTGTGGGTTCGCGCGTACTCGTTGATCTCGGCGCCGTGAACGGCGACCGGGCAGAGGTGCCGCCGAACGCCGTGCCACGGAACGAGACCTGGGGATAGAACAGTGCCAGGTACTTGCGGACATCGTCGCCCACGACGGCCTCGGGGGCCCGTCGCTGGGGGTGAGAGGCGATGTGCCAGCTCAGTGAGCGGTAGGTGGGTGTATGGCTCGCGGACCTGGGCAGCGGCAGGTCCAGATATCCGTCGTAGCCACTGGGCGAGCCGGTGCTGTCACCCAGTCCCGGAAGTTCGACGGCGTAGACGGTGTGGTGCCTGGCGAGTTCCGGCATGATCGGCCACCAGCCGTACCAGGTCTGGGGCCAACCGTGCAGCAGCACGACCGGCGCTCCGCTGCCGCCGGTCACGTAGTGCATACGCACGCCGTCGACGTCGGTGAACGCGTGTCGGAAGGTGCCTGCGAACCGGGGTGAGCAGGAGGGTGAGCACGACGGTCGCCGCTGTGCGCGCGGATCGGAGGAAGCGGCGCGGCGACGGCGGGTGCACTGATCATGGGTTTTGTTCTGGAGAAGGTGGATCAGCGGCCGGTCGTGCCGTCGATGAGTTCGCGGAGGATGTCCGCGTGGCCCGCGTGTCGGCCGGTCTCCTCGATCATGTGGGTGAGTGCCCAGCGGATGCTGGGAGCGGGGCGGTCCGGCTGCGGCCGGGGGACCGGTGCGCCGAGATCGGTGCACGCGTCGAGAACGTCGTTCGCGCGCTTGACCGCGTCTCGGTAGCGGGCGACGACATCGGCCACGCTGTCCGCCGGTGCGGCTCGGAACGTCGCGTGCCAGTCGGTGACGTCCTCCCCGAGGAACATCGAGCGCTCCACGAAGGTCAGGTGGTTCAGCAGTCCGAGCAGGTTCGTGCCCGACGGCACTGCGGCTGTTCGCACTTGCGGCTCTGGAGCGCCGTCGACCTTCGCGGCGATCGAGGTGCGGAGGTAGGTGAGGAATCCGCGCAGAACCTCGGACTCGTTGCTTCCGGTCCGGGGCGGCGGGGTGTCGCGGCGGCGGTTGCCGCGCTTGGTGCTGGGCACCGTGGTCTCCCTTCCTGGGGCAGGTCCATACCCACGGCGACTTCCCGCGGGCTCGGGTGGCAGATGTCGGATCCTGGTTCCACGACCACGACCACGACCACGACCACGATCTCGATCATGACCACGTCCATCGCGCGGCCGAGCCGTAACGTGTCGTGTCCTGTCGGAATGCACTCAGTCTTGCCACGCACCCCACGACCTGGCACGAAATCTTGCGGTTACGGCAAGATGGCCTGATGGACCGCAAGACGGACGACGACGTGCTTGACGGTGTGGGGCCGCGCCTTCGTACGCTGCGTCGTGCCCGGGGCATCACCCTCGCCGAACTCGCGGCGACGACCGGCGTCTCGGAGAGCACTCTGTCCCGGCTGGAGAGCGGGCAGCGCCGGCCGAGCCTGGAATTGCTGCTGCCGCTGGCCCGCACGTATGACGTCCCGTTGGACGAACTCGTCGGCGCCCCGCGCACCGGCGACCCCCGGATCCACCTCAAGCCGATCAGCCGTTTTGGGATGACGTTCGTGCCCCTGTCCCGGCGGCCGGGCGGGGTGCACGCGTTCAAGATGATCATCCCGGCCTCACCGGAACCGCTCGAACCGACCCCGCAGACCCACGAAGGCTTCGAATGGCTCTACGTGCTCAACGGACGCCTGCGGCTCGTGATCGGCGAGCGCGACCTGACGCTGCCGCCCGGTGAGGCAGCAGAGTTCGACACGTCCTTGCCCCACTGGCTGGGCAGCGCCGACGGCGGCGCGGTTGAGCTTCTCATCCTGTTCGGCCTGCAAGGGGTCCGTGCACACGTACGCACCGACCCTCATCGATCGCCGCAGGCGGGGAACCGGCGATGAACCACCGATGAGCGGCGCGCCGAGAGGCGCAGCGACGCCGACGGCCGAGACCGCCACACCGGTGAGAGGACATCCGAACCATGGCATCAGCCAGGCAACGGCCGCTGACCGGACAGGGCCAGGCGGCTGTCGAGGCTTTTCTGCTGGACCGGGGAGCCGCCGGGATGCCTCATCCCGGCGGCACCTTGCTGGAGCATCTGCAGCGCGTTCAGCGGTTGTTGGCCGATTGGGGAGCCGATCCCGCCGTCCGGGCAGCGGGTCTGTGCCATGCGACGTACGGAACCGACGGTTTCGCACCGACCCTGCTTCCCCTCACCTACCGGGCGACGCTCGTCGCGCTGATCGGCGAACGGGCGGAGGCGTTGGTGTACCTGTACGCCAGCTGCGACCGCGCCACCGTCCATCCCCGTCTCGACGGCACCGCCGCAGTCGCCTTCCGAGACCGTTTCACCAGCCGTGACCACAGTCCGACGCCCGACGGCCTGCGGGCGTTTCTCGAGATCACGGCAGCCAACGAACTCGATGTACTGGCACACACCGCGGAACTGGCCGAGCAGCACGGACCCGGGCTCTACGACCTCCTCAAACGGACCGGCCCATTGCTGTCGCCTGCCGCGCAGGACGCCGTCGCCGGGCAGTTGGCATAGGACACTGCGCCGGCGGGGTGGCGGAGTCGGTGTCCCGCCCCAACTCCGGTGGCCGCCAGACCCGAACGCGACCTCCCGGCTCACTCCCGGAGGCGGCGTTCCCGATCCCGCGGCACGGGACGCGTGCGTCCTGCCGGCCAGGCCGAGCGCACGTCGAACTCCGTTCCGCGGAAGATTCGTTGACCCGAGGTCAATATTAGTGGTTCAGTGGATGAGTCACTGATCCACAGCACGGTTGGAGGCGCCGGGATGGAAGCACTGCCACGCGAGACCGTCGTCGACGTCCTTGAGAAACGGCTGCGCGAGGACATTCTCGCCGGGCGGCACCCGGCGGGGAGTTATCTGCCCCCCGAGCGTGAACTCGCCGACGGGTTCGGCGTCAACCGCACCACGCTCAAGCATGCCTTCGGCAGGCTGGCGCAGTCGGGGCTCTTGGAGACTCGACACGGCGTGGGGACCCGCGTCCGGGATTTCCTGCGCCTTGGCGGCGCGGATCTTCTGCCGATGCTCGTGCGGCACAGTCCGGACTGGATCGGTGAGATCTTCGAAGTACGGCGCAGTATCGGAACGTTGATCGCGGAGCGTGCCGCTGACCGGGCCACCGGGGCCCAGGTCGCCGAGCTGCGGGCGCTGCTGGCGGCGGTCGGGGACGCGGACGGCGCCGACGACGTGCAGCTGGCGGACGCCGAGGTGCACCGGGCGCTCGCCCGTGCCACGGGCAACCGCGTGTATGTCCTGCTGACCAACACCCTGTTCAACGCCTATCTGCCGGTACGCGCAGCGCTGGTCGGGCCCTTCACGGAGGCCGGCGCGGCCCACGACCGTCTGGCGCCGGTCGTGGAGGCCGTCGCCGCCCGCGACTCCGAGGCGGCGCGTGTCGCGGCGGGCGCCTATCTGTCGGCGACGGAACGCATCATGCTCGAGGGCCTGGCGCGCTCGCGTGAACGCCGGGACGGTGCGCTGTGACCTCACGCGGAACGGAGTTCCAGGAGGCGATGCTGGGGCGCGTGCACTTGAGCGACGAGGATCGTGAGCGCCCGATGCGCCTGGACCTCGTGGTCCGGTCCGACGACCTGATGCTGCCCCACCGCACGACTCAGGCGCGCCTGACGGGAAGGGTGCGCATATCCGGGCGGGCGGACGACGCCGAAGCCGCCGGTGAGCTGGAGATCTCGCCGCTGGCCCGCCGCAGGATCCGCTACCGGGTCACGTTCGCCATGGAGGGCCGGCGCCTGGTGCTGGACGGCTGGAAGTCCATCTCGCCCGCGCGTCCCCTCTCTTCGATGACCTTGCTGCCGTACACCCTCTACGAGGACGGCGAACGGGTGGGCGAGGGCACACTCCGCTTCCCCCTCGCCACCGGCCTGCTGCCCTTCCTGGCGAGCTTCCGCTTCCCGCGCTCGGCGCAGTCCGCACCCGCACCCGCAGCCGACCGGTATCTGGCCTCGCGGTGGGACGGGAATCCCGGGCGCACGGAGGTCTGGTACACGACCCTGACCGATCCGGTGACCGGCAGCGGAGTGTGGCTGCACCACGAAGTGGTGGCGCCGACCGATGGCTCCGGCGCCTACGCGCACGGCTGGGTCGCCGTCTTCCCGAAGGACGGCCCCGCCGAGCACGCACGCTTCGGCCCCGTGCCGTGGACAGAGGACCAACAGGGCTTCGTCACCAAGGACATCAGCGCCCGGCCCGGCCGTCTCACCGGTTGTGCGGGGCCGTTCACCTGGTCGCTCACCGAGACGCCCCTGAGTGAGCCGGTCCACACCTTCCCCCGCTGGTCGTGGCGGCGCCCCTGGCTGCCGGCCAGTCACATGCTGCCGGCCGCCCGTTGCCACTACAGCGGAGCAGTCCGGTACGGGGCCGACGAGCTGCGGCTGGACCGGGCGGTCGGCGCGAGCGCCCGTATCTACGGCCACGGCAACGCCCGGCGCTGGGCGTGGCTGCACGCGGACCTCGGCGGCGGTGACGTCCTGGAGATCGTCGCCGCGGTGTCCATGCGACGCGGACTCGACCGACTGCCGCCGCTGGTGTTCCTGCGCCTGCTGCGGAACGGGCGTGCCTGGCCCCGTCGTGCCGAGCGCGCCGCCGTGGGCTGGGCGGGACTCGGCCGGTTCCGGGCGGACATCGGCCTGCCCGAGTGGCACGTGACCGGCCGCGTGGGCCGGCGCCGCATCCGGGTGACGGTGACCCAGCCGCCGGAGCGGACGCTGGCCCTCGACTACACCGACCCCGACGGATCTCCCGCGGTCTGCCGCAACACCGAGACCGCGGACGCCCTGGTCAGCGTGGAACGCTGGTGGGGCACATGGAGTCCGGAGGCCACCTGGCGACTCTCCGGCACCGCCCACGCGGAGGTCGGCGACCGATGACTCCTTCAACTTCCCCTGGACTTACCGCTCTTGCCGAGACGCTGCTCGCGGACGACGGCACGGCCGAGTGGACCCGGGCCGTGCCACGGCGCCTAGAGACGCTCCTGGCTGCCATGCCCGCCCCCGCCCGCACCGCGATACACGGCGCGACCAAGGCGATCAACGCCTACGCCGTCGCCCGCACCGGCCGGCGGCTGCCCGCACTCGGGCCCGCGGAACGCGAGCGCGTCATGGCGTCGCTCGCCTCCCACCGGGCCCTGCTGCCCCTGCTGGACGCGGTCAAGGTCCCGGTGCTGCTGGCGGCGGGTACCGAACGGACGGCGCACCAAGGCCCCGCGACCTCAGTGACCGCGGCCGACGATCCGCCGCTCGACTGCACCCCTTCCGGGGAGTGGCCGACACGTTCCACCGCCGATGCCGTCGTCGTCGGATCGGGGGCGGGCGGCGCGATGGCCGCCCGGACCTTGGCCCGCGCGGGACTGCGAGTCGTCATGGTCGAGGAGGGGGAGCACCACACCACCGCGTCCTTCGGGCGCAGGGCTCCCCTGGACCGCTTCACCGACCTCTACCGGGACGGCGGCGCCACGCTCGCCCTCGGGAACCCACCGCTGGTCCTGCCCGTCGGCCGCGCGGTCGGCGGCACCACCGTCGTCAACTCCGGCACCTGCTACCGCACACCGGACCACGTCGTCACCCGCTGGCTGACCCACCACGGATTCGACGTCGCCGAGGGCTTCGACGCACAGCTCGACGAGGTGGAACGCACCCTTCGAGTGGCGCGCCA
Source organism: Streptomyces sp. NPDC107528 (assembly GCF_055639295.1). Lineage (NCBI taxonomy): Bacteria > Bacillati > Actinomycetota > Actinomycetes > Kitasatosporales > Streptomycetaceae > Streptomyces > Streptomyces sp. NPDC107528. The sequence goes on from NZ_JBVKAV010000011.1 coordinate 206,262, forward strand.
GCCGATGGACGTCCTGGGCAACAACGGGCTGCTCGCCCTGGCCGGCGCGAAGGAACTCGGCTGGGCCGCGGCACCCCTGCGCCGCAACGCCCCCGGCTGCCGGGGCTCGTGCCAGTGTGTGGTCGGCTGCCCCACCGGCGCCAAACAGAGCGTCCAGCTGTCCGTGCTCCCCGACGCCTGCGCGGCCGGCACCGCGATCGTGACGGGCGCCCGCGTCCTGCGGATCCTCACCGACCGCGACCGGCCCGGCGGTCCCCGGGCCGCCGGAGTGGTGGTCGGCCGCCCCGACGGCAGTGAACTGGAGATCCTCAGCTCCCTGGTCGTGGTCGCCGCCGGCGCCCTGCAGACCCCGCAGCTGCTGCGCCGCTCGGGTCTCGGCGGGCACCCTCGGATCGGCCGGAACCTCAGCGTGCACCCGGCCATCAGCGTCGCGGGCCGCTTCAGCCGCCCGGTCACCGGCTGGAAAGGGGTCCTGCAGAGCGTAGGAGTGGAAGAACTGCACGCCGACGGCATCCTGATCGAAGCCACCGCGGCGCCCCCGGGGATGAGTTCGTTCGTGCTGCCGGGCGTCGGACGCGAACTGCGCCGCGAAGTGGAGGAGACGGAGCAACTGGCCACCCTCGGCGCCATGGTCGCCGATCGCCCCTCGGGCCGTGTCCTCGGCCGGGACCGCACCCTGCTGCGCTACGACCTGGCACCGCGCGATGCCCGGCGCCTGCTCCGAGCCCAACGCGCCATGGGCCGCCTGCTGTTCGCCGCCGGCGCCGAGGAGGTACTGACCGGCGTTCCGCATGCCCCACGCGCTCGCACGCCCGAACAACTGGAGGTGCTGCTCGACACGGTGACGGCTCGGCACCTGCACATGTCCGCGTTCCACCCCACGGGCACGGCCGCCGCCGGGACGGACCCGGAGCGGTCACCGGCCGACGCCGAGGGACGCCTTCGTGGCGTGCGCGGGGTGCTCGTCGCCGACGGGTCCGTGCTGCCGAGCTGCCCGGAGGTGAATCCGCAGCTGAGCATCATGGCGGCCGCCCTGGGTGTCGCTGAGCGCTTCGTGGCGGATGACTGAGCCAGGGACCGGCCGTCTCCGGGGCCACACGCTACGGCGCGAGTGAATCGGCCAGTTCGGCGATGACCTGCGCGTGGCACGGCTGAGGAACGCACCAGCAGCCGAGCCTGCGGCCACGGAGGGCGGGCAGCAGATCGAGCAGGTCCGGACGGCTCAGCAGATGGGCCCGGTACTTCTCGATCACCGCCTCCCGGGTGCCGTCCCGGCCGGGCCGGAAGGGACTTGCGAGCGGTGAGGCACCGAGGTCCCATCCGCCGCGGCGCATCGCGCGGCCGACGTAGACGACGTCCGCGTAGCCCGGGTCGTCGCGGTGCCCTTTCATGTTGACGACCGTCGCCCGGTTCACGTCGTTCATACGCACCCTCAGTCCGCGCCGGGCAGGGGGAACACGGCGCAGGTGGCGGTCCCGTGCGCATACAGCTTGCCGTCGACTGCTCCGACGAGCCGTGCCTGTGCGGTCGCGGTCGTACGGCCGACGTGGACGGCGGTGCCCTCGCAGCGCAGCGTGGGAGTGGTGGCGAGCACCGGCCTGACCATGTTCACGCCGAGCTGGACGGTGGTGTAAGCACGGCCGGCCGGCAGGGCGCTCAATACGGCGGTGCCGAGCGCCGAGTCGAGGAGGGTGGCCATGAAGCCTCCGTGGACGGTGCCCATGGGGTTGAAGAGGTGTTCTCCCGGCTCGCCCTCGAAGACGGCCTGCCCCTCCTCGACCGCCACGAGGCGAAACCCGAGGGTGGTGCAGATCGGGGCCTCGGGCAGACGGCCGTCCAGGCTCATACGGGCCAGCTCGATGCCCGTATGGGCGCCGGCGGCCGCGTAGCTCGCCGGCGGTTGCCAGGTGTGCGTACGTGAGCGGGATCGGGCGGAGGGCACCCCGTCGCCGGTGGTGCTGTCGTCCTTGGTAGCGGGCTGTGCCATGGTCTCTCTTCCTCAGTCTGCCTCGGTCGGCCCGGTCGGGGCCGTGGCGCACTTGTGTGGAGTGCGCCGGCCGGCAGCGCAGGTCAGGGCGCTGCCGGCCGGCGGCGGGATCAGGGGAGCTTCACCGCCAGGAGGTCGACCGGCCGGATGTCCGGTGCCTCACTGAGCATGGTTTCGGCCGCCCCCATCAGCGCGGCGGCGATCCTTCCCTGGAGGTGCCCCTGACGCCCCTGCTCGTCGGCGAAGGTGTCGAAGACCCCGAAGGTGGTCGCGTCCTGCCGGAACGCGAACCAGGTGACGGTGTGCTCCTCCTGCTGCGCCAGTTGGACGGCGTCCCTCAGCAGAGCCTCCACCTTCTCGGCGTACTCCGGCTTGGCCTCGATGCGGGCCAGCAGCCCCAGCTTCGTCATGCTGCATTCCTGTCTGTGGTCATGGCTGAACGTGCGGTTGTCGCTGGTCATCGGTGAACGTTCGGTGCTGGTCCCGGGCACCGGATGTCGTCCGGACACCACAAAACTAGGCCGCCGCAGTCGTCCCGCCCAGCGTCGGAAACGACGCATCCGATATCGTTTCCGTCATGGATGTGGCTGTACTGGCGTACGACGGCGTGTTCGACTCCGGGCTCTCCGCCCTGCTCGATGTAATCGACGGGGCGAACGCCATGCGCGAGGAACTCCCCAAACCACCGCCCGCCTGGAACGTCTCCACGGTCGGCTTTCGCCGCCGGATCCGCACTGGAGCCGGGCATGTGGTCGAGACTCTCCCCGCGGACACGGCGACGGGCGCGGACCTGCTGCTGGTGCCCGCGCTGGCCGAGCGACGGCCCGACGCCCTGATCGCCCATGTGTCGGGTTCGGCCACCGAGCCGGTACGACGCCTGGTGGCCGCGACGCGGGAACGTGGCACGCCCATCGCGTCCGCTTGCACGGGCACGTTTCTGCTGGCCGAGTCGGGGGTCCTGGACGGGCACCGGGCCACGACGAGTTGGTGGCTCGCACCGTACTTCCGTAAGCGCTATCCGGCGGTGACCGTCGACGAGACCCGCATGGTCACCACGTCCGACGGGGTGACCACGGCCGGTGCCGCCTTCGGGCACGTCGACCTGGCGATCGCGATCGTACGGATGAGCAGCCCGGCCCTCGCGGATCTGGTTGCGCGCTACCTCGTCGTCGACGAGCGCCCGTCGCAGGCGGCGTACACGATCACCTCGGCCCTCGCGCAGAGCGACCCCACGCTGGCGGCCTTCGAGCGCTGGGCCCGGGTGCACCTGGACCAGCCGGTCTCGATCGCCGACGCGGCACGCACCCTCGGCGTCAGCGAACGCACGCTCCAGCGCATCGTGCGCCGCACGCTCGGTACCTCACCCGTCCGCTTCGTCCAGGACCTGCGCGTCGAGCACGCCTCACACCTGCTGCGGACAACGGACCTGCCCCTCGAAGCCATCGCCCGCAAAGTCGGCTACGAACACGCCAACACTCTGCGCATCCTGCTCCGCGAACGCACCGGAGAGACGGCGAGCTCCCTGCGGGCACGATGAGTTCCAGACCGGCCGAGGGGGCCTGCTGCTGGGCGTGGAAGCAGCACGGCTGCTGGTGCATGCAGCGCGGCGGCGCGGAGCCGATGTGTGCTCCGCGCCGCCACGGGCGTCCGGTATGGGATGCGCTAGCGGCGGGACGCGGCCCTGCCTCGCCGGTACAGGAAGGTCCCGGCGGCCAGCAGCGCTCCACCGCCGGCCATGGCGGCCAGGACACCTTCATCGATGCCGGTGTCGGGCAACTCCCCGTGAGGGGCAGGCTTCTCGGGTGCATGCCTGGTCGGCGTCGGAGTAGGTGAGGCCGGCGGGGTGGTGTGCAGCGGAGGCGTGGGCTTGGGCGGCTCCTCGGGGCCGTATCCGGCCGGTTCGTCGGGGCCGTATCCGGCCGGTTCGTCGGGGCCGTACCCGGCTGGTTCCTCCGGGCCGTATCCGGCCGGTTCGTCGGGCCCGTACCCGGCCGGTTCGTCGGGGCCGTACCCGGCTGGTGACTCCGAGCCGTACCCGGTCGGTTCGTCGGGGCCGTACCCGGACGGTTCCGACGGCCCGTACCCGGACGGTTCATCGGGTCCGTATGCGGATGTCTCCCGTGTGCCGGACGTGCCCCCACGGCCGTTCGCGGACGGTTCCCCCGTGTGGTGCCCGGACGTGTCTTGCGAGTCCTGGCCCCACATCTTGTCGAACCGGGACATGGTGTCTTCGACCTTGGAGTGCATGGCGTCAAATTGCTTGACGTCGAACGGCTCGTCCGGGACCTCCCACTGGAACGCACGGCTCGACGGCGCTGTGGGCGCGTCCGCCTCTGTGCCTTGTGGATCGTGGGCCGCGAACGCCCATGTGCCGCACAGGGACAGGGCGCTTGTGGTGGCGGCCACGGCCAGTGCCCTGCTGAGGATCTGTCGCACTCTAGTTGTCTTTCTCTCGGACGGCAGGGTCGCGGCGCGTGCGAACGCAACGCGCACCTGCGCACTCGCCGAGACGGGCAAATTGTGCACGAATGGTGAAGGTTCGCAGGTGTGGAAATGCTTGTACTGCTCTGGAATTAACCCAATCGTCCGCCTGTGGAGCTGGTTGGCCCGAAGCGAAAGGCCCTGCCGCGCCGGAGATGAACCCGGCGAGGGAGGGCCTGAGGCTGCTCGGGACCGGCGCTTCAGTCGATGCGCGTCCCCGCGCCACTGACTCGGATCCGCGGGTCACCCGCGCGCAGCGTCACGGTGAGTTCACCAGGGCGGCCCAGATCCGCGCCCTGGTGCAGCGTGAGGACGGCGTCCTGGTCGACCAGGCCCAACTCGCGCGCGTACGCACCGAACGCGGCGGCCGCGGCGCCGGTTGCCGGGTCCTCGACGACGCCGCCGACGGGGAACGGGTCACGGACATGGAACACGGTGGGGGATTCCCGCCACACCAGTTGAACCGTGGTCAGGTCCAGACGGTGCATCAGGGCTTCGAGGCGAGTGAAGTCGTACCTGAGATCCGCGAGGCGGGCGCGCGTTGCCCCCGCGAGAACGAGGTGGCGGGCGCCGGCGAAGGCGACGCGGGGCGGGAAGGCCGGGTCGAGATCGGCGGCCGGCCAGTCGAGCGCGGCGAGTGCCTCGGCGAGGTCTGCGTCCCCGATTTCCTCGATGTGCGGCTCCACGCTGGTGAGCGTGGCCCTGATCGTCCCGCCCTCCTCGGTGACCTCCACCGGCACGGTGCCCGCGCGCGTCACGAACACCAACTCCCCGGAGCCGATCCGTTCGGCGAGCGCGACCGCGGTCGCGACAGTGGCGTGCCCGCAGAACGGCACCTCGGCCTTGGGGCTGAAGTAGCGGATCGTGTACGCCCGTCCCGCCTGGCCGACGAGGCCCTCCGGGGGCGCCGTCAGGAACGCGGACTCCGAGTACCCGAGGTCGGCGGCGATGGCCAACATGTCGTTGTCGCCCAGACCGGCGGCGTCCAGAACGACGCCGGCTGGGTTTCCGCCGTCGGGCGTGCCGGCGAAGGCGGTGTAGCGCAATACCTCGGGCTGCTGGGGCGAGTTCGTCGTCATGATCGTGGCAACCGGGGCGAGCCCACGGTCATTCCCGCGGGTGGCCCGCCTGCCTCTCAGCCCTTCACCGCCCCCGATGTGAGGCCCTGAACGATGTGCCGGCTGGCGAAGGCGAACAGGAGCATGGTGGGCAGGATCGTGAGCACGGCCGCCGCGGACATCGAGCCCCAGTCGATGTTGAAGCTGGAGATGAAGCCGTTCAGGGCCGTGGGCACGGTCTTGTTGCTGTCGCTGTTCATGAGCGTCACGGACAGGAACAGCTCGTTCCAGCAGTTGACGAAGTTGAAGATGAAGGCGGCGACGATGCCGGGGCGCATCACCGGCAGCAGGACGCGGAACAGCGCCGTGAACCGGGACAGGCCGTCGATCATGGCGGCCTCCTCCAGCGCGTCCGGGATGTTCTCGAAGAAGCCGCGCAGCATCACCGTGCAGAAGGGGATGCACACCGCGATGTAGACGAGGATCAGGCCGAAGCGGTTGTCGACCAGTTTCAGATCGGTCATCAGCAGGTACAGCGGTCCCAGCGCGATGAACGACGGGATCATCTGGGTGACCAGCGCGGCCATCAGCAGCGCGGACTTGGTGCGGAACTCGAAGCGGGCGAGCACGTACGCGGAGAGCATCGAGATCGCCGTGGCCGTCGCGCCGGCCACGGTGGAGACGATGAGGCTGTTGGTGAGGTAGGTCCCGAAGTCCGCCGTGCCGAACAGGCCGCTGTAGTTCTCCAAGGAGAACCGCTCGGGCCAGTAGGCGAGCGGGAAGTGGAAGATGTCGCCGGGTGCCTTGAGCGAGGTGACGGTGATCCAGTAGAGCGGGAAGACGGTGAAGAGCAGCCACACGCCGAGGAAGGTGAACTTGACGGCCCGGCCGGCCGCGGACTCCTTGCCGATCACGGCCTCACTCCTTTCTTCTCGCGCGTGGCCAGGAGGAAGAACACCGCGAACACCAGCAGCGCGGCCACCACGAGGAGGCCGAGCGCGGAGGCCCTGCCGTAGTCGCCCTGCTGAGTGATCTTGATCATCCAGGTGGTCACGATGTGCGTCTCGTTGTTCGGCCCGCCGCCGGTCATGCCGAAGATCAGGTCGGGGAAGTTGAAGATCCAGATCACCCGCAGCAGCACGGTCAGGGCCAGTGTGGTGCGGATGTACGGGATGGTGATCTGGAAGAGCGTGCGTGACTTGCTCGCGCCGTCCAGTGCCGCCGCCTCGTAGAGCTCGTCGGGGATCGACTGGAGCGCTGCCAGAATCATGATCGCGAAGAAGGTGACCCCGTACCAGATGTTGGCGATGAGCACGGCCGCCATCGCCGTCTTCGGGTCCGCCAGCCAGGCGATCGGCTCGTCGATCAGTCCGGCCTTCTGCAGCAGGTCGTTGACGACGCCGAACTCGCTGTTGAACAGCCAGCGGAACAGGATGCCGATGAGGAATCCGGAGATCGCCCAGGGGAAGAAGATCAGCGCCTGGTAGAGGCCGCGGAAGCGGAAGCGGCGGCGCAGCCACAGGGCGAGGGCGAAGCCGATCACCAGCTGGGGGACGATCGAGCCGACCACCCAGACCGCGGTGTTGCCGAGCACGGTGCCCCAGGCGGGGTCCGCGAAGACGTCGCGGAAGTTCTTCAGCCCGACCCATGACGTGTCCGTGAGGTCGGTCAACTTCCAGTTGCGGAAGGCCATTTGGCCACCCGCGATCATGGGGTAGTAGGTGAAGACCGCAACGAAGACCGCCGCCGGCGCCATGAAGGCGGCGATCTGCAGGCCACGCCGGGTGGTGAACTCCCGCCTCCGGCCGCCCCCTTGGGGGAGACCTCGCTTGCGGGAGGCCTCCCCCCTGCCCGACCCCGTTGTCTTCGCCGTACTTGTGGACGTGACGGACATGCCTACTGCTCCTGCTGCCATTTCTCGGTCCAGTACGCGTCCCAGCCCGCGAGCAGCTTCTTGGGCGTCGTCTTGCCCAGGATCAGCTTCTGCACGTCGGCGTCCGCCTTCTGCTGCCACTCGGCCCACCAGGTGACGCCGCGGGGCTGGGTGACGACGAGGTACTTGTCCGGCTGCTCGGTCATGGTGACGTAGCTCGACCAGGGGCCGGTCTTGTAGAAGGGGTCGCTGGTCGCGGACTTGAGGATGGGCACCAGGCTGTTCTTCTTGGTGAACGTCGTCGATGCCTCGCCCTGCGAGAGGAACTCGACCAGCTGCACGGCCTCGGCCTTGTGCCCGCTGCCCTTGGCGACACCCCACCCGGCGGTGGCCAGCGGCTGCACGGTCTTGCCGCCAGGGCCGGCCACCAGCGGCGCGGTGCCCCACTGGCCCTTCGAGATCGACTTGGACTCCGAGACCGTGGCGATCACCTCGGGGTCCTGGAGCAGGAATGCCGTCGACCCGTTGGAGAAGGCCTCGACCATCTCCGGGTAGCCCCAGGAGACGGACGACTTGGGGGACGCCTGCTTGAAGAGCTTGAGGTAGTTCTCCATCGCGTCCTGCGCCCCGGGGGCGGAGAAGATCGTACGGCCGCTCTTGAGCTTGAAGCCGTTGGCCGGGTCGACCTGGTCGGCGAGGTAGGCCTCGATGGCGGCGGTGGCGTTGCTGTTGGAGTTGGCGCCGCCACGGAAGGCGTAGCCGTATCGGCGCTTGGCCGGGTCGTGGACGGCGGAGGCCTGCTCCACCAAGTCCGCCCAGGTGGCCGGCGGCTTGCTGAAGCCCGCCTCCTTGATCAGGTCTTTGCGGTAGAAGAGGCTCAGGCCGTAGAAGCCGTACGGGACGAAGTATGTCCTGCCCTTGGCGTCCTTCGAGGCGTTGACGGCGTTCTCCGTCATCGCCTCCCAGCCCTTCCAGCCGTCGAGGTCCTTCTTCATGTCGTAGAGCCAGCCGTTGTTCGACCAGGGCCCGACGGTGATGTCGCGGACCTCCAGGACGTCCACTCCGCTGCCGGACTGGAGCATCTGCTGGAGCTTCTGGTCGGCCTGCTCGGTGGGCGGGGAGACCAGGTTGACCTTGATCTTGGGGTTCTGCTGCTCGAAGTCGGCTATGAGGTCCTTGAGCAGGTCGGTGCGGGTCGGGTTCGTCAGGCTCTCGACCATGTTGAGGGTGACTGTTCCGCTCGCCTCGGGGCTCATGGTGGAACAGCCGGTCAGGACCATCGCGGCGGCGGTGCCGAGCGCGAGAGCTGCCGTCCTTCTTCTCATTGTGCTGACCTCTTCCTTCAGTTTTCTCGTGCCCACCTGCCGAGGACGGGGACGCATTCCTCGGCGAAGTACTCGTAGTCGGCGGCGGTGTTGTAGACGTGAGCGGACAGGCGCATGTAGCCGACGCCGTCGAAGCTGGTGAACGCCGCCTCCACGCCCAGTTCGAGGGCCACCCGGTCGCGCAGTGCGTCGGCCTCGATCCGGTCGGCGGCGAGTCCGTCCGGGAGACGCACCAGGCGCATCCCGGGCACGGGCATGCCGACGTCGACCGCGGTGTCCGCGGTGTCCGCGCCGGTCGGCTCGGCGAACGCGGAGCCGATGACACGGGCGCCGTAGTCGGCCAGGTCGTTCATATGGCGGCGGGCGGCGGTCCAGCCCCAGGTGCGCTCGATGAAGGCGAGGGACGTCGGCGCGGCCAGGTAGGCGGTGGCGTCGATGGTGCCCTGCTGGTCGAAGCGGTCGGGGTAGGGATCGGCCGCCGCCCACGAGTCGATGAGCGGGAAGAGCCGCTCGCGCAGCGGACCGCGGGCGACCAGCGCCGCTGTGCCGCGCGGGGCGCAGCCCCACTTGTGCAGGTTGCCGGTCCAGAAGTCGTAGGTCGCGTCGGCGAGCGGCGCGGCGAGGAGTCCTGGTGCATGCGCGCCGTCGACGAGGACGGGGATGCCGCGCCGCCGGGCCTCCGCCCCGATGCGTTCCACCGGCAGCCGGCGCGCTGTCGCCGACGTGATCTGGTCGACGACGACGAGTTCGGTGGCCTCGCAGAACTCCTCGACCACGGCCTCGTACGCCTGGTCCGCGTCCGCGTCCAGCGGAACCCGGGCGGTACGGACCCGGCCGCCCCACCGGCGCGCGAGCCGCTCGGCACCCATGGTCACCGCCCCGTAGCCATGGTCGGTGACGACGATCTCCCCGCCCTGGCGGAGGGTGAGCGCGGCATAGACGACGCTCGCGCCGGCGCTGGCGTTGGGCACCAGGGCGAGGTCCCCGGGACTGACGCGCAGGAAGTCGGCGAGCTCGACACGGGCGGCGGCGAGCCGTTGGGGCAGCGCCGGGAACCACACCACGGGCGAGCGCTCCATCTCCACGCGCAGCAGTTCCTGCCGCTCCTGCGCCACGAACGGCACCGCCCCGAAGGATCCGTGGTTCAGGTGCTTGAGGGCAGGATCCAGCGACCACGCCCGGTCGGCAGGCCGGCCGTCGGCCAGCACCAGAGGGCGCGGCGCGGTGGTCACCTCGGTCTCGCTCACAGGACTCCAGATCTGGGCAGGGGCGGTCCGACGGAAGGTCGGGCTCCGCCGGACACATCTGATGACTCGGCATCCTGCACACCTTCTCCGGCGGAAACAAGGGTCGTACAGTGAAAGTCATCAGATGACTTTCGGGCGGTACGCAACCGACACATCTGATGACTCGCCACACCTCGCTACAGTGCTCCGAGGGGACCGCGGCATGATCGCTGTTCCGTCAGGGGAGGAAGAGGGGACGGATGTCCGCAGTCGAGAGGGCGTTCCACGGCCTACGGCACATGATCGCGTCGGGGCGGCTCGGCCCGGGTGAACGCATTCCGCCCGAGGGAGACCTCTGCGAGGAACTGGGCGTCTCACGCGGCTCGCTGCGCGAGGCCGTACGGATGCTCGCCGCCCTCGGCGTCATCGAGCCGCGGCACGGCTCGGGTACGTACGTCTCACAGCTGCGGCCCGAGGACGTGATCGGCAGCCTCTCGCTGACCCTCGAACTCCTCCCGCTGTCCGGCCTGTTGGAGGTCTACGAGATCCGGCGCGTCCTTGAGGCCCACGTCGCCGCCCAGGCCGCGGCGCGGTGCACACCGGAGGCGGTGCGCACGCTCTTCTCGCTCATCGAGGACATGGAGGCCACGAGCGACCCCACCAAGGCCTCCGAACTCGACCACCGCTTCCACGCCGAAATCGCCCGCGTCGGCGGCAACCCGACCCTGGCCACCCTCCTTGCGGTCTTCCGTTCCCGCTCCCGCAAGTACCAGGTCTTCACCTTGCCCGAGGGCCCTGAACTGCGCAGGAAGAGCGACGACGACCACCGTGTCCTGGCCACCGCCATCGCCGACCGCGACCCCGTCGCCGCGGCAGGCGCGGCGCAGGCACACGTCGCCCAGACGGAGCGGTGGCTGCGCGCGTTCATGCCGCCGATCGAGGAGGCGAACGTCCTGGACGGGACGCACGACGTTGACGAGGCCGACGGGGCTTAGAACGCTCCCCGTGCAGCATCCGGCAATCACGCAGAAATCCGCCGCTGCCGCGGTACCGTATTGCTGAGAGTGTGGTTACCGCGAGCGCGATGAGCAAAATGGTCCAGTCCTCGAATTCATGAGGTACCCGCATGATGCCGACCCGAATGGGGCACCGTGACTGACGCCGCCGCTCGCGCAGGGCAGCGGGTGGCGGTTGCGCAGTGCGACACGGCTGAGCGTCTTGCGCTGGCGCGAGAGTTCTACGACGCCGTACCAGGCGGCTTCTCCCGATACGGGTATGCCGAGTTGAGCTTCATGCGCTGGTCGGCCGCTCGCGGAGTACTGGAACCGGAGTCTGCCGTTCCGGCCGGTAGTCCGTGGTGGCGCAAAGTCAATGAAATGCTGCTGCGGGACAAGGTCGAGGCAAGTCTCTTGACCGTCGGTAATTCAGGAAATGCCAGCAGCCACAGCGTTCGATACTGGATTGACTTCATCGGGAAACCGTCGCCGACCCGGTGGTACCGGGCCCATAACGCCAGCATTGTCGCGGGCTATCTGAAGTATGAAGGCCTGGCGTCCGAGGAACTCAAAGTAGAGCGATTCATGATGAACGTCGCGCTGATTCGAGTTCTTTACACCCACGCCATGCTGGCGAATCCGCGACTCGCGCTGGGGAGCCGGCTGGCCTTCCTCGGCCCCCGGCTGGTCGACCCGCGCCACCGCAGCGTCAAGATGTTCCTCGACCTCGGCCGCTCGTTCCCGAGGGAGTACCCGGTGGCCGGATCCCTGGAAGAAGTCGTCCTCGCCGAGCACGCCCTCGCCCGCATGCTCGACTACGGCCTGATCGCCCCTCGCCTTCCCGCGCTCTACGAGTTCGCAGCCGAAGCACTTGAGGAGCCCCGGCTGACCTCCCTCCTCGACGACGGCGTGCCGGCCTACGTGTGGCCGCACGCCGACCGATCGGTCTGGTTCATCGGAAACACGGGACCGCACCTGCGCGCCATCGCCCGGATGACCGGGGTACGGCTGCTGTGGGCGCCCTCTCCGTACCGTCGGTTGTTCCGGAGGACGCGAGGCTGAGGTTGGTTCCGTCCGGTTGGCATGCGCCGGGGTCCGCGGGCAGGATGCTGTCCATGCGCAAGCCGTATCAGGCCCAGGCCCCGGACCGTCCGTGCGCCCGCGCCGGCGCCGGCGCCACCCAGGCAGTGCTGTCGCTGTGGTCGCAGGACTCCGTGCTGTCGATCGGTTCGGTCGGATCGGTACTGTCCGTCGGCTCCGTCGGGTCCGCTCTCTCCATCGGCTCGATCGGCAGCGCTCTGTCGGTCGGCTCCATCGGTTCCAGCCTGTCGCTGCTGTCCTTCGGCTCGTGGCTGAGCACCGGTTCGGTGCTGTCCGCCCAGTCGACCTGGTCGGCGCTCTCCTGGCGTTCCTCGCGCAGTTTCCTGTCCTCCGAGGGCAGGCGGGTCGCCGGGGTACTGGGGGTCGCGGGCGCGGCGGCGGGCGCGACGGTGCTGCTCGCGCGCACTACTCGGCCCGGGCGCCGGGTCTAGCCACTCGGCGGGTTGCGAGCCGCATGGACGCGCGGCTGTGCCGCTCGTGCGCCCGGGCGTTCTCGCGCTGCCGGCCGCGGCGTCCTTGGGCCGTTCGGCGCGCGCCCGGCGCGCCTCGGCTGCGCAGGCGGCCCCCGGTGGAGGATCGTCAGGACGGCGGCCGTGGGACGTGCCGCCCCGGTATCGCTCGACTGTCTGAAGAGGTCGGTCATGATCAGGGACATGGAGTCCGGCGAACCCCGTCGCACGCTCGATGCCGCGCGGGCGGCGGCGTGACCGCCGCAGCGGGAGGGGGCGCGCGGGGCGGCGGCCGTTACGGCGAGGACGTCTTCCGCCCCGAACAGGCGGGGGAGGGCGAACGTATCGATTTCGGTGCGCTCGCCTACGACGACATCACCATGGGACGGTTGCGGGCGCTGGGGGTCGGCCCGGGCTGGCGCTGCCTCGACGTGGGTGCCGGAACGGGCACGGTCTCCCGTCGGCTCCTGGGCGAGGCCGGAGTCGACAGCGTGCTGGCGGTCGACCGTGACGTACGTTTCCTCACCGCGCGGCCCGCCCGCGGGCTGGATGTCCTGGAAGCCGACCTCACGGCCCCGGACTTCGTCTCCGGCACGTTCCGGCTCGTCCACGCGCGCTTCGTGCTGATGCACCTGGCCGAGCACGACCGGCTGATCACAGCACTGGCCGAACTGGTCGCGCCCGGCGGTGTGCTGGTGCTCAGCGACGCCGTCGACCTGACGAGCGACCGGACACCCGGCACGCCGTACACCGAGGTGATGCGGGCGATGTGGCAGGGGCTGGGGGCCAGCATCGGCACCGATGTCTCCTGGGTGCCGTCGTACCCGCACCTGCTGCGCGGGGCCGGGCTCGTGCCTGTCGCCGCCGAGATCCAGGTGCCGCCGCTGGTGCCGGGCAGCCCCATCAGCCGCTTCTGGGCGGACACTTGGGAGCGGAGCAGAACGGCGATGCTCGCGACCGGCCTGGTCGACGACGCGGATATTGATACGGCGATCCGGTACCTGGACTCGCAGGAGTGCGCCGCGCTGTCGGCCGGCATGCTCACCGCGTGGGGATGGAAGCCCGAGGCGGGACTGGCGTAGGTACGCACGCCTGAGGCACCGGAGACGGGGAGGGCCGGAGAGCCGGAGAGGGGGAGGGCCGGAGAGCCGGAGAGCCGGAGAGCCGGAGAGGGGGAGGGGGAGCTGGTCAGGGGGCGGACCGGCCTCCGGCGGGCAGTCTGCGGGTGCGGTCCTGCCGACCGTGGAGCACGCTGGGACATGGGGCAGCCGTACCCCCGGGTGATCGCAGTACCTCGGAGGTGGGTCCCGTGGCGCACAGGGATCCCGGCGGGCGCGTCGACGAGGCAGCCGCCCTGATGCTGGAGGCGCTGTTCACGCAGTCCCCGGTAGGGCTCCACCTCATTGACACGGACCTGCGGGTGCTGCGCGTCAACACCGCCACTCCTGGCATGCGGAACCTGTCCATGGACGACCTCCGGGGGCGCCCGGTCCGTGAGGTCTACAGCCTCGTGGACGACGACGTGGAGGCGCTCCTCAGGGACGTACTCGACACCGGGGTCCCCCTGCGCCGGCGCATCGTCCGGGCGCATGTCGAGGGAATTGCGCAGGAGCGGAAATTCGAGGTCAGCGCCTTGCGTCTGGAAGACTCCCAGCGCTCGGTGCTCGGGGTGGCGGTCACCGCGGTCGACGTCACCGAACGGGAGAGAGGCCTGGCCCGCACCAGGATGCTCGACGTGGTGCGGGAGCGGGTGGGACGCACGCTGGAGCCGGCCTTGATCGGCGAGGAACTTGCCGCGGCCGTGGTCCCCGCGTTCGCTGACGTCGCCGTCGTGGACGTGGTGGACGCCGTGCTCCGCGGCGATGATCCCCCTCTCGTCCCGCCGCCCACCGGCACGCACGTCATACGCACCGCGTTCCACGGCGCCGGCAGACGGCCGCCGCCTGCCCGTTCGGTCGGCGACATCCACCGCCTCGCAGGTCCGACGCCCTTCACCCAGGCCCTCGCCGACCTGCGGCCGAGAGTGGTCCAGCTGCGGCCGGACACGTCGTGGCCGGCCGCCGATCCCGCGCTCGCGGAGGCGATCCGGTCATCCGGAGCCCATTCCCTCCTCGTGGTTCCCCTGACGCTGCGCGACACCGCCCTCGGAATCGTGAGCCTGTACCGGACGGAGCACTCGCCGGCATTCGACGAGGACGACTGCGCGTTCGCAGTCGAGTTGGCCACGCACGCCGCACTGTGCATCGACAACGCACGGCGCTACACGCGTGAACACACGATCGCCGCGACGGTTCAGCGTCAACTGCTGCCCCGCCGGCCGGAAGCCCACGCCTGGCTGGAGACCGCCTATCTCTCCGTCACGGGTGCCGATCCCGGTGCCTGGTACGACACCACCACGCTCTCCAGTGCCCGCACAGCGATCGTTGTCGGCGAGGTGTCGGGACGCGGTGTGCACGCGGCCGCGATCATGGGACAGCTCCGCACCGCCGTACGCTCCCTGTCGGCCTTCGACCTCACCCCCGACGAGCTGTTCGCCCGTCTGCACGACACGGCGGGGCGCCTCGCCGCCGAACGGGCTCACCTCCCGCTCAGCGACCCGCTGCGCCAAGAAGCGCTCACCGCCGACTGTGTGTACGCGGTCCACGACCCTCTGACCGGCACGTGCACGATGGCGGCGGCCGGCCGACTGGCCCCCTTGGTCGTACGGCCGGACGGGACGGTGTCCCTCCACGGCGCACCGGCCGGGCCCAGACTGGGGAGTTCGGAGGGCGCGCCCTTCGCGGCCGTCGAGATCGACGTGCCGGCCGGCAGCGTCCTGGTGTTCGCCAGCGACCCGCTCCTCACTTCGTATCTGGCCGAACTCCCCGGCCCGTTGGCCAACGTGTCCGCATACGCCGACCGCCCGCTCCAGGACCTCGGCGACGCCCTCGTCTACTCGCTTCCGGCGGATCTGGGCGTCAGTGACGCCGCGGTGATCGTCGCGCGCACCCGGGCGTTCCCCGCAGACCGGTGCGCCGCATGGCCGCTGGACCCCGAACCGGCGTCCGTGGCCGACGCCCGACGTCGTACGCGCCGGCAACTCGCCGCGTGGAACGTGGATGACGAGACCGCCTACAACATCCAGCTCATCGTCAGCGAACTCGTCACCAACGCCATCCGGTACGGCAGATCACCGCTCGAACTGCGGCTCATCCATGACCGCACCCTGACCTGCGAGATGCGGGACGCCGGCTCGGCCGCCCCACACCTGCGCCACGCCGCCACGGCCGACGAGGGCGGGCGAGGCCTGTTCATCATCGCGCAACTGGCTCAGGCATGGGGGACCCGCTTCAGCACGCGGGGGAAGACGATCTGGGCCGAGCAGGAACTCTCCGGCACCACGGGGCCCGAGGGCTCGGTCTGATGGCCGTTGACGCCGCCGCGCCGATCGAAGGCCGCGCGCGGCGTGAGCTCAGCCGACCGGTGGCATCTCCGTGGGGCTGGAGTCCAGTCCCGGGCGTTTGGCGGACCAGGCGCCGCGCGTGAAGTCCGGGATCTCGACGGGGCGGCCGTTCCTCGCCAGGGACGCCGCGCTCAGCGGGACCGCCGAGCACCAGGCAGCGGAGTCGTACACGTCGATGTCGGGCACCAGCCCCGCGCGCATCAACTGGACGGTGCGCCATTGCAGGACGTAGTCCATGCCGCCGTGGCCGCCGTTGTTCGCGGCGTCGTCACCGACCTTCTGCCACAGCCAGTGGTCGTACTCCTTGCGGTAGTCGGCGAAGTCGCGCCAGGTGTGGCCGCCGTGATCCGGTTCGAGATAGACGCGCGCGCCGGTCGGGGCGGGCCCGGTGTAGTCCTCGACGATCCCGCGGCTGCCGGCGAGGGTGTTGATCCTGCTGTACGGCCGGGGCGAACTCACCTCGTGCTCGGCCCGGATGATCCTGCCCTTGTCGGTCTCGATGAGGCAGGTGACCAGGTCACCGTTGATGTACGTCTCTTTCCAGGACGGGTGGTCGCGGGGGACGAAGCGTTCGCGGTAGTCGGCCAGGCCCTTCGGGGCGGTCGCGGTGGCGGCGAGGGTGGTCATCCGGTCGCCGCGGTTGATGTCCATGGCCGCCGCGATCGGGGCCAGCCCGTGCATGGGATAGAGCGACGCGGTGCTGCGGGTGTGCCACAGCCGCCGCCAGGAGTCGGTGTAGTACGTGTCGGAGAACAGGAGTTCACGCAGGTCGTGCTGGTAGCCGCCATGGCCGTTGGTGATGTCGCCGAACAGGCCGGCGTGCGCCATCCTCAGCATGGCCAGTTCGTTGCGGCCGTAGCTGCAGTTCTCGGCGAGGAGCAGGTGCCTGCGGGTCCGCTCGGAGGTGTCGACCAGATCCCACAGCTCGCGCAGTTCGGTCGCGATGGGGAGTTCCACCACGGCGTGCCTGCCGCTCAGCAGTGCGGCTCTGCCGTGCTCGTAGTGGAACTCCCACGGCGTTGCGATGTACACCAGGTCGATGTCGTCGCGCCGGAGCATCCGGGCGTAGGAGTCGGCTGATCCGCCGTATTCGGCGGGGCGTGGCTCGCCCTTGCTCACCAGCCGGTCGGCGGCGCGGCGCGCGCGGTCGGCGCGGATGTCGCAGACGGCGGTCACGGTGCAGCCGGGCACGGCCGCCCAGCTCTCGACCATGCCTCCGCCGCGGTTGCCCAGGCCGATGACACCGACGCGGACAGTTCTGTGGACCTGGAACGGCACGCCGATCATCGACTTCTGTCCGGGACGGCGGCGGGGCACCTGTCCGGTCGCGGCGGCCGCGGGCGGGGCCGCGGCGGTCATCCCGACCGCGGCCGCGCCGGTGGCGACGGCTCCGCCGAGGAGCAGTCGGCGTGAGACAGCGGGTGTTTCGGACATGACGGCAACACTCCTCGCTGAGGTGGCTTGCATCACTGCCGGGGCACTGTGGGGACTGTCGGGGCATGACTCTGCGGGCTTCGACGGTTCATGTCAATACGTGCTCGATAGAGAGCAGTTCCGAGCAGGAACAAGCATCGATGGGTGGTTGGCGGGCCGCCGACCCGGTCGGTACGGGGCTGGGTAGGGAGCCTGATGAAGAAGCGGAAGCAGGTGTTGCTGACCACCCCGTCCCATAACCTCGTATGTGGAGACGTCAGATGCCGTGGGCATCCGGATCGAGGAGGCGATGGTGTTCGTAAGGGGCACGCGGTTGTTCGCGGCCGCGGTGATCGTCGCCTGCATGGTGCTCGTCGGCCCCAGTGCACCGAGCGGTGCCCTCTTCGCCAGGTCGGTGCCCGTCGAAGCCGTCAAGGACGTCGTACCGAACCGGGTCATGACGTGGAACATCTGCAACCCCTGCGAGGTCGGCAACGTCGACCGGGCCGCGGAGATCGCCGCGTACGCGCCCCAGGTCATCGGCATGCAGGAAGCGTGCGTGCGTGACGTCGAGAGGATCCGGGAGTACCTGGAGAGCCTTCACGGGCTGGTCTACCACGTCGAGTACGGGACGGTTCTTCGGAGTTGGGGCCGCTGCGGGGGAGTGCCGTGGAGTCCGGGGGCCTACGGCCAGGCGGTCCTCTCGGCGGCGCCGATGACGGACCGCGTCAACGTGGAGTACCCCGACGGAGGATCGGAGGACCGTGGGTACATGGCGGTCACCACCATGGTGGACGGCCGACCTGCCCGGGTCTTCAACACCCACCTCGCCCATCGACGTCAGGAGGAAGTCCGGGCGGCCCAGGTCGGCGTGCTGGCCGCGGAGGTCGCGCGACACGACCGCGCCGTCGTTCTCGGCGACTTCAACGCTGTGCCGGACGCTCCCGAACTCGCCCGGATGTGGGACCTGGCCGTGGACGCGGACCCCCAGTGTCACCCTTCGCCCGTCGGCACCTGCCGGACGACCACGGACTGGCACACCAAGTTCGACTACATCTATCTGCGAGGCATCGTCCCGCACGGGCACCGTGTTCATCCCAGCCCGTACTCGGACCACCACTTGCAGTACGCCGACCTGGACGCCTAGGGGCTGTTTGCGCCACTCGTCCCGGGCTCAGCCCGTCGCGGCCGACTTCAGGCGCCTTCGGTGGGCCCGGTTCGTGGCCATCAACGTGTCGAGGGCTTCCCGGGTGCGGATGAGGTCCTCGATGTGCTCGGAGAGCCGGTCGCGCTCCTCTGCCATGCGTTCCAGCGCGGCGTCGGACGTCTCCTCGCTGGGTGAGTCGACGCAGGGCAGCAGTTCGGAGATGGTCCGGCTGGACAGACCCGCGGCGTACATCCGCTGAAGGAACGTCACGCGGTCGACGTGGTGCTCCGAGTAGTGCCGCTGTCCGCTGGCGCTGCGGGTGCTGGACAGCAGGCCCTGTTCCTCGTAGTAGCGCAGGGATCTGACGCTGACTCCGGCCCGTGCCGCGAGCTCGCCGATACGCATGGCGCCCCTCCCCGTTGTGATCCGGAGCACAACCCTTGCCTCTGACGTCAATGTCAGGTTTTAGCGTAGCCGACGTGCCCGGATGCGGGCACGACCGATGACGAAGGAGACGTGACGTGACGACCCTTTTCTCCGGCTACCGACTGGGCACCCTGGCACTGCCCAACCGCGTGGTGATGGCGCCGATGACACGTGTACGGGCCGCCGCGGGCGGACTTCCGACGCCGTCGATGGCGCGCTACTACGCCCAGCGGGCAACGGCCGGCCTGATCGTCAGCGAGGGGGTGCAGCCGAGCCTGGTCGGGCAGTCCAACCCTGGCACTCCGGGGCTGTACACCGACCAGCAGGTGGCCGCCTGGCGCCCGGTGACCGATGCGGTGCACACCAACGGCGGCCGGATCTTCGCCCAGATCATGCACGGCGGACGTGTCTCGCACCCCGACACCATCGGAATGCGGCCCGTCGGCCCCTCGGCCATCGCGGCCCTCGGTGAGGTGTTCACCCCCAACGGGCCGCTGCCCGCGCCGACTCCGCGCGCCCTGGACACGGCCGAGGTGCCCGAGCACGTCCAGTCGTACGCTGACGCCGCACGCCGTGCCGTCGACGCCGGTTTCGACGGTGTGGAACTCCATGGCGCCAACGGCTATCTGATCTCGCAGTTCCTCTCCTCCAACGCCAACCTGCGGACGGACCGGTACGGCGGCTCGGTGACCAACCGGATCAGGTTCGCCGTCGAGGCGGCCGCCGCGACCGCCGAAGCCATCGGCGCGGACCGGACCGGCATCCGTCTCTCCCCCGGAGGCGCCTTCTGGGGCATCGAGGAGACCGACGTCGCCGAGCTCTACACCGCGCTCCTGACCGAGCTGTCCGGGCTCGGCCTGGCCTACGTCCACCTTGAGGCCACCACCGACGAGGAGACGCTTCTCGGCCTGCGCGGGGCCTGGTCCGGCACCCTCGTCATGAACCCGGTTCTGCCGATGGGGCCGAAGCAGACCGGCCGGGCCGACGCCGACCACTGGCTGAACCTGGGAGCAGATCTCATCAGCTTCGGGCGCGCTTTCATCGCCAATCCCGACCTGGTGGAGCGTCTGCGCACCGGCCTCCCGATCGCTCCGGCCGACGACGCGACGTACTTCCAGGGCGGCGACAACGGCTATCTCACGTACTCGGCCTACCAGCACTCGGCGTAGCCGCCAAGGGACCGGCGTCTTACAGGCCCCACTGCGCCGCCGCCGCCTCCGCCGCCTTCTTCAGGGCGTCGAGCCAGGAAGCGAGCGAGTCGTCCAGCGCCGCGGCGAGGTTGTCCCGATCGGCGTCGATCGGAGCGCCGGCCCAGGATTCCCGGGTGCGGACCACGACCCGGTCGCCGTCCTCGGTGAACGTCCACTCGTGCACGCCGGTGATGCCGTGAGCGGGGCCGCCCCACAGGATGCGGTGCCGCTCGGCGTCGACCGCGTAGATGGTGGAGTCGATGGTCAGGCCCGCGGTCGCCCAGTGGAAAGTGCTCCCGGGTGCGATGGGGCCGTCGAGCCGGGCCTCGGTGATGGCGTGCTGCCAGGCGGGCCAGGAGGTGATGTCGGTGTGCAGTTGCCAGACCCGCTCGAGGGGAGCGGCGATCCGGATGGAGTGGTCGGCGACGACGGGGGCGTGCTTGTCGATGGTCGTGGGGTAGATCATGGCAGCTCCTCTGTGTCGGGGTGCCCGGGCCGCCGTGGGGGAGTGGGCGGCGGCCCGGGCTGCTGGGGCGGGGCGGGCGAGTCTGGCCGAGTGGGGGAGCTGGAGGCCTTGGCCTCCGGAGGGGGCGACGGCCCCGGGCCGTATCGGTGAGGCGGTCGGGACCCGATGCCCGAGCCGGCTCCGGTGGGTCAGGCGGGCAGTTCGGCGTCGGGGATCCAGTGGCCGTGGATGCCGGCGGGCACCCTGCGGGGGAGTTCGACGGCGGCCACGGTGCTCAGGTCGCTCGCGTCCAGGACCAGCAGTTCCGATGCGTCGGCTGTGAGGTCGCTGACGATGGTGAGCAGATAGCCGTCGTCCTCGCCGGTTGCGCCCTCGGCGGGTGCGAAGACGGCCTCCCCCGGCATCCGGCCCTCGCCGTGCGCGAGCAGCTTCTCCTTGCCGGTGAGGGTGTCGAACTTGACGGTGTGGTAGCCCGACAGGCCCGCGCCGGGGAAGGCGATGGCGTAGCTGTAGCGGTGGGCCGAACCGGTGTGGGCGTCGTTGATCGACGGGAACTCGGTGGCCAGGTCGTTGAGTGACTCGGTGCTGACCTTGCCCGTGGCCGGATCGATGAGCCACCGGTACATCGTCGAGCCGGCGTCGGGGCTGGTGCCGTAGCCGGGGGCACCGACCCACCACTTCCACGAGTTCTCCCAGGCGGAACGGTCGAACCGCGGTGCTTCGAGGACGATCCGGCCCTGCGCGTCGGTGTAGGCGTTGGCGACGTGCAACAGCGCCGCCTGGTCGGCCACTTCGAACCAGGTGGTCCTGCCCCCGGCGCGCGGTATCACGCCGATGCGCAGCGGGACGTCGTCGTGCCAGCGGTAGGGGATGCCGGAGTGCTCGGCGTGGTCGAAGACGACGGGCGAGTTGATGAAGACCACGTGCTCGCGGGTGATGGCGAAGTCGTGCATGAGCGACGGGCCGGAGCCGTCGACGACCTCCGACTTGACGATGTCGCCGGCGGGGTCGGCCACGTAGTAGGTCAGGTACGGCGCGAAGGGGCTGTAGCTGAAGAAGTGCAGCTCGCCGGTTGCCGGGTCCTCCTTGGGGTGGGCGGTCATCGCGCTGGTGAGCTTGCCGCCGAAGTCGTGCACGCCGATGGTGTCGAGTTCGGCGCTGACCTCGTAGGGCAGGTTGGCCTCCTGCAGGGCCAGGTAACGGCCCCCGTGGAAGATGATGTTGGTGGCGGCGGCGCTGACTTCGAGCTCGGTTCCGGTGAACGGGACGCCGTCCAGGAAGGGTGTGCGCACCCACCGGTTGCGGTACCACTCGGCCCGGCCGTCGGTGAGGCGGATGCCGTGGATCATGCCCTCGCCGCGGAACCAGTGCGTGGGGGTGATGCCCGGTTTGGGGTTGTGGCCGTTGCGGAAGTAGCGGCCGTTGAGCTCGGGCGGAAGGGTGCCGCGCACTTTCAGGTCGTGGCCGGTGATCTCGTCGGTGACGGGGGTGAAGTGGCCGCTGACGTACGGCTTGTCGAGGGTCATGGTCATGCCTTTCGTGTCGAGGGAGTCGAGACGGCCGAGCGGGCCGAGCAGGCCGAGAGGGCCGAGATGAGGAGGGCCAGGGCGGCGCAGGTCGCGAAGGCCGCGCCGGGGGAGGGGAGCAGGGTCAGGAAGGACAGGCCGACGGCTCCGCCGATCTGCCGGGTGGCGTTGACCAGCCCGCCGGCCAGGCCGTTGTCGGCTGCCGCGACGCCGGTGGAGGACATCGCGGTGAGCCGGACGAAGGCCACTCCCAGCCCGGCGCCGATCAGGAGCGTCGGGCCGAGCAGGTCCACGGGGAAGGTGCCGTGGGCCGGGGTTCGGGACAGCCAGGCCAGTCCGGCCGCGAGGACCAGCAGGCCCATGGGGAGCACATGGCGGCCGGAGACTTTGCCGACGGCCCACGACGAGAGGGTGATCGTGAGGGCGAGGGGCAGCTGGGTCAGCCCGGCCTCCAACGGCGAGTAGCCGAGGGCGCGTTGCTGGTAGAGGGGGAGGAAGTAGAACAGGCCGAGCCAGACCGCGCCCAGCAGGGCCATCAGCACATTGGGCACCGCCACCACGCTCATGCGCGCCGGCAGCAGCGGATCGGCGCCGCGGCGCTGGAGCGCCACGAACACACCGAGCAGCGCCAGCCCGATCACAGCGAGGGGCCAAGGGCCTGACAGGCCATAGGTGAGCGTGACCAGCCCCGCCGTCACCGTCATCGTGCCCACCGCGTCCAGGCTTCCGCCGCGCGGCCGGTCGGCCCCGACCAGCAGCCAAGTGGCAGTCAGGACGGCCAGCGCGAGCGGCACCATCACGACGAACACCGCACGCCAGCCGTACAGGCTGGTGAGCAGCCCGCTGAGCAGCACGCCCGCCGCGCCGCCGGCACCGGAGACCGCACCCCACACCCCGAGCGCGGTGCCACGCCGCCTGCCGCCGGGGTAGAGCGTCAGCACGAGGGCCAGCGCCGTGGGCGCCAGCAGCGCGGCACCGATGCCCTGCACGGCCCTGCAGGCGATCAGCACGCTCGCGTTGGGAGCCAGTGCCGCGCCCAGCGAGGAGAGGGCGAACAGGCCGATGCCGATCAGGAACACGCGGCGAAGGCCGTACACGTCACCCGCGCGCCCGCCCGGCAGAAGCAGCGCGCCGAAGACCAGTACGTAGGCGTTGACCGCCCACGCCTGGCCGGCGTCCGACAGATCGAGCCCTGCCCGGATCTGGGGCAGTGCGACGTTCACGATCGACGTGCTCAGCACGACCAGGAACTGGGCCGTGGCCAGGACAGCCAGCGGTATCCAGCCGGTGGTGGCGGTCGTGTGCGGTGCGGTGCGGGTCATGACTCGACACTCGCAGCGGGCGCCTACCGCTCGCGTCGGCAGTCATCGCCTATACGGTTCCCTGCGGGAGACTCTTGAGGGCGGATCACACGCCTCGTGGCGGCCGACGACTGAGTACGACTCAGGGCTTTCCCCGATTCCCCCGCGGCGCACGACCGCATAGGTTGTCGATCATGCCCGAGACGAACACGGATGTGCTGGTCGGTCGTCAGGACGAGATACGGCGGCTCAACGCCTCGCTCCATGAGGCGCGTCAGGGCCGGGGCGGTGCCCTGGTCCTGCGCGGTGAGCCGGGCATCGGCAAGAGCGTGCTGCTGCGGCATCTGGATGAGGCCGCGACCAGATTCCTCGTGATGCGGGCGTCCGGGGCGGAGTTCGAGATGGAGCTGCCGTACGCCGCGCTGCACCAGTTGCTCGCCCCCGTCACCGGCCGGCTGACGGAGCTGCCCGCGCCGCACCGCAAGGCGCTGCGGATCGCCTTCGGTCTCGACACCGGCACACCCGATCCGTTCCTGGTCGGCGTCGCGTCGCTGGGCCTGCTGGCGGAGACCGTGCAGGAGCGCCCGCTGCTGTGTGTCGTGGACGACGCACAGTGGCTGGACCAGGCGTCCGCCAAGGCGCTGGCCTTCCTGGCCCGCCGGATCTCGGCCGAACGAATCGCCCTCGTGTTCGCGGCGCGCGAGCCCAGCCGTCTGCCCGAACTGGACGGGCTGCCCGCCCTTTCGCTTCAGGGACTTGGCGAATCCGATGCCCGCGCGCTGCTGGCCGCGGCGGTCCGCGCCCCGTTGGACGAGCGGGTGCGCGACCGGATCCTGGCCGAGGCGCGCGGCAACCCCCTCGCGCTGCTGGAGCTTCCCAGGACCGCCGGTCTCGCCGGGATGGCGGGCGGTTTCGCTCAGCCGGACTCGGTGCCCGGCGTGATCGAGCAGAGCTTCCGGTCCCGACTGGAGCTACTGCCGCCGGAGGCCCGGCTGCTGGTGACCGTCGCCGCCGCCGACCCCATCGGTGATCCCGGGCTGCTGTGGCGTGCGGCAGCGCTCCTCGGTGTCGACGCGGCCGCCGAACAGTCCGTCCCACTGGTCGAGTTCGGCACCCGGATCCGCTTCAGCCATCCCCTCGCCCGCTCGGCCGCCTACCGCGCCGCAGCCCCGGAGGAGCGGCGCAGGGCGCACGAGGCACTGGCCGCCGTGACCGACCCGGTCGCCGATCCCGACCGGCGGGCCTGGCATCGCGCCCAGGCCAGTGCCGGCCCCGACGAGGAGGTCGCCGCCGAGCTCGAGGTCTCCGCCACCCGCGCCCAGGAACGCGGCGGCCTCGCCGCGGCGGCGGCCTTCCTCGAACGCTCCGCCGCGCTCACCATCAGCCCGGTCCAGCGCGCCGAGCGAGTCCTCGCGGCGGCCTCGGCCAAGCTCTCGGTGGGCGACTTCGACACGGCGGCCGCCCTGCTCACCACCGTCCCCACCGACGACCCCGGCCAGGCCGCCAGGGCCGACCTGCTGCGCGGGAGACTGTCGTTCGTCCGCCGCCGCGGCGACGAAGGACCCACCGCCCATCTCCTGCGCGCCGCCGCCGGGTTGGCGGCCACCGACCCTGCCTGGTCGCGGGAGTGCTATCTGGACGCCATCGAAATGGGCCTGCTGCTCGGCGGCCTCGTCCAGGTGGTGGAGACCGCAGGAAAGGCGGCCCCGCCGTCGGGCGATCCGGTATCGACCGCGGCGGCGGTCCTGACCGGCCTGATCAGCCTCGTCGGCGACGGGCATGCGGCGGCGGGGGAGATCCTCAGGCCGGTCCTCGGCGACACCGACGACCAGGTGTGGGTCAGACGCCCGTCGCTGGGCTTCATGGTCGCCACCGAACTGTGGAACTTCGACGCGCTGCACGCCATCGCCACCCGTGCGGTCGCCGCCGGCCGCGAGTCGGGCTCCTTCCACGCGCTGCCCATCGCACTGGCCATGCAGGCCACCGCGAACGTCCACACCGGCGACTTCGGTACGGCGATGGAGCTGATCTCCGAGGAGGAGGCGATCGCCGACGCCACCGGCGCGGCCCCGCTCGTCTACCCGCGCCTGCATCTGGCGGCGCTGCGCGGACGACACAAGGAGGCCGCCGAGCTGTTCGCAACGGTGGACCACCGGATGAGCCTGAGCGTGCAGTGGGCGACGGCCGTACTCCACAACGGCCTGGCCGACTATCCCGCGGCGCTGAACGCGGCGAAACAGGCCATCGAGTACGGCGCCGTCGGCACGGCCGGCCTTGCCCTGCCCGAACTGGTCGAGGCCGCCACGCGCTGCGGCGACACCGATGCCGCCGCCGCGGCCCTCGCCTCGCTCCAACAGCGCACGCAGACAGGCCGCCACGCGTGGGGACTCGGCGTCGAGGCCTACGCGCGTGCCCTGGTCACCGAGGACGAGTCCGCCTACCAGGAGGCGATCGCCCTGCTCGACGACAGCGCGCTCGTCGTCTACCGGGCCCGCGCCCATCTGCTGTACGGGGAGTGGCTGCGCCGTCAGGGCCGCCGGCGTGACGCCCGGTCCGCGCTGCGGCTGGCGCACGAGCCGCTGTCCGGCCTGGGGTTGGAGGCCTTCGCCGAGCGCGCCGCCGGCGAGCTGCGCGCCACGGGCGAGCAGGCCCGCAGCCGCACGTCGAACGCATCGGACCAGTTGACGATGCAGGAGGTGCACATCGCACGCCTGGTCGCCGACGGCGCCACCTCCAAGGAGGTGGCGGCGAAACTGTTCCTCAGCCCACGCACGGTCGACGCGCACCTGCGCAACATCTTCCGCAAGCTTCAGCTCACCTCACGCAGGCAACTGCGAGACCTGCCGGGCATCCGCTAGCCACAGGGTGGTGGCCGCCGCCTCGGGCCCGTTCATCGACTCCACCGGTCCGGGCCACCGCAGCCCGTACTTGGCCCGATAGGCATCGGAGACGCGCCGGACGAGCCCGGGATCGTCGACCGGCTGCAGGATGACGGTCCGCCGGACCCCGGCCACCTCCACCTGCGTGTCCGCCTGCCGCAGGACGCGCCGGTACCAGGCACTGCGCCGTCCGAAAGCCGAGCGGACATACGCCTGCCCGTCGACCACCACCACCCAGACCGTCCTGGCCGACCACCGGCCGTCCGCATGCCGTACCCGCAAGTCGATCTCCGCCGCGTCCATGACCGTGTCCATGGACCCACCTTCACCGTGCCGGCACTACCTACGCGTCGGTGGTCATCACCTACATAGGCGGGCTTCGCCGACGCGAGAGTGGCGCTCTCGGAACGAGGGTGAGTGGCATGACGAACACCGACATGAACCTCGCAACCGACACGGCCTCGAAGAAGAACGAGGACGCCAAGGAGAGCCAGGGCGCCACGGAGAACAGGGGCGCCAAGAAGAGCAAGACCCAACGGCGCGCCGCCAAGGCACTGGCGTACTTCGCCCTGATCTTCACCGGGCTCGCGGTCCTGGCCGAGCCATGGCTGCTGATCCCGGTCGCCGCGCTGATGCTGGCGATCTCGCTCTGGGACTGACCAGGGCGCCGGGGGCCCCGCGCGTCAGAACGGCGATGTTCCTGTCCGCGTCCCGTGCGGCTACGGCAGGTGGAAGACGCGTCCCAGTGCGTGGGCCAGCGCGGGCACGGTCCCGGGAGCAGCCAGCGGTGACAGCCGTGCGCTCAGATATCCGTCCGGGCGGATGAGAAAGGCCGTCGGGCCGTCGACGCCGTACAACTGCTCGAACTCCGCCGCGCCGTCGCTGAAGGCGGGCAGGTGCAGGCCGTCGGCATCGCTCTGCGCGCGGGCGGCTTCCGCCGTGTGCTCGTGCCGGGCGACAACGAACGCGGCCACCTTGCCGCCTGCCAGCCGGTGGGCGGTGGCGGCGGCCTCGCGGCACGCGGTGAGCGCGTCGGCCGAGTCGGTGTAGAGCACGAGGACGTGACCGCGATCGCGCAGCAGGTCATACAGGCGCAGCGGAGTCGCGGCCACGCCTGCGACGAGGTTGCGGCAGTCGGGAGCCCGCTCACCCGGCCCTGGCCCCTTCCCCGCGCTCGACCCTGGCGATTCCGAGGCGCCGTTATCTGCCCCTGCCCCTGCCCCTGCCCCTGCCCCTGCCCCTGCCCCTGCCCCTGCCCCTGCCCCTGCCCCTGCCCCTGCCCCTGCCCCTGCCCCTGCCCCTACGCCCGCGCCGTCGGCCGCGACCACCGGACTGTCCGGGTAGGCGACAAGTAGCTGCGCCTCGCGCAGCATCACCGTCTTCATGTCCTGCGAGGGCGCCCGGATGCCCTCGGTGGCATGCCGGACGGTGCGGCCGACGACTTCCTCGCCGACAGGCCGGCGCTCGGCGTTATAGCTGCCGAGGAGTTGCTGATGAGCGTCGCCCGTCAGCGTCAGGGCCAGCTTCCACGCGAGGTTGTAGGCGTCCTGGATACCGGTGTTCATGCCCTGGGCGCCGGTGGGCGGATGGATGTGCGCGGCGTCCCCGGCGACGAAGACCCGGCCGACGCTGTACCGGTCGACGAGGCGGTGACTGATGCGGAAGACCGACGACCAGCGCAGGGCGGACGCGGTGGTGGGCTCCGGGGCCAGCCGGTCGAGGACCGCCTGGACGTGCTCGATGCGGGGCGCGCGTCCGCCCTCCAGCCCGTGGGCCACCGTCTCCCGCGACGCGGCCCCGCCGGTGCCCTCGCCATTCGCCGACAACTCGTCAGGTACCAGCATCGACATGCGGTAGCGGCCATCGCCGGGCAGCGGGATGCAGACCAGGGCATCGTCGATGCGGCCCTCGGCGTCGTGGTGCATGGCCCGCACCCCGTAGCCCTGGGGAAGACCCCAGTCCACCTCGACGTCGGCGAGCATGTACTCCTCCGCAAAAGCGCCCCCCTCGAAGGCGAGTCCGAGTTGCTTGCGGACGATGCTGTGCGCCCCGTCGCAGCCGATCAGGAAGCGTGACCGCAGCTCCTGCTGGGTGCCGGATGCCGTGACGATCCGGCTGACGACCCCGTCCTCGTGCTGTGTGAACCCCACCAGCTCGGTGCCCCGCTCGATCCCGGTGCCGAACCGTGCGAGATGCTCCTCGAGGATCCGCTCCGTCTCGTACCTGGGGCAGGGACGCGAAGACGTACGGGACCTCGGGCGGCAGCCTCAGCTCGATGCGGGCCTGCTCGACCCCGTCGGCGTACATCAGCTGTCCGCGCAGCGGCACGGCGACCTCCAGAGCGGCACGCACCATGCCCATCCGGTCCCAGATCTCCAGCGTCCGAGGTTGCACGCCCACCGCCTTGGCGTACGGCAACCGGGCCGGAAGCCTGTCGATGAGCCGGCAGGCGACACCCTGACGCCGCAGCTCCGCGGCCGCGGTCAGCCCGACCGGTCCCGCACCCACGATCAGTACATCCGTGTCCACCACAGGCGTCTCCCGCCAGGAGAGCCCCCCTTCTGCCTTGCCTCAATCGTCCACCGCCGACACGGGACGAGCGACTCAACAGGGGGCACCGAAGGCCGCTGACACGTCGCCGCCGCGGTAGATCGGCCCGGTCCGGCGTGACCATCGTCGGGAAACGGGCACACGACTGATCAAAGAGAGATCCCGCCCGAACGATCCAAGGAGCGCTTGATTCCAAGCCGCCGCTGCCCTCGGAGGCCGTGGAGTTGCTGCGCCGAGCCAACCCGTGCGTGATGGCGACCCTGCGTTCGGACGGCACACCGGTATCCACTCCCACCTGGTACCTGTGGGAGGACGGCCGCGTCCTGATCAGCCTCGACGAGGGCCGCGTCCGCCTCAAGCACCTGCGCCGCGACCCGCGCGTGACCCTCACCGTCCCCGACGGCGACGACTGGTACACGCACATCACACTGATCGGCCGCGTCGTCGAGACGCACGACGACGAGGACCTGAAGGACATCGACCGTCTCGCCACGCACCACATCGGCAAGCCCTACCCCGACCGTGTCCGGGCCCGCGTGAGCGCCTGGATCGAGGTCGACCGCCGGCACGGCTGGGGCGCGATGAAGGACAGCGACCAGGCTTCCGGCTGACAACCCGCCCGCAGAGCAAGACGGCGGCGACCCCGGGCCGTAATCGCAAAGGGGTGGACCCTCCCACCGTGGGAGGGTCCACCATGATGGCGTGCGGGACGAACTTCTCACCATCGGGCGCTTCGCCCGACTGTGCCGGCTCAGCGTCAAGCAGCTGCGCCACTACGACGAGACGGGGCTGTTGACCCCGGTCCACGTCGACGCCGCCTCCGGCTATCGCTACTACGCGCCCGAGCAGGCACGCGACGCCCTGACCGTCGCCCTGCTCCGGGACATGGATCTTCCGCTGGCCGTGATCGCCCGTACCCTCGCCGCCGAACCCGAGTCCAGGGCACAGATCCTGCGCGCCGAACGGGACCGGCTGGCCGAACGGATCAGCAAGGACCAGGCACGGCTGAGGATGCTGGAGCGACTGGCAGAACGCGGCCTGCCCGGCTACGAGGTGACGATGAGTCAGGAACCGGAACGGCGCCTGGCCGTCGTGCGCGCGGGCTGCACCCCGGCGGAGATCGGGGAGAAGGTCGCAGAGTGCGTGGCGCGGCTGCTGCCCGGGCTCGGCCGGGCCGGGGTCGCCTGGGAGCCGCCCCTGTGGGCTCTGTACCCGCTGGACCTTCAAGAGCCCATGGAGATCGCCGTGGGAGTCCAGACGCCGCCGGGGGAGGCGACGGAAGCGGTCCCTGACTTCGAGGTGCTGCCCGGCGGACCCGTGGCCGAGACGGTGCACGTCGGCCCGTACGCACAGCTGCCCCTGGCCTACAACGCGCTCTTCGCCGTCATCCACGAGCGCGGGCTGCACCCGAAAGCACCCGCACGCGAGGCCTACCTCGTCGGGCCGGCCGAGGCGCCGCCGGAAGACCTGCTGACCCGGCTGATCATCCCGATCCAGGAGAGCACGGCATGACATTGCTGGACGTCGACGCCCGCGGCACGCAGCACTGCGAGACGACAGCTCTGGGAGTGCTGCTGCGCACCCAAGGGCTCGATCTTTCCGAGCCCATGCTCTTCGGCCTCGGCTCGGGTCTGTCCTTCGTCTACTGGGACAGCAAGAAGATGGCCTTCCCTTTCCTGGGGGGACGAGTGAAGCCCTTCGACCTCACCAGGAATCTCGCCTCCAGACTCGGGCTGGAGCTCGTCGTGCGGGAGACCGGTTCCCCCCGCAGGGCGTGGGAGAACGTGGCAGCCCCCATCGACTCGGGCCACCCCGTCGGACTGCAGCTCGACAGTTTCCATCTGGACTACTTCGGGTCGAAGGTGCACTTCGGCGGGCATGTCGTCGCCATGTACGGCTACGACGACCACGACGCCTACCTGGTGGACACCGACCAGCAAGGCGGAGCGGTGACCACGAGCCTGACCAGCCTCGCGCAGGCAAGAGCCGCACGCGGCCCGATGACCGCCAAGCACCGGTCCTTCACACTCACCGTTCCGACGGACCTGCCCTCCCCCCAGGTCCGGATCACTGCCGCCATCACGGCCTGTGCCGACGCCTTCCTCGACCCGCCCATCGCCAACCTGGGCCACCGCGGCATCGAGAAGGCCGGCAAGCTGGTACGCACCTGGCTCCAGCGCACCGACGCCCCGCACCGGGACCTGCCACAGGCAGCCCTCATGATGGAGAAGGCCGGCACCGGCGGCGCACTGTTCCGCAACCTCTACCGCGACTTCCTCGCCGAATGCACCGACCTGCTCGACAGCGATCACCTGCGCGCCGGACACAGGCTGTACACCGAGGCAGCCACGCTGTGGACGGAAGCCGCGGCACTGATCACGAAGGCCGGCGAATCAGGCGACGCACAGTGCCTCGACCGGGCAGGCGCCGTCCTGCACGATCTCTCCCGCATCGAGCGCGAGGCCATGCGGTCCCTGAGCCGTCTGACCGTACCGGCCCGGAATCCGGCACCTCCCGCAAGAGCCGATTGAGGTCGATGGAACCGGTTCGACCCGTGATGCGCGGGCACTCGGGCGTGGCCGACGGGCAATCCGGTCGAGGCACCCTGGAGGTCTCCATGGCCGTTCGCCATCGTCTGATCCACGCCGACCCGAGTGCCGTATGGGCCGTACTCGCCGACGGCAGACGGTATGCGGAGTGGGTGGTGGGGACCGCGCGGTCCGAGCCGCTTCGCGGGCGGTGGCCGGACACCGACGCCGCGATCCGCTACGAGGTCCGGGTCGGCCCCGCCCGGCTGTTCAACGAGACGGTCGTTCGCCGCTGCGAGCCCGGTGTGGCCATGGAGCTGGAGGCTTACGCCGGTGTGCTGGGCACGGCACGTATCGCGATCGAGCTGCGGCCGTGGGGCGAAAAGTGCCTGGTGCTCGTGGACGAGCACCCCCTCCAGGGAGCGGGCGGCCGGCTGCACAACATGGGCTTCGAGGCACTGATCCAACTGCGCCACCGGGCGATGCTCGCCCGCCTCGCCCGGCTCTGCGAGAGCGAGGCGCAGGACGCCCGTCGCGCCCCACGGAGGGCACCGGCCGCGTCGGCGGTGCCGGGCGTGGACGGAGCCGGTCGTGCCTGACGCCGTGGTGATCGGCGCCGGACCCAACGGTCTGGTGGCCGCCAACGTGCTGGCGGACGCCGGGTGGAGCGTCGAGGTGCTGGAGGAACAGCCGGAGCCGGGCGGCGCCGTCCGTCACGACCGCGGCGTCGACCCCGACTTCGTCAACGACGTCTTCAGCTCCTTCTACCCGCTCGCAGCCGCCTCCCCGGTCCTGTCCGCCCTGCGGTTGCAGGACTACGGGCTGCGGTGGAGCCACGCGCCCAGTGTGCTGGCGCATCCCCTCACCGACGGCAGCTGTGCCGTGCTGGACCGGGACATCGGCACCACTGCGGCGTCCCTGGATGCCTTCGCACCGGGCGACGGAGCCGCGTGGGAGCGGCTGCATGGCGTGTGGCAGCGCCTGCACCCCGACCTGCTGAACTCTCTGTTCACCCCGTTCCCGCCCGTGCGCTCCGCGGCACGGCTGGCGTTGCGGCTGCGGGCCGCGGGCGGTCTGCGCATGGCACGCTCCCTGGTACTGCCGGTGCGCCGCCTGGGGGAGGAGGAGTTCGACGGTCAGGGAGGCCGGCTGCTGCTGGCCGGCAACGCCCTGCACGCCGACCTCGCCCCGGAGTCGGCCGGCAGCGGCGGCTTCGGCTGGCTGATGGCCATGCTCGGACAGACGTACGGCTTCCCCACCCCCGTCGGTGGCTCGGGCGCCCTGACCCAGGCTCTGACGCTGCGCCTGAAGGCCCGGGGCGTGCGGGTGCGCTGCGGGCAGCGGGTCGAGCGGATCGTCGTGCGCGGCGGGCGGGCCGTCGGCGTGCGTACGGCGGTCGGCGACGCGGTACAGGCACGCCGGGCGGTACTGGCCGATGTGTCGGTTCCCGCTCTGTACGGCGATCTCCTCGAACCCGAGCACGTGCCCGACCAGCTCCTGGACGACCTGCGTCGCTTCCAGTGGGACTTCGCCACGTTCAAGGTGGACTGGGCGCTCGACGGCCCGGTGCCCTGGGAGGCGGAGCAGGCGTCCCGGGCAGGCACCGTCCACCTGGCCGACGGCATGGACGAACTCACCCGCTTCGCCGCACAGATCGCGATGCGGCAGGTCCCGGACCGTCCCTTCCTGCTGTTCGGCCAGATGACCACCGCCGACGCCACCCGCTCCCCGCTGGGCACCGAATCAGCCTGGGCCTACACCCACGTGTCCCGCGAGATCGCCGCCGACGCCGCCGACGAGGGCATCACCGGCCGCTGGGACACCAAGGACCAGGAACTCATGGCCGACCGGGTCGAACGCCAGGTGGAACGCTTCGCGCCCGGTTTCCGCTCGCTGATCCGCGCCCGACGCATCCTGGCGCCCCCCACCCTCGAGGCACTCGACGCCAATCTGTGCGGCGGAGCGATCAACGGCGGCACGACCGCGATCCACCAGCAACTCGTCTTCCGCCCCGTGCCCGGCACCGGGCGCCCCGAGACCCCCGTCCCAGGGCTCTTCCTGTCCTCCGCCGGGGCACACCCGGGCGGCGGCGTGCACGGCGCGCCGGGAGCCAATGCCGCCCGGGCCGCCCTGCACCGCCACCGGCCACCCGGCCTCGCGCGTGCCCAACGACTCCTGAGCCGACGTGACCGCACCGGAACCGCGCACTGACTGATGCAGACGTTCCTGCCCCACCCCGATTTCCGGCAGACGGCCCTGCTCCTCGACCGGCGCCGACTGGGCAAGCAGCGGGTCGAGGCGCTCCAGGTCCTGCGCGGTCTGACCGTCCCCGGCTACGGGTGGCGCCGGCACCCGGCCGTTCGGATGTGGACCGGGTACGAGGAGGCCCTCGTCCGGTACGGCTTGGAGATCTGTCGGGTCTGGCGGGAGCAGGGACACCGGGACAGCTGCGCCGCCTCCCTGGTCGCCGGACTGGCCGTGCACCGACCGGGCGTTGCCGTACGCGATCAGACGGAATTGGCCGCCGCAGGTGAGCTGCCGCCCTGGCTGGGCGACGAGGCCTTCCACGAGAGCCACCGTTCGGCACTGGTCCGCAAGGACCGCGAGGTGTACGGCGACCTGTTCTCCGGCGTCCCCGACGACCTGCCCTACGTGTGGCCGGCATCGGACCGTGAACCCCGGTACGTGCCCACCGGCAGGTGAGGCGCACGGGCATGGCCGGTTTCGGGTCGGCATCGCGGACACTGGCAGCAGGAGAGGGGAGGCCGACCGTGCTGACCTCAGTCCGTGACCAACTGGGCCAGGCCCTGTTCCGCCGCGTCGCCGGCCCCGACGGCCCGGCCACACGCGCCCGCATCCATGACACGCCCGGCCCGCGCTGGTTCGGCCCGGATCGCCCGATCCGCACGGTCCACGGTGACGCCTCGATGTTCATCGGCGGACTGAGCGCACTGCTGCTGCAGTCCCTTCATCCGCTCGCCATGGCGGCCGTGGCCGGTCACTCCGGATACCGCGGCGACCCGTGGGGCCGACTTCAGCGCACGAGCTCATTTCTGGCCGTGACGACCTACGGCACCGCTACGGACGCCCAGCAGGCCGTGGACCACGTTCGCGGCATCCACGAACGGATCCGCGGGACGACGGCCGAGGGCCTGCCCTACCACGCGGCTGATCCACACCTGCTCGGCTGGGTGCACGCCGCCGAGACCGACAGCTTCCTGCGCGCCCACGAACGCTACGGAGCACACTCGCTGGACGACGCCGCCTACGACGCGTACGTGGCCGACGCGGCACGCATCGCGGAGGCACTGGGGGTGATCGACCCGCCACGCGACCGCCGCGAACTCGTCGAGCGGCTGTCCGCGTACCGGCCCGAACTGCGGGCCGGTCCCGAGGCCCGTGCCGCCGCCCGCTTCCTGCTCTTCCAGCCGCCCCTGCCCCTCGCGCTGCGTCCCTTCTACGGAGGCCTTGCCGCGAACGCCGTCGCACTGCTCCCGCCCTGGACCCGCAACATGCTGTGGCTGCCGCGGCTCCCGGTCGTGGAGGACCTCGCCGTACGCCCCACCGGCCAGGCACTGACCCGGACCATCCGCTGGGCCATGCACCGCTGAGGAGCGACGGCTGGCTGCGTACGCGTCCTGTGCGACCCGGGCGGGGCACCCGCCCTGCCTCTTTGCCCGCACGGCCGACGTATGTCCGCGGCAGTTGATGAGGGCCGGCGAGGACGTGGCAGCCGGGTCGTCCGCGGGTACTCGGTGGCTGCACGGCGGTGAACGGCACCGCCCCAACTTCGCGGAGTGACGTTCCCATGACTCAGCATGTCCGCGACGTCATGACGACCGACCCGATGACCGTGGAACCGCAGGCCTCGGTGCAGGCGGTGGCCCGGATGATGCGCGACGAGGACATCGGCGCGGTGCTGGTCACCGAGGGCGGGCGGCTGCGCGGGCTGGTCAGTGACCGTGACCTGGTGGTACGCGCGGTGGCCGAGGGCGGCGACCCGGACCGTACGACCGTGGCCCAGGCGTGCAGCGAGGACCTGGTCACGGTGGGACCCGACGACGACCTGATTCTCGCGGTGCAGGTGATGCGCGAGCATTCCGTGCGGCGTGTGCCTGTCGTCGACCGAGAAAGCCACCCGGTGGGCATAGTCGCCCTCGCCGACCTCGCCATGGAACGTGATCCAGGCTCGGCCCTCGGCGACATCAGCGCCGCGCGCCCCAACCAGTGAACCGGCAACGCCCCGTGGCCGGCCCGAGATCGAGAGGAGGGCGCGCCATGACGAACCCTGATCGCGAGCCCACACGAGCCCCAGGACACGACCCCGGAAAAAGGGGAGTACCACCCGGTGAGACCCCGCCCGCCGAGGACGACACCACGTCCGCCATCTCCTATCCGCAGTCCGAGCTGCGCAGGGGCTGGGGCCCCATGCCGATCGTCCTGATCATGCTGGTCGTGGCGCTGGTGGCGATCGGGCTGATCGCGATGGCGGTGGACCTGATCGCGTAGCGTCGGCGGGCGAGCACGGCATACGACGGCGAAACCGGGGCCGGGGTCTCCGGCTGCCCGAGCGCCCAGAGGCCCCCTCACTTACGCTCGTTTGTGCGAGCTGCATCTCAAACGCGCAGGCGGCAGGCTTACGTCCCGGGGGACTGGGAACTCAGAGCACACCACAGCCGCCCCACCGCCCGGGGTCGGGTCGCCCCCTCCCTTGCGGCAGGCGCCGGGATTCGTAGGAGTGAACGTGAGCATGCGCATCGGAGTGGAGGAAGAGTTTCACGTCCTGGAGGTGGAGAGCGGACTGCTCGTGCCGCGAGCCGACGCGATCCTGCGACGGCTTCCGGGACGGACCTACACCACCGAACTGCATCAGTGCACCGTGGAGTCCAACAGCTCCGTGCACACGTCCCTGGATGACCTCTACGCCGACCTCACGGACCTGAGGCGGCGGCTCGACGCGGCAGCCTCCTCGCTGGGGCTGGCCGTGGTGGCCGCCGGCACGGCCCCACTGGCGCCCGCGGCCTCGGCCCACACCACAGCCGGAGCACGCTACCGCCACATGACCGAGGAGTACCGCAAGGTCGCCGACGAGCAACTCATCTGCGGCGCCCAGGTTCATGTGGACGTACCCGACCGCGACACCGCCGTACGGGCCATGTGCGAGATCTCGCCCTGGCTGCCGGTGCTGCTGGCCCTCTCCGCCAGTTCGCCGTTCTGGCAGGCCGCCGACACGGGCTACGCGAGCTGGCGCACCCTGCTGTGGCAGCGCTGGCCCACCGCGGGGCCGGTCGGCTGCTTCCCGAACGCGGCCGAGTACGACGCTGCCGTGGAGGACTTCGTGCGCGCCGGGATCATCAGCGACGCGGGAATGATCTACTACGACGTCCGCCCGTCGGACCATCTGCCCACGCTGGAACTGCGCACCTGTGATGCCTGTCCGCGCCCGGAGACCGTCGTGCTCATCGCCGGACTGTTCCGTGCCCTGGTGACCGAGGCCCGCGAACGTCTCGGCCGCGGCGATGCCCCCGGGTGCACCAGGCGGCACGAGTGGCTTCGGGGTGCGTCGTGGCGTGCCGCCCGGTCGGGACTCGAAGGGACGCTGGTGGACCCCGAGACCCACGAGGAGGCACCCGCGCACACGGTGGTGCGCAAGCTGCTCGTCCGGCTGCGGCCCGCGCTGGAAGCCCACGGGGACTGGCAGATCGTCCGGGAGCTCACCGGGTCGGCCCTAGCGAACGGAAGCGCTGCCCGGCGGATGCGCCGTGCGGCACAGGACGAGGACCTGCTGGCCTGCGTCGACATGCTGATCGCAGAGACCCGTGGCGAACACGGCCGCCGCAGGCCTCCGCTGCCCGACCGCAGCCCCGCCCGTGCCGTCGTCCAGGACGGCTCACCCTCCTCCATCGTCCCGGGCGGCCCGCCTCCGCCGTAGCCCCCGAGGCCCCGGACGGCATCGGCCGCCGGCCCGCCAGCGGCCGCCCGGCGGCCACGGCGAAGTTCTCGTCCCCGCGCAGAAAGGTCACGTGATGTCTCGCAGCACCGCCCAGACCCTCCTGACCGGCGCCCGCGCACCGGCACCCCCGTGCAGGCGCGCCGACGCCGACGCGAGCAAGGGAGGCGGGACGTCATGTGCGGTCTGACCGGCGAGGTCCGCTTCGACGGCCGGCGAGCCGACGAGGCTGCCGTCGAACGCATGGCCGACCGGCTCGCCGCCCGTGGACCCGACGGGCAGGGCACCTGGGCGCGGGGCCCGGTCGCACTGGGACACCGGCGACTGAAGATCATCGATCTCTCGGACCGGGGAGCCCAGCCGATGACCGACCCCCGCGGTCAGGTCACCGGCGTCTTCAACGGCTGCGTGTACAACCACCCTGAGCTGCGCGAAGAGCTGCGCGGCCTCGGGCACCGATTCGAGTCGACGTCGGACACGGAGGTCGTACTCAAGGCCTACCAGCAGTGGGGCACCGCCTGCGTCGAGCACTTCCTCGGCATGTTCGCCTTCGCGCTCGTCGAGCACCGGACCGGCCGTGTGGTCCTCGCCAGGGACCGGCTCGGAATCAAGCCCCTGTACCTCGCGCGGACACCGGGCCGGCTGCGGTTCGCCTCGACGCTGCCCGCTCTCCTCGCCGGCGGAGACGTGGACACATCGCTCGATCCGGTCGCCGTCCACCAGTACCTGAGCTGGCACGCCACCGTCGCGGCGCCGCGCACCGTCCTCAACGGGGTGCACAAGCTCCCGCCCGCCACCGTGCGGGTCGTCGAACCGGACGGCACCCATCGGGATCACTGCTACTGGCAGCCGGAGTACACACGCCGGGCCGAGTACGCCGGCATGGGCGCGGACGAATGGCGTGACGCGGTGCTGGACGCGCTCCGCACGGCCGTGCGCCGCAGGATGGTGTCCGACGTGGAGGTCGGTGTCCTGCTCTCCGGCGGCCTCGACTCCAGTCTGATCGTCGCGTTGCTGGCCGACGAGGGCCTGCACGACCTGATGACGTTCAGCGTCGGGTTCGAGACGGAGGGCGGCGAGAAGGGCGACGAGTTCCAGTACTCGGACCTGGTCGCCCGCGAGTTCGGGACCGACCACCGCCAGCTGATGGTTCCCTCCGACCGGGTGTCGATGGCTCTGGACGGGGCGGTCGCGGCCATGAGCGAGCCGATGATCAGCCACGACGTGGTCGCCTTCTACCTGCTGTCCGAGCAGGTCTCCAAGGAGGTCAAGGTCGTGCAGAGCGGCCAGGGAGCCGACGAGGTCTTCGCCGGCTACCACTGGTACCCGCAGCTGGCGGAGGTCTCCCGCGAGGACGAACCGGAGCGGTACGCCGCGACCTACTTCGACCGGCCGCATGCCGACCTCGCCAGGGTTTTGCAGCCGGACATGCTGCCGCGCGACGACGTATCGGGCAGCTTCGTCCGCAGCCACATGGCGGTCCCGGGCGCGGAGACCGCGCTCGACGCGGCTCTTCGGCTGGACACCCACGTCATGCTCGTCGACGACCCCGTGAAACGGGTCGACAACATGACCATGGCCTGGGGCCTGGAGGCACGGGTTCCGTTCCTCGACCACGAGCTGGTCGAGCTGGCGGCGGCCTGCCCGCCGGAGCTGAAACTGGCCGACGGCGGCAAGGGTGTGCTCAAGGAGGCGGGCCGCAAGCTCCTGCCTCGCGAAGTCGTCGACCGGCCCAAGGGCTACTTCCCCGTGCCGGCCATCCGGCACATGGCGGGCCCCGTCCTGGAACGCGTACGTGAAGCGCTCCAGACGCCCGAGGCGAAGCAACGCGGCCTCTTCCAGGAGTCGTACGTGACCGAGCTCCTCGCGGCGCCCGACGAGCACCGGACCCATCGGGGTGCGAACGCCCTGTGGCAGATTGCTTTGCTGGAGATATGGCTGCAGACCCACGGAATCAAGTGACCGAAGCCGGGGGCAGGCGGGTGGCGCACGGCCCGGCGCCCGTGTTCGCGGGTCCCAAGCCACTCACTTCGGCCACCGTGGAGCCCTCTGACAGCCGGACGGGGGATCTGTACGGTGCCGCCCGCGCCGCCGCTCCAGCGCCCCTTCCGCTGCCCGAGGCAGGCGGTCCCCGGGACGCCGTGACCCGGCTGCGCGCCCACGGCTGCTGGTACCCCTCGGCCAACGCGGACGGCACCGAAGTGGCGTTCATCTGTGACCGAGGAGGCGTCCCCCAGCTGTGGGCCGGCTCCGTCGACAGTGACGAGGTGCGGCTGCTCGACTCCTCACCGGACCCTGTGAAAGAGGTGTCCTGGTCACCGAACGGACAGTGGATCGCATACACCACCGCGCCGGGCGGCGGAGAGCACACCCGGGTCCTGTGCGTGCGGCCCGACGGCACCGGCCGGCGCCTCCTGGCGGGGGCCGACCCGGCCAGTTCCGCCTATCTGGGCTGCTGGGCACACGACGGCTCGTCCGTCGCCGTCACGTTCGCTGCTCCGGCCACCCAGCAGTACGGGATCATCACGGGGAACGCCGTGCGGGACCCGGACCTTGCCGACGGCCGCCCCGACGGCATCCGCCCGCCCACCGACTGGGCGGACCGGGACCGTCGCGCGACGCTTCTCGGCCCAGCCGCGTACGACGGGGCACCAGGGGAGCAACGGAGCCGAACGGCAAGCGACCTCCGGACTCCGGCGGCGCCCACGGTGCGTCCCGACGGCGGCCTCTCCGTCTACCTGATCGATCCCGACGGCCTGGCTTCCCCCGCCCTGCTCACCAGGGAGACCCACGCCGCCTCCCTCCGGGTGTGCGACCTCAGCCGGGACGGCAGCCTCGCACTGCTGCGCCGCGGGCCGCGCGGACGCAGGGAGGCGGTCGTCCGACGCACCGCCGACTCGGAGAGCACCTTCGCCATGCCGGTCGCCGACGGCGACCCTTGGATCGGCCGGTTCTCTCCCGACGGGCGGACACTGTGGCTGCGCAGCAACGCCGACCGGGAGTACGCGGCGCTCCTCGCGGTCGCTCTGGATACCGACGGCGCCCCACGCGG
Organism: Streptomyces sp. NPDC107528; assembly: GCF_055639295.1. Lineage (NCBI taxonomy): Bacteria > Bacillati > Actinomycetota > Actinomycetes > Kitasatosporales > Streptomycetaceae > Streptomyces > Streptomyces sp. NPDC107528. The sequence continues at coordinate 246,627 of NZ_JBVKAV010000011.1, forward strand.
CGTGTCCCTCGCGGCGGAACGCGAGGGGGTCGACCTCGAACTCCTGACACTGGCGCACGACGGCCGCACGGCCGCGCTGGCATGGAACGTCCAGGGCGCGAACGAACTGGAACTCGTCGAGACCCACCCGACCCGACAGCCCCCGGACGACACGGGCCCGGCACGGCCCGTTCCCCTGCCCCACGAGGTCGCCACCCGCGTGACCGCCGCCGGCGCCGGGGGCCTGGTCCTGGCGCTGTCCGGCTCGCAACGCCGACCGGGCCTCTGGCGGGCTCACGAGGGCGTCTCCATGCTGCGCACGCCTTGGTCCTCCCAGGACGAGGACGCCGTCCCGCCGGGCCGCCCGCCGGTACGCCCCGTCCCGCTGCGTCTCACTGCGAGGGACGGGCTGCCCCTGAGCGGTTGGTACTACCGGGCGCCGGGCCGGGCCCCGGACGAGCCGGCACCCTGTGTGATCCACCTTCACGGCGGTCCCGAAGAGCAGGAACGGCCGGTGTTCAGCCCGCTCTACCACGAGCTGGTCGGGCGCGGCCTGGACATCTTCGCCCCCGACGTCCGAGGCTCCCTGGGGCACGGCCGGTCGTTCGTCGACGCCGACCTGGGCGCAGGACGCTTCGAGGCGTTCGACGACGTCGCCGACTGCGCGGGCCACGCGGTCATGGCCGGCCCCGCCGATCCGACGCGGCTGGCGGTCATGGGCCGCTCGTACGGGGGCTATCTGACGTTCGCCTCCGTCGTGTGGCACCCGGATCTGTTCCGCACCGCGGTCGCGGTCTGCGGCATGTCGGACTTCCTCACTTTCTTCGCCGGCACCGAGCCCTGGATCGCGGAATCGGCCGCTCACAAGTACGGCCACCCGGACCGCGACCGCGAGCTCCTGCGCACCCTGTCGCCGATGAGCCGCATCGACGCACTGCGGGTCCCGCTGCTGGCCGTCCACGGCGAACACGACACCAACGTGCCGCTGGGGGAGTCCCGGCAGTTCGTACGCGCCGCGCAGGAACGCGGCATCGAAGCCGAACTGCTGACTCTGCGCGACGAGGGCCACGACTTCCTGCGCGCCGACAACCGGCGACTGTTCCGCCGGGCCGCGGCGGACTGGCTGGAAGGCCACCTCCACTTGTGAACCGGCCTCATGCGGGGCCCAGCTCCACCGTGGTCGTGACCCGTGTGACGGCGGGCCCGGCCGGCACAGAACCGAACCCGAACCGCACCGGCGGTTCGACGGCCGCCAGCTCACCGAGGTACTGACCCTCCCAAGCGGCCGACACGGTGGAGACCGGCCGCAGATCCCGTGCGCCGTACCACTCGCGGCGGCCCGCACCGGCACTGCCCCGTGTCCGCACGCCGCGCAGCAGCACACCGGCAGGCCGGTCCGTCAGCGCGCTCCATGCCGGACGGCGGGCGAGGAATCCGGGCACGGCGCACAACAGGAGCCCCAGCGGCCCTCGTCGGCCGGTGGTGAAACACAGGTCGAGGGGGCCCGCCGCGACAGTCCAGGTGCTGTCGGCCACACGTACGTCGACCGGGGCGACTCGTACGGTGTCGAAGATGTAGGTGCTGCTGATGAAGTCGGCGGTCTCCGGTGTGGGCGCCAGCAAGAGCCGTTCCCCGTCGGCCCGCTCCACCATCACGTCGCTGAACCGCCCGAACGGCGACCGCTCCCAGCGCCCGAGCACCATCCGCGTTCCGGAGGACGTGCCCAGACCGGCGATCCAGCCGTCGAAACGCAGCCGCGGTGCCACCACAGCAGGCGAGTCCCCCACACAGGGCCACAGGAAACGGGCGGGACAGACGGCCCCGCATGGGCGTAGCGTCCTCATATGGGCGAGCACGGCTACGTGCGGCGTCCGAATGCCGCGCCCCGAGGGGAGCAGTCGGCATGACCGGTACGGGTGATCCGGCCCCGGACGACGACGCACTGGATGCCGCGTTCGCGGAGACGGTGCGCCGAACCGGCGCGTCCATCGGCGCGCTGTACCTGCTCGCACCGGACCAGCGGCTGCTGTGTCTGGACGTGCTGTGCGGGGTGCCGATCGAGTTCGCCGCACCGTGGGCCAGGGTTCCGCTCGCCTCCCCGGCACCCGTGGCCGACGCCGTACGTGAGGACCGCCTGGTGTGGGTCGGCAGCCAGGACGAGATGGTCCGCTCCTACCCGCGCACGGCCGTGGTGCTCCCGTACCCGTTGGCGCTGGTCGCCGCGCCGGTCACCGGCGTACGGCCGCGCGGGTCCCTGCTGCTGATGTGGCCGGCCACGCGCCCGCCGTACATGACCCAACGGGAGCGGGGCAACATCACGTCCAGCTGCCGACGGCTGGCCCGACTGGTGGAGGAGGCCGCCGAGAAGCCGGGATCCGCAGCCCGCCGCGAACAGCCACGCGTCGTCGCCGTCGGCATCGGTCGCCGAACCGCGAGCACCGATCCGGCCGTGGCGGACTTCGTCGAGCGCCTGCCCGGCGGAAGCTGCGCCCTGGACCTGGAAGGGCGCTTCACCTACGTCAGCTCCGGTGCCTGCGCACTGCTGGGCTGCGAGGCCGGCCGTCTGCTGGGCACCCGGCCCTGGCAGTCCCTTCGCTGGCTCGACGACCCCGCCCACGAGGACGGCTACCGCGCCGCGCTGATCAGCCGGGAACCCGTTTCCTTCACCGCGTGCCGTCCCCCGGACCAATGGCTGGACATCCACCTGTACCCGGACGCCAGCGGCATCAGCGTCCGCATCGTCCCCACCGGCGGGCCCGCGCCGCCCTCACCGGCGCCCCGCCGGTCCACGCGCACCGCCACGCCGGCTCGCGGCGGACAGCTGTACCAACTCACCCACCTCGCCGCCGCGCTGACCGAGGTCGTCGGCGTCCAGGACGTCGTCGACCTGGTCGCCGACCAGATCATGCCCGCCTACGGCGCCCAGGGCCTGGTCATGTCCACGGCTGACGCCGGCCGGCTCCGCATCACCGGTCACCGCGGCTATCCCGCCGACACCATCAGACGGCTCGACGGCCTCCCCCTCGACACGTCCTTCACCCCGGCCGGCAAGGTCCTCAGCAGCGGCATCCCCGCGTTCTTCGCCAGCGTGGACGAGATGCGGCGCGACTACCCCGAGGCACCGCTGATCAGCGGCAAACAGGCCTGGGCGTTCCTGCCGCTGATCATCTCCGGCAGGCCCGTCGGCGTATGCATCCTGTCCTACGACAGCCCTCACGAGTTCCCCGCCGAGGAACGGGCCGTCATGACCTCCCTCGCCGGACTCATCGCCCAGGCCTTCGACCGCGCCCGCCTGTACGACATCAAACACGAGCTGGCCCACGGCCTCCAGCAGGCGCTGCTCCCACGCAGCCTGCCCGCCGTCGCCGGCCTGCGCGTCGCCGCCCGCTATCTGCCCGCCACGCGCGGCATGGAGATCGGCGGGGACTTCTACGACCTGATCCGGCTCGGCGACACCGCGGCCGCAGCCGTCATCGGCGACGTCCAGGGCCACAACGTCGCAGCCGCCGCCCTGATGGGCCAGGTACGCACCGGTGTGCACGCCCACGCGACCCTCGGCACGCCTCCCGACCAGGTGCTCCACCGGATCAACCGGGTCCTCGTCGACCTCGCCCCCGACCTGTTCACCAGCTGCCTCTACGCCCACCTCGACTTCGCCCGCGGACGCGTGACCCTCGCCAGCGCCGGCCACCCGCCACCCCTGCTGCGCAGCCCCGACGGGGACACACGGCCCGTCGCCGTCCCGCCCGGGCCCCTCCTCGGCATCGACCCCGACGCCGACTTCCCCGTGACGGGGATCCCGCTCACTCCCGGGACGCTGCTCGCCTTCTACACCGACGGCCTCGTCGAAACACCGGGCACCGACCTCGACGACTCCATCACCCAGCTCGCACACCATCTCGCCGCCGCCGACGACCGAGACCTGGACGGCCTCATCGACACGCTGCTGAGGAACGCCGCCGCCACCGCACAGCGCACCGACGACATCGCCCTGCTCGTCCTGCAGCACGAGACGCACCACTGACGACAGGCGGTACCAGCGCTGTGACAGCGCCTGCACGGCCGCCCCGGCCGGCCTCCTCAGGAACGCTCGTCGGAGAAGCCCGGTTCATCGTGGTGGGTGGAGGCCTCCGCGACCCGCTTGAGCCCCGATGCCGTGGCCGGGTCCCCGACCTTGGCGGGTTCGTCGTGCACGGGGGCCGCAGGACGGTCCTGGTGGAAATGGGAGGAAGCCAGCTTGTTGCCGGGACCGTGGGGCTCCGGACGGGCGTCGGCGGCTTCCGTGGAGGCAGGGCCGGATCCGGCCGCAGGGCGCTGCCTGCCGTCTTGCGCCGCCTCCTCCTGCCCGCCCTGGCGCGGACGCGGCTGGGTCAGCCAGGCGACGGCCGCGCCGGTGACGGCGACGGGCCATTCCACCACCCCGGCCACGCCGAGCACTCCCGCTCCGGTGTAGACCGCGATCCGGCGGCCACGAGGAGACACCGCCCCGATCCGGTCCAGGGCACTGCCGGCGACCTTGCCCACCTGCTCAGCCCCGGGCAGACGCCGGAGCCCGGAGCCGACGATCCGCAACGGAAAAGGCAGATCCGACGCACTCGTCCTGACCTGGCTCATCTCGAACTCCCTCCGCAGGTCTCCAAGGGTCTTCGCCCCGGGTTTCCACTCTCACACCGCCTATCCGGTGTTCAGGAGGTTTGTGTGAATGACGGCATGACCAGGCACTCTCAGTGCTCGCTCCGCTGCCTGACAGTGGTCTCGGCCGTAGTACGGATCCGCTTGGCACGGCCGCCCGCGGCGAGGATCTCCAAGGCCTTGCTGCTCGACGCGGCGGCGGCTTTGAGCTGAAGCCAGCCGGCTCGGCGATCCAGGTGCCGTAGCACGGCGGACTGGGCCATCGACTGGTCCGTATCGGTGGGGTCGAGCGCCAGGAGCCTTGGCGTCCTCGCGGCCGATCCCGGCGATGTCGTCGGCCATGTCGCGCACCCGGTCGACCCGAGGGTGTATCCACTGCGCTCAGTCCACCCGGACGCCCACGATGCAGGTGTCGTCGTCCGTGTCGGACTTGCTGTAGGTGAGCAGACGGTCCAGCTGCTGTTCGAGCGTGGGCGGGACCGTGCGGGCAGCCGCAAGCAACTGGGTCAGCGATTCCTCCACGGTACGGTCACGGCGTTCGATCAGACCGTCCGTGTACATCAACAGCGTGTCGTCGACGGCCAGTTGGACCTCGTGTTCCTGGTACGCCGCTTCGGGTACGGCACCGAGCAGCATGCCCTTCACCAGGGGCAGCGGCGTCGCTTCGCTGCCGCGCACCAGCACCGGCGGCAGATGGCCGGCCCTGGCCCAGCGCAGCGTGCGGCGCTCGGGGTCGTACAGGCCGCACACCGCGGTGGCGGTGACGGCGCCCGTCAGATGGTGGGCCACCATGTTGAGCCAGGCCAGCAACTGGGCCGGTCCGGCACCCGTCACGGCGAGTCCGCGCAGCGCGTTGCGCAGGACGACCATGCTGGTGGCCGCCTCGATCCCATGCCCGGCGACGTCTCCCACGCACAGCAGCACCAGCCGGGACGGCAGCACGACCGCGTCGTACCAGTCGCCGCCGACGAGCTGCTGGGTCTCCGCGGGCCGGTAGCGCACGGCCACGCGCAAGCCGGGGGCCTCCAGCGGGGCATGCTCGGGCGGCATGATCGCGTGCTGCAGCTGGAGGGTGAGCCGAGCGCGTTCGATGGCCTGCTGCTCGGTGTGGGCGAGCTGGTCACGCGTGGCGGCGAGCGCGACCTCCGTCCAGTGGTGGGCGGAGATGTCCTGGTAGGCGCCTCGTACGACGAACAGCCGGCCGTCGGAGTCGAGTTCCGGCTCGGCGACCACGCGGATGTGCCGGGTCACCCCGTCCGGCCGCAGGAGCCGGAAGGCCGTGGACGCGGGACGGCGGTGATGCAGCAGGGTGCGCAGAAATCTGCCGATGGCGACCGCGTCGTCGGGGTGGGCATGGGCGGGCAGGTCCTCCAACGGAATCGGACCGCTCGCGGCGGGCTTGCCGTAGAGGCTGTAGAGCTGAACGTTCCAGGTGATCTCGCCGGTGAGGAGGTTCTCCTCGAAGCCGCCGATGCGGCCCAGGCGCTGAGCGTGCTGCAGCAGGCTCGCCAACCGTGCTGTTTCGTCCTCTATGCGCAACAGGAGCAGGACGCTGCCGCCATGCCGGCTGATGTTGATGTCGGCGACCGCTGCCAGCGGGACCTCGTCGACCAGCGCGGTGAGCCGCATACGCTGGGCGCGGAACGGCTCGCCCGTGGCGTAGACACGCTCGATCTGCTCGAACAGCTCGCTCTCCCCGGCGACCATCGGGTACGCCTCCAGCAGCAGGGAGCCGTTGACGACACCCCGCGGCCGGCCGGTCGGGTCCAGGAAGCGGCTGTTGACGTGGTGGATGTGGAAGTCGACGAGTTCCCCGGCGGCGTCCAGCCTGGGAACGAGCACCAGCGCCGGGTCGTGGAGGCCGTCGGCCAGGTCCATCAGCTCGGCGACGTCCGGCAGGACGGCGGGCCGCGCAGCGCCGTCGGGGTGGTGCGGGGCGGAGGTCTCCAGGGTGTGCGCACACAGCTCGGCCAGGGCCTCGACCTGGCGGACGATCTGCGGCGGCTGAGGTTCGAGCGGTGCGGGCCAGACGATCTCCAGTACGCCGTGGATCCGGCCTCCGGTGCCCGCAGGCACGGCGACCCGGCCGCCGTCCGGGTGGTGATGCCCGCCGATGGAGGGCAGCCCGGTCTCCGACAGACAACCGATCCACTGGCCCGTTCGCTCGCCGAGCCCACGACGCGCCACGGTCGCCACACCGGGCGGCACATATCGCCAGCGCCCCGCCTCGGCGAGCGAGAATCCCGCGCTGCCCGCCAACGTGAGCGACCCGTCGCCGCCCAGCGCCCAGATGGCCACCGCCTCCGCGCCGAGGGGCCTCAGCGCGTGCTCCATCAGTGAGTCGGCCACGGCTTGGGCGTCGCGGGCGGCCAGCGCACCGCTCTCGGCGGCCCGTAGCCGTACGGCGGAGGCGTCGCTCCTCGGTGGGCCGGTGACTTCGGCGCCGCCCGCTGTGGTCGCCAGGAAGGCGGAGGTCACTTCGGAAAGCCGGTCACGCGAGGCCTGGTTGATGACCTCGACCGCGAATTCGAGCGGTGTCATGCCCGCCTGCTCGGTCAGCTCGGCGAGCTGCCGTGCCGCCTGCGCCGGCCCGCACCGGAGCCGCTCGACGAGGATGCCCTTGGCCAGCTCGATCAGGGCACGCCCGTCCGCCTCCGCCTGGGCCGCCCGTACCTCCCGGCGCAACCGATCCACGGTCGCCGCCAGCCTGCCGACGGGGGAGGGGTTCGGTGTTCCGGCGGGTGGCCTGCCCGCCGGAACACGGGCGGATTCCGGCTCTGCCGGCTGGTGGGGATGGGTCACGGTTGACCTGTTCCTCGGCTCGGACGTCCAGGGACGCCGGGTGGGCGGCTGGTTCGGACGGCGGCATGACACCCCGTCACATGGCCAGCCAGTGCTGGACGCGGCCGATGAGCTCGTTGGTGTCGACAGGCTTGGTGACGTAGTCGTTCGCGCCGGACGCGAGACTCTTCTCCTGGTCCCCGGGCATGGCCTTCGCGGTGACCGTGATGATGGGCAGGTTCGCGTAGCGGGGCATCGCACGGATCTCCGCGGTGGCGGCGTAGCCGTCCATCTCCGGCATCATCACGTCCATCAGGACCAGCGAGATGTCGGTGTGCGCGAGGAGCGTCTCGATGCCCTTGCGGCCGTTGTCGGCGTGCAGGACGCGGAAGCCGTGGAGCTCCAACGCCCCGCTGAGTGCGAAGAGGTTGCGCGCGTCGTCGTCGACCACGAGCACTGTGCTGCCGACGAAGGCCTTGTCGACGACCTGCGCGATCGGTCGCTGGGGTTCCTCGACGCGTACGAGCGACAGCACGTCTCCCGGTTCCTCGGCGGACAGGTGCAGGGTGATGCGTTCGCGCAGATCGTCCAGGCTGGACAGGAAGTCCAACGGGCGGCCGTCCGCGCGGGAGCGCAACATCTGCTCCTGCGCCAGGTCCACGTGATGACCGGTGTGCACGAGCACCGGCACGCTGGCCAGCGCCGAGTCGCCCTCCATGGCCTGCAGCAGACGGGCGCCCTCGTCGTCGGGCATGTCCAGCTCCAGCACGACGCAGTGACAGGGTTCCGCGGCCAGCGTGCTCGCCGCTTCCTGCGCCCCGACCGCCGTGATCACGTCGATCACCCCGAGCGGGTTGTGGGGGTCGGTGGCGATGTCCGCCACCGCGCGCTCGGCGACCAGGGTCAGCAGCCCGCGCGGACGGCCCTCGACGACGAGCAGGCGCCGTCTGCGCTGCTCGGGAGCCTTGATGGCAGCTGCCTCCGACGGGGAGGCCGGCAACAGCTCGGCTGCGGTGGCATGCGGCTGGTCCGCCCCGAGGTTGCCACCGTCGAGCAGATCCTCGAAGTCGGCGCGTGTCACCGGAAGGTAGAGCGTGAAGGTGCTGCCCTGGCCGGGCGTGCTGTCGACCGTGACGGCGCCGCCGAGCAGGTAGGCGATCTCCCGGGTGATCGACAGACCGAGGCCGGTGCCGCCGTACTTGCGGCTGGTCGTGCCGTCCGCCTGCTGGAACGCCCCGAAGATCGTCTCCAGCTGCTGCTGCGGGATGCCGATGCCGGTGTCCTTCACCCGGAAGGCCACCACGGGAGCGCCGCGGAGGACGCCCACGGGCACCTCCCGGTCCGCTGCGGGTTCGATGCGCAGCTCGACGCTGCCCTGTTCGGTGAACTTCACCGCGTTCGACAGCAGGTTGCGCAGGATCTGACGCAACCGGGAGCCGTCGGTGAGCAGATCGGCCGGGGTGCCCGGCGCGGTCGCCACCGTGAAGGCCAGACTCTTCTGCGTCGTCATCGGCCTGAACGTCGCCTCGACGTACTCCAGGAGCTGGCGCAGCGGGATGCGCTCGGGGGCGACGTCCATCTTGCCGGCCTCGACCTTCGACAGGTCGAGGATGTCGTTGATCAGCTGCAACAGGTCCGAGCCCGCCGAGTGGATGATCCCCGCGTACTCGACCTGCTTCGGGGTGAGGTTGCGCGAAGGGTTCTGCGCCAGCAACTGAGCCAGGATCAGCAGGCTGTTGAGCGGCGTACGGAGCTCGTGGCTCATGTTCGCCAGGAACTCCGACTTGTACTTCGACGCCAGCGCCAGCTCCTGCGCACGGGTCTCCAGCTCTTGTCGTGCCTGCTCGATCTGCAGGTTCTTGGCCTCGATGTCGCGGTTCTGCGAGACCAGCAGGGACGCCTTCTCCTCAAGTTCGTCGTTGGAGCGCTGGAGTTCGTCCTGCTGGACCTGCAACTCCTCGGACCGCGCCTGGAGTTCAGCGGTCAGGCGTTGGGACTCGTCCAGCAGCTCGTCCGTGCGGGCGTTGGCCACGATGGTGTTGAGGCTGACACCGATGGTCGGCATCAGCTGGGCGAGGAAGTCCTGATGGATCTGGGTGAAGCGAGCGATGGACGCCAGCTCGATGACACCGAGGACCTGGTCCTCGACGACGATGGGCAGGACCATCAGGGCGCTGGGCACGGCCTGCCCGAGACTGGAGGAGATCGTCACATAGCCCGGCGGCAGTTCCTCCACGCTGATGGGACGGTGGTTGCGTGCGGCCTGCCCGACCAGGGAGCGCCCGACGCGGATGCGCTCGGGCCGGCCGGTGTCGTCGGGATAGCCGTACGAGCCCACGAGCCGCAGGTCGGAGCCACGCTCGGTGTCCTCGGCGAGGTAGAAGGCGCCGTACTGCGCCGAGACCAGTGGCGCGAGTTCGTCCATGACGAGCTCGGCGACGACAGGCAGGTCGCGGTGACCCTGCATCAGTGCGGAGATCCGGGCGAGGTGCGTCTTGAGCCAGTCCTGCTCCTGGTTGGCCCGTGTGGTCTCACGCAGGGACCCCACCATGGAGTTGATGTTGTCCTTGAGCTCGGCGACTTCGCCCGATGCCTCCACGTTGATGGAGCGGGTCAGGTCCCCCTCGGCGACGGCGCTCGCGACCTCGGCGATCGCACGGACCTGGCGGGTGAGGTTCCCGGCCAGTTCGTTGACGTTCTCCGTCAGCCGCTTCCAGGTGCCCTCGACTCCCTCCACCTCGGCCTGTCCGCCGAGCCGCCCCTCGCTGCCGACCTCACGGGCCACGCGGGTGACCTCGGCGGCGAACGACGACAGCTGGTCGACCATCGTGTTGATGGTGGTCTTCAGCTCCAGAATCTCGCCGCGGGCGTCCACGTCGATCTTCTTCGACAGGTCACCGTTGGCCACCGCGGTCGTGACCAGGGCGATGTTGCGGACCTGCCCGGTCAGGTTGTTGGCCATGGAGTTGACGTTGTCGGTGAGGTCCTTCCACGTGCCCGCCACGTTCGGTACGTGCGCCTGACCCCCGAGGCGTCCCTCGGTACCGACTTCGCGGGCGACACGCGTGACCTCGTCCGCGAACGCGGAGAGCGTGTCGACCATCGTGTTGATGACGTCCGCCAGGGCAGCGACCTCGCCCTTGGCCTCCACCGTGATCTTCTGAGAGAGGTCACCGCGCGCGACGGCCGTGGCGACCTTGGCGATCGAGCGGACCTGGCCGGTCAGGTTGGACGCCATCACGTTGACGTTGTCGGTGAGGTCCTTCCACGTCCCCGACACGCCTCGGACGGTCGCCTGGCCGCCCAGATTGCCCTCCGTGCCTACTTCGCGCGCCACGCGGGTGACTTCGTCGGCGAAGGCGGAGAGCTGGTCGACCATCGTGTTGATGGTGGTCTTGAGCTCCAGGATCTCGCCGCGGGCGTCCACGGTGATCTTCTGGGAGAGATCGCCCTTCGCGACGGCAGTGGCCACCTGGGCGACGTTGCGGACCTGCGCGGTCAGGTTGCCCGCCATGAAGTTCACGGAGTCCGTGAGGTCGCGCCAGGTGCCCTTCACGCCCTTGACGTCCGCCTGTCCGCCGAGGCGCCCCTCGGTGCCGACCTCGCGGGCGACGCGGGTGACTTCGTCGCCGAAGGCGGAGAGCTGGTCGACCATCGTGTTGATGGTGTTCTTCAGCTGGAGGATCTCACCGCGGGCGTCCACGGTGATCTTCTGCGACAGGTCGCCCTGCGCGACCGCGGTCGTCACCTGGGCGATATTGCGGACCTGGGAAGTGAGGTTACCGGCCATGAAGTTGACCGAATCGGTGAGGTCGCGCCACACACCACCGACACCGGGCACCCGGGCCTGTCCGCCGAGGCGTCCCTCGCTGCCGACCTCACGGGCCACGCGGGTGACTTCGTCGGCGAAGGCGGAGAGCTGGTCGACCATCGTGTTGACGGTCTCCTTCAGCTCCAGGATCTCGCCGCGTGCGGGGACGTCGACCTTCTGCGACAGATCGCCCTTCGCCACCGCGGTCGCCACCTGCGCGATGTCACGCACCTGCGTGGTCAGATTGCCCGCCATGGCGTTGACCGAGTCGGTCAGATCGGCCCAGGTGCCCGAGACGCCCGGCACCTCGGCCTGACCGCCCAGCGTGCCTTCGGTACCCACCTCCCGCGCCACTCGCGTCACTTCCGACGTGAACACGGACAGTTGGTCCACCATGCCGTTGAAGACCGTGGCGATGTCGCCCAGCAGACCCTCGCCGTCGGCCGGCAGCCGGGTACCGAAGTCGCCGTCCCGTACGGCGGTCAGTCCGGCCAGCAGCTGCCGCAGCTCCTGCTCGCCCGGGGGTCCGTCGACGGCCTCGATCATCTTGCTGGTCATGCGCACCCTCGTTCCGCTCCCCAAGAGCCCTCACCCCGAGGACTCGGAACCGCGCCGGGCCTGTGAAGGCCCACTCACCGTCCGGTTTCCGCTGTTCACACGCCTCGACCGGATGAGAAAATCCCGTGAAGATTAACTCAGTTGCCAGGCGACAACAAAAGCCTGGCGCAGAGGTCCCGACTGGACGGAAACCCGCCCTTCCGGGAGGCATGCTCGACGGGATTCGAGGTACTTGGAAGGTTTTCGCTCGGACTTCGAGGCGGCGAAGTGGTCTCCCTCGGGGTGTCGTATGCACCGCTTCGGCGGGTACCCGGGGCCGCATGCCGAAGAGGGTGAAGTATGCAGGTTTTGTCCTGGTGTTCTTTGTGCTGATGGCTGTGGTGATCCGGTTCGGAGGCGCGGGAGTCGGCTGGGGCCATGCCTTGCTGGGTGCGCTCGTGGCGACGCCGCTGGGCCTGTGGATGATCTGGTTGCGTCGTCGCATGACGGAGCAGGCGCAGGAGTGGGGACGACGGAGGTTCCGACCGTGGCCTGAGGAGCGCCGCCGCTGAGCCCTGCGGCCCGCCAAGGCAATCACCGCCCCGGCGGACCGCTACCACAGCGCCGCACGTGGATCCGCCGAGCCGGGCTGACCGCGCCGTTCCTCCGGCGCGGCGTCTCCTTGGTGCGCCGCTTGGTGCGCCGCCTGTGCGCCGCGGGTTGTTCAGGGTGAGGGAGCGGCTTACTGAACAATCGGGCAGGCGCTGGAATCGGTGCTGCGGGGCACCAGCCGGCCGGGCCGGACCCGAGCCCGCCGGGGCGTGTGGGCTCCGGCGGCGGCAGGAATTCCCGCCCCGTTTCCACCGATCGAAGGGCGATGACGTGAACCGTATCCGCCGACTGGCAGCCGCCAACCTGGTCACTACGGCCGCTGGGCGCCGCCGGGCCACGACGACGGCCGTGACACTGACCATAGCGGCCACACTCGGGTTCGGACTCATGACGCCGACGGCGTCCGCTGCCAACGGGCCCTGCTACGACGGGCGGTGCAAGACGACCGTGTCTGCGCCCAGGACCATCAAGGTCGACAGCCGCAAGTTCGGGTTCGGGAGCCTGAAGATCACGAGCATCAGCTCCCGATCCGTGAAGATGTCGGCCGCCGGCGGAAGCCTCAGCGGCAGCACCAGCCCGGGCGGCACCGTCAAGTTCAACAACCTGAAGATCTGGGTCAAGTCGGTCTCCGGCAGCAAGGCCAACCTCCAACTGTTCCCCACGCGGTACTGAGCCTGTCTGCTGGAGGAGTGTCCGGTGTTTGGCCGGTCACGGGCTGGCTTCTTTGTGTCATCGGTCTGTACGGCGGCCGAGCAGCCGCGCACGAGACTGTCTGTCACGACCGCGACCGGCAAGCCCGTGGATCGGGCGGGCCGGCGCGGCCGTGTACAGGACGACCAACAGGGGAGCGCAGCCGTGAGTGTGCAGCAGTACGACCAGATCGGCGAGGCATTCGAGGGGTTCAAGTCCCTGCCGTTGACGCGCTATGGGGAAGTACCGAGCTTTCTGGGATTGGTCGGGGAAGTGAGCGGCAGGTCGATTCTTGACCTTGCGTGCGGCACCGGTTTCTACAGCAGGGAGTTCAAGCGGCGCGGCGCCACGGATGTGCTCGGTGTCGACATCTCCGTCGAGATGATCGCCGCCGCGCGGGACTTCGAGCAGCGTGACCCGCTGGGTGTGCGCTACGAGGTCGGTGACGTGGCTGAACTGGGTACTTTCGACCGGCGCTTCGACATCGCGGTGGGAGTGCAGTGCCTCAATTACGCCGAGGACATCGCGGCGATGGAGCGGATGTGTCGCAACATCCACCGGAGCCTGGTACCGGCTGGAGAGTTCTTCGTGTTCGCGCAGAAGCCCGACTACCGGTTCGACTGTCCCTCGCTGGAGAAGTACGGGTTCCGCTGTGAGCCGACCGGCGAGGAGATGGAGACGGGTCCGGGGGTGCGGGTCACGGCTCTCCTCGACCCGCGGCCCGTCAGCATCGTGGCCACGGCACCGCGCCGCGAGGTCTACGAGCACTGTCTGCAGGCGGCCGGATTCAGTGCGGTGGAGTGGGTTCCACTGCAGGTGGCCGAAGCCGGCATCCGTGAGTTCGGCGAGGATTTCTGGGCTGACCTTCTCGCCTACCCGCCGCTGGAGATGCTGCGCTGTCGCGCCTGACAGGCTGATCGGCTGACTGGCCAGGCCAGCGTTGTCCCGAAAGGGATTGAACGACGGCCGTGTCGTCTGCGAGGGCGGCGCCGCGACTGGAGACACCGGCAGTCCGGCGCCGCCCAACCGGCTGGCCTGGCTCAGCCCCGGCCGCCCCACGGACCGGTCTTTCGCACCGATGACAAGGCCCGAGTGGCTGTGACAAGCTGCTGCACGAACCGACCAGGGCGGCGCGTGAGGGTCAGGAATTCATGGTCGCCCGGTCGGACTCGCTGCGCAGCACGCAGAATTCGTTGCCTTCGGGATCAGCAAGGATTGCCCATCCCGAACCATCGGGATTCCGGTGATCGGCGACAAAGGTGGCACCGAGGTCCAGCAGCCGGCCCACCTCCTCGTCGCGCGACGTCTCAGGGCGCAGACACAGATGGAGCCGGTTCTTGATCGTCTTGGCTTCGGGCACCTGGTTGAAGTACAGCACCGGGCCCTCCGCCAGCAGCACCTGAGTCTCCCGGTCACCGGGTCTGTCCTCCGGATGCAGCGGACGTCCCGTCACACCGCTCCAGAACCGAGCCAGCTCGTAGGCATCCGCACAGTCGATCGCCACGTTCTGCAATATCGAGACCATGCGCGCGAGCCTTCCTGATCTCCACGCCGAACGCCACCTGTGGGTCGTCCCATCAGGGTTCCGTGCTGCCTGCTTCTGCTTGCCTGTGGGAGAGCCTGATCTGGCGGCTGACAGTGTCGATGTCCAGGACCTTTACCCGGAGGGTGTCACCGGCCCGGATGTCGAGTCGCGACGTGTCCGGGTTACCGTCGGTGAGTTCGGAGTTGCGCACCAGTCCCTCGAAGCCGTCCTCCGCCTCTTCGATGCGTACGAATACTCCGAAGGGAACGAGTCTGGTGACACGACCGGTGATCGTCTGGCCGATCTGTCCGATCAGCAGCGCCATCGGATCTTCCTGCAGAGCCTTGAGGGAGAGCGATACGCGTTCGCTGACGGGGTCGACATCGAGAATCTCGGCGCTGATTTCCTGACCAACGGTGAGGATGTCGGAGGGATGGTCGATGTGGCGCCACGACAGTTCCGGGAGATTGATGATCGCAATGAACCCGCCGATGTCCACGAAGGTGACGCCGAAGCTCGCGATATGAGCGACTGTGCCGGTGACGATCTCGCCACGGTGAAGGGTCTTGAGGAAGGCCCAGTTCCGGTCGCTCGGCGTCGGCTCGGTCCGCCATCGTGCTCGGACCACTCCGTCGCTGTCAGGCATGACGGCGGTGAACAGGGGCGCACACTCATCGGCGTACACGGGCAGGAGCGCTGCCGCGACGGCGCCGGATATCCGAGCGGCCAACTCCGGGAAGGCATCCTCGTCAGCGAGGGCGCTGTGGATCCGGCCATCACTGTCCTGCCAGACACCTTCGACGAGACCCTCGGCCGGGAGGGCGCCCAGGACCGCGTCGACATCGGAGGACAGGTCTGGCCACACGGCCAAACGGGCGCGGGGAGCGAGCCCGGCGCGCACCGTGTCGACAGTGTCCCGCGTCAGACGGTGCCACCTTGAGGCGCCCTCAAGGTATGTCTCTTCCAGCAGCCCGGCACGGCATGCGGCGACTGCCCAGCGCAGACACGCCCAGAAATCGTCGTCACCAGGCCGCTGGATCCCTTCGCCACCGGTGTCCATCTCGTAGGGAGAGGAGTCCAAGCGTTCCGGGAACAGCCCCAACGCGCGTGTTCGTGCCAATGCCTGCTCGCAGGGTTGGACGCTGCTGATGTAGAGGTACTGGTCCCATCCCACGTGGACCGCGAACGCGCCTTCCACCTCCAGCCGGCACCAGGCGCCTGTGTCGCGCAGCATGACACGCACCAGCTCCAAGGCGACTTCGAGCGATACCTGAGCTCCGTCGTGAAAACCGGTCGGGCCCCCGGGGATGAGTCCGTCCAGTCCGAAGCCGTCCACCGGGGGCACCAGGCCGAAGTGCGTGAGGGAGGGCACCTGCGGTTCACGCACGGCCAGGTGGTCGACGCCGGTGGAACTGGCGAAGGCCGCGACCGCCTGTAGATAGGCCGCCTCAACCTCGCCGTGATCGCTGGCGGTGTCCTCGGCGCCGACGTAATGCCCGTGTTCGTCACGGTCGGCGGGGTCGAACTTGGTCACACGGTAGACGTAGGGGAGCTGCACCGCTCCATCATCCAGCGGCGCTCCGCCACCCCGCCAGGTCGAGCAGCTTGGGTACAGCCGGGCCCGATTGCAGCAGCGCGTCGTGCGGCATCCCCCGCGACGGTGATCAGATCACTGGGATCTTCACGAAGCGCGTCGCCGTCGCGTACTCAGTCTCGATGCGGGCCGCCGTGGCACGGAGGTGGGGGAGGAGGTCGGTGGTGCACTCTTCCGGGGTGCGGCGGCTGGTGTGCATCGCCACGTTGACGGCCGCCACCACCCTCCGGTCGCGGTCGTGCACGGGTACGGCGATCGAGCGCAGTCCTTCGTCCAGTTCGCCTTCGTTCAGCGCGTAACCCTGCTCAGCCACCTGGTCCAGCAGCTCCTCCAGCCGTCCGCGATCGGTGATCGTACGGCCCGTCAGTCGTTCCAACGGGCCGACGCGATCCAGGACATCCCGGCGCTCGGCAGGCGGCAGCCCGGCCAGAAGCACGCGCCCCATGGAGGTGGCGTAGGAGGGAAACCGGGTGCCCACCGTGATGTTGACACTCATGACCCGGTATGCGGGGACGCGGGCGGTGTACCGGATGTCGCTGCCCTCCAGCACCGCCATGGAGGCGGAATCCTGCACCCGGGCTGCCAGGGCGCCGATGTGGGGCTCGCTGAGCTGGGCGAGCGAGGTGCGGGACATCGGTGGGAAACCCAGCTCCAGGACTCGAGGGGTGAGCCGGTATCGACGGTCTTCGGCGACCACGTAACCGGTGCGGTTGACTCGGAGGCCTGTCAACCGGTTCGGGACGCAGACGAGCGGACGCACCGAATGCCCGGTCGAGCGGATGGCTGCGACCGGGCATCTTGCCTGTGCGGCTTCAGTCGGCGGTCGGCCCCTGGAAGCGGCCGACCCAGTACGCGGTGCGGTCCAGGTACGCCGTCTGGGCCGCCTCTCCCGTCTGGCCGTACGCCCCGTTGTACGTCAGGTAGCCGTGGCCGGCCGGCGGGGTGGAGTCGGCCGGCTCGATGGAACTTCCTTCGTGCCACTCGTTGAACGAGGTGACCGACACCCAGGTCGGTGACCCGCCGATCGCCGGATCCAGGGCGTTGGACCACTGCCGGTCGTACGCCGCGCCGTCGGCGCGCTCCACGGTGGGCGTCGCGTTGCCCGGCACCGCCCGGTCGTCGATGTAGCCCGGCGCGACGGACGGGGCCCAGATCAGGCCGTGGGTGCGGGCGTAGTCGCCGGCCTGCTTCCAACCGGGGGCCGTGGCGCCCGCGATGCCGTCGTAGGTGTACATGCCGGAGAAGTGCGCGATCTTGGTGGTGTCCGTGGTCTGGGCGAGGACGATGCTCGTGTCGGTGACCTGGTCGAGTGCCGTCCAGTCGGGGATGTCGAGGCTCTGGAAGACGTAGAACGCGCCCTTGCCTCCGTGGTCCGCCGAGCGGTGGAATGCGGGGTGGCTGCCGTAGGTGCGGTTGATGTACTCGATATCGGCGGCCGTCGACGCCCCGGTGCGGCCCGAGTACGGCTCCAGATGCCAGGCCACCCGGATGCCCTGCTCCTGCGCCGCGTCGAGGACACCGCGCGCGAGCCGGTCCTCGTAGCTGTTCCGGCCCCACCAGCTGTAGACGATCACGCCGGCGCCCGACCGGGCGACCCACTTCATGTGCTGGTCGACTGCGCCGTCGAAGTCACCGGAGTCGTACGGGCCGAGTGCCGGGTAGAGGTCGGCGCCGATGTCTTCGGGTGGGATGTGTCCGCCCTGCTGCCAGTGCCGCCAGCCGCCGTTCACCGCCGGGCTCCCGTACCAGGGGTAGTAGAAGAGGTGCACGTCGTCGGACAGGGTCCCGGCGGTGGGTTCGGCGCCGAGGCTGAAGGTGTCGATGTCGAACAGGGCCCCGCCGCCTCCGGTGAAGCGCAGGAAGAGCGGGCTTGACGCGGTGCCGGTCAGGGTCGTGGTGACGGTCGTGAAGGTTTCCCAGCCTCCGGTGACCGGCACCGTCACCGAACCGAGCAGAGTGCCGCCGGCCGAGCCGGACCGGATCTCGATGGTGCCGCCCGCGCCCGCGGAGGACACCTTGGCCGTGAAGGTCTTCGCCCCCGCGGTGGTGACATTGGAGTAGCCCGCCCAGTCCCCGTTCTCGATGTAGCCGAGCGTCTGTCCGCCGCTGGCCGGGGCGTGCGCGGCCACCTGGACACCGGAGCCGACGCTGTACGACTCGGCCTCGATCTGTCCGTTGCCGGCCGGAGCCGAGCAGTTGGCCGTCGCCTGCCCGGCTGCGTACCGGACCCCGCCCAACAGCAGGGCACGGAAGGCGGGGTCGGCGTAGGACTCGATGGTGTGGCCGAGCCCGGTGTAGAAGGATCGGCCCGTGCCCTGGCTGTGGCACCAGGTGATGGGGTGGTCGGCGCCCATCGAGCCGCCGCTGTAGGTGCTTTCGTCCAGTGTCTGCAGGACGCGCACGTCGGGGCGGGTGTTGGTGCGGTAGTTGTACCACTCATCGGTGCGGGTCCAGGTCGCCCCCAGGTGGGAGGTGGCCGGGTGGGTCCGGTCCGCGTTGCGGATCGTGGCCTGCTGGATCGCCGGGTGGCTCTGGAACCAGGCGCCGACGAGCTGTCCGTAGTAGGGCCAGTCGTACTCGGTGTCGGCCGCGGCGTGCACGCCGACATAACCGCCGCCGGAGTCGACGTACGACTGCAAGGCGTTCTGCTGTGCGGAGTTGAGGACGTCGCCGGTGGTGTTGAGGAACACCACGGCCTCGTAGCTCGCGAGATTCGACACGGTGAAGGCCCCGGCGTCCTCGGTGGCCGTGACGGTGAAGTCGTTCTGACCGCCGAGCGTGCGCAGGGCGTCGATGCCGGCCGGGATCGCGTCGTGCCGGAATCCGGCCGTCTTCGAGAACACCAGGACCTCGAAGGCCGCCGCGTGTGCGGTACCGGCCGGGGTGAGCAGGGCGCCGAGCAGGCCCAGGGCCAGTGCAGCGGTGCCGTGGCGCAGTCGTCGCATCAGGATGCTCATGGTCATCGCCCCGTTCGCGCGGCGGAGGCGGAGGCGGAGGAGGTGAGCGTGAAGGTATCGACGTCGAACAGGGACCCGGAGCCTCCGGTGAAGGTGAGGAACAGCGGGCCCGATCCAGCGCCGTTGAGTGCGGTGCTCACGGTGGTGAAGGTGTCCCAGCTGCCGGTCACAGGCACGGTCACGGAGCCCAGCAGGGGCCCGGTCTGCGAACCGGAGCGGAACTGCAGGGTGCCACCCGCACCGGCCGAGGAGACCCGGGCGGAGACGGAGGCCGCGCCGGCGGTGGAGACGGAGGCGTATCCCGCCCAGTCGCCGTTCTCGATGTAGCCGAGCGTCAGACCCCCGCTCGCCGAGCCATGCGCCGCGGACTGTACGCCCGAGGCGGAGCTGTACGACTCCGCCTCCCACGGCGTGGTCGTGGTGGAGCCGGAGCCGAGCGTGAAGGCGTCGACGTCGAACAGATTGCCCTGCCCGGTCGGCCCCCGGAACACCAGGAACAGCGCGGTGGTGCCGGCGGGCGCGCCGGAGAGGTTTGCGGTCACGTCGGTGAAGGTGTCCCAGCCACCGGTCACCGGCACGGTCGCGGTGCCGAGGAGGGCGCCGGAGGCGGAACCCGCGCGTACCTGGAGGGTGCCGCCCGCGCCGCCGGATGCCACCCGGGCGGTGAACTTCGTGGCGCCCGCGAGGACATACGGCTTGAACGAGATCCAGTCGCCGTCATCGGTGAACCCGACCGTCCTGCCGCCCTCCGCCGTGGCGTGATCGGCGATCTGGATGCCGGACTGGGCGCCGAAGTGCTCGCCCTGCCGATGACGCGGTTGCAGGGTGCGCACGGAGTGCGTGGCCAGGCCGCCGGCGTCGGTGTACTCGGCGTCGAAGACACCGTACAGATTGGCGGCGCTGTCGTGTTCACCGTCGGCGGGCACGGTGAGGTTGCCCTCGCAGCCGTTCGTGGAGGTGATCGCGTGGGTGTGGCTGTCATGGCCGAGGAGATAGGTGACCTTCACCTTGGAGCAGTCGACGTTGCCATCCTCGGGGTCGCTGACCTGCACCCTGAACGGCACGGTGTCGCCGAAGGCGAACGGCTGCCCGTCCAGGGGCTGTTGGAGGGTCACCGTCGGCGCCGTGTTGCCGGCGGTCACCACCAGGCTGGCGGTGCCGGTCAGGCCCTCCGGGTCACGGACCGTGAGGGTCGGCCGATAGGTGCCCGCGCCGGTGTACATGTGGCTGGGGTTGGCCTGCGTGGAGGTGGTGCCGTCGCCGAAGTTCCAGGAGTAGGTCAGCGTCCCGCCCTCGGGGTCGGAGCTGCCCTGGGAGGAGAACCGCACGGTCAGCGGCAGGGCGCCGGAGGTGCGGTCGGCGGAGGCCCGGGCCAGCGGGTTGCGGTTGCTGCCGGCGATGTACTCGATGCGGTACAGGGCCGAGTTGTTGCTGCCGGTGCCGTAGTCCAGGACGTACAGCGCGCCGTCGGGCCCGAAGTCGGTGTCCATCACCTGGGTGCCGTTCCAGGGGACGTCCTCGATCGTGCCGTAGGAGCCGTCGCTCTTGACCTCGATGGCCTTGATCCACTGGCGGCCGTACTCGGCGGCGAAGTAGCGGCCGTCGAGGGACTGCGGGAACTTCACCTGGGAGGCCGAATTGGCGTCGTAGCGGTAGACCTCGCCGCCCATCGGGGACTCCGAGCCGCCACCGAACTCGGGTGGCGAGCCGTCCAGCCCGTACTTGATCCAGCTCGGCCTGGCCGGGGGCAGCTGGGTCTGCCCGGTGTTGCGGAAGGAGTTGTTGGCGGGCCCGCCCGCGCAGTTGTACTTGGCGCCGGAGGGACCGCTCGGGAAGGTGTACTCGTTGTACGTCTCACTCGTGGTGTTCGTGCCGGTGCAGTAGGGCCAGCCGTAATTGCCGGGCGAGGTGATGCGGTTGAACTCGACCTGCCCGCCCGGTCCCCGGTTGGGGTCGGTGCCGCCTGCGTCGGGGCCGTAGTCACCGAGATAGACCGTGCCGGTGGGCCGGTCGACGGACATCCGGAACGGATTGCGGAAGCCCATGGCGTAGATCTCGGGTCTCGTGCCGGCGGTGCCCGGTGCGAAGAGGTTGCCCGAGGGGATGGTGAACCCGCCGGCCACGGTCGGCTTGATCCTCAGCACCTTGCCCCGCAGGTCGTTGGAGTTGCCGGAGCTGCGCTGGGCGTCGAACTGGGGGTTGCGGTTGGTGCGTTCGTCGATCGGCGCGTACCCGGACGAGTCGAACGGGTTGGTGTCGTCGCCGGTCGTCAGATAGAGGTTCCCGGCCGCGTCGAAGTCGATGTCGCCGCCGACGTGGCAGCACTGGCCGCGGTCGTTGGGCACCTCCAGGACGACCTTCTCACTGGCCATGTCCAGAGTGCCGTCGGTGCCCAGCCTGAACCGCGACAGGTTGAGGTGGCCCTTCCAGGGCTCGAAGTCGGCGGCCGTACCGGTCGTGGGGGCGTCGCCTGCCGGTGTGTTGAGCTTGGGGGAGTAGTAGACGTACACATACCGGTTGGCGGCGAAGGCGGGATCTGCGGCGATCCCTTGCAGGCCTTCCTCGTCGTGCGTGTAGACGTCGAGTTTCCCGACCTGCTTCGTGTTGCCCGCGGCGTCCGTGAGGCGGATCGTGCCGTCACGGGCGGTGTGCAGGACCGACCGGTCGGGCAGTACGGCCAGGGACATGGGTTCGCCCATCTCGGCCGCGCCGGTGGCGAGTTGGACCTGCTGGTAATCGCCGGGCGGAAGATCCGCCGGGGCGGCGGAGGCGGTGGTGGCCGGGGGAGCCGCCGTGGCGACGCCGGCCAGCATGAGCGCGAGCGCGGTGAGCGTTCTCAGCCCCGCGCGAGGGCGCGAAAACATGGGGGGTTGTCCTTTCTGACGGTGACAGATGTCAGGCAAGGCGCGCGCCGGCCGCGCTTGCCGGGTGAGGTGCGGGGCACGACGACGGACCTGTCGGACCACCGCGTGGGAGCGCCGTACGTGAATTGCGCTTCAAGCAAAGGGAATTGCGACCATCTGATGGCATTTTGCATGCTGGTGGCCTCGGTCGAATATGTCAAGGCCCTGTCAAAATGCTGGGTGGAACTGACTCGCCGCCCGCTATGGGCTACGGCGTCAGAGGGTCGGCCTGTCTGGTGCCGACGTGCCCGAGGGTGGTGGCCAGGGGGGAGCGCGTGGCGATGGCCTGGAGGGTGGCGCATCAGTTCTGCGACCGTTCGGAGCGCCTCCGAACTGCTCGTCTAGGCTCGTCCCATGACCCACGGCAACCGCCTCCGCGCCCTCCTCGACACCGGACTCATGGACTGTCTCGACGCTCGCGACAAGCGGATCCTCGAGCGGCGGGCCGACCTCGCCGGTGCGGGTGAGGAGGCAGCACCGGTGCATCCCCGGGGCTGGTGGTACGCGGTGCCCGCAGACGCATACGAGGGTGTCTTCGAGGTGTTGGGGCTGCATGACCGCTTCCCCTGCACCTTGGCGGAGGGCGCCGACGTGGAGGACATGCGGCACAGGCGGGGGGCGACGCCCGTATCCATCACCCCCGAACTGGACGGGTGGCGGCTCGTGTTCGGGAATCTCGACAGCGTCGTGGGGGTGGACTGGGACGACTGGATGGGGACCGTGGAACGCCTCAGCGCGCGCTGCGGCCTGGCCCAGATGTTCTTCATGGACGGCGCCGGAGGGTCGGACGTTTGGGTGGTTGCCGAGCAGGGCCGGATCCGTCGGCGGTACGCGGCCGAGAGCGCCCCGGAGTGGATCGGCGCGCCCCTGCCCTGGGAGGAACCAGGCACCGACGGCCAGGATCTCGACGGGGACGTGCCCAACGTCGAGGGGACCGCAGGAGCCGCGGAGGCCTGCGGCGCGCTCTCCGTCGACCCTGCGGAGATCGGTACCGGGACCCGGGTACGCGGGCACGGGTGGCTCGCGCTCAGCGCGCCGGGGGTCGGGCACGAGGAGCTGGGTGTGTTGGTCTAGCCGAGCCTGGGGGCTGGAGGCGGGGGCCTGCGCTGAACTGGTCGGCGGCCCGCTGCCTTTCCCTGAACTTCCAGTTCACGCAGTACGTTGTACCGATGACCGACTCTGTGCCGCCGGGCGGCGCCGTCCTTGGTGCGGACGAACTCGACGCTCGGTGGCAGGATGCCTGGCGGCCGGAACAGGTCGCGGAGCGGTTGGCTGGGGTCGGTGCGCCCTGGTGCGTCGCGGCAGGATGGGCGCTGGACTTGTTCCGCGGACGGCAGTCTCGGCCGCACGGTGATCTGGAGATCGCGGTGCCCTCGGCGGGGTGCACGGAGATTCGGCAGCGCATCCCCGAGTACGTGTTTGACGCGGTGGGCTCGGGACGGGTCTGGGCGAGTGCGGACGCTGAGGTGCTCGCGGCCACGCACCAGACCTGGCTGCGGGATCCGGTGAGCGGTCGGTTCCTGTTCGACGTCTTCCGCGAACCGCACGACGGCGGAACATGGATCTGCCGTCGGGACGAGAGCTTGCGGCTGCCTTACGACGCGATCATCGAGCGGACTGCAGACGGCACCCCTTATCTGGTGCCGGAGTTGGTGCTGTTGTTCAAGGCGAAGACGGCACGACACAAGGATCAGGCGGACTTCGACGGGGCCCTTCCGCAGCTGAGTCAGACGCGGCGCGACGTTCTCACCGGCTGGCTGACGCGCGTGCACCCCGGACCTCCCTGGCTGGAGAAACTGGCAGGACGGTGACGCAGGTCCTGGCCTGGGCAACGCACCGCCTCCCAGGTGGACGTGACGGGCCAAAGGGCCGATGTGAAGTGCAGCTCGGCGTAGGTGGTGTGCCAGGGCAGGAAATTGGACGTGCGCCGCCTGCATGGTGCCGTAGGAGGGCACGCAGAGAGTGCGCGGGGTGCCGGCGCCTCGACAGGCCGCGAGCAGCAACCACCACATCGCTTCCGGAGCGCCCGTGCGCCCCGTCGCTCACGGCAAGTACCTCCAGGCAGGGTTCGGCCTCCCGAACGCGCAGGTACGGTGCATACGCAGGGCGCTCGTCCAACTCCTTGTCAGTGCGAAGAGAGCACATGTATAACGTTGTAAAAGTCAAGCACTGGGACTCGGCGCCAGGCTCACGGTGACCACACCGTCCCCGCACCGACCACCCGAGTCGGGCCGCTTCGAAAGGGAATGCCGTGCGGGTCAGCCTCAAGGACGTCGCCGCCCACGCGGGGGTCTCCATCAAGACCGTCTCGAACGTGGTGAACAACTACCAGCACGTCACCCCCGCCATGCGCGAACGGGTCCAGCGGTCCATCGACGCGCTCGGCTACCGGCCCAATCTGGCCGCCCGGCACCTGCGCAAGGGCCGCACGGGCATGATCGCCCTCGCCCTGCCCGAACTCGGTAACCCCTACTTCGCCGAACTCGCCGCCGCCGTCATCGATGCCGCAGCCGCCCACGACTACATCGTGCTCCTGGACCACACCGGGGGACGCCGCGAACAGGAACTCCTGGTCAGCCAGGGCTTCCGCGCACGCGTCATCGACGGACTCATCCTCAGCCCCATCGAGTTGGAGACCGAAGATCTGCGCGACCGAGCGGAGAACGTCCCTCTGGTGCTGCTCGGCGAGCGTGACTACGACCTGCCGTACGACCACATCGCCATCGACAACGTCGCCGCGGCCCGCGCCGCCGTCCGGCACCTGGTCGGCCTCGGACGCCGGGAGGTGGCGTTCATCGGCGACCGACGCGGCCGCAGCGAGCCCGCACAACTGCGCGTACGCGGCTGGCGAGAGGAACTCACCGCAGCCGGACTGCCCGCCGACGACGGACTTGTCGCCGCCACCGACGGCTGGGGACATGCGGACGGCGCGGCGGCCATGACCCGCATCCTCGACTCCGGCCGGCGGCCCGACGCGATCTTCGCCTACAACGACCCCATGGCCATCGGCGCGATGCGCGTGCTGCACGAGCGCGGACTGCGCGTCCCCGAGGACATCGCGGTCGTAGGCTTCGACGATGTAGTCGAAGGGCGTTTCGGCGCGGTGACGCTCACCTCCGTTTCGCCGGACAAGGAGGCAATCGGCCGACTTGCCGTGGAGTCGGTGCTCGCCCGCCTGGGCGGTGAGGCTCCCGAACCCCGCCGTGTCTGGGCGGACTACCGCCTGGTCGAGCGGGAGAGCACCGTCGGACGCGGGGCGGCGAAGGACGGGCCTCAAGCCTGACCCGCCCGTAGTCAACTAGGCCGTGAAACACGTCAGTTGCTCATCCGACACGGCGAGGTCAATCGGCGTGCCGCCGTCAGGCGGGTTTGAGTGCCGCGTCAGGCGAGTTCGGACGCCCCGTCTTCGCCCTTCGCCCCCGCCCCAGCCTCCGCCGCCGGGCCCAGCACACCGCAGGGCACTGCACAGCGCCCACCGAGGTCGACGGTCCTCCCCGATATGCCAAGGCCCGCCCCAGCGTTCCGATGCTCGCGCCCCTTCGGCGCGCGGCGGCCAAGCCCCGAGGGCGTCACATCCCTCCCCGCAGCGGCAAAGACCCTGGCCGCCCTGGGCCCCAAAGCCGTACGGGAGTTGATGCCCGCCGCGAGAGCCGGCCATCGAGCAAGCGCTTCCCCCGTACCCCCGCCTCCTCGCGAAGCGCACAGGTGTGCGCACAGGGGGTTTACAGCATCCTTCCAACGATGTAAAAACCTCCTTGCAGCGGGCTCGACAACGTTGCCCGCCGGGGGAGATGCACCGTTTCTGCTCATGCGTCAGCTCCCCAGTTCCCTTTCAGCGTCGCCCGGATCGGGGTCACCATGCAGCGCACCACTCACCGCCCTCGTCTCCTCGCCCGCCCCGGGGCCGTGGCCTTGGCCGCCGCGGTCGCCCTGACCGCCGGCGCTTGTGCGAAGTCGGAGGACGACGCGTCGAAGGACACCAAGTCCCCGGCGGCAGCCGGGGCCGAACAGAAGGTCGTCACGCCGAAGCCGGGCAGTAAGACCTGCGCCATCGACACTTACGGCGCTGAGAAGCTGGATCTGAAGAACGCGACCGTGGGCTTCTCCCAGTCGGAGAAGGAGGCCAACCCGTTCCGCATCGCCGAGACCCAGTCCATCAAGGACGAGGCGAGGAAGCGGGGCGTCAAGTTGCTCACCGCCAACGCCCAGTCGCAGTTCTCCAAGCAGATCAGCGACGTCCAGGACCTGCTCGCCAAGGGCGCCGACCTACTGGTGATCGCCCCGCTCAACTCCGACGGCTGGGATCCGGTCCTTCAGGCCGCGGCCGCCAAGAAGGTCCCGATCGTCACGATCGACCGCAAGATCAACGCCACCGCCTGCAAGGACTATGTCTCCTTCATAGCCTCCGACTTCGTCGAGCAAGGCCGCCGCGCCGCCGACCGGATGATCGAGGCGACCGGCGGCAAGGGCGAGGTCGCCATCCTCCTCGGCTCGGCCGGGAACAACGTCACCACCGAGCGCACCAAGGGCTTCAAGGAGCGGATCGCCGAGAAGGCACCGGACTTGAAGGTCGTGTTCGAGCAGACCGGTGACTTCGCCCGTGAAAAGGGCCAGCAGGTCACCGAGCAGCTCATCCAGTCGAAGCCCGGAATCAAGGGCGTCTATGCCGAGAACGACGAGATGGGGCTCGGCGCGGTGGCCGCGCTGAAGGGCGCCGGCAAGAAGGCGGGCGACGTCAAGATCGTGACGGTCGACGGCACCCGCAACGCCGTCCAGGGCATCGTGGACGGCTGGATCAGCGGCGTCATCGAGTCCAACCCCCGGTTCGGCCCGCTGGCGTTCCAGACCCTGGACACCTTCACCAAGGGCGAGAAAGTCCCGCAGGACGTCATCATCCAGGACAGCGCCTACGACGCGGACAACGCGAAGACGGAGATCAGCAAGGCGTACTGACCACCGGGGGGCACGGGCAACCGTGCCCCCCTCGCCTTCCCTTCACCACGTTCCGCACCACTCCTCCTGGAGGCACAGGTGGCACCCCCCGCCGAAGTCCTCGCCGTCCGTGGACTCAGCAAGAATTTCCCCGGCGTCCGGGCCCTGGACGACGTGGACCTCACCCTGCACGCCGGTGAGGTCCACGCCCTGATCGGCGAGAACGGCGCCGGCAAGTCGACCCTCATCAAGCTCCTCACCGGCGTGTACCGCCCCGACGCCGGCGAGATCACCTTCCAGGGCAGCAAGGTCTCCTTCGCCACACCCCTGGAGGCGCAGAAGGCGGGCATCTCGACCATCTACCAAGAGGTCAACCTGATCCCGCTGCTCAGCGTCGCCCGCAACCTCTTCCTGGGACGCGAACCGCGCAACCGCTTCGGTGTCCTGGACGTCGCACGCATGAACCGGGAGGCCGAGGAGACCCTGCGCGGCTACGGCGTCCGCGTCGACGTCCGCCGACCGCTGCGCACCCTCGGAGTCGGCGCCCAGCAGATGGTGGCCCTGGCCCGTGCCGTCGCCACCGACGCACGCATCGTCATCATGGACGAGCCGACCTCATCCCTCGAACCGCGCGAGGTCGAGACCCTGTTCTCGGTGATCCGGAGGCTGCGCGACGCGGGCATCGCCGTCGTCTACGTCAGCCACCGCCTGGACGAGCTCTACGCCGTGTGCAGCACGGTCACCGTGCTCCGCGACGGCCGGCGTGTCCACCACGGCCGCCTGGCCGACCTCGACCGCCTCGCCCTCGTGTCCACGATGCTCGGCCGGGACCTGGGCGAGGTCCGCGAGGAGGGTCTCACCAAGTTCACCGGTGACCACCAGGCGGCCGACACCGAACCGGTGCTCGACGCCAAGGAACTGACGGCGCCGCACAAGCTGCACGGAGTGTCCCTGAGCATCCGGCCCGGCGAGGTCGTCGGCCTGGGAGGACTGCTCGGCTCCGGACGCACCGAGACCGCGAAGGCCATCTCCGGTGCCCTGCCCGTCCGTTCGGGCCGCGTCACCGTGGCCGGCGTCCCGCTGCGCGGCGGTTCGGCACCGGCCGCCATCCGGGCGGGCGTCAGCCTGCTGCCGGAGGACCGCAAGAGCGAGGGCATCGTCCCCGGCCTTTCGGTCCGGGAGAACATCGCGCTCGCCGTCCTGCCCCGCCTGTCCCGCTTCGGCCTCGTCTCGGAGGCCCGTGTCGACAGCGTCGTCGACACCTTCGTCAAGCGGCTGCGCATCAAGGCGTCCTCGCCCCACCAGAAGGTCGGTGAACTGTCCGGCGGCAACCAGCAGAAGGTGCTGCTCGCTCGCTGGCTCGCCATGAACCCCAAGGTGCTGCTGCTGGACGAGCCCACGCGCGGCATCGACGTCGGCGCCAAGGCCGAGGTGCAGAAACTCGTGGACGAACTGGCCGCCGACGGCCTGGGCGTCCTGCTCATCTCCTCCGACCTGGAGGAACTGATCGAAGGGTCCGACCGCGTGGTCGTACTGAAGGACGGTGCCGTCGTCGGCGAACTGACCGGGGACGACGTCACGGAGGACAAGCTGATGCGAACCATCGCCGGGGACGCCGCGGTGGAGCACCTGGCCAAGGAGGTGGCCGCCGATGGCTGAGGCCGCCCTCCGCACCGCCCCGCTGGACAAGGCCCGCGCGCTCCAGTGGCTTCAGACCTACGGCGTCTACGCGGGCGTGACGGCGCTGCTCGTCGTCAACACCGTCATCACACCGCACTTCCTCTCCGCGGAGAACTTCCGCACCCAGGCCGTCCAGGTCGCCCCCGTCATCATCGTCGCCCTCGGCATGGCCCTGGTCATCGGCACGGAGGGCGTCGACCTGTCGGTCGGTGCCGTGATGGCGCTGGCGGCCTCCGTCACCGCGCTGTACCTCGGCTACGGACTGCTGCCCGCCCTGCTCGTGGTCGCGCTCTTCGCCGCCGGGGTCGGACTGGCCAACGGCGCGCTGGTCGCGTTCGTGGGTGTGCAACCCATCGTGGCGACCCTGGCGCTCATGGTCGGCGGCCGGGGCCTCGCCCTGGTGCTGCTGCCCCAGCTGGAGGACCTGCGTAATCCCTCCCTGGCCTCCCTGGGTTCCGGCGACGTCCTCGGCATCCCCTACCTGATCCTGATCGCCGCCGTCCTGGCCCTGCTGGTGGCCTTCGTGGTGCGCCGCACCACCTTCGGACGCCAACTGCTCGCCATCGGTGACAGCCGCCCGGCCGCGCAACTCGCCGGGCTGCCGGTGCGGCGCGTGCTGATCACCGTGTACGTCGTGTGCGCGCTGCTCGCCGCCGTGGCAGGTGTGCTGGCGACCGCCCGCCTCCAGGCCAGCGACCCGACCTCGCTCGGCAACCTCATGGAGCTCTCGGCGATCACGGCCGTCGTCGTCGGCGGTACACCGCTGACCGGCGGCCGGGTCAACATCACCGGCACCGTGGCGGGAGCCGTACTGATCCAGCTGCTCACCGCCACCCTCATCAAGCACGATCTGCCGCCCTCCTGGACCCAGATCGCCCAGGCCATAGTGATCGTCGCCGCGGTCTACGCGGCACGGGGACGGGGGAAGCGATGACCGTAACGAAAGCGGACGCACCCGTGACCACCGCGAACAACGAGCCGACGGGGGAGACCGAACCGATCGGCTCCGCGCGCTCCGAGAGGCTGAGCGCCCTGATCCAGCAGCACGGCGCGCTGGCCGTGCTGGTCCTGGTCTCCCTGGTGGCGTCGTTCTCCTTCGACGCCTTCGCAACCGGCGACAACATCGGCAACATGGCGACCAGTTCGGCCTTCCTGGCGATCGTCGCCCTCGGCATGACCTTCGTGATCATCACGGGTGGCATCGATCTGTCCGTCGGCTCGCTGTTCGCCCTCGGTGGCGTGCTGGCGGCCTGGGGGTCACGCCACGGCACCCTGGTGGCCCTGCTGCTGCCGCTGGCGGTGTGCGGACTGATCGGCGTCGTCAACGGCCTGCTGGTCGCCCGCTCCCGCCTCGCCCCGTTCATCGTCACGCTCGCGGCCATGCTGGGCGCGCGCGGCCTGCTGCTGGCCATCACCGACGAGGGCGCGGACACCTTCCTGATCGGCAAGGGCTCCTTCCTCGCCGAACTGGGCCAGGGCACCACCCTGGGACTCGGCAACCCGGTGTGGATCACCCTGGCCCTGTTCGTCGCGGGCGCCGTGGTCCTGCGCCGCACCCGCTTCGGACAGCACGTCTACGCAGTCGGCGGCAACGAGGACGCGGCGGCCCTGATGGGCGCCCCCGTGGCCCGTACCAAGATCCTCGTCTACACCCTGTCGGGCCTCCTCGCCGGCCTGGCCGGCGCACTCAACGCCGCCTGGCTGGCCTCCGGCGTCACCATCCTCGGCAACGGCATGGAACTGGAGGCCATCTCCGCCGTGGTCATCGGCGGGACCCTGCTGACCGGCGGTCTCGGCTACGTCAGCGGCTCACTCGTCGGCGTGCTGCTGCTGAAGGTCATCCAGAACGTCATCAACCAGATCGGCTCCCTCGACTCCTCCTACCAGCAGGTCGTCAGCGGCGCCTTCCTCGCCGTCGTCGTCATCGCCCAGACCTGGCTCGGCCGCAGACGGCAACTGATGTGACAAGCCCCGGACCCGTCGGCCGAGTCCTCACGGCCCGGCCGCCGGGTCCGGTTCCAGGCGGCCGGGCTCCCCTCCGGCCGTCGCCCGCACGCGCACGTCTCCCACCCCACGACTCAAGGAGGCACGATGCGTCGAGTACCCGCAGGCCGAAGGCCGTTCGCCTGGCTGAGACGGCGAGCGCGGTGGGCGACCGCCGCGCTCGCCGCGCTCGCCGCGCTCACCCTGGTCGGCGGCACGGCACTGACAGCCACCGGATCCGCCGCCGCCGCGCCCCGGGCGTGGGCACCCAAACCGTCTCCCATGACCACCCCGTGGACGAACCAGGTCCCCACCGACAACCCGCTCCCCGCATACCCCCGCCCCCAGCTGACCCGCCCCGACTGGGCCAATCTCAACGGCATCTGGGACTTCGCCGTCACCTCGGCGGACGCCGGACAGCCGGCCGCCTTCACCGAGCAGATCCGCGTGCCGTTCGCCGCCGAGTCCGCGCTCTCCGGCATCCAGCGCAAGATCACCCAGAACGACAAGCTCTGGTACAAGCGCACCTTCACCGTCCCCTCGAACTGGAACGACCGCCGCGTCCAGCTGAACTTCGGCGCCAGTGACTGGCGAACGACCGTATGGGTCAACGGTCGTCAGGCCGGAGCCACCCACAGCGGCGGCTTCGACGCCTTCTCCTACGACGTCACCGAACTCCTCAGCGGCGGCACCAACACGATCGTCGTCTCCGTCTGGGACCCCACCGAGACCGGCGGCCAGGCTGTCGGCAAGCAGCGGATCCGTGACGTGGCCCCGCACCCCGGCGGGGGCATCTTCTACACCGCGGCGTCCGGCATCTGGCAGACCGTGTGGCTCGAACCGACCGCCTCCGCGCACATCGCCCGCCTCGACCTGGTGCCGGACGTGGTGAACAGCCGCCTCAAGGTCACCGTCCGAGGCGCCGGAACGAGCGGCCACCAGGCCCGCGTCACCGTCTCCACCGGCGGCACCACGGTCGGCACCGCCACCGGCCCGGTCGGCACCGATTTCACCGTGCCCGTCCCGAACCCGCACCTGTGGACCCCGGAGGACCCCTTCCTCTACGACGTGAAGGCCGACCTGCTCTCCGGCAGCACGACCGTCGACTCCGTCGGCAGCTACACCGGCATGCGCTCCATCGGCATCGCCCGGGTCGACGGCGTCCTGCGCCCGGTCCTCAACGGCAAGTTCGTCTTCCAGACCGGCACCCTGGACCAGGGCTACTGGCCGGACGGCATCTACACCGCGCCCACCGACGCCGCCCTGCGCCACGACCTCCAGAAACACAAGGACCTCGGCTTCAACATGGTCCGCAAGCACATCAAGGTCGAACCGCAGCGCTGGTTCTACTGGGCCGACCGGCTCGGCCTGCTGGTCTGGCAGGACATGCCGTCCATGGAACACACCCCCGACGCCGCCGCCCGTGCCCAGTGGGAGGCCGAGTACGACCGCATCATCGACCAGCACCGCAGCTCACCGTCCCTGGTCATGTGGGTCAACCAGAACGAGGGCTGGGGCCAGTACGACCAGGCCCGCATCGCCGACGAGGTCAAGGCCTACGACCCCTCACGCCTCGTCGACAACATGAGCGGCGTCAACTGCTGCGGCGCCGTCGACGGCGGCAACGGCGACGTCGTCGACCACCACGTCTACGTAGGGCCTGGCATCACGGTGCCCAGCTCCACCCGCGCCGCCGTGCTCGGCGAGTTCGGCGGACTGGGCTTCAGGGTTGCCGGCCATGAGTGGTACCCCGGCGGCGGCTTCAGCTACGAGGACCAGCCCGACCTCGCCCACCTCAACAACCGTTTCGTGGGCCTCATCGACGCCATCCGCGAGGTACGCATGCCCCGCGGCCTGTCCGCCTCGGTCTACACCGAGATCACCGACGTCGAGAACGAGGTCAACGGCCTGCTCACCTACGACCGTCAGGTGGTCAAGGTCGACGAGGCCCGGGTGCGCGCCGCCAACCGGGCCCTCATCGACGCCTCCCGCGGATCGACGGCACCCATCACCCTGCCCACCAACCAGTACAAGTCCCTACGCGTGACGACCCCGGGCCACACCGGCCGGTTCGTGCGCCACAAGGACGGAGCGGCCTTCACGGAGGTCGTGAGCAGCGGCAGCGACGTCCTGCTGAAGAACGACGCCACCTGGAAGATCGTCCCCGGACTCGCCAACCCCTCCTGCTACAGCTTCGAGTCGCGCAACTACCCCGGCGAGTACCTGCGCCACCGCGAGTACCGCGTCCACAAGGAAGCCGGCAGCGGCGACCTGTACCGGGCCGACGCCACCTTCTGCCCCGTCCCCGGAGTGAACGGGGGAGTGCGGCTGTCCGCGTACAACTTCCCGGAGCAGTACCTGCGCCACTACAACGCCGAGTTGTGGCTCGCCACCCCGGGCGGCACCCACACCTGGGACACCTCCGCCCTGTTCACGGAGGACACCACCTGGGCCGTGGAGGGACCTTGGGCGCCGTGAACGGGGAGCAGCAGGCCAGAGCGGGCGGCGCTGTCACTTGACGCCGCCGCCCGACTTCCGGCGCGGGTGATCCGACAAGGGCGACGTAGGGCCCCGGCGGGGGAATATCCCCCCGGGGCCCCTTCGTCGCCGTTGCCGCTACGGCTTCTCGTCCGTGTAGAGCGCGTTCACCTCCTCGGCGGTGAGGGCCTTGTCGTAGGCGTGAACCTCGTCGACCGCGCCGTTCCAGAAGTCGGTGTCGTTGCCGCCCCACTGGGCGCGGCCGACGGCCAGGGCGCCGGTGCTGGGGTAGGCCGCACCGCCGGAGGCGCTCGCAGCCGGCTTCCCGTCGACGTACAGCTTGATCGTGTTGTCGGCGCTGTCGCGGACGCCGACCAGGTGGTACCAGCGGCCCTTCTCCGGGGTGGTGACCAGGCGGGCACGGCTCTC
Source organism: Streptomyces sp. NPDC107528 (assembly GCF_055639295.1). Lineage (NCBI taxonomy): Bacteria > Bacillati > Actinomycetota > Actinomycetes > Kitasatosporales > Streptomycetaceae > Streptomyces > Streptomyces sp. NPDC107528. Next base: position 280,150 of record NZ_JBVKAV010000011.1, read on the forward strand.
GCCCGGTGTGCTGAAGGCGAACGCGCCCTGTCCGTACTGGAGGTAGAACGGGCTGGCCTGGCGACGTGTGTCCTGGCTGATCGCTGTGGCGTAGTTGCCGGGGAGTTCGTCCAGCCGGACCCACGCGGAGACCGAGTAGCTTCCGGTGGTGTCGAGCACCGGTCCATCGGTCTCGGCGTACTGGCCGTTGCCGTTGAACTTCAGCGCGCTGCCGCTGACTCCGGGCGTCCAGGTGGTGCCCGTGGAGAGCGTCAAGGGCTTGGTGTTGGGGCCGTCGTCCTTCGCCGTGGTCCCGGCGCTCTCGTCGAGGGCCCAGTGCCCGCCGCCCTTGAGCGGCTGCCGTTCGCCGGCGGCGGCACCGGCCGCGATCACCTTGCGGTTGACCTCACGGACCCGGACCGGGTCGACCTTGATCTCCCGACGGTCGTACGTGTACAGGCCGTTGAGCTCGTTCTCCAGGTCGGAGATCTGCGTGTAGACCGAACCGGACAGCTCGGCGCCGGCCTGGTCGAGATAGAACTTCTCGGTGTTCTCGACGTACTTGCGGGTCAATGCCTCCTTGTCGTTGACACCGCTGTAGATCACCGTCGGAGCGCCCGGCCACATGTGCCCGGGGGTACGCAGGGTGAAGCCGCCGTGCTCACCGTCCATCGCCGCCCGCTTGTCGTCGGGGAACGGCGGGTCCTCGTTGTTGTAGTCGTGGTGGTCGATGATGTCGCCCTTGCCCGAATCACCCTTGGAGTTGCAGCAGTTGACACCGCTGTGGGCGTTGACGACACGGGACGGGTCGGCCTCCTTCACGGACTCGGCGATCTTGCCGGTCTCGGTGCGGTCCCACTCGCCCCAGCCCTCGTTGAAGACGATCCAGCCGATCACGGAAGGCGCGTTGTGGTGCTCGCGCATCATCTCCCGGCCCTGGTCGACGAAGGCACGCCGCCCGGTCTCGTTCGTGATGTTGCCGGAGACGAAGTCCTGCCAGACCAGCAGGCCGAGCCGGTCCGCGTGGTAGAACCAGCGCGCGGGCTCCACCTTGATGTGCTTGCGCACGGCGTTGAAGCCGAGCTCCTTGTGCGCCTTCAGGTCGAACGCGAGGGCCTCGTCGCTGGGCGCGGTGTACAGGCCGTCGGGCCAGAAGCCCTGGTCGAGGGTGGCCAGGGAGAAGACCGGTTTCCCGTTGAGCACGAGCTTCTGGAAACCGCCTACCTTCGCGACGCCTATCTCGCGCATACCGAAGTAGCTGCCGACCTTGTCGGTCGACCTGCCGTCGGTGAGCCTGACGTCGAGGTCGTAGAGGTAGGGGTCGTCCGGGCTCCACAGGTGCTGGTTCGCCACCGGCAGCCGCAGTTGCTCGTTGGCCGGCCCGCTGACCTTGCCGACGACCTTGCCGCGCTTGTCGCGGGCGACCGCCTCGACCCGGGCCCCGGCGGACGCATTGCCGGACTCGACCGTCACCGCGAGGCTGCTCGTGCCGATGTCAGGGGTGGAGACAACGTTATCGATCGCTGCGACGGCGACCGGCTCCATCCAGACGGTCTGCCAGATGCCCGACGACTGGGTGTAGAAGATGCCGCCCGGGTTGGTGGACTGCTTGCCCATCGGCTGGTCGGCGCCTCCGGTGTCGGTGACCGCGACCACGACCTCCTGCCGCCCTGTGCCCTTCAGCGCGTCGGTGATGTCGGCGCTGAAGGCGTCGTAGCCACCGGTGTGTTCGGCGACCTTCGTGCCGTTGACGAAGACGCGGGCCTGGTAGTCCACGGCGCCGAAGTTCAGCTTCAGCCGGTTGCCCTTGCCGTCCTTGCCGACCTTCCAGTCCTTGGGGACGTTCACCAGCCTGCGGTAGAACATGTGGTCCTCGTGCCGCTCCAGCCCGGAGAGCTGCGACTCCACCGGGTACGGGACCACGATCTCTTCGTCGAGGTTCTTCCCGAACACCGGCTGCTCGCCCGCCTCGGCGCCGCTGAACTGCCAAGAGCCGTTGAGGTTCTTCCACTTGGAGCGCACCTGCTGCGGACGCGGGTACTCCGGCAGCGGGTTCTTCGTGTCGACCTTGTCGCCCCACTTGGTGGTCAGCCGGTGGATTGAGGCGTTGTCGGCATAGCGGATGACCTTCGGTACGGTTTCGCCGCCCGACGTCAGGCCGCCCTCGCCGTCGTAGGTGACCCGTACCTGCTGGCTCTTCTGTATGGGTTCGGCGAGCGTGACGAGGAGGGAGTTGCGGTCGCGGGAGGCGACGGTGACGGACTTCAGGGGCATGGCCGTGGTGTCGGCCTCGACCTCGAGGTGGTCCTTGACCGCCTGGAGGTCGCCGACCCTGCCCTCGAACCGGGCCCGCAGCCGGCGTCCGTCCGCGCCCACGGACATCTCCACCGGGTAGACCTCGAAGCCCTCGGGCGGAGTGAATGCCGACATCGGCACGAGCTGCTTGGACAGGCCCGGGCCGGCCCAGCGCAGGAACATGTTGGAGCCGCCGAAGTCCTGGAACATCTCCAGGCGGAAGTCGTGCTTCTCGCCGCCGGTGAGCCGGATCGCGGCGCTGGTCTGCTCCTTGTCCCAGTCCGGCTCCCAGTGGTCGATGACCGGCTCGCCGTCGATGTAGAGCCGGAAGCCGTTGTCGCCGATGGCGTAGAAGGTGTAGTCGCCGGAGGCCGGTGCCTCGATCTGGCCCGTCCAACGGGCGGTCGTGTGCTCCGACTTGCCGGTCAGCTCTTGGAAGGTGCTGGTCAGGCCCGAGAAGTTGATCTGCGGATCGAGCAGCGTGCCACCGAGTTCGGCGAAGTCCCGTGCACCCGGGGCCGACATGCCGAAGTACTCGCCCTTCAGACCGTGCACCTCGACGTCGGCTGCTTCGGTGGAAAGCACTGAGGCGCTGCCGGTCGGCTCAACTGCCGACGCGGTGGCGGCCAGACCGCTCGGGGGCACAACGAGAGCGGCCGCAGCCAGCAGCGCCCACAGTCTGGCCCGTGGGCTGATGTGTTGTCTTGTCATCGAACCTTCCTCGCACGGAGGCCGCAGACCGGGACCGGCCATCTGGGCCCTTTCAACGTTGGAAATTCTTGTGACAGCCGAAATGACAGCACGCCCCTCGATCGCTGTCCAGACCTCGCGCGCCACTGTGTTACTCACCCTCACCAGGCTCCCAGGGCAGGCAACTTGTGGCATTCGGTGCTCCTTGGCACTGACCGGCGACGTGGGGGAAGGTGGCCGCCGGATGACCGTTCCGTCCCTCCAGGTCGCACAAGGTGCCCTCACCGCCGGGCAACGATCGGGCCGTCTCGGCAGTCGTAGGGAGTGACGGACTTCCCGTCTCCTGAGCCCCCTGCCAACTACCGTTCCCTTCCGGTGGATGGCAGGGCCTGTCACCCCTGGAGGGTTCATGAACCGCTACGCCGTACCGCTTGGCGACAGACCGAGCCGCGTAGTCGTGCTGGGGGCCGCCTTCGTTCTGCTGGCCGGTGTCGGCACCCCGGCCGATGCCGCGGCCGGCGAACCGGTGGTCAGCGGTGCCACCGTCAACTCCGGACGGGACGTCGTCGTGGGTATCACGCACGACGTGGTGTTCCCGGTCGCGGTGAGCGGATCGGACGACTCCGGCCTGTCCTTCGTAGACGTGGATCTGAAAGGACCGCACGGCGGCTTCTACACCACCGACGCGTTCTGCGAGAGCGCCACGACCTGCACGACGGCGTTCACCGTCAACGCCCACCCGGCTCCAGGCAGCGACGATCCGGTGGACCTTGCCAACGCCAACGCGGGAACGTGGTCTGTCGACGCCTTGGCCGACGCCAACGACGGCGCATCCGTCTTCGCCCCGCGCGTGGGGTCGTTCAGCCTCAAGCGTGCCGCGCAGCTCACCGTCAACGCGTCCCCGGAGCCGGTGACCAAGGGCGCCCGTATCACCGTCAACGGCAAGCTCGTGCGGGCCGATTGGGACACCTATCGGTATGCGGGATACGCGGGTCAGACCGTGCACCTGCAATTCCGCCCGAAGGGCAGCAGCACCTACGCCACGGTGGTCGCCGTGAAGAGCAGCAGCACCGGCACACTGCGCGCCACGGTCAAGGCGGTCCAGGACGGTTACTGGCGTTGGAACTTCACCGGCACGACCACCACCGGACCGGCCAAGGCCACCGGTGACCACGTCGATGTACGCCCCTGATCCCGTTACGACGTCACACCTCGCCGCGCCGAACGGCTTTCTCTGAGGCCACTGCTGCGGGGTGTGAGGATGTGCAAATGTCGTCGCTGAGGAAACCCGGGAGGCGGGCGGTCGGGCTCGTGGCCGCGGCCAGTGCGGTGCTGGCGCTGACCGCCTGCGGACCGGGGGGACCCGATGACGAGTCCTCGGGGGACCGGGAGGCGAAGTACAAGCGCGTCATCGAAGATCCTCGCCCGCAGCCGGCCGACGTCATCGAGATGGCCGGCGCGCCCACCGCAGTGGTCCGCGCGGGCGAGGGCTCGCTGCTTCTGACGTACGACGCCGGCAACGTCGAGGACGACGAAGGGCCGGCTGCGTCCGCGTGGCGCATCATCGACCCGGACGGCGCTACGGTCGCGCAGCACGCGGAACACACCGACGCGGAGGCGACACAGGCCGCGTACAAGGGAGTGACCGGCGGCTTCGTGCGGGTGCCGCCGGGTGAAGGAGCCGACGGAGCCTACGCCCTCGACGTGCGCGGCAAGCGGCAGAAGGTCGTCATCACCGGGGCCCCGTTGCGCAGCCGACCCGGCGACGTCCTGCTCGCCGAGTTGGAGCCGACCCTTGTCTACCGCCCCGCCACACGCACCGTGGCGCCACCAGCCGGCGTGCCGCAAGACGCCGTCCGTCTCGCCGTCGACGAGCGGGGCACGATCTGGAGCCTGGAGCAGTCACTGACCGAGGACCCCCACCGCGTCCTGTGGCAGCGCGACGGCCGCACCCTGGGCTCCACGGCGGTCCCGAAGCCGTACACGGGTGGCGTCCTCGTCGCGCGCGGTGGCACCGCGGCGCTGTCCCTCATCCGCGGCGAGAGTGTGGCCGGGCTGCTGGTGACGACGGACAGCGGCCAGCACTGGCGGACGGTACTCGGCGGCGGCGTTGCCTGGACGGACCTGAAGCGTGGCCCGGAGTCATGGGTCCTTGAGGTCCTCGACGACGGGCGGCTCCTCCTCGGCGAGGAAGGCGGCCGCTACTGGCTCGCCGATGACCACACCAACAGCGCCTTCCACCAACTGAAGACGCCGACTGCATTCACGTCGCTCACCGTCCACGGCAAGACGCTCTACGGCATCGCGGACGCGACGACAGCGACGTACAGCCTGGTGAAGGGCGAAGGGCTGTGGATCTCTCCTGACGGCGGCCGTGCTTGGCGGCGCCACGAAGAGCGCGGATGACGACGTCCGCTTTGTCCTCTGGCCAACGCGCGTAGACCGCGGGCACCATTCTTCCTGCACCACCTGCACAGCCGCCCCACAGGAACCGTGGCCCACCGCAGGAAGGTCCCCCGTATGAAGGTCACCCAGGCCTTGAGGCTCCGCTCGGTCCTGACCGCTCTCGCCCTCGTCATCGCCCCCAGCGCCGTCGTCATCGGCACCGCCGGCGAAGCGTTCGCCGTCACCAAGATCAGTCACGCCACCGCGACGTCCATGTTCCAGCAGGTCGGTATCACCTGGTCGTCGTCAGGGAACTGTTCCAACCGCAACAACCCCACCTGCACATCCTTCGAGCAGCTCAACCTCGCCACCGCCCAAGGCGCACAGACGCTCAAGCGCGCCAGCGGCTGTGCCCTGAACATAACGGGCGGTACCGAAACCGGACACGCCTCCGGCACGTACTCGCACTGGAACGGCTACAAGCTCGACTTCGGCAAGTACACCTGTCTCGGGAACTACATCAAGAACACCTTCACCTACATCGGCCCGCGCGGCGACGGGGCCCTCCAGTGGCGTTCCGGCTCGGGCAACATCTACGCCGACGAGGGCAACCACTGGGACGTCCTCTACTACAACTGCGGCGGTTGCTGACCTGCCCGAGCGATCAGCAGGGCTACGTCGTCGTGGTCGTCATCGTGACGCAGGGTGTGCAGGAGAACGTCACAGGTGGCGTCGATGGAGCGGTTGGGGTCGTCCAGGACGTCGAGGAGGGCGTCCAGGCGTGCGTCGATCGGCTGGTCGCGGGTCTCGATGAGGCCGTCGGTGTACAGGACAAGTTGGTTGCCGGGCCCGAAGTCGATCGAGGTGGAGTCGAAGGAGATACCGCAGCCGCCCAAGGGTGCGCCGGTGGGCAGGTCGAGCAGCTCACGTGTGGCGTCCGGGCGCAGGAGCACGGGCGGCAGGTGTCCGGCGAGGGAGACGCGGCACTGCGCGGTGTGGGGGTCGAAGACGGCGTAGACGCAGGTCGCGATGGTGTCGAGGTCGTCCGTGATGTGGTCGAGGTGGTGGAGGACCTGGTCGGGGGGCAGATCGAGGTCGGCCAGTGTTCTGGTGGCGGTGCGCAGCTGTCCCATGCTGGCGGCGGCTGTGACGCCGCTGCCCATGACGTCGCCGACGACGAGGGCTGTCTTGTCGCCGTTCAGAGGGATGACGTCGAACCAGTCGCCGCCGATTTCGATGGTGGCCTGGGCGGGGCGGTAGCGGAAGGCGACATCGAGACCAGGCCGTTGTGGAGAGGGGTGGGGCAGCAGGCTGCGTTGGAGGGTGAGGGCGGTCCGCCGCTGTTCTTCCACGGCGTGGTGTCGGTCGGTGACATCGACGCTGGAGGTGGCCACGCCCAGCACTTTTCCGTTGGGGGATTCGAGCCGGTAGAACGAGATCGACCAGGCGTGATCGTTGTCCGGGTCCGCCGCCGTGCGGCCGACGATGTACTGGTCGACAATCGGTGTCCCGGAGGCGAGGACTTCACGCATGGCGCCTTCGAAGGACTTGTCCAGGTAGGGCACCACCTCGTGGACGTGGCGGCCGATGTGCTCGGTGGCCGGCACGCCGTTCATCCGTTCCTCCGCGGGGTTGACGGAGATGTACCGGAGATCGGTGTCCAGCATGCCCAGACCGATCGGTGACTGGGACACCAGTTGGGCGGACAGGGCCAGGTTGCGCTCCACCTGCCGTAGCGTCGCCTGGTCCGTGGCCAGACCCAGGGCCCAGTACTCACGGTGGTCGTCCTGCAACCGCATGTTGCGGAACTCCACCAAGCGCCTGCTGCCGTCCTTGTGCCGTACGGGAAAGACCCCTGCCCAGCTCTCGCCGTCCTCCATGACCTGCGTGAACAGTGCCAGCACCGTGTCGAGGTGCTCTCTGTCGATCAACAGCCGGGCCGCGTACTGGCCCAGTGCCTCCTCGGCGGTGTAGCCGAAGAGGGTCTCGGCCTGTGGGCTCCAGAGATCGATCCTGCCCTCGGCGTTGAGGAGGACCGCGGCCACGTTCAGCACATCCAGCAGGCCGCCCGGCCGGGACGCAACCCCACCCGACGTGCCGGGATCATCCCGGAAGGGTTCGGTCGGCCCCATGCCCGACCTCCTTCCCTGCCGCAGATCGGGCTGCCGTGCTGCTGGGCGGACGTGTTCCGGCGCAAGTGTCCGCCCTCCCATCGTCCTCCACTGCGGCCGACGCATGCACGCCGGCGTCGGCCGCGGAGCAGGAGCCTGCCGGACGTCATCCCGCCGGGTTCGTCGGCGGCGCTGGTTGCGGCGGCGGGCCCGCAGTTCGCCGGGGGACCCTCTCGGAGCTGCACGCAGACGCCGAGTCCTACGCCTTCCGGGCAAGACCGCCGTGCTCGGCGACGACCTCCCCGGTGGGCGAACCCGGCTCCGGTCGCCACTGCGTCACCGAGACGACGCCAGGTGCGATGAGGTCCAGGCCGTCGAAGAACGTGGTGATTTCATCGACCGTGCGCAGGTTGTAAGGAACGGCGCCACTGCTGTTGTAGGCGTCCTGGGCCTGCTCGAAGACCGGGTCGATGCCGCGCGATCCGTCGTTGATGGAGAGGTAGCTGCCCGAGGGCAGGGCGCTCATCAGCCGGGTGACGATGGAGCGTGCCTGATCGTAGTCGGGCACGTGGCCCAGGATGTTGCTGAGGATGAGCGCGGTGGGGCGGCCGAAGTCCAGTGTCTTCGCGGCGGCTGCCAGGATGCGGTCCGGGTCCGTCACGTTGGCGTCGATGTAGGCGGTCGCGCCCTCGTGGGTGGAGTAGAGCAGGGCGCGAGCGTGGGCGAGCACCATCGGATCATTGTCGACGTAGACGATCCGTGTCTCGGGGGCCAGTCGCTGGGCGACCTCATGGGTGTTCTGGGCGGTTGGAAGACCGGTGCCTATGTCCAGGAATTGCCGGATGCCCGCCTCGGAGACGAGATACGTGATGTTGCGGCGCAGGAAGGCGCGGCTGGAGCGGGCGATGGTGACGATGCCGGGGAAAACCGCGGTGTACGCGTCGCCTGCTTCCTCGTCGACGGGGTAGTTGTCCTTGCCGCCGAGCCAGTAGTTCCAGATGCGGGCGGAGTGCGGAACCGAAGTGTCGATGTTCTGGTGGTTCGCCGGTTCCGGCGTCGTCACGGGGTCGGTCATGAGTCGTGTCCGTTCTTGAACCGCAGTATGGATGCTTCACGGCACAACCTACGTCCGAACGCCCTGTGTATCTGCAGCAGTTCACACTTGGCCGGTCACGGGCACCGCTGCCTGGGCCTGCTCCGGCTGTGTGGCCATGGCCCTCAGCGTCTCGAACGCGGCCGCTGCCGGGCTGGCCGGTTCAGCCTGATAAACCACCAGTTGCTGGTGCGAGGCCCCATTGACGGTGAAAGCCGCGAACGTGATGTGCAGATCTCCGACCTGAGGGTGTTTGAGATGCTTGCCCTCCTGGGACTTCGCCTTCACGTCGTGCATCCGCCAGATTTCAGCGAACTCCACGCTCTGGTCGGACAGTTCCGCCACGACTTCGGCAATACGGGCCGATTCGGGGTCGCGTCCGTACGCGGCCCTGATTTCGGCGACGCAGGAGTGCGCGGCTCGCTCCCATTCCTGGTAGAACTCGCGTCCTGCGGGGTCGACGAACATCATGCGGGCGAGGTTGTCGAACTTCTCGAATCCGCTGTGGAGGGCTGTGGCGAGGGAGTTGCCCGCCATGATGTCGAGGGCCGGGCCGACGACGAAGGCCGGAGTGTGCTCCCATCCGTCCATCAGCTGCAACAACTGCCGGCTGACGTCCCTCTCGCCCCAGTCGCGTGGGCGCTGCGAGGCGGTGAGGCAGAGGCGGTTGAGATGACCGGTGGCTTCCGCGTCCAGTCTCAGGGCCCGTGCCACGGCATCGAGGACCTGCGGGGACGGGCTGTTCTCGCGACCCTGTTCCAGCCTGATGTAGTAGTCGGCGCTGACCCCGGCGAGGAGTGCGACTTCCTCTCTGCGCAGTCCCGGCACCCGGCGTCGCCCGTGTTCGGGAAGACCGACATCGTGTGGCTTGAGGGCTTCTCGGCGGGCTCTGAGGAAAGCACCCAAAGGTGTCCCACTGCTCATGGGGCAAGACTAGGCGTTTCGCGGCCGACCAGAACAAGCAGCCATGGGGGAACGATGAAGGGAATGCCGGGGCGGCGGGGATGTTCAGGAGGCGGTGGCCGGGGTGTTCAGTACGTATTCGCGAGAGGCCTGCACCTCGCCGCGCAGGGCGTTCAGGTCGACGTCGAGGACGTGTCCGTCCCACTTGCGGGGCTCGCCGTTGATGAGGACGGCGCTGATGTTGCGGGCGTCGGAGCCCAGCACGATCGTGCCGATCGGGTCGTTGAGCGGCATGTTGTTGAGGTCCTCGGCCTGGATGACCAGCAGGTCGGCCTTCTTGCCCGGAGTGAGTGAGCCGGTGACGCCGGCCAGGCCGTTGGTGTGGGCGCCCTGGAGGGTGGCGAAGTCCAGGACGTCGTGAGTGGTGATGCGCGAGGGCTGATCGTCGGTGCCGTAGGCGGCGTGGACCGCGCGCATCCGCTGGATGGCGTGCAGGGCCCGCATCTGCGTGAACATGTCGCTGGCCAGGGCGACTTCGACGTCGATGCTCAGTCCGGGGCGGATGCCGACGGCGAGGGCCTCGTCGACGGCCGGTATCGCGGTCTCCAGTCCGATCTGGGCGTCGGAGGTGGGGGCGAGGGCGACCGTGGTACCTGTCCCTCCCATGGCCTTCCATGCCTCGGCGGTCAGTCCCGTGGAGTGGATGAGGGTGACGTCGGGGCTTAGGACGCCGTCCTGGGCCCAGCGCAGGACCGCGTCGGAGGAGGACGTGCCGAAGACGGCGTCCACGCTCACGCCGATTCCCAACTCCGCCGCGACGCACGCGAGTTCGGGGCCGTATGCGAGAACCGGGCCGGCGATCTCGTCGGTGGCCAGCGTCGCGAGGCGCAGCGTGAGCAACTGGTCGCTGCTGCTGAAGTACTGGTCCTTGAGGCGGGTCAGGTCGCCGGGCCACTGCCGGTCCCACTCGCCGAAGTGCGGCCCCATGGAGGCGTGTACGCCGCGGATGCCGGTGTCGACGAGGGCTTCGATGGCGGCGTCGGAGTGCTCGCGGGTGCGGGAGTTGTGGGAGAAGTCGAGCATCGTCGTGATGCCGCTGTCGATCGCGGTCAGGGCGGCGAGCCGGGTACCGATGTACATGTCCTGGGGCCGGTAGACGGTGGCGTATCCGGCCAGGGTGGACATGACGTAGCCGCCGAGGTCGTCGACGTCCGGCATGATCCGGCGCAGCTGGGCCTGCCAGGCGTGCCGGTGGGTGTCGACGAATCCGGGGGTGAGGATCGTGCCGGTGGCGTCGACGACCACCGCACCGTCCGCGTCGAGGTGACGGCCGACGGCGGTGATCGTGTCGCCCTCGACGAGGAGGTGGCCGCCGTTGATGACGCCGAGGTCGGGGTCCATGGTGACGAGGGTCGCGCCGGTGAAGAGGATGCGCCGCCGGTCGGCCGGCCGACGCCGGAGCTCTTCGAGGACGGCGGCGCCGGTGGTGTCGTTGACGTTCATGAGAGGTGTTCCTTCTGTACGGCGGACAGGGCCGTGAGGATGGGCCGTGCTCTGGAGGGGGAGGGTCAGCCGAGCTTCATGACATAGCCCGCGTGGTGCAGTTCGTGGCCCTGGAACTCGCCGTAGGCCCAGAAGCCGAGGTCGTCCAGGTAGTCGATGCGGTCGCCGTCGATCCCGTACCGGCCTTGGCAGGAACGTCGGTGCCGGCCCACAGGACCGGGCGGCCTGCTGCGACGAGTGCGCGGACCTGCCCGGGCCGGGTCATGAGGGTGGTCACCGCGCTCGGCACGTCCGCGGCGAGTTCGTCAGGCAGCACCAGAAAGTCGGGGGCGCTGCCCGGGGTCAGCGTCGCGACGTACTCGGAGCGGTGGCCGCGGCCACCCGCCGGCGCGACGGTGTCCACGACGGGCGGGGGGCGATGGTCAGGCCGGTGCAGTCGACCACGATGGCGTTGTCGTCCCCCGCCGCGGTGATGATGCCCGGGCCGACCCCCACGAGCAGGGAGCCGACGAACAGGAGGTCGGCGCCGCTCATGGTTCCGATCAGCGGGTCCATCGTCAGGATGCGGGCGTGGGCGAAGAGGACGGGACGCCCCTCGTCATTCGAAAGGATCTCCTTGAGAGCCTCGGGGTTCCAGCTCACGGTGCCGGTCTCGGTGGTGCTCATTGCCTGCTCCTCAGTGGGGTCGCCGCGTAGGTTTCCCCGCTGCGCGAGATGGGCGCCGGTACAGGTCCGAGGCGAGGGTTCGGCAGCCGCAGTGGCCACCCGACCATTAGGTTCGGTGCGCGGTGGATCCGGAACCAGGCCACGCTGTACCTAGGTGTCGGACACCCACCATCCGTTCCCCCGCCTGCGGAAATGGGGCATGGGCCCGGCCCACGGTCCGTCCTGGGTGCGCGACACCCAGGAAGCTCTCACCTGGGCAGACTGTGGCCTGGTTGCCGCCGGGCGCCCAGGCGACCGTAGAGCCATGACCAGCACCGACACACTCCGCGACCCTCACCCCTACGTCGGAATGTGGGTGACAGCGGACGGTTTCATCCGCCAGGAACTCCTGCCCGACGGCCGCTACGACGAAGCCCGCGGCAACCGCCTCAGCGCCTACACCGGCAGCTATACGGTCACCGGCAACCACATCGACTACGTCGACGACACCGGCTTCACCGCCACCGGCGACGTCCGCGACGGCGTTCTCTTCCATGAGCACCTGGTGCTCTACCGCGAGGGGGACGAGCAGACCAGGCGGGCATCTGGACCGTAGCCAAGAACCACACGCGGGCAGCCGCACTGGCCTCGATTTCGTGGCGCGTCCCGCCCGGACAGTTCGGTGGGATGTCTTGAGCCAAGTGAGGCTGGTTGAGCCCGGCTGCCGATTCGCTCGTAGATTGGAGGTACAGGCGGTCGCACTCGCAACTCTGGGAGAGCGCCCGATGACAGCGGAGATTGAATTCACGGCGTTCTTCGACGCCACACCGAGCCCGTACCTGGTGATGGGTACGGACCTGGTGATCCGCTACGTCAATCATGCATACCTGCAGGCCACCGGGCGGTCCCGGAACGAGCTGGTCGGAAAGTACTTCTTCGACGCACTGCCGGAAAACCCCCATGCCCCCGTCGAGGCGCAGCGGAACCTGAAGGCCTCACTGCTCCGGGTCCTGGAGACCGGGGAACCGGAGACCCTGGTGCTTCAGCGGTACGACATCCCCGCCCTCCAGCATCCGGGCGAATTCGAAGAGCGCTGGTGGTCGGAGATTCACACACCTATTTCCGGGGCTGACGGCAGCGTGAAGTGGATCGTTCAACGGGCCGAAGACGTAACCGTCTTCATCCGGTCACGCCGGGCGCGCGCGCTCACCGCGGGCTTCACCGAACGCGAGAAGGGCATGGCGGCCGAGTTGTTCGCGCGGGCCCGCGAGTTGCACCACTTGAATGAGGAACTGCGCCAGGCCCACGCCCGCGAACGGCAGGTCGCGGTCACCTTGCAGGAAGCCATGCTCTCCGCCCCCGACCTGGACCACCACACCGAGAACATCGCGGTCCGCTACCTGCCGGCGACCACCTCACTGAACGTGTGCGGCGACTGGTACGACGTCGTCGACCTGCCACCCGACCGCTACTCCGCGGCGGTCGGAGACGTTGTCGGCCACGGCCTGCACGCCGCCGCCGTCATGGGAATGCTGCGCAGCGCACTGAGCGCCGTCATCCGCACCACTCCCAGCCCCGCCCAGGCCCTGGAAGTCCTTGGTCTGTACGCCCGCTCCCTGGACGGCGCGACGGCGGCAACCGCGGTCAAGGTACTGATCGACACCCGCAGCAAGCTGATCATCTACAGCAATGCCGGACACCCGCCACCCGTCCTGCTCCACTCCGACGCCACCTGCGAACTCCTGGACCAAGCCACCGACCCGCCGCTCGGCGCCCGCGAGCACCATGTCCCCCGCCCTCAGGCCGGCCTCGCCTACACCGTGGGGGACACCCTCGTGCTGTACACGGACGGCCTGATCGAGCGCCGCGACGAGGACATCGACGTCGGCCTGACACGTCTGACGACGGCCCTGGCCCAGGTCAGCTCTCTCGCCCCTGACCAGCTCGCCGACGAACTGCTGACCCGCCTCGGCGTTGCAAGGGGCGCCCCCGACGACATCGCCCTCATCGTCATCCGCCTGTGACCGAGATGGATCCGCTTGAGGAGCGGCGGCATCGGATGCCCCACCGTGGCCTCAAGCGGATCACGGCCCTGGATCCCGCTCGATGGAAGGAAGCAATTCGACGGTCAAATGGGGCGCTTGGCGCCGGGAGGACGCGTCGTCCGTGCTGCACGTGCCGCTGCCGGCCATGATCTACGCGGACCCCGACGGTGACACCAAACTCGCGTGCGATCTCAGAACGCGCTAAAGGCTGGGGCAGCCGCTCTCGGGGGGACCGGCCTACGTGCTGTCCACGTGCTGTCCCTTCGCCCCGGCGGACAGACAGCTTCGGCATCCACGGGCGGCAACGGCTGCCACGTACCACGGGCGGTCTCATCCAGGTCAGCGCATGCGCACAGGACTCGACGCGCGTGATCGCGCCAGACCTGTTGCCCTGGTATCAGGCCCTTGCATTCGCCCACTGGAGGGACCAATGAACAGCTACCGAGTCGCGCAGGTGACGGCCCCAGGCGGCACCCTCGAGATCGCCGAGCGAGAGGTGCCGCAGCCCGGCCCCGGTCACGTCAGGATCGCCGTGGAGGCCTGCGGTATCTGCCACAGCGACGCCAATTTCGTCGATGGTCGCCTACCTGGTGTCTCGTTCCCGGACGTGCCTGGACACGAGATCGCCGGGCACATCGAGGAACTGGGCGACGGGGTGCACGAGCGGGGGTGGCAGGTGGGCGACCGAGTGGCGGTCGGCTGGTTCGGCGGTAGCTGCGGCCACTGCACACGCTGCCGGCAAGGCGACTTCATCGTCTGCGAGAACCTGAAAGTTCCTGGCTGGACCTACGACGGAGGCTTCGGGGAGAAGATGATCGCGCCCGCCGACGCCCTCGCCAAAATCCCTGACGATCTCGCGGCAACCGACGCGGGGCCCATGGCCTGTGCCGGCGTGACCACGTTCCACGGACTGCGACGCAGCCCCGCTGAGCCCGGCGACCTCGTCGCCGTCCTTGGCCTGGGTGGCCTGGGGCACCTCGGAGTCCAGTACGCAGTCGCCATGGGCTTCGAGACCGTGGGGATCGCCCGTGGCGCCGAGAAGGCCGAGTCCGCCAAGCGGCTGGGCGCCCACCACTACATCGACAGCACCTCGGACGTCCCGGTCGCGGAGGCGCTCCAGGCCCTCGGCGGTGCGAGGACCGTGCTGGCAACCGCCGGAAACTCCCAGGCCATCAGTGCGACCGTGGAAGGCCTGACACCGCGAGGGGAGCTGGTGATCATCGGGGCGGATCCCGCACCCATGAGCACCACCCCCGCCCAGCTGCTTCTCAGCGGCCGTGTCGTCCGCGGCCATCCATCCGGCACTTCGCAGGACGTGGAAGACACCATGGCGTTCAGCGTCCTGCATGGCATCCGGCCAATCACCGAGACCGCGCCGCTGGACCACGCCGATGAGGCTTACCAGAAGATGCTCTCCGGAGCCGCCCGCTTCCGGATGGTGCTCACGCCCAGCTGACGCCGGCCGGCTCACGCCCAGCTGACTTCGGCCGGCCAAGGCGACGCGGGGCGACGGCATGACCAAGAACGTGAACAGGCCAGGCCCCGCCGCATCCATCCAGACGGCCTCGCCGAGGTCTGAGGCGGTCGCAGCGACTACGACGGGAGTTCGGTTCCTGCCTGCTCGCGCACCATGTACTGGGCGTACCAGTCCGGCCAGTTCGGGTCCTCCGCACCGATGCGCGCCTCGTGCTCACCGTGCGCAGCCGCGGCGCGGCGCAGTGCGTTTGCCAGGTCTTCGGCCGAGGTGAACGTCGTGGTCGCGGGATCGAGGCGCCCGGGGAGGCGGGCCGTGATCTCCTGAAGGAGCCAGCCGTTGCCGTCCGGGTCACTGAAGGACAGAAACGAGCCGTAGCTGGTGCGCTGCGGATCGGGACCTGGCACCCGGGCGTCGGTCCCGGCGTGGTGGAAGACGCCGCCCGCGTCGTGGAACACCTCGCTCGGCTCGGCGCCGAGCCGCTTCAGCTGATCGTGTGCGGCGTTGATGTCGTCCACGATCAGGTGCAGCCCCTGAGCCGAGCCCGGCGTCTGGGACGTGACCGAGGCGCCGAAGATGACCGACGCCGGCGAGCCCGGCGGCGTCACCTGCACCACCCGGAAGTTCTCGTCCGCGGCGACGTCCGCGTCCAGCCTCCAGCCCAGGCGCGTGTAGAAGCCCTTGGCCCGGTCGACGTCGGACACCGGCACCACGACGACCTCGAGTTTCATGTCCATGACTGGCACCTCCCGCGTTCGTACAAGGAGCCGACGCGACGAGGCTCGCACGGTCTTGCCGGAGAGCCACCGAGCGAGTGAACGCCGTCGCCACTAACAGCGTGGTTCGTGAGTGGATTGTCGGCAACGCGGGGATCGGGCAACTCCACCGAGGCCGCCTTGCCGACCCGCCCGCGATGTCCCAGTCGATCTCACCTGCTCTTCCTGCCTCGCGCATCGGCGACGGCATACGGCAGTCCGGGAAGGAGCAGCACCGGGGCGGCCCACAGTGGCAAGGTGAACAGCGCCCTGTCGCCGACCAGCCACTGGGAGAGCAGCACCGCGCCCAAGCCGGCAACCAGCGCGACCGCAAGGTTCTTTACGAGCCCGAGGCGGCCGCTCCGCAACTCCCAGGCGACCGTGACCGCTGCGACGACGGCCCAGAAGGCGACCTCGTCGACGCTGACGACTCGTTCGGTGGTCCACCGGACCAGACACGTGGCCAGCAGCAGCCAGCCGATCACGAAGCAGACCATCGCCGCGGTGCGCAGCAGCCGGCGGGGGAGCGGAGCGCGGGCCCGCGCCCACGACGCGGCGAACTCCTTGACGTCGTCGCCCACGACGTCCTGAGGCGTGCGCCCTGCGGCCGCCGCGTCCTCCAGATGGGCGGAGAGCTCGTCGAGCATCTCCCGGACGGATCCGTCGTCGATGCCCCGGTACTCCCAGTTGCTGCGGCAGACCGCGAGTACCTGTTGTTTCGTCATGGTTCGCTGGTCCGTCATGGTGCGCTTCCCCCCGTGGGTTCGGTGTCGGTCAGGATCCGCCCCACACGCCCGCTGAAGGCGTGCCACACGGCCCGGCCGCTGGTCAGTTCGGTACGTCCCGCTTCGGTCAGGCGGTAGTACTTGCGGGGGGCGCCACCGCTGGCCGACGGGGCGCTGTACGAGGAGATGAGCCCCTCCCGCTCCATCCGGGCGAGCAACGGATAGATACTGCCTTCGCTTACGAGATCGAGCCCGCTGTCGGCGAGTGCCGTCACGAACTCGAAGCCGTAGCGCGGTCGTTCGGCGATCAGCGACAGCAGGCACAGATCGAGAACTCCGCGCAGCATCTGACTACGACGCTGGTCACCGCTAGCGGGCCGCCCCTTTGTCATGCGGTACAAGATAGTCAGCTATTGCCATGCGTCGCAAGATACTTGCGGTGCACGGCAATGAACTCGGACGGTACGTCGTGTCGGACTACCTCCGGGCCGGCGCGCGAGTGAGTCCGGCTGCGACGGTCGTGGCGAGGATCCAGCCGGCGGCAATGAGCGCTGCGGCCGGCTTCACCGCGGGCGGATGGTGGACGGCAAAGGTGCCCGTCCCAGCGATCAGCACGAACAACAGCCACACCGCGGACCGCAACGGCCGGTAACCGTAGCCGACTGTCCAGTCCTGCAGCGGGCCCCGCCAGCGCCGGGCCGTCGGCTGCCGCCTGCGGCATTCGGCCAGGAGCACCTCCGTGTCTCCACAGACCGCCTCCCGAGATGCTCGGCTCGAATGTGAGGTTCCAACCAGGCCGACAGCCCGGAAACCAGTGAGGACCCCGATAAAGGCGACAGCCGTAGGCCGAACTCAGTGCGACGGCTCGGGGAGTTCGGCGGCTCCGGTCGTCGACGGGTGGGTGTGCGCGGCTTCGAGGAGTCTTGCCGCGCCGCGGACAGCGGCGGTGTGCGGGGCGGCAACGGGCTTGATGGGGGCGTGCAGCCGGGCGGCGAGGGGGTAGGTGATGTCGGGGCGCAGCGCGCCTCCGCCGGCCAGGAGTACCCCCCGTTGCAGGGCGTCGAGCGTCTGCGTGGTGTGGTCTTCCTCCAGCATCGTGGTCACCATTGCGGTGACCGCGTCGGTGATCTGCGTGGGCGGGGTGAGACGGTCCAGGTCGCTGGTGCCCAGGACGGCGTGGCGGGCATCGGTCACGGTGCCGTCGGCGAGCAGGACGACCTCGGTGATGTCGGCGCCGATGTCCACCACGAGCAGCGGCCGGGTCAGACCGGCACCGGCGGCCGTGGCCACGGCTCGTGCGGAGGGGACGGTCAGCACGGTGTGCGGCCGCAGGGGTTCCAGTGCGGTGCGGGCCTCCTTCCGGAAGGTGACTCCACCCAGGACGGGCGTGGTCAGGACGATCAGGCGACTGCCGAAGCGGGGCAGGAGGTGGCCGAGCAGGCGGTCGAGCATCCGGGCGGTGGCGGGGGTGTCGACGATGGTGCCGCGCAGGATGGGGTGGGTCGTGCCGTCGCCGGGCAAGGTCACCGTGGGCACGTCGAGGATCGTTCGGCGGGCGGACACCCAGGCGCGGGTTCGGGCGCTGCCGAGGTCGAGAGCGATCCCGGAACACTGGCGGTACAAGGGCCAGGTACGGTTCGGGGCGGTCGCGGTCCGGGGGCGGGCTTGTGCCGTCATCGTCCGGCCTCTCTGACCTGCTGGCAGCGGGCGCAGTAGCGGGCCTGCGGCACGATCATCAAACGCTCGCGGTCAATGGGCCTGCGGCACAGGTGGCAGGTGCCGTAGCGGCCCTGATCCATGCGTGTCAGGGCCGCTTCCACGTCGGCGAGCACCATGCGGGCGGAGGCGGCGAGTTTGACGTGCACTTCGAGCTGAGAAGCGGCCCGCCGGTCGAGCAGCGCCTCGGTGCGGCTCGTGGCGGGGACGGTGAGCTGCTGGAGCTGTTCCTGGCGGAACAGACGTTGCTCGCGCAGGTTCTCGCGCAGCGCGGCAAGGTCCTCGACCGACAGGGTCGTGTCGCGGCCACTGATGATCTGTTGGTTCACCACTTCACCCCTCGGGCAGGGCAGGGCAGGAGACGGAGACTGGGTGGCGGTTGTGTCAGGCGGCATTGATCTGGCAGGAGACGCAGAACCGTGTGTAGGGCAGGATCTCCAGGCGCTCGACCGGGACGGTCGTGGAGCAGCCCAGGCAGGTTCCGTAGCTGCCGTCGTCGACACGGGCAAAGGCAGCCTCGATCTCCTTGAGGACCCGTTCGATCGTGTCCTTCTGTACCGACATCAGCTGCTCCGCCGCGCCAGGCCCGGCCTCGTCCATGGCCTGTAGCTGCGTCAGCCGGGAGCCGCGTTCGTGCTCCAGGCGTTGGCGGGCCTCGTGCGCAGTCAGACGCACAGGACGGGATTCGGTGCGGGGCGTATCGAGCGACATGGTCGGTCCTTACCTACGAAAGACGGATAGTGCGGAGGGCGCGGATGGCGTACGGAAGCGGGACTGGGAGCCGAGGCGTCGGGGGATCACGGTTGGTGGTCATGCCCCCCACCGTGGCCGATACGCCGGGTGAAACCCATCGGGCGTGATACCCATCTGCGGCCGTTACCGGGGCCCACCGCGCCGTATGCACGCCGAGGTGCGGAAATGGGCATTGGAGCCCATCGACGGATCCAGCCGGGCGGGGCAGGCTGGCAGCAGGCCGGTCAGAGCAGTGGCCGCGGCTCGTGCTCGGGGAACGCGTTGACCGACAAGACAGACAGAGCCGTGTCACGAAAAGGAAGGCGTCATCCCGGTGTCCCTGTTCTGGCGGATTTTCGTTCTCAACGCCGTGGTGCTGGGAGGCGCGACCGCGCTGCTGCTGTGGGCTCCGGTGACCGTTTCCGTACCGGTCCTGCTGACCGAGGCGATCATCCTCGTGGCCGGCCTGGCTGTCATGCTGATCGCCAACGCCGCCCTGCTGCGCATCGGGCTCGCCCCATTGGACCGGCTCACGCGGTTGATGACCACCGTCGACCTTCTGCGCCCCGGGCAGCGGCTGCCGGAGCACGGCCGCGGTGAGACCGCCGAGCTGATCCGCACCTTCAACGCCATGCTGGACAGGCTTGAGCATGAGCGGGCCGCGAGCAGCGCCCGCGCACTGCTCGCGCAGGAGGCCGAGCGGCGCCGCATCGCCCAGGAACTCCACGACGAGGTCGGCCAGAGCATGACCGCGGTCCTGCTGACGCTGAAACGGGCAGCGGACGACGCGGATGAGCCCTTGCGCGGTGATCTCCAGCAGGCACAGGAGATCACCCGGGGGAGCCTGGACGAGGTCCGCCGCCTGGTGCGCCGGCTACGGCCGGGCGTACTGGAGGATCTCGGCCTGGCCAGTGCCCTGACCTCGCTGGCCACCGAGTTCGCCACCCACACCGGGCTGCGTGTGGTGCGCCACTTCGATGTCGGCCTGCCCGAACTGGATCAGGAAACCGAACTGGTGCTGTACCGCGTCGCTCAGGAGGCCCTGACGAACGTGGCCCGCCACGCCGAGGCCGACCGGGTGGAGGTGCGCCTGAGCCACACGGACGACACGGTGGTGCTGGCTGTCGCGGACGACGGCAGAGGGACGGGAGTCGCGCAGGAAGGCGCGGGGCTCCGCGGGATGCGCGAGCGGGCTCTGCTCATCGGGGCCACGCTGGATGTCACCTCCCAACCGCTGGACGGCACACAGGTTCGGCTGACCGTGCCCGTTCCCAGGAAGCAGTCATGACCACAAGCGACACGCCCGTGATCCGGATCCTCCTCGCCGACGACCACGCGCTGGTGCGGCGCGGCGTGCGGCTCATCCTGGACCAGGAACCGGACCTTCAGGTCGTCGCCGAGGCCGGCGACGGCGCCGAGGCGATCGCATCGGCCCGCACCCACGAGGTCGACCTGGCCGTGCTGGACATCGCCATGCCCCGGATGACCGGCCTGCAGGCCGCCCGCGAACTGATCGCGCTGAGGCCGGACGTGCGCGTGCTGATGCTGACCATGCACGACAACGAGCAGTACTTCTTCCAGGCGCTCAAGGCCGGCGCCAGCGGGTACGTGCTGAAGTCCGTGGCCGACCGCGACCTGGTCGCCGCCTGCCGGGCGGCCATGCGTGACGAGCCCTTCCTCTACCCGGGTGCGGTCACCGCCCTCATCCGCAACTACCTCGACCGCGTCCGCCAGGGCGAGGAACCTCCCGACCAGGTGCTGACGCCCCGGGAAGAGGAGGTGCTCAAGCTCGTTGCCGAGGGCCACTCCTCGAAGGAGATCGCCGAGATGCTCTTCATCAGCATCAAGACCGTCCACCGGCACCGGGCGAACCTGCTGCACAAACTCGGCCTGCGAGACCGCCTGGAACTCACCCGCTACGCCATCCGCGCCGGCCTCATCGAACCCTGACCCGGTTCGCCCTTCTGAACTGCCTCAAGGTTCCGGCTGCCACTCCCCAGCGGGGACCTTGAGGTCCCCGACACCCCGGCTTTCACGAAGCCACCGCCAGACCAAGAAGGGGACGGCGCATGGCACGCTCCTTGCAAACCGCCCCCCGCGCGGGCGGCCTCGGCCCTGCCGGAGTGATCGCTGTCCTGCTGGCCATCCTCGCTGCTGTGGTCAGCCCGTCGGCGCAGGGCAACCCTGACTTCACCGACAGCGCGGCAATGACTCCCGTAGTTGTACAGGCCGTCGGCGAACCGCACGCAGACGATGGGCACTTCGCTGTCTGCGACGCGCTGGTCCGAGGCCATCGCGACATCCCCGACGAGCGTCTTTCACCGCCGGTCACCGCCACCCTCGCCTCGTACTGCAGGGCCTACAGCCCGCCGCAGTCCGCACACACGTCCGCGCCGGCGGCGAACCGGCCCGCCTCTCCGCACCTGACGGGCCGTCACCAAGGGCGGGCGCCACCACCGGCCTCAGGCACCTGAACCTCTCCCAACTTCCTCGTCACCGCTGCCACTGTCCTGGCCGTGGTGTGCCTGCCGGAGGCCCACTTGACCCGCGCCCTGCGCATCCGAGGGCTGCTCGCCCTCGCTGCCCTTGCCCTGTCGCTGTACGTCGCCCTCACCGTCCCTGTCCACCTCGGACTCGATCTGCGCGGCGGTACACAGATCGTGCTGGAAACCCGCCCCACCGCCACCGCCACCGCCACCGCCGACGCGGACGCCGATGCCACCGACCGAACCCTGGAGGTGCTGCGCGGCCGCATCGACGCGCTCGGCGTCGCCGAACCCACCCTCGCCCGATCCGGCGACAACCGGATCGTTGTCGAACTGCCCGGCGTACAGGACCCGGCCAAGGCCGCGGACGTGCTCGGCCGCACCGCCCAGCTCACCTTCCACCGCGTCGTGGGCACGGCCGCCAGTGCCGACGACACCGCGAAACCGCTGCCCAAACGGCCCCGCCAACAAGTCCTGGCCGACGAGTCGGGCCGGCTCCTGAGCCTTGAAGCAGCCTCGCTGACCGGCAAGGACGTCAAGGAGGCAGTCGCCCAATTCGACCAGCGAAGCGCTGCCGGATGGCAGGTCGCCGTCGACTTCGAGGGTTCCGGCCGCGACGGCTGGGCCCGCCTGACCGGCCAGGCCGCCTGCCACCCCGCAGAGGATCCATCCCGCCGGGTCGCCATCGTCCTGGACAACAAGATCATCTCCTCGCCGCAGGTCGACCCCTCGGTCGCATGCGGCTCCGGAATCGGCGGCGGCACCACGCAGATCACCGGATCCTTCACCGCCGACGAAGCCAAGGACCTGGCCCTGCTCATCAACGGCGGCGCGCTGGCCGTACCCGTCGACACGGTCGAACAGCGCACCGTCGGCCCCACCCTGGGCGCCCAGGCCATTACCGCCAGCGCCTGGGCCGCGGCCGTGGGCACCACGCTGACCGCGCTGTTCATCATCGTGATCTACCGGCTCATGGGCGCTCTGGCCACCATGGCGCTGGCCTGCTACGGCCTGATCTCCTACGCCGCCCTCGCCGCCCTTGGCGCCACCCTCACCCTGCCGGGTCTTGCCGGGTTCGTGCTGGCCATCGGTATGGCCGTCGACGCCAACGTCCTGGTCTTCGAACGAGCCCGGGAAGAGTACGCCTCCCGCAACCGGCCCAGCCCGCGCTCGTCCCTGAACGCAGGATTCCGCGGCGCCTTCAGCGCGATCGCCGACTCCAACAT
This sequence comes from Streptomyces sp. NPDC107528, assembly GCF_055639295.1. Classification (NCBI taxonomy): domain Bacteria; kingdom Bacillati; phylum Actinomycetota; class Actinomycetes; order Kitasatosporales; family Streptomycetaceae; genus Streptomyces; species Streptomyces sp. NPDC107528. The sequence goes on from NZ_JBVKAV010000011.1 coordinate 302,913, forward strand.
CACCACCCTCATCGCCGCCGGCCTGCTGTTCTTCCTCGCTTCAGGACCCGTGCGCGGCTTCGGCGTCACCCTGGGCATCGGCGTCCTCGCCTCCATGTTCAGCGCCCTGGTCATCACCCGTGCCCTCGCCGAGTACGCCGCCTCCCGGCGTTGGCTGCGCCGCCGCCCACGCCTCACCGGCATCGCCCACACCGGTGCGGCCCGCGACCGCCTCGCCCGCACCGATCCCCACCTGATGCGCAGCCCCCGGCGTTGGCTGGCCGCCTCCGCCACCGTCCTGGTCCTGGCCGCCTCCGGAATCGCCGCACGCGGCCTCGACTTCGGCATTGAATTCACCGGAGGCCGTCTCATCGAATACACCACCGCCACCCCCGTAGACCCCGACCGGGCCCGCACCGTCCTTGCCGACGCAGGGTTCCCCCGTGCCGTCGTCCAGACATCCGGCGACACCCAACTCACCGTCCGCACCGACCAGTTGACGCGCGCGCAAGCGGCCACCGTCACCCAAACCATCGGTGCCCTGGCCGGTGACGCCGAGAAGCTCCGCGACGAAGCCATCGGCCCAAGTCTCGGCAAGGAACTACGCCAGGGCGCTCTGATCGCTCTCGCAGTCGCCCTGGGCGCTCAACTGCTGTACCTCGCGGCACGCTTCCGCTGGCTGTTCGGCACATCCGCGGTCGCTGCCCTCGCCCACGACGTGGTGATCCTCACCGGCATCTTCGCCTGGCTGGGAAAGCCCATCGACGGCGTCTTCCTCGCCGCGCTGCTCACCGTCATCGGTTACTCGGTCAACGACTCCGTCGTCGTATTCGACCGCATCCGGGACCTGAGCCGACGCGACCCCAAGGCACCCTTCACAGCCATCGCCAACCGCGCTCTCCTACAGACCCTGCCTCGCACCATCAACACCGGCATGGGCGCCGCCTTCATCCTCACAGCCCTGGCCGTCCTCGGCGGCGACTCCCTCACCGACTTCGCCCTCGCCCTGCTCATCGGCCTCGCCGTAGGCACCTACTCCTCCATGTTCACGGCCACACCCCTCGCCATCGAACTCCACAAACGCACGTAGGCAAGGCTCGCCGCCCCCGGGCTGCCGGAAGTGACCACTGCCCCGGCAGGCCACCCAGGTCGCAACCCATGACCTGCGCACGGTGGTGTCCGTACGCACCCAGAAATGGGTACGGCGCCCGATGGCGAAGCCACGCGGCTCCATGTGACGGTGGCATGGATCCCAACTGCCGCCGGTTCCCGCAAGGAGGGAGTCATGCCCCGCCCCGGTACCGATCCCCTGCACTACGAAACCCGTACGCAGCCAAGCGGCCCGCAACCAAGTGGCCCTCATGCCGCCCGCGATCCGGGAGCGGGGCGTCAGCTGCCCGAAGACCGGCGACGACGAGGCCCGGTCTGGGCCCTGCTGACCCTCTCCGTGGCGATGCTGATCACGGGCATGATGCTGCCGCAGGGTCTGCTCCTCGCGGCGGGTCTGGTCACGGCCGGGATGGCGACGTATCTACTCGTGCCTCCTCATGGCCCGGATGGCCCCGGCCTGTCCTTACCCGCGTCGGCCCGTCACGGCAGCGATCACACTCGATGACAGCCCGGCACCAAGCCGGTCCGTCCGGCGGACACGGGGCCGCTGGGAAAGGCTCATCGGATGGCGTCTGCGTCGGCCAGTAAGCCGACCACGGTCGACGCGGCGGTGCGGTGCCAGTGTCCGCTCCGGCGGAGCATGGCGTGGCCCCCTCCGGCCATGATCTTCAGCTCGGCCCGTGCGCCGGCCGCACGCGCGCGGCTCACGAACGACGCCGACGCGCCCGGATCGGTGACTCGGTCGCGGTCACCGTGGAGGACGACCACCTCCTTGCCTCGCAGGTGGGCCACCGGCTCCCCTTCCGGGCACCAGGGTGCAAGCGCGAGGACCGCCCGTACCTGCGGGGCGACGGCCGCGCGCAACGCCGCACGGCCGCCCATGGAGTGACCGACCAGGACGACCGGTACGTCTTCGGCCAGCGCGGCAAGTTCCCTGAGTGCCCGCCGGGTGTCGCGGACAGGATCAGCGTCGGGACCGTTCCAGCCGCACACCCTGTAGCGCACCTCGGCCAGCAGGACATCGTCATCCGGCACGGCCGCGGCGACTGCCCGTACGAAGGGTCTCATTCGGAGCGGTGAGGGATACCAACTGCGCGACATGGCCCGACTGTGCGCTTGGCCGCCGTGGAGGAACAACACGGCTGCGCGAACCGAGCGTGGGCTGCGCCGTGCCCGCAGCGCGGCTGCGCTCTTGCGTGTGGCCGTGGACGCGGACATGCGTTCGTTGCCGCCCATCCATCCTCCTGAAGTGATCAACGAGCGTCGCCGATCGTGCTGCAGCGTAGAGGGTTCACACAGGGGCCGGCTCCAAAGCGTGCCGTGGTCGTCCTGTAGACGTCGCCTCCACCCCCAGCGCCCCGCCAGGGTGGGTGGTGGGGCGAGGCAAGGAAGCCGCCACCAGAGCTGTGATCATTCGTTCGCCTCGTCCTGCGCGGGGTATTACGCTTGCTGCTCCGTGTGGCCGGGGGAGGTCACCGATTCATGGGGGGATGCGCGATGCGCGCCTACATTCGCCGTGCCTGTGTGCCGGCCGTGCTGCTGTCCGCCGTTCTGTTGGCGGGGTGTTCGTCAGAGAGCGACTCGGGGGACTCGATCGCAAGCCAGGAGCCGGCGGGCGAAGCGCCGGTCGACGAAGCAGCCGTTGAGGCGTCGAAGTCTGCGTCCTCATCCGGTGCCGGCCCCGTACTGGAGGTCGGAGAGACGGGCGAGTTCGCCACTGGCGAGACGGACGAGGACGGCGAGAACTACAAGGTCACGTCGAAGATGTCCGTCGAGGTCGTGAGTGCGGACTACGTGACTGCCGAACAGGCCGACAGGTCGAACGAGCCGGAGAACGGTCAGTACGTCAAGCTGACGCTGACGTTGAAGAACGTGGGCGCCGCTCCGGCGGAGATCATGACGTACGGCAGGATGGAGTGGGAGGACACCGACACGGCCGCTCAGGACGCCTCCACGAGGGACGGCGCCGGCGACGGGCGGAGTCTCGACAGGGCGTACAAGCCCGGTCAGTCCGTGACGGGACATCTCATCCTCGACGTCGGCGACGAGGGCGGGACCGTCAGCTACAACGGGTCGGAGGACCCCGACGCTGACGGCCCGGTGTTCTCGGTGAACCTCCCGGAGTAGCGGCGGCTTGGTGTCGCGCTGCCCGATCTTCCGTGTGGGCCGGTACTGAGCGCATCTGCGTCACCGCGCGACCAGCAGCACCCCGGCGTACGAGACACCTGCCACGACCAGCCATGCCGAGAGGCCCAGCAGGGCCGTCCGCGCGCCGGTGCGTGCGAGTGAGGGGAGGTCGACCGCGCTGCCGAGCCCGAACAGGGCTGCGGCAAGCAGGAGTTCCTGCCCGGTGTGAGCGGCCTCCAGGAATTCGCCCGGCAGCAGCCCGGTGCTGCGCAGGGTCACCGCCGCGAGGAAGCCCACGATGAAGAGCGGTATCAGCGGCGCCCGTTTGCGGCCCGGCTCGCCCGGCCCGACCACGTCACGGCTCGGGCGCCGCGAGCACAGTGCGACGGCGGCGACGAGCGGCGCGAGCAGCGCGACCCGCACCAGCTTCACCAGCACTGCCTCGCCGAGGGCCGCGTCCCCGGCTGTCTGCGCCGTGGCGACGACCTGGCCGACATCGTGCACGCTCGCGCCGACCCAGCGCCCGAACTCGGCGTCGCTCAGTCCCAGTGGCCCCTGGAGCAGTGGCAGTACGGCGATGGCGAGCGTCCCGCAGAGGGTGACCAGGGCCACCGAGGTGGCCGCGTCTCGCTCGTCGCTGCCCCTGGCCTCACCCACGGCGCCTATGGCCGAGGCGCCGCAGATCGCGTAGCCCGCGGCGATGAGCAGGGGCTGGTCCCTCGGCAGTCCCAGACGCCGTGCCAGCCACCAGGTGCCGGACAGCGTGGCCAGGACGACAGCCAGGGTCATGACGACCGTCGCCCAGCCGAGACGGGCCACGTCGTCGAGGCCGAGCTGGAGCCCGAGGAGGACGATGCCGACACGCATCAACCGCCTGCCCGCGTAGGCCAGTCCGGGGCGGGCGGATCCCCGCACCACCCTTCGCAGCCGGGGGAGGTGCGCGGCCAGGATCCCGAGTACCACGGCGACGGTGAGCATCGGCATGGCAGGAACGAGCCGGTGGATGGCGAGAGCGAAGGCGAGGCCGCATGCCGCGAGGAGGAGCCCCGGGTGCAGGGCGGGCGCTTCACGCTCCCTGCTCCGTTGCGCAGGACGTTCCCTGAGGAGAGCCATCAGCAGTCGGCGGGCAGCTGGTAGACCCGCCGGACGCTGCTGCCGAGGCGGGAGATGTCCGCGCCGTAGACGTGCAGTGAGATCGCCGTGGATGGGCCGGCGTTCCAGACCCGGTGGATGTCTCCGGGAGGGGCGAAGCCGCAGAACTCGCCCTGCTTGTTGAGTACGTCGGTGGTGGCGACGAGCCTGGCGGCGCCGTCCGCCGCCGGGAGGAGCCGGTAGCGCCGCTCGCGTTCCTGGCCCTGGTGCACCCCCGTGGTGCACCAGGACACATGGTCGTGGACGGAGGTTCCCTGGCCAGGCAGCCAGACGAGCGCGACGACGGAGAAGCTCCCGTCGTGCTCCGCGTGCAGCAGGTGCTGCCGGTACTGGGTCGGGTCGGCCTGCTGTTGCTCGTCGGTGAGCAGATCGGGCGCGCCCAGGTGGGGGGCGAGGCGTTCACCGACGAGGTGAGCGGTCAGGTCGGGCGGGAGGCCTCGCCCGACGTCTTCTCGTAATCCGGCGAGCAGCGCTTCAAGACGGTCGGTGGTGCGGGCCGCCGTGAAGGCGCCAGGAGCGGTCGAAGCAGAAGTCATACGCAGAGCGTCCGACCGCTCCTGTCATCACGTCCAACGACAGTTTCTTCGCATGTCCCAAGGAGCGCTTATGGATTGAGCGGTCAACAACCCATCTTGCTCGCGGCCACGGCCTTCAGTTCTTGGAGAACCAGCGCCGTTGCGGGGATGCGCAGATGCTCCCGCAGGACGTAGGCAGAGACCTTGCGCCGGGAAGCGGGCTGAAGCGGCCGGCCGGCCACCTTTGCGCGGTGCATGAAAGCCAGCACGAGTGCGGGAACCATGGCCACGCCGAGCCCTTCCGCCACCAGGCTCTGCACCGCCATGTTGTCGTCCGTGGTGAAGGCGATGTCAGGTACGAAGCCCGCCTCCTCGCACTCGTGCAGCAGGTTGGCCCGGCAACGCGGACACCCGGCGATCCAGCGTTCCCCTGCCAGGTCGGTGAGCTGGACGACCCTGCGCCGGGCGAGCCGGTGTCCGCTGGGCAGCAGTACGGTCAGCTGGTCTTCCAGGAGCGGGGTCTCCACCAGATCGTCCGGGACGTGCTCGTGCAGTCCCGGGTAGGTGAACGCCAGGGAGATGTCGCACTCGCCCTGCGCCAGGCGGCGAAGGGATTCGGGCGGCTCGTTCTCCAGCAGATCGATGCGGATACCCGGGTGGGCAGCCGCGAGACGGGCCAGAGCCTCGGGCAGGAGCGTGGAGTTGGCACTCGGGAAGGAGCAGACACGGACCCGTCCCGCATGCAGCCGGGCGAGGGCGTTCATCTGCTCCTGCGCCGCCGACAAGGAACCGAGTATGTCGCTGGCGTGCCGCGACAGCGTCTCGCCCGCCTCGGTGAGCCGTATCCCGCGGCCCACCCGGACGAACAGCGGTATGCCGACGTCCCGTTCAAGAGCCTTCATCTGCTGGGTGATCGCCGGTTGGGTGTAGCCGAGAGCGCGTGCGGCAGCCGAGTACGAGCCGGTCCGCACCACTTCGTGAAAGGTTCTCACGTACCGGGAATCGAACACCGCTGCATCATAGGGAATACGAGGGCGCTGCGCTGCCGTCACCGTGCGGGCACCCCATAACAGGAGCGCCACATTCTGTCGGCTCGTGTAGTAGACGGTGCTGGTCCTCTTCTCCGGGTGGTGTGGCTCGCCGGCGTGGAACCGTGATCCAGTCTCTCCTGGACAAGCTCTTCGTTGACGCCGATGGGATCGGTGAGGGGCACGGCAAGAGTCTCTGACGAAGCCGACCGCCGAGCCATCCTGGGCGCTGGGACCTGGCCGGCGAGGGCGAGGTTGCGCATCCGGCGAAGCCGGGCGTGGCGTGGTGGACTCCGTCGCCTATGAGGCGGCAGTCGCGGAGGCTCGTCCACGTTTCCATGCGGGCGAAGACGTGGACGACGCGGGCTCGGACCTGCTTGTGGGACTTGTTGCGTTCCTCATTCCGGTCCGGGAGTTCGCGATGGCCGCGACCGTAAGGGTCTGGCCGACGTAAGGGTCTGGCCGACGGGAGTCGGCGGAGTGCTCAACCCCCGGGAGCGGCCGTGTCCAACCACGGCCGCACAGCTTCGAAGTACAAGTGGCGGGATCTCCAGTCCAGGGATGAAGGACGGCGTGGTCATGCCGGGCAGACTGCCGTAACGGCGTCCGGCCAGTCGAATGCGGACACGGCCCAGCGCCGAAGTGTTGCGTGCAGTCGCGTCTTGGCGTCGTGCCGGATCGGACGAGCGCCGCCGCGCGGAAGGGCCGCGCGGCGGTGGTTTCGTCGCCGCGGGAGCCGTCAGGGATGACTGGTGAGGTACCCGCCCATGGAGGTGAAGTACTCGGTCGCACCCAACTCGCGGCCGTCCTCGGTCCGTACGCGTGTGATGGCCAGGCCGTGGTTGCGGCCAGTGCGGGCGTCGGCTCCGGTGACGATCACCACGCCGTCGCCCTCGCGGTAGAAGATGCGGCCGGGCGTGCCGCCGTAGCGGGCCTCGGAGACCACGGCGGCGAGGACCTCAAGTCGCTTGCCCTTGTGGAAGGTGAAGGTGCTGGGGTACGGCTCGGACTGGGCGCGGATCAGGCGCTGGAGGTCCTCCGCCGGCCAGGTCCAGTCGATTCGGCTGTCCTCGATGGACCGCTTGTGGAAGAAGCTGGCCTGGGACCGGTCCTGCTTGGTGAATTCCGTCTGTCCGGCGGCGATGAGGTCGAGCGCGCCGATCGTGACGGGGGCGATGAGGTCCACGGTCTTGTGGAAGAGGTCGGTGGCGGTGTCCGTCGGTCCGACCGGCACCGCCTCCTGACGGACGATGTCGCCGGCGTCGAGTTCATCGTTCATCATGTGCGCGGTGACGCCCACTTCGGGTTCGCCGTTGATCAGGGCCCAGATCAGCGGGGAGAAGCCGGCGTACTTCGGCAGCAGCGAGTCGTGCACGTTCAGGGTGCCGTTGCGCGGGAGGTCGAAGATGCGCGGAGGGATCCACGTCCGCCAGTTGTTGGCCACGATGATGTCCGCGTCGGCCTCCTTGAGGCGCTCGAACAGCTCGTCGTCGTCCGGGCGGTTGCGGATCACCACCGGGACGCCGTGTTCCTCCGCGAGGTCCGCGACGGAGTCGCTCCAGATCTTCTCGTACGCGTGCTCACTCTTGGGGTGCGTCACGACCAGGACCACGTCGTGTTCGGAGTCCAGGAGGGCTTGAAGGGTGCGATGCCCCCAGGTCTGGTAGCCGAACATGACGACCCGCATGGGCTTCCTCCTCGAGGCAGGGATTTACCGAGGTCAAGTAAAGCAAGGCTTGCCTTAGTGCACAACGGGGCTATGTGGCCCGCCACTTGAGTCGCCACTGATGCTCCGATAGCCGCCTCGCCCCTATCGACAGCTTCAAAGGATTAGCTTAGGCTCACCTAAGTTCCCGGTTTGCCGCTCCGCCGGCGTGCCCGCTCCTCGTACTTTCCCCACGCCTGACAGGCGACTGCCCCGCACGATGGGAGAGACATGTCACAGGTTCTTCCTGGTGACGCAACACCGGTTCACGACCTCATTGGCATCGGCTTCGGACCGTCCAATGTCGCCATGGCGATCGCCCTCAGCGAGCACAATGCACGAGCCGCAGGACAAGAGGTGATCACCGCTCACTTCTTCGAACAGCAGCCCTCCTTCGGCTGGCACCGTGGCATGCTCATCGACGACGCGACCATGCAAGTGTCGTTCCTCAAGGACCTGGTGACGCTCCGGAACCCGGCCAGCGACTACAGCTTCCTCTGCTACCTGAAGAGCAAGGGGCGGCTGATCGACTTCATCAACCACAAGAACCTGTTCCCGCTGCGGGTGGAGTTCCACGACTACTTCGAGTGGGCGGCTGCCAAGGTCGAGGACCTTGTCTCCTACGGTCATGAGGTCGTCGGCGTCGCGCCGGTCGTCCGTGACGGAACCGTGGAGTACCTGGAAGTGACGGTCCGTTCGGGCGAGGGGCTTCTGGTCCATCGGGCCCGCAACCTCGTCATCGGTACCGGCCTGCGTCCCCTCATGCCGGAGGGCATGGAGCGCGGCGAACGCGTCTGGCACAACTCCGAATTACTGGCGAAAGTCGATGAGTTGGAAGGCGCGCCTTCTCGGTTCGTCGTGGTGGGCGCCGGGCAGAGCGCCGCCGAGAACGTCGCCTACCTGCACCGCCGCTTCCCCGAGGCCGAGATCTGCGCGGTCTTCTCCCGATACGGCTACAGCCCCGCCGACGACAGCAGCTTCGCCAACCGGATCTTCGACCCCGCGGCGGTCGACGAGTACTTCGCCGCACCAGAGAACGTCAAGCGCCGACTGATGGACTATCACGGCAACACCAACTACTCCGTGGTGGACATCGACCTGATCGAGGACCTGTACCGGCAGATGTACCAGGAGAAGGTCCTCGGCACCGAGCGGCTCCGCTTCCTCAACGTCTCCAGGCTCACCGACGTCAAGGAGACGCCGGCCAAGGTCCGTGCCACGGTGACGTCCCTCGTCACCGGCGACGAGACGCCCCTCGACGCGGACGTCGTGGTCTTCGCCACCGGCTACAGTCCCGCCGACCCCATCGGCCTCCTCGGTGAGGTCGCCGATCACTGCCTTCGCGACGACGAAGGCCGCGTCCGCGTCGAGCGCGACTACCGCATCGCGACCGGCCCCGACCTGCGCTGCGGCATCTATCTGCAGGGCGGCACGGAGCACACCCACGGCATCACGTCGGCGCTGCTGTCGAACACCGCCATCAGGGTCGGCGAGATCCTGGAGTCCCTCGTCGACCGGAGCCTCAAGTCGGCTGCCGACGAGGCCCGGACGGTCGCCGATGGAACGGGCAGCACCGCCGCCCGCTAGTACGCCCACTTGCCGTAAGCCCCAACAGGGCTGAATGTAGGGCATGTTGTGGGTGTGATCCTTCCTGAACCAAAGGGATAACGTACGTCGAATGGGCACGACCGCAGTCGAGCGCCCCGCGCTCAGGGGTACAACACCGGCCCGTCGGCGACGGGTTGTGGGCTTGGGCACGCTGCTGCTGATCCTCGTGATCGCGGGGTTGGCGTCGTTGGCCGTCGGTGCGCGCGCGTTGAGTCCTGCCGAGGTGTGGCACGGACTGTTCGCGGCGCCGGACTCCGACCAACGGCTCACCGAGATCAGGCTCATCGTGCAGACCGTGCGGGTGCCCCGGACGGTGCTCGCGATCGTCGCGGGCATCGCCCTGGGCGTCGGCGGGGCGTTGATCCAGGGATACACACGCAACCCGATCGCCGACACGGGCCTGCTGGGGGTGAACACCGGCGCCTCGTTCGCCGTGGTGTCGGTGATCGCCCTGTTCGGGTTCAATGATCCCTTCCAGTACGTCTGGTTCGCCTTCCTGGGGGCTGCGGCCGCCGGTGTCGTCGTGTTCGGGCTGGCGAGCATCGGCAGGGGGGCGGGCAACCCGTTGACCCTCGCGCTGGCCGGGCAAGGGGTCGCGGTGTTCCTCATGGCGATGACCACCGCGGTCGCGCTGGCGGACAAGGAGTCGCTGAACGCGCTGCGATTCTGGAACGCGGGCTCCGTGGCCGGCGTCGGCTTCGACGTCATCTGGCCGGTCACCGGATTCATCGTGGTCGGGCTGGTGCTGGCGCTGACCACGTTGCCCACCATCAACCTGCTCAACCTGGGGGACGACGTGGCGCGAGGGCTGGGCGTGAACATCGCGCTGAGTCGGACCATCGGCATCACGGCCATCACCCTGCTGGCCGGCGCGGCGACGGCCGCGTGCGGCCCCATCGCGTTCCTGGGGCTCATGGTGGCCCATGTGGCCCGCTATCTGACCGGGCCGGACTACCGCTGGCTGGTGCCGTACGCCGGTCTGCTCGGAGCGGTGATCCTCCTCGTCTGTGACATCGTGGGCCGCTTGGTGGTGCGGCCGAGCGAGCTGGACGCGGGTGTCCTCGTCGCTCTGCTCGGCGCCCCGTTCTTCGCGGTTCTGGTGTGGCGCGGAAAGTTCAAGAACGCATGAACGGGGAGGACTTGAGGGCGAACGGGCCGGACTTGAAGCCGAGCGGGGCAGACGTGCAGTCGAACCGGACAGCCATGAAGTCCGCGGTGACGCCTGGCGTGCGTCTCGGAAGCGTGTCGTTCGTCTGGCGCCCCTGGATCGTCCTCGTCACGCTGCTGCTCGCCGTGGCGACCTTCCTGGTGTTCTGCCTGTCCATCGGCGTCGGGGACTTCCCCATCGGGCTGGACCAGGTGATCGCCACTCTTCTCGGCCGGGGTGAGCAGGTCGACGAGTTCGTCATCATGGACCTGCGGATGCCGCGTGCCCTGGCCGGGCTCGTCGTCGGGATCGCGCTGGGGGTGTCCGGGGCGATCACGCAGTCCATCGCCCGCAATCCGTTGGCCAGCCCGGACATCCTGGGGATCACCGGGGGCGCCAGCGCGGTCGCCGTCTTCCTGGTGACGGTGTCGGGCGGGACCGCCGCGGCGATCGTCGACTCAGTGGGCCTGTCCGCGGCGGCGCTCGCGGGCGGGCTCGGCACGGGTCTCCTGGTGTACTTCCTGGCGTGGCGGCGCGGGATCGACGGCTTCCGGCTCATCCTCATCGGCATCTCGGTGAGCGCCGTGATGGAGGCGATCACGACCTGGCTGCTGGTCTCGGCCGACATCAGAGACGTGGCCCGGGCTCAGGCGTGGCTGGTCGGATCGCTGGACGACCGGTCGTGGGACGAGGTGCGGGTGGCGATCTGGGGCACACTCGTCCTCATGGTCGTCGTGGCCTGTGTGTCCTTCCAGTTCAAGCCGCTGCATCTCGGGGACGACGTCGCCGCGGGCCTGGGCGTCCGGTTCACGAGGGTGCGTGCGGTCCTCCTGCTGTGCGCGGTGCTGCTGGCCGGCGTGGCGGTGAGCGCGGCGGGCCCGGTCCCGTTCGTCGCGCTGGTGGCGCCGCAGGTGGCCATGCGACTGGCGAGGTGCCCGACGCCGCCGATGGTGGCGTCCGGTGTGACGGGCGCCCTGCTGCTGATCGGCGCGGACCTGGTCGCGCGCACGGCGTTGCCGATCAGCCTCCCGGTCGGCGTGGTCACCGCCGCGATCGGAGGCCCCTTCCTTGTCTATCTGCTGGTGCGGGCCAACCTCAGATAGCCGGAGCAAAGGTCAGGAAGCGTGAACGGAGGGGGCATGGTGGGCGCTCAGCAGACAACAACCAAGACCGAGACCGAAGTCGTCGACGACGCACGGCTGGCAGCCAAAGGCATCACGGTCGGGTACGGCGCCCGGACGGTCATCGAGGATCTCGACGTGGCGATCCCGTCCGGCGTCGTCACCACGATCATCGGGCCCAACGGCTGTGGGAAGTCGACCCTGTTGCGGACGTTGTCGCGGCTGCTCAAGCCGGTCCATGGGACGGTCGTGCTGGACGGCGACGACATCGCACGGCTCAGGACCAGGGACGTGGCGAAGAAGCTCGGCCTACTGCCGCAGGCGCCGGTCGCGCCGGAGGGGCTGACGGTGGCCGACCTGGTCGCCAGGGGCCGCCATCCGCACCAGAGCTGGCTGCGGCAGTGGTCGTCGGACGACGCCGACGTCGTGGAGCGCGCGCTGGCCATGACCGGGGTGGCCGACCTGGGCGACCGCCCCGTCGACTCGCTGTCCGGCGGCCAGCGTCAACGTGTCTGGATCTCCATGACGTTGGCACAGGGAACCGACCTGCTGCTGCTCGACGAGCCGACCACCTACCTCGACCTGGCGCACGCGATCGACGTGCTCGACCTGGTGGACGATCTGCACGAGTCGGGGTGCACCGTGGTCATGGTGCTGCACGACCTCAACCTGGCCACCCGCTACAGCGACAACCTCATTGTGATGAGGGACGGTTCGATTCTGGCGCAGGGGCACCCACGCGACGTGATCACCGCCGAGCTGCTGCACGAGGCGTTCGGTCTGCGTGCCCTGGTGATCGAGGACCCGGCGGGCGACAGGCCGCTCATCGTGCCGATCGGTCGCACTCACGTCCAACTCCCGTAGATCCCGATAAAGTTGGAGAAGTTAGGCTAGGCTTACCTCATCTGCTCACGCTAAGGTTTGCCTGCCCTTAGACGGGGGTGCAGTGGAAAGCGCGAAAGCAAGGGGAATGCGGATGCTCCTCACCAGAACGACGCGTATGAAGCCCTGGCGGCGGCTGCCAGCCGCATTGTCCGCAGCGGCTCTCGGCGTCGGCCTCCTCGCGGGGTGCGGTTCAGACTCCTCCGACTCGGCGGACAATGCGAGCGACAACAACTCGACTGCAGCCGCCGGCGTATTCCCGGTCACCGTGGAGCATGCATTCGGATCCACGAAGGTCACCAAGTCTCCCGAACGGGTCGTCACCGTCGGCTACACGGACGACCAGACCGTCCTGGCATTCGGCATCAAGCCGGTCGGCATGACCGACCAGTACCCGAACCCGGCAGGCCAGAGCCCCGACATCAACACCCAGTGGCCCTGGGTGAAGGACAAGTGGGGCGACACCAAGCCCGAGGTCATCATGAAGAACGGTGACTCCGGCCCCAACTACGAGAAGATCGCCGCCCTGCGCCCCGACCTGATCATCGCGGTCTACTCCGAGGTCGACCAGGCCGCCTACGACAAGCTCTCCAAGATCGCTCCCACCGTCGGTCGTACCAAGACCGAGAAGGAGCCCTTCAGCGCGCCCTGGCAGGACAACGCGCTGCAGATCTCCAAGGCCCTCGGCAAGGCCGACGAGGGCGAGAAGATGATCGCGGACGTGCAGGACAAGCTCGACACGGCCAAGAAGGCACACCCCGACTTCGGGAAGGAGACCGCCGTCGCGCTGTCCTGGTACGAGAACTCGGTGGCACCGTTCACCTCCACCGACGTACGCGGACGGCTGGTGTCGGGCATCGGCTTCAAGTACCAGACCGAGATCGACAAGGTCGCGGACGGCAGCTTCTACACCAAGCTCTCACCCGAGCGCATCGACCTGGTCGACGTCGACCGCATCTTCGTGATCAACGACAAGGCGGACACGGAGGCGCTGAAGAAGTTCAAGCTGTTCACCAACCTGGACGCGGTCAAGAACGGCAAGGTGTCGTACCTGCTGGACAGTGAGGGCCCGGCAGTCGGGGCGGCCATCTCCCAGGGCACCCTGCTCTCCATGCCGTACGCGATCGACGAACTCGTCAAGTCGGCCGGCTAGGTGTGAGCATCACCGACACGCGAGTCGCCCCGGCAACACTGCGCACGGCGACCGGACGCGAGGCCACCCGATGGGTAGCGGCGCACTGCCGCGAAGTGTCCTGGCTTTCGGTCGCCACCGTGCTCACCACGGTGGCCGGGGCGGCGCTCCAGGTGCTCCCTGTGCTCCTGCTCGGCCGCGTGGTCGACGGGGTGGTCGAGGGCGATGAGCGTTCGATCCTGGTCACGATCGGGGCGTTGATGGTGGCCGCCGCACTGCTCGGCGCGGCGGCCACCGCGGTGTCGACCTACCTGATCGGGCGGCTGGGGGCGGATCTGCTCGCGCGGTTGCGCGAGGGCGCCGTCCGGGCGGTCCTCGGGATGCCGAGCGCCCGGATCGAGCAGGTCGGCCGGGGAGACGTACTCTCCAGGGTCGGTGACGACGTGGCCGTCATCTCCAAGGGCATCCGTACGGCCATCCCCACGGTGTTCTCGGCGGGCGTGCTGGTCGTCATCGCCACGGTAGGCATGTTCGGACTGGACTGGCGGCTCGGCCTGGCCGGCGCCGGCGCGCTGCCCGCCTACGTGCTGGCCCTGCGCTGGTACCTGCCCCGGTCCGCCCCGCTCTACCAGCAGCAGCGGATTGCCCAGGCCGACCGCGCTCAGGCGTTGATCAGCGGTCTGAACGGGATCGACACGGTCCGGGCGTACCGCCTGGAGGACGCCTTCCGCGAGAAGGTCACCAGCGAGTCGTGGCGGGTGCGCAATCTCGGCATCGAGGTGTTCCGGTTCTTCGGCCGGTTCGTCGGCCGGGAGAACCGCGCCGAGTTCATCGGGCTCACCCTGATCCTCCTGGTCGGATACGCCTTGCTGGAGACCGATGCCGCCACCCTGGGCGAGGTGTCGGCGGCCCCGCTGCTGTTCCATCGGCTGTTCGTCCCGCTCGGCGCCATCATGTTCACCTTCGACGAGGCACAGAAGTCGGGCGCGAGCCTGACCCGCCTGGTCGGGGTGCTGGACGAGCCCACGGAGGACCGGCTGGTGGGTGACACGGCCGTTGCGGCGGCCGGCGCCGGGTCGTACCCGGTGACGGTGGAGGGACTGACGTTCCGCTACCCCGACGCCGAGGAGCCGGTTCTGCGCGATGTCAGCCTGACGATCCCGGCCGGCGGTTCGCTCGCCCTGGTCGGGGCGACGGGCGCGGGCAAGACGACGCTGGCCGCGCTGATCGCGGGCATCGGCACCCCGCAGTCCGGGTCGGTGTGCGTCGGGTCGACCGACCTGGCCGGTCTGGACGAGGCAGGGGCGCGCGCCTTGGTGAGCATCCTGACGCAGGAGACGCACGTCTTCTCCGGCCCGCTCACCGACGACCTGCGGCTGGCCGCACCGGACGCGACCGACACCGAGCTGACGGACGCCTTGCGCACGGTCGGCGCCCACGGGTGGGTCGACGCGCTGCCCGACGGGCTGAACACCCTGGTCGGGGAGGGGGGCGAGCGCCTGGACGTCACCAAGGAAGCCCAGATCGCCCTGGCCCGACTCGTGTTGGGCCGCTCGCCCGTCGTCGTGCTCGACGAGTCGACGGCCGAGGCGGGCAGCGAAGGCGCCGCGGAGCTGGAGCGGGCGGTGCTGGCCGCGTGCTCGGGCCGGACCACGCTGTTCGTGGCGCACCGGCTGACCCAGGCGATGGCGGCGGACCGTATCGCGGTGCTGGACGCGGGACGCGTGGTCGAGCAGGGCACGCACGAGGAACTGGTGGCTCTGGGCGGCCGGTACGCACGACTGTGGCGGGCCTGGCGCGAGGGCAGTTGAGCAACCCCTGATGTGAGTTGGGCCGACTTTCGTACGGTGGAAGGAACGCGGAGTCTTCGATGATGGAACCGAGCGCTCGTCACGTCCTGCTGTCCCCGGAGCAACTGGCCGCCGTATGCCGGCGAATCGGCGACCAATCCGACCGGACCATTGCCGAGGCGTGCGCCATCGGGCTGTCGTACTGGGCGACGGGCCTCGGCCTCGAAGGCATCGACCTCACCCCCGGCACGCTCTTCACCGAAGTCCTCGGATGGGTAGACAACGGAGGGGGCGGGCCCGGAGGTTGGGAGGTCGGCGCGGACGGTCGGAGCATCGCCGTCCCGGACGGCGTGGCACTCGCCGAGGCACAGCTCGCGCTGGACGACCTGGCCGACTTCCCGGACCGGCCACTCGGGACCATCGGCCCGTCCAGTGTGGCGGCGAGGCTCGCAGCGCTGGCCGAGTGGAACGACACCCAGGCAGAGCGGGTCCGCCCGACCATCGTGGAAATGTTCCACGAGCAGGCGAGGACCCGGCCGGACGCGGTCGCCATCGTCGACGAACACCGCTCACTGACTTACCGGCAGGCAGCCGAGCTCTCCGGGCAGTTGGCCCACCACCTGATCGATCGAGGACTCGCCGCCGAACAGGTCGTAGGCATATCGCTGGACCGCTCCGCCGACATGGTGATCGGACTGCTCGGCGTCCTCCAGGCGGGCTGCGCCTTCGTACCGCTCGATCCGCAGTGGCCCGCCCCGCGCCGGGCCGTCGTCATCCAGGACGCCCGCGTCGTGGTGCAGCTCAACGCCTCGGGGGAGCACGACCCGGACGAACCGGAAGCCGTGGCCATCGACTTGGGCGACTGGAGGTTCGGCTCCCGTCCCACCGAGGGGCCCGAGGTCGCCGTCCCCGGAAACGCGCTGGCATACGTGATCTTCACCTCCGGGTCGACCGGGCGGCCCAAGGGCGCGATGATCCGGCACGAGGCGATCAGCGAGCGTCTGCTGTGGCAGGTCAACGAGATCCTGGGCTTCGGTCACGACGACGCGTCGCTGTTCAAGGCGCCGTTGTCCTTCGACATCTCCATCAACGAGATCTTCCTGCCCCTGGTGAGCGGCGCCCGGCTGGTGGTGCTGCGGCCCGGCGGCGAACGCGACCCGCACCAACTGCTGAGCGTGATCGCCGAGCAGCGCGTCACCTTCACGTACCTGGTGTCGTCCATGCTGGACGTGCTGCTGGAGATCGCGGGCGACTCCGACCGGCTGGACAGCCTGCGGCACGTGTGGTGCGGCGGAGAGGTGCTGACCCCGGAGCTCTACGAGCGGTTCCGCACCAAGCTCGACATCCCCATGTACCACGGCTACGGCCCGGCCGAGACGACGATCGGCGTCTCGCACGTCATCTACCGGGGCGCGGCCGAACGCCTGTCGACGTCGATAGGCAAGGCCAACCCGAACACCCAGCTGTACGTACTGGACGACGAGTTGCGCCCGGTCCCGGTCGGCGTCGGCGGCGAACTCTATGTGGGCGGATTCCTCCTGGGGCGTGGGTACGTGGGCGCCCCGGGCCTCACGGCGTCCCGTTTCGTCGCCAACCCGTTCGCCGGCGACGGCTCCCGGCTGTACCGCACCGGTGACCTCGCGCGGTTCGCCCCGGACGGGTCGCTGGACTTCCTCGGTCGTGCCGACAACCAGATCAAGATCCGCGGTATGCGGCTGGAGATCGAGGACGTGGAGGTCGGTCTCGCGGAGCACCCCGGTGTACGGCACACCTGCGTCGTCGCGAAGAAGAACACGGCGGGCGGCACCTACCTCGTGGGATACGTCATCCCGGCCGCCGGGAGCGAGGACCTGCGAGCCGACGGGGTCAAGGCGTGGGCCACTGAGCACATGGTCGAGTACATGGTGCCCGCCCACATCGTCGTCATGATGGAGTTCCCGCTCACCGCGAACGGCAAGCTCGACCGGAGCGCACTGCCGGAGCCGGTGGTGGGAACGGGCTCGCTGACGCAGCCCACGACCGAGAACGAGCGCGCGGTGTGCGCCTCGGTCGCGGCAGTGCTGCGGCTCGAAGAGGTGGGCGTCGACCAGGACTTCTTCCAGCTCGGTGGGGACAGCATCCTGGCGATCTCGCTGCTGAGCGCGCTGCGCGATGCCGGGCTCTACGTCACGGCACGGCAGATCTTCACCAACAGCACCGTAGGGGCGCTGGCGGCGGTGGCGAGCCGTGAGGACACCTCCACGGTGGACCGCCGTGATGTCGCGACCGGTCCCGTCGTGGGCTCGCCCATCGTGCAGTGGCTCGGCCGGACCACGGACGCGATCGACGGCTTCGTGCAGTCGGTGGTCCTCAACACCCCGACGGACCTGACCGCCGACGCCCTCGACGAGATTCTCACCGCCCTGGTCCGGCGCCACGACATGCTGCGCGCCAAGCTGGTGCGCGGTGAGCGCTGGAGCTTCGACATTCCGGAGGCCGAGGAGGCCGTCGCCGGGTGGCAGGAGAGCGACCGGACCCTCGACGAGTGCGTCGCGCTCGCCACCACCGGGCTGGACCCGGTGGGCGGGGCGATGCTGCGGGCCGTCTGGCGCCGCACGGCACGACAACTGGTCCTGGTCGCCCACCACGTGGTGATCGACGGCGTGTCCTGGCGAGTCCTGATGGAGGACCTGGCCACCGCCTGGCGGCAGTTCGCGGCGGGTACGCCGATCGAGCTGCCCCCGGTGGGCACGTCGTTCCGGCGTTGGACGCAGATGCTGGAACGCGCCGCGTTCGACGCGGACAGCTCCTACTATCGGCGGGCCCTGCCAGGAGAGGACGGGCCGGTGAGCAGGCGTGCGCTGTCCGCGGCCGACACCGTCGCACGCGAGCGAATACGCACCGTCTCGGTCGGCCCCGACATCACGGCCAGGCTGCTGGGCGAGATCCCCGCGAAGTTTCACGCGGGCGTCAACGACATCCTGCTGACCGCGCTCGCCGTCGCCCTCGCCCGATGGCGCCGCGACCTCGGGCAGTCGCAGACCTTCGCGCACATCGAACTCGAAGGCCATGGCCGTGAGGGACAGTTCGTGGCGGGCTCCGCCGGTTTCGAGCCCGAGTTGTCACGGACCGTGGGCTGGTTCACCACGCTGTTCCCGGTGACCGTGGACCCCGGTGCGGCGGCCGACTTCACGGCACCCCACTACCTGGCCGCCGCGCTCAAGGCGGTCAAGGAGAATCTCGCCGAGGTGCCGGACAACGGGGTCTCGTACGGCGCGCTGCGCTACCTGACCCACACCGAGTTCGACGCCCCGGCACCGCAGGTGCTCTTCAACTACCTGGGCCGCTTCGACGCGGGTGCCTCGGGCGACTGGCAACTGGCGGGCACCACAGAACAGTTGGGGGAGAAGCGTGACCCGAGGATGCGCCTGCCGCGTCCCCTGGAGTTCAACGCCATCGCCGAACCCGCACCCGCTTCCACCGGCGAGTACGAACTCGTCACCAGCATCTCCTGGCCCGAGGGCATGTTCACCGACGCGGACATCTCGACCCTGGGCGATTACTTCCGGGTGGCCCTCACGGGTCTGGCCGCGCTCGAACAGGGCGGCCACTCGCCCAGCGACTTCGCCCTGCTCACGCTCACCCAGGCTGATGTCGACGACCTGGACAGCCCGGCACTGCGGGACGTCCTGCCGCTGACCCCGCTGCAGGAGGGCCTGTACTTCCACTCCGTCTTCGATGACGACTCCGCGGGCGCCTACGTCGAACAGCAACTCCTGACGCTCGACGGCGACGTGGACGCCGACCGGCTCGCGGCGGCGGCAACCCGCTTGCTCATGCTGTACCCGAACCTGGCGGCCAGGTTCGTGGCACTGGCCGACGGCCGTGTCGTCTCCGTGCTGGAGCGCGGTGTGGAGGCGCCCTTCGCCACGCTGGACCGCCCCGGCATCACCGACGCCGAGATACGCGAGTACGCCGAGCGGGACCGCCGCGCCGGGTTCGACCTGGCCACCGGCCCGCTGATGCGGTACACCCTCATACGCGCCGGCTCCGCCCGCACCGTCCTGGTGCAGACCGTGCACCACATCATCGCCGACGGCTGGTCGGTACCGCCGATGCTCCGCGCGCTGCTGGCCGAGTACCACGCGCCGGGCACCGTCCACCCGGTCGGCGGCTTCGCCGACTACGTTGGCTGGCTCGCCGGACAGGACGCCGCCGAGAGCGACCGCGTCTGGGGCGAGCAACTCGCCGAGCTGCCCGGCCCCTCGCTGGTCGCCGAGGGGCACACGCCGTCCGACCGGTTCACCGACATCGCCGTGGAGCCGGAGGGCGACATCGACGCCGCCGCCCGCTCGGCCGGCGTGCCGCTGAGCGTCGCCGTGCACAGCGCCTGGGCGGTGACGTTGGGCGGCATCCTGCACAGCACGGACGTGGTGTTCGGTTCGACGGTGTCCGGGCGGGACGCCGATGTGCCCGGCATCGCGGACATGGTGGGTCTGTTCATCAACACGATCCCCGTGCGCGCCGGTTGGGCCGGTACGACCACGGCGGGCGACCTTCTCGCCTCGGTGCGGGAGCATCAGAGCGCAGTACTGCCGCACCAGCACGTGTCGCTGGCGAGGATCGGCCGGCAGGCGCGCTCCGGCTCCCTGTTCGACACCCTGGTGGTGTTCGACGTCGCCACGGACGTGGAGGCTTTGCGGCGGCCCGGCGACTCGCTGATCATCGCCGACATGGTGAACGAGGGCGCTCCGCACTACCCCTTGATGCTGGTGGTGGAGCGAACCGTCGACGGCCGTCCGATCTTCAACCTGATCCACGACGGTGAGCTGCTGCGGAAGGCGACCGCCCAGGCGATCCTGCGCACGTTCTCCGCGACACTCACCGGCCTGCTCACCCGCCCGGACGCCCTCGTCGACGACCTGGCGCCCGAGAACGACCGGCTTCCCGCGGGGATCACTCCGACGACCCTGGGAGGACTCTTCGACGCCGCCGCGCACCGCGACCCGGCGGCCGTCGCGGTCACGCAGTGCGGTCTCGACGGTGGTACCCGGTCCTTGACGTATGGCGAACTGGCCGCGGCCAAGGACCAGTTGGCCTCGGCCCTGTGCGCGGCGGGGGTCGGGCCGGGCAAGCGGGTCGCCGTCGCCGTCCCGCGCTCCGTCGAGCAGGTCGTCGCGCTGGTCGCCATCGTCAGCGCCGGCGGCGCGTACGTCCCGCTGGACCTGGCGTACCCGGACGAACGGCTGGAGTACATCCTGGCCGACGCCGCCCCGCAGGTCGTCCTCGTGGACCGCGGACAGCGGGACCGCTTCACCAAGCTGCTGGCCAGGGCAGGTGCGCAGGCCCAGGTGCTCGTCCTGGGAGACGAGCTGCCGGCGGGGCACGCCGCTGAACCCGAGGTGAGCCGGCACGACCCCGCCTACGTGATCTACACCTCCGGATCGACCGGCCGGCCCAAGGGAGTCGTCGTCCCGCACTCCAGCGTGGTCACACTCCTCGCCAACACTCAGCCCGACATGGACTTCGGCCCGCACGATGTATGGGTCCAGTTCCACTCCTTCTCCTTCGACTTCGCGGTCTGGGAATTGTGGGGCGCTCTCGCGTACGGCGGTGAGCTGCTGGTGCCGGAGTACGGGCTGACCCGTTCCCCGGTCGAGTTCCACCGGCTGGTCCGCGAGCGCGGGGTGACCGTCCTCAACCAGACTCCGTCGGCGTTCTACCAGTTCATCGAGGCCGACCGGCATGCCGACGAGTCGCTGCCCGCCCTGCGTCGGATCATCTTCGGCGGCGAGGCGCTGGAGCTCGGGCGGCTGCGCGGCTGGATCGAACGGCACGGCACGGGCTCGCCCGAACTGGTCAACATGTACGGGATCACCGAGACCACCGTCCACGTCACCCACCGGGCGCTGACCGACGAGGACTTCGAACTCGGCGACGACGTCAGTCCGATCGGCGGCCCGATTCCCGGCCTGGCCACCTACTTGCTCGACGACCGGCTCCGGCCGGTGCCGCCGGGCCGGGTGGGCGCCATCTACGTCGCCGGTGACCAGGTGTCGCTCGGCTACCTGGGCAGGCCGGGGCTCACCGCGGGCCGGTTCGTGGCGAACCCTTTCGCGGGGGACGGCTCCCGCATGTACCACACCGGCGACCTCGCCCGCCGCACGCTCGACGGCGAGCTGGAGTTCGCCGGACGCGCCGACGATCAGGTCCAACTCAAGGGATTCCGGGTCGAGTTGGGAGAGGTGGAGTCGGCGGTCAGGGAACTCGCCGGCGTGGTCGACGTGGCCGTCACCGTGGCGGACAGCGGCGACCACCTGGTCGCGCACGTCGTGGGTGGGGTTCCGGGTGACTTCACCGAGTTGCTGTCCAGGAAGCTGCCGGTTCACATGGTGCCCGGTCGGGTGTTGCCGGTCGACGCCCTGCCGTTGACGGTCAACGGGAAGCTGGACCGCAAGGCTTTGGAGCTGCGCGCCCAGGACAGTGCCTTCACCGGTGCGGCGTTGTCCGCGGCCCTCGACGGACCTGGCGGTGACTCCGCGCTCGCAGCGCTCGTCGGCATCTTCACCGAAACCCTGCCCGGCACCACGGTGGACGCCGACACCGACTTCTTCCGCGCCGGCGGCGACAGCATCGTCGCCATCACGGTCGTCAACCGGGCCAGGGCGCTCGGCCTGACGATCGCGCCCCGCGACGTCTTCCTGCTCAGGACCCCCCGCGCGCTCGCCGAGCACGTCGCCACGAGCGCACCGCAGGCCGCCCCGCCCATCGCGGCCCGCCGGGACGACGGCCCCCTCATCCCGACGCCGATCATCCTGCGCCGACGCGAACTGGGGGGCTCTCTGGCCCGGTTCGCCCAGGCCAGGACACTCGTGGCCCCGGAGGGCACCGGCTTCGCCGACGCCGAGCGCGCGGCGAACGCCGTCGTCGCCGCGCACCCGGCCCTCCGGCTCCGCCTGCGAGCCGAGCACGAGGTCTGGTCCCTGCGCACCGAACCCCACCACGACGTCACCGTCGTACAGCCGGACACGCCCGATGCCACGACAGTGGCGAACGAGGCCGCCGAGCGCCTCGACCCCGAGTCCGGGGAGGTCATCGCGTTCGCGTGGCTGCAGTCGACCCGGACCCTGGTGGTCACCGTGCACCATCTCGCCATCGACTCGGTGTCCTGGCTGATCCTCCTGGACGACCTGGCCACGGTCCTGCGCGGGGAGCCACTGGCGCCGCCCACCACGTCCTACGCCGAGTACGCCGAAGCCCTGACGCTTCACTCGGCCCACGCGATCGGCGACCTCGGGCACTGGGTCACCACGCTCCACGCGCCCGCGTTGCTGCCCGCCGTCAATGGGCTGCGCGAGACGACGGTCGTCCTCCCGCCCGAGGTGAGCGACCGCGTCACCCGTACCGCACCCGCCGCACTCGGAGTCGGTATCACCGAGTTGCTGTGCGGCGCCCTGCGCACCGCGCTGACCCGCATCCAGCCGACGCCCACCGACCTCGCGATCGAACTGGAGCGACACGGCCGGGTCCCGGCCCTCGACCACCACGACTACACCCGCACCGTCGGCTGGTTCACCTCCATCGCGCCCGTACGGCTCACCGCGCACACCGACCCCGTCGCGGCGGCCCACGAGCTCGCCGACCGCCAGCCGGACGAGCGCGCACACGTCGCCTACGGGCAGCTCCGGTACCTCAACCCGCAGACGACCCCGCTGCTCACCGCCCGCCCACAGGTACTGTTCAACTACCTGGGCCGGGGCAGCGAGTCCCAGGCGCTGCGGATCACCGCTGGTGACCAGGGCAGCCCGTACGCCGTCGAGGTCAACGCATGGCTCGACGAGGCGACCGGTAGCCTGCACACGGCCTTCACCCTCGCCGAGGGCATCCCCGACGAGATCACC
Source organism: Streptomyces sp. NPDC107528 (assembly GCF_055639295.1). Lineage (NCBI taxonomy): Bacteria > Bacillati > Actinomycetota > Actinomycetes > Kitasatosporales > Streptomycetaceae > Streptomyces > Streptomyces sp. NPDC107528. Next base: position 326,089 of record NZ_JBVKAV010000011.1, read on the forward strand.
GAACACTGGCACAGCGCACTGGAACGCATCGCGCACGCCTCCACGACGGCCGAGCGCACCGCGCCCGTCACCCCGCTCCAGCGCGGCCTGTTCTTCCAGGCCCAGATGGCGGGCTCGGCCGGACACTACGTCGCGCAGAGCTGGTTCACCTTCGACCGGCGTCTGGACACCGACGCGCTGGCCGAGGCGATGGCATACGTGATCGCCCGGCACCCGGTCGTCGGCGCAGGCTTCACCACCGACGACGACGGCAACCCCGTCCAGACGCTCGCGGCGGGCCGCAGCGTCGAGGTCCGTACGATCGCCCTGTCCACAACGGCGGAGGTCGACGCCCTGCGCGTGCGTGACCGCGACACGGGATTCGATCCCGGCGAGCCGCCGCTGATCCGGATGACCGTGGTGCGGCTCCCCGACGACCGCGACGGCCTGCTGCTGAGCTACCACCTGCTGCTGTGGGACGGATGGTCCCGCGAGATCGTCCTCAGGGACCTGTTCGACGCCTATCAGGCCGTCCTCGCGGGCGAGTTGCCGGTACCGACCCCGGCCACGCCGAGCTTCGAGGATCACGCACGGGCGCTCGACGCCAGGGACGCCGCCGTATCGGAACGCTTCTGGTCGGATCAGCTGGCCGGCCTCCCCGGCCCGACACTGCTCGCCGGACCGACACCGACTCTCTCGGACGACCTGCCGCGCGCGCTCGTGCACACGCTGTCCGCCGAGCAGTCGGAGCTGCTTCGGGAAGCCGCCAGGGTGCACGGCGTCACCTTGAACTCGGTGCTGACCGGCGGGTTCGGCCTGCTGCTGGGCGGCCGCACGGGCCGCAGTGACGCCGTGTTCGGCGTGACCGTCTCCGGCCGGGAGGGCGAGGGGCTGTCCGACATCGTCGGCGTGCTGCTCAACACCGTGCCGATGTGGACGCGGGCGAAGCCCGAGGACACGGTCCGGGAGTACCTGTGGGCCGTGCAGACGGCCAGGGTCGAGGCGATGGAGCACGAGCACCTGGGGCTCGGCGAGATCCAGCGGGCCAGCGGGCACGACACGCTGTTCGACAACCTGTTCGTGCTCCAGAACTTCCTGGACATGGACGCGTTCGCGGAGATGAACGCCCGGCACGGCATCACCTCGGTGAAGGCGGATGACTCCACCCACTATACGTACACCTGGGTCGTGACCCCTGGCGACCGGCTCACGGTCAAGCTGGAGTACGGCGACGAGGACGACGAGAGCGCCCGGCGTCTCCTCGACGACTACCTGCGCGTACTCGAAGACCTGGCCCGGGCGACCGGAGCGGTCGGGGCGCTGCGAGGGCTGGGGCCGCGGCCCACGCCGGGCGAGCGTACGGACGTGGGCACGGACACCGTGGTCGACCGGTTCGACCAGGCGGCGGACCGTGCCCCGCAGCGGGTGGCGCTGGTAGCCCACGGCTCGAGCATGACCTTCGCCGCACTGCGGGACCGCAGCCGCGCCGTGGCCGGTGTGCTCGCCGCGCGTGGCATCGGCCCCGAGACGACCGTGGGTCTCGCGATCCCGCGCTCCCTCGACTGGATCGTCGCACTGTTCGCCGTCCTGCGCGTGGGCGCCGCCTACGTGCCGCTGGAGCTGGACCACCCGGACGAGCGGATCGCCGCGATCGTCGAGGACGCCCGCCCGGACGTGATCCTCACGGTGAGTGCCGTATCTCCCCGCCTGACGGGCGAGCTGCTCGAGCTGGACCGCCCCCTGCCGGCGGCCGAGCCGTTTGTGACGTTCGCGCCGGACGACCCCGACCGGCTGCGGCATCCCGCGTACACGATCTACACCTCCGGATCGACCGGGAAGCCCAAGGGCGTGGTGACCGAGTACGCAGGGCTCACCAACATGCTGATCAACCATCAGCGGCGGATCTTCGAACCGGTACTGGCCGAGCACGGGCATCGGATCTTCCGGATAGCGCACACCGTGTCGTTCGCGTTCGACATGTCGTGGGAGGAACTGCTGTGGCTCGCCGACGGGCATGAAGTGCACATCTGCGACGAGGAGTTGCGCCGCGACGCGCCCCGTCTGGTCGAGTACTGCCTGGAGCACGGCATCGACGTCATCAACGTGACGCCGACCTACGCTCAGCAGCTCGTCGCCGAGGGCCTGTTGGACAGTCCCGACCGGCGTCCGCCGCTGGTGCTCCTCGGTGGTGAGGCGGTCACGCCGACGCTGTGGCAGCGGCTCGCCGAGACCGAGGGGACGGTCGGCTACAACCTGTACGGACCGACCGAGTACACCATCAACACCCTGGGCGTCGGCACCTTCGAGTGCGAGGACCCGGTGGTCGGCGTGGCCATCGACAACACCGACGTGTACGTGCTGGACCCGTGGCTGAGGCCGCTGCCGGACGGCGTCCCCGGCGAGCTGTACGTCTCGGGCATCGGCATCGCGCGGGGCTACCTCGGGCAGCCCGCCCAGACCGCGCACCGCTTCGTGGCGTGCCCGTTCGGCGAACCCGGCGAGCGCATGTACCGCACCGGGGACCTCGTGCTCCGGCGGCCCGACGGCAACCTGACGTACCTGGGCCGCACCGATCAGCAGGTCAAGATCCGGGGACACCGGGTCGAACTCGGCGAGGTCGAGGCCGCCTTCGCCGCGCACCCGTCGGTCCGGTTCGTCGCCGCGGTCGCCCAGCCCGACCCGCAGGTCGACGGCGCGTACCGGCTGGCGGCCTACCTCGTGCTGGGCGGCGCGGACCTTGCGACGGTGGCCGCCGAGGTGGGCGCCGGGCTGCCGGACTTCCTGCGCCCGACGCACTACGCCCAGGTCGACAGCATCCCGCTCACGGTGAACGGGAAGGCTGACACGAAGGCGTTGCCGGAGGCCAAGCCGCTCGGCGCGTTGACCACGGCAGGGGAGCGCGGTCCCGAGACCGAGACCGAGATCGTGGTGTGCGAGTTCTTCGCCGAGGCACTGGATTTGGACGATGACGAGGTGAGCGCGGTGAGCGACTTCGTGTCCCTGGGAGGGCACTCCATGCTGGCGGTACGGCTCAACGGACTGCTCCGCCGCGAGTACGGTCCTGTGATCACGATCCGAGACCTGTTCACCTTGCGAACCCCGGAAGCGATTGCCCGCCACCTCGATGACAACTCCTGACACACAGCGACCCCGCGCGGGGTCCGACATCCTCCGGACCGCTCTGCGCCGCAACCTCGGCGCCATGGTCTGGGGCAGCGTCCTCATGGGCCTGTACCAGGCGGGCGAGACGGCCTTCCCGATCGCTCTCGGCCTGATCGTCGAGCACACGATGCAGGACCGGAGCCTCGGCTCGCTGGGCCTGTCGATCGCCGCGCTGGCCGTGATCATCACGACCGTGTCGCTGTCGTGGCGGTTCGGGATGCGCGTCCTGCAGAAGGCCAACACGACAGAGGCGCACCACTGGCGGGTGAGGGTCGCGGCCTGCGGACTCCAGCCGGTGGCCAGGGACGTCGACCTCAAGTCCGGCGAGGTACTGACCATCGCCACCGAGGACGCCGACCAGACCGCCGACATCATCGAGGTGGTGCCGCTGCTGATCAGTTCGCTGGTCGCGGTGGTCGTCGCGGCGGTCGCGCTGGGCCTGGCCGACCTCCGGCTCGGTCTGCTGGTGATCGTGGGCACCGTCGCGATCATGTCGATCCTGAGCGTCTTGTCCAGGCGGATCGGCTCCAGCACGCAGGAACAGCAGGCCCGGGTGGCGCGGGCGGGTGCCAAGGTCGCCGACCTGATCACCGGCCTGCGTCCGCTGCACGGCTTCGGCGGCAACCATGCGGCGTTCCGGTCCTACCGGAAGGTCAGCACCGAGGCGAAGGTCCAGGCGATCACCGTCGCCAAGGTCAACGGCGCCTACGCCGGCACCGGGCTGGCCCTCAACGCGGTCCTCGCCGGAGCCGTGACCCTGACGGCGGGCTGGCTGGCCTTCGACGGGCAGATCAACATCGGGGAACTCGTCATGGCGGTGGGGCTGGCGCAGTTCATCATGGAACCGCTCAGGCTCTTCTCGGAGATGCCGAAGTACGTGATGATCGCGCGTGCCTCGGCCGAGCGGATGGCGCTGGTCCTGACCGCGCCGCCGGTCACGACGCCGGGGCCCGGACGCCCGGCCGCGGACGGGGACCTGGAGCTCGACTGCGTCCGATACGGGACATTGCGCGACCTGAAGTTCCAGGTGTCCGCCGGGGAGTTCGTGGCGATCGCCGCCTACCAGCCGCGTGCGGCGGCCGATCTCGCTTCGATCTTGGCCGTCAACGTCCCGCCCGACGGGTACGAAGGTGCGGTCCGGGTCAGCGGACAGGAGCTCGCGGACCTGTCGATCGAGGCGGTCCGCGCGCACATGCTGGTGAACCCGTACGACGGCGAGATCTTCGCCGGCACGCTCCGCACGAACATCGACCCGTCCGGCACCAGCCGGTCGGTTCCCGAGGCCGTCGAGGCGTCCATGCTCACGGACGTCGTCGCACTCCACCGCGACGGACTCGACTACGGCGTCCGCGACCGCGGCGCGAACCTGTCGGGCGGGCAGAGGCAACGGCTGTCCCTGGCCCGGGCGTTGGCCGCCGACACCGACGTCCTCGTGCTGCACGACCCGACGACCGCCGTCGACGCGGTCACCGAACAGCTCATCGCGCGCAACGTCGCGAAGCTGCGCCGGGGCCGCACCACCGTCGTGATCACCAGCAGCCCGGCACTCCTTGACGCCGCCGACCGTGTCCTCGTACTCGACGACGGGGTCATCACGGCTGAGGACACGCATCGGAACCTGCTGTCCACCGACGCGGACTACTGCCGGGCTGTGGCCCGGTGACCCGACCGGCTAACCAAGGGCCCAGGCGACATCCCTGAGCAGGGCGTGTCGCCAGCCCGCTCGGTCGTGGCCGGAGGCTGATCGCGAGACCCGTACGGTCGCACCGGCCTGTTCCGTCAGGGACTCGGTCAGTTCGCAGTGGGGCAGCATCCGTGTCTCGTGTTCCCCGACGTCGAACGCGACCCGCAGGCCGGACAGTTCGGGGCGCTCCCGCAGACGCGCGGCGATGGCGCCGCCGACCGGGCCGTCCATCGGGTCCGGTAGGTCCATGGCGTCGGGAGTCCACCAGAACGAACCCGACTGGCAGGCGACGCGGGACACCAGGTCCGGGAACTCCAGCGCCGCGTACATCGCGCTCAGTCCGCCGAGGCTCTGCCCGGCGACCACCAGCCGGTCCGGGTCGGCGCGTACGCCCGACTCCGCCACCAGCGGCAGCAGTTCGTCCCGAACCGCCTCCCACAGCTCGGGCCTGCACGCGAACTCGGCCGCCCTGTCCTTGGTCGGCAGGAACACGAGGGTGACCGGGGGTATCTCGCCGCTGGCGACGGCTGAGTCGAACGCCGTCATGGCCGGATGCAGATACAGCCAGTCGTCCCCGTCGAGCAGCAGGACCACCGGTCCACCGCCGCCCGCCGGATGGACGCGTACGGTGCGCCGCCCGCCGAGCCCTTCGCCGGCCCAGCGGATCCGGGTGCGGGGCAGGGGCAGGACGTCGTCGGTGCCGACGACGGGCCAGTGCGGCTGGCCGGGGGCGTCCGGGGTCGCGGCGATGGACCGGTCACCGCCCGCGCCCACCGGGTTGAACGGGTCGGCGTACGCCGAATCGTCCGCGAGCAACTGGTAGGTCACCCGCAGCCGCGCGGGCATCCTCACCTCGGCGTACCAGCAGTCCGTTTGGCCCCACCGGCGCAGGGGGACCGGCTCCGACCAGCTCTCGAAGCCGATGCTCGCCTCAGACCCGCGGCACAGGAACAGGGTCACCCAACCGCCCCCGTCGGCAGGTACCGACGGGGGTGCCCCCACCGCTGCCCAGAACGCGTCGGTGCCGGGTTTGCCGGGCAGTCCGAACTCGGCGAAGGCGTGCTCCATGTCGGCCCTGACTAGGCGCACGAACGTCTCCTTGTGAGAGGGAAGCGGCGACGGCTAAGCTCCTGTCAATTAGGCCAGGCTAACCTAATGTTGACGTTCCGAGGAGGCAACTCGCCATGAGCACCAACCCCTTCGACGACAACGAAGGCCGATTCCTCGTCCTTGTGAACGACGAGGGCCAGCACTCTCTTTGGCCGTCCTTCGCCGACGTGCCCGGGGGATGGACGATCGTCTTCCATGAGAGCACCCGGGCGGCGTGCCTGGAGTACATCGAGGCTCACTGGACCGACCTGCGCCCCCGGTCCCTCTCGGCGTAACACCGTGTACAGAAGGTCGGGGCCCAAGGGGCTCACACCGCTTCGTGGGCCGCGTCCGGTGCGGTGGAAGAGGCCGCACCTCCGGTCGCGTCTCGTCCGGTGCGCGGCAGAGCACGGAAGAGGCCGCCCGGCCACCAGAACCAGCGACCCAGGTCGAGGACGAGGGCGGGCACGAGGACGGTCCGGACGAGGAAGGTGTCCAGGAGGATGCCGATGCCGAAGAGGACTCCCATTCGGGCCACCGTCACCAGCGGCAGGTCGGCGGAGATCGCGAAGGTAGCGGCCAGGACGATCCCGGCCGAGGTGACGACGCCTCCGGTGCTGGTCAGGCCCTCCAGGACGCCGCGTTCGTGGCCCAGCCTCCCGGTTTCCTCCCCCTAGGGTGCCGAAGCCGCTCAGGGTGGAGCCGAAGCACGAGGCGGAGGCGGTGTTCACCGACGACCAGCTCGCGCGCATGGTCGTCGATTCCAGTGAGGCCGGACTGCTCTCGCCCGCCGACGGTGAGCCGCGGGGTGCCGTTCCGGCTGCTGCGGGCGCCGGCGACGCGAGCGTCCCCTGTTCGGCCGGGCCCTTCTCACCCACTGGGCGGCCGGTGCCTCGGCTCGATGGTCTGCGACAGCTCTTGAGTGATCCGTTGCCATACCCGGCCCAGAGGCGCGACGGGCAGGTCGGCCGCGTCGACGCTGCGCGCGAGGGCCACCACCCGTGTCATCCGCTCCAGTTGCTCCCGGCAGGGGCGACAGGTGGAGACGTGCTGGTGGGCATGGGTCTCCTCAGTGAGCGTGGCGCTTCCCAGGGCCAACTCCACCAAGCGCGCGGACTCGAGGTGTGCCACCGTTTCCTCCGGTTCCCTTGCTGTGTCTCGTCGCCGATTCCGGCCGCACGCAGCGACACATCGCTTGGGGCCGTCTCAGGGCTGTGGAGGCTTGGCGGTGACGATGAGATTGGACTGGTAGCCACCCAGCGCGGGCCTGAACGGTGGCGCGCAGGTGATCAAGGTGAGGACCGGGGAGCCGGCCCTGCGGAACACGGAGGACGGGAGCTCGTCCTTGGGCACAGTCGAACGTGAGACGACACGGTACGTGGTGGGCTCTGCGCCGACGCGCTGCACTTCGACCCGGTCGCCGGGCCGTACCTCGTAGAGGGCCGCGAACTCGCCGAGGGCGCCGGTGTCGCTGTCCACGTGCCCGACGAGCACAGCCGATCCGTGGGCGCTCCCCGGGGCGGGGCCGAAGCGATACCACCCGGTCACCGTGGGATCGCCGGGTATGGAGAGGGCGCCATGTTCATCCACGCCGACCGGACGGACCGCCGCGTCGATTCCGACGCCGGGAACCTGCACTCGTTGCGGCGGCGGGTCGTGACGCGAGCGTTCGGGCCGGTGTTCGGGGTCGTCGGCAGGCCGTGTCGGTGCGGCTGCCTGAACCGGCGAGGGCGCGGCGGGTCCGAAGTCGGCAGGACGGGAGGCCGGACCCGACGGTGACGGTTGCAGGATGAGTACTGCTGTCAGCGCGGTAGCCGTCACCGCCAGGCCGGTCAGCCGTCGAGCGGCGTCAGTCACGCCGGCCGGCGACTCGGCGGGCCGCAAAGACGCCCGCCGCTGTCACTGACGCTGCGCCGACGGCAGCCCAAGCCAGCCACTCGTTGGAGGAGTTGACGGCGAGGGCGGCGCCGTTGCCGCCCGCGTGGACGGCATTGGGGGCCGATTCCATGCCGGTGAACGTCTGGGTCTTCAGCGCCAGGTTCTTGTCGTCGGCGCTGCCCCAGGCGTAGACGACATTGCTGGTGCCCTCCTTGAGGTTCAGGTCGGCCGGGCCGATGGCGACGGTGTCCGTGCCGGCGAGCACCACATCCGCGGAGATCGTGCCGGCGTCGACATCGGCGGTGGCCTCCTTGGGATTTGCGAGGTCCTTGAAGACCGGTTGTCCGTCGGCACGCACGTCCACGGTGGGTGCGGCGGCGACGTGACGTACGGTCAGCCGCGCCTCGCCGGCGGGGACGCCCGACACGTCGTTGACGAAAGCTGTCAGCTGCGGCTGTCCGCCGGCGGAGAGATGGGCGGCTACGGTGGCGTTCGCTCCAGCGGGTACCTCGACCTTCTTCTCGATGGCCGGTGTGCCGTCGGGGCCCTGGCCGGCTTCGAAGACCTGGATGTTGTAGGTGCCCGCGTCAAGGGGCTGGGGGGTGGTGACGGTGCCGGGTTTGAAGTCGCTGAGGAGCTCGTCGCCGTTGGCGTAGACGTCGACCGTCAGCCCGGGAACGCCATGGAAGACGGACACCATGGCCTTGTCGTCGGTGCTGGCGGCGTCAGCCGCCAGGGCCGGTGCGGTGACGCCGAGCGCCAGGGCGCAAGTACCGGCCGTGGCGGCGATGGCGAGGGGGAGCCGGGAGGTCATGGGGATCATCCCTTCGGGGAGTGGGTCCGCCGAGTGCGGGGACTCATCCGTGGTTCCTGCGCCGGCGCCGAGACGGATGCGGGCGGAGCCGTTTCGGCGACCCGTCTGGTGCGTGCGGTCCGTCGGCCTCATGCCTGCGGTCCGTCGGCGCGGCTCTGTTCCAGTGCCCCGTGCAGACGGTGCAGACCGCGGCGGGCGTGGCTCTTCACGGTGCCCAGGGGCATGCCGGTCCGCTCGGCGATCTGGGCGTGGGTCAGGTCGTCGTAGAAGGCCAGACACAACACCTGTCGTTGGGTCTGGGGCAGCCGTGACAGTTCGTCCACCAGCAGGACACGGTCCACGACGTCGTCAGGTGACCGTCCGTCGGGCAGCGGCGTTCCGGCTTTGTGGGCCGATGCGTCGATCAGGGTCAGGCGCCTAGTCCTGGCCGCCAGCGCGTCGACGATCTTGCGGCGGGTGATGCCGACGAGCCAGGCGCCCAGAGGGCCGCGCTCCGGCTGGAATCCGGCCCGCCCGCGCCACGCGCCGATGAAAACCTGCTGGGTGACGTCCTCGGCCTCGTAGGAGTCGCCCAGCGATCGGGTGGCCATGGTGTGGACGAGAGCGCCCCAGCGCCGGTAGATCGCGGCGAATGCGTCCTCGTCGGCGGCTTTCAGACCGCGGGCGAGTTCGTCCTCGTAAACGGGCTCCTCCGGTGGCGGCGCGCCGATGGGTGACGCGAGGGAGGTGGCTGATCGCGTCTTCGTGCTCATGACCCGGTTCCTCCTGCCGTTCGTCATGTGCCAGGGGTCGGGCAAGCCGTCCAGCGAGTCGCACGGGTCGCCGTGCGTGCCGTGGTGCCCGGCGCGTGCCTGCCAGTCTTGGAGGCAGAAACGACGCAAGCAACATGCGTCGTTTGTGCGTCGTACACTGCGAATGTGAGCAGCAGCGACGACGCGGACCCGGGGCGCGCGGCCGGACTGACGACCGGCGAGGTGGCCAGGCGGCTCGGGGTGGCGCCCACCACGATCCGCTCGTGGGACCGCCGCTACGGCCTGGGTCCCGACGCCCACACAGGCGGCAGGCATCGCCGCTGGAGATCCGCGGACGTGGCCCGGCTGGAGCGCATGTGCGCGTTGACGGCGACCGGGCTGCCCCCCGCCGAAGCCGCGCGCCTGGCGCGTGAGGAAGAGCCGCTGCGCGATGATGCGCCGCTGAAGGGCGACGAGCTCCGGCGGCGTGTCGCCCCGCCGCCACGACCGGCGGCCCGCGGGCACAGCCAAGCAGGCAGCGGCCTGCGCCTGGGAAGCGTGCGTCAGGAGTGCAAGGGAGTTGCCCGTGCGGCGCTGCGCCTCGACGCCACCGCTCTGCAGCAGCTGCTGGCGGACACGATCGAGGAGCACGGCCTGGTCGCCGCATGGACAGAGGTGATCATGCCGACGCTGCAGGCGGTCGGCCGCAAGTGGGAGAGCTCGGGCGAGCGATACGTCGAGGTCGAACACTTCCTGTCGTGGCATGTCTCCGGTGCCCTGAGGCGCAGTGCACCGCCCGACGTGGCCGACCGGCCGGACGCCGTCACGTTGCTGGCCTGTGTGCCGGGGGAGAACCACACGCTGCCGCTGGAGGTGCTCGCCGCCGCACTGGCCGAGCGTGGCGTCCCGGTGCGCATGTTCGGCGGAGCCGTGCCCGCCGAGTCACTGGTGGCGGCGGTGCGCAGGACCGGACCGTCCGCAGTGTGCCTCTGGGCTCAGTCGCGTACGACCGCCAGCTGGCCGCTGGCTCACTACGTGTCCGGCATGGAGTGGGGGATGCGCGGTGCCCGCAGGAGGCCGGCGGTTCTGACGCTCGGGCCCGGCTGGGCCGGCCGTACCGTGCCCGGTCTGTTGCCGCGCCCGACAGGGCTGGCGGAGGCCGTGGCGGCGGTGGAGTCCCTCATGCCGGGGTGAAGTGCACATCTGTGGGCGGGCTGGAGTGGGGGCGCACCGGATCGCAGCGAGGTTGACGCCGCGGTGAGCAGGTGCGGTCTGCGTGCATCCAGGAGCGGTCGGCGAACGGAAGACACGGCATGGAAGAAGTCAGGGTTCCTGTCCATGGCCTGACGTCCGCGACGACACTCACCGTCCGGAGCGAGGCGTGAACATCGACGGCGCGCGGGTGCTGGTGGCCGGCGCCACCGGTGTCCTCGGCAGCGCCCTTACGGCAGAACTGGCCGCCCGGGGAGCCCGTCCGGCTCTCGCCGGACGCGACGCGACCCGGCTGGCTCGGACGGCTCGCGCCTACCCAGGGGCTCCGACGGCAGAGTTCGACGCGTACGACCCGTCGTCCTGCACACGTGCGGTGCACGCCGTCGCCGCCGAGCTCGGAGGCCTCGACGCCATAGTGACAGCCTTCGGCGCCGTGGGGTTCGGCACCTCTCGCGAGGTGGACGACGCGGTCGCCGAGCATCTGATGGCAGTCAACTTCCTTGCCCCCGCCGCATTCTTCCGTACCGCGCTCCAAGTCCTCCCGCGCCACTCGGTGATCGCCGCCATCACCGGAGTGGTGGCCGAGCACCCGCAGCCACGGATGGCCGACTACAGCGCTTCGAAGGCGGCACTGAGCGCTTGGCTCGCTGCCGCGCGACGCGAGACGCGGGGCACCGGCGTCCAGGTGCTGGACGTGCGGCCGGGCCATCTGGACACCGGTTTCGCCGACCGGCCCGTGGCCGGAACAGCCCCGCCCTTGCCCCCGGGAGGCGACCCCGGCCACCTCGTCAAGGCGGTCGTCGACGCGATGGAGACGGACGCCGAACTCGTGCGCACGACTCCCGGGGAAGCGCCCGTCGTCGAGCGGCGGGCCAGGTGAGCGGGCACCCCAGTCTTCCCGATCAGAGGTCCGACGTGGTCATCGTGGGCGGCGGGGCGTCCGGTCTTTGCCTCGCCCAGCAACTGACGGCGACCACCACCCGCTCCGTCACCGTTGTGGAGCCGCCTGACGGACCGGCACGGCCTCCTGAACGCACTTGGTGCTTCTGGGAAGAAGGGCCGAGTGCCTACGAGGGAGCCATCAGCGCCACCTGGTGCCGCCTGCGAGTCCGCGGCGCGGACGGCAGTGGGCTCACCCTCGATCCGGCTCCGCAGCGCTACCGCATGCTGCGATCGACGCAGTTCGAGCAGCTCGTACACGCCAGGCTGGCCGCGCATCCCGGCGCGACCGTCCTGCGTGCGACCGCCGGCGCCGTACGGGACACCGCCGACGGGGCTGCCGTCAGCTGCGTGGCACCCGACGGCCGGACGCTGACGCTGCGCGCCCGCCACGTCTTCGACTCCCGCCCCCCGCACGTCCTGCCGCCGGCCCGCACCAGCCTGGTGCAGCACTTCCGTGGCTGGTTCGTGCGCACCGCCGCGGAGCGGTTCGACCCCGCGGTCGCGGACCTCATGGACTTCCGGGTACCGCAGCCACGCCACGGCCTTGCCTTCGGCTATGTGCTGCCCCTCGCGCCCGACCGGGCCCTCATCGAGTACACCGAGTTCTCCCGTGTCCCGCTCGCCACCACTGCGTACGAGGCGGCGCTCGGCCACTACTGCCGAGAGGTCCTCCGCCTGGGCGCGTTCACCGTGGAGGCGGCGGAGCAAGGCGCCATCCCCATGACGGACGCACGCTTCCCGCGTCGGATCGGCTCCGCTGTCTTCCGTATCGGCACGGCCGGCGGCGCGACCCGACCCGCAACCGGCTACACCTTCGCCGCCGCGCAGCGCCAGAGCCGGGCCATCGCCGCCGCCCTGGACGCGGGGCGCCCTCTCGTGCCCCCGCCCCACGGACGCCGGGCGCTGGCCATGGATGCGGTACTCCTGCGGGCCTTGGACACCGGGCGGATCGACGGCCCCGCCTTCTTCACCGGCCTGTTCAGCCGGATTCCCACGGAGCGGCTGCTGCGTTTCCTGGACGGGGCGACCACGCTGCGGGAGGAGTGGGGCATCGGACTGCGCACCCCCCTCGGCCCGATGCTGCGCACCGCCGTCGAACTTCCCTTTCTGCCCCGCTACTTCAGTCCCGCATCACGATCCGCGGAGAGCGCCTCATGACACTGCTGCGCGATGACGACCTGGCACGCGCCTTCGACCACGCGTCCCACACCTACGACCGTCTCACGGCGCTCAACCCCGGATACCGCACCGAACTCCTGCGCTCTGCGCGCCGACTGCGTCTGCCCGACGACGGTGACGGTCTGCACGTACTCGATCTGGGCTGCGGCACCGGCGCCTCCACCCGGGCCCTGCTGCGCGCCGCGCCACGAGCACGCGTCACCGCGGTCGACGCCTCGTCCGGGATGCTGCAACGCGCGCTGGCCAAGCCGTGGCCCGCGAACGTGCGCTTCCGCCACCTGACCGCCGAGGACGTGGCGACGGCCGGCGAAGGGCACTTCGACGCGGTCTTCGCGGCCTACCTGTTCCGCAACGTCACCGATCCCGACGAGGTCATGCAAGCACTCAGGAGCCTGCTGCGACCGGGCGGGCGCCTGGCCGTCCACGAGTACAGCCTCAGCGGCTCGCGCGTCGACCGCGCCGTGTGGAGTGCCGTGTGCCGAGGGGTGATCCTCCCCGCGGGCACACTCACCGGGGACGCCACCCTGTACCGCCATCTGTGCCGCAGTGTCCGCGCCTTCGACACCGCACCCGCCTTCACCGACCGGCTGACCCGCAACGGGTTCACGGACGCGCGCGCCGTCCGGGTCGCCGGGTGGCAGACCGGCATCGTGCACACCTTCCTCGCCCGCAACGGCCGTGCCGCGCACGCGGAGCCGGCCCCGTGACGGGCATGCGACGCGCCGACGCCCGCAGGGGACGGGACCGCAAGGCCGAGCGGCTGATGCCCGCACCCGGGCGGGACCGGTTCGAGCGCGGGGACGAGCCGTCCGTCGCCGTGATCGGCGGCGGTATCGCGGGTCTCGCTGCGGCAACCCTGCTGGCCGAACGGAGTGCCCGCGTCACCCTCTACGAACGGGAGGAGTCCCTCGGCGGCCGTCTCGCCGGGCACCGCACCCGCCTTGCGGACGGCTCCGTCGTGACCATGAGCCGCGGCTTCCACGCGTTCTTCCGGCAGTACTACAACCTGCGCGGTCTGCTGAGGCGCACCGATCCCGCCCTCGCGAGGCTCAGCGCCCTGCCCGACTACCCCCTGCGGCACAGCGGCGGCCTGACCGACAGCTTCGCCCGCGTTCCACGAACACCTCCCTTCAGCGCCCTCGGATTCGTCGCGCTCAGCCCCACGTTCGGCTGGCGTGACCTCGCCGCCATGGACGCCCGGGCGGCGCTACCGCTGCTCGATGTGCGCGTGCCCGAGGTGTACGACCGCTTCGACCACGTCGGCGCGACGGAGTTCCTGGAAGGCGTCCGCTTCCCGCGGGCCGCGCATCACCTGGCGTTCGAGGTGTTCTCGCGCAGCTTCTTCGCCGACCCGCGTGAGCTGTCCGCCGCTGAACTGCTGCTGATGTTCCACATCTACTTCCTCGGCTCGGCCGAGGGCCTGCTCTTCGACGTGCCGAACGAGCCCTTTCCAAAAGCGCTCTGGGACCCACTGGCCGAGTATCTCCTGCGCCTCGGAGCCGTCGTCCGCACCGGCACCCCCGTCGACGCCGTCCACCCGCGCGACGGCGGGGGAGCCACGGTGCGGACCGGCACCGCTGCCACCGCTCACGACGCGGTGGTGCTCGCCCTCGACACCGCGGGCCTGCGCCAGGTTGTGGGCGCATCCCCTGCCCTGGGCACCGCCCCCTGGCGGGACAACATCGCCGCCCTGCGCAGCGCCCCGCCGTTCCTCGTCTCCCGGATCTGGCTGGACCGGCCCGTCCGCGCCGACCGACCGGGATTCCTCGGCACCAGCGGCTACGGCGGCCTGGACAACGTCAGCGTCCTGAACCGATACGAGGGCGAGGCCGCCCGCTGGGCCGCCCAAAACGGGGGAGCGGTGGTGGAGCTGCACGCCTACGCCGTCGCCGATGCGCAACGGGGCCGGGTGGAGGAGCGGCTCGTGGAGCAACTCCGTGAGGTGTACCCGGAGACCTGCGAGGCGCACATCATCGACGCCCGGCACGAATGGCGCTCCGACTGCCCGCTCTTCCCCGTCGCCTCCCATCAGCAGCGCCCCACGGTGCGTACGCCGCACCCCTGGCTGACGCTGGCCGGTGACGCGATCCGCTGCGACCTGCCCGTCGCGCTGATGGAACGAGCGGCCACCACCGGCTTCCTGGCCGCCAACGCGCTGCTCGCTCGCCGGGGCGTACGGGGACAGGCGCTGTGGACGGTGCCCCGGGCCGGCCGCTCCCCGGTGCTGCGCGCACTCGGCGGCCTGGCGGCACGTTGAACCGCGCCCAGCATGCTCACCGCCGCACCGCCGAAGGACTCAGCCCGGGAACCGGCCCGTGCTGCGCAGCGCCCAGCGCCGTTCGGCGTAGGCCAAATCGTCCCGCCACAGCCGGCCGGCCGTACGGCGCATGAGCGGGCGCAGAGCCGGGGCCGCGGCCCGTGCTAGCGCGAACCCTCTGCGGTCGGAGGCGGCGACGATCGCCTCGACCACGGCGGTCCGCGGCTGCCCGTCCCCCTCACCGGTCAGCGGCGTGGCATGGGTCTCCACGACGGAGGTGGCGCCCTCGCCCTCGGTGATGCGCATGACGACCGTGCGCGGCTCGGGTGCCGTGAACTCGGCGCGGACCGGCACCACCAGAGCGCCCGTCACCCGGAAGGAGACGTCGACGACGAACGCATCGTCACCGCCTCCACCTGGCGTGCTGGCGACGGTCAGGTCGACGAACGAGTACGGGTGGAACCACGAGCCGTGCCAGGGGTCGAGCCGGTTGGCGACCACGTCCTGCGGCTCGCATCGCCCCACCGCCGTGAACACGGCGTCCAGCCCGTGGCCCGTCGCGGGACGCACCGGCACCACCGGCATGTCCAACGGCTCCTCGCCACCGATCTCGTCCAGCCGTACCCACAGGAGAACTCCGTCGTCGTGGACGGGGTAGGGCTCCCAGCCGGCGAACGCAGCGCCGTCCAGGGCCAGTCCATGCCAGTGGCACACCAGCGTGCCGCACACCACGCGGCTGTCCCGCAGGGGTGCCCCGAGGTGCGGGCAGGCGCCGGGACCCGCGTGCACCAGACCCGTGTCCGAGCGCCACAGCACGATTTCGACACCGCCCACTGTTCTGCCGTGGGGACGCTCGCCGGCCCTCACATCTCGGGAGGCGCCCACGACGAACCAGTTGCCGGAGGGACGCGCCGAGGCCGTCTTGAGCGCGCCGGCGATCAAGCTCGGCCGGGCGTCCTGCCAGGTGGGGGCCTGCGTCGCCCAGTCCGGTGTGCGGCGGCGCCGCAGCGCTGGTGTCCAGCGGGGCTTGTGGGATCGCTCGGTCATCCTGCCTGCCCTTTCCGCTGAAGTGCGGGGCTACGCGCTGTCAGGGCCGGGCTCGTGCCGCGGGCGCGCCATCGGGCCTCGACGACGCGCGCGGCTCCGGACGCGGCCGTGGCCGCACGGCGCCCGCGAGGTACCACCGCGCGGGTGTGCAGGACGGCGTAGTCCTGTTCGGCGATCGCGTCGAGAATGCCGCCGTACAGGGTGAACGCGGTGCGGATGCAGGGCCGTACGCGCGGGTCGAGCATGGCGATTCCGGGTTCCGCCGCCCGGTACACGCCGCGGGTCATGACCTCGACGGCGACGAGGGCGGCACGGATCCGCCGGTCCTGACAGCCGGTGCGGCGGCTCCACTCCAGCAGCGGCCGGTCCACGCCGTGGGCGGTGAGCAGGTCGGCCGGCAGGTAGACGCGGCCCCGGTCCAGGTCCTCGCCGACGTCGCGCAGGAAATTGGTGAGCTGGAAGGCGACTCCGAGGGCCGCCGCGTGAGGTGCGGCCTCCTCGCGGGGTACGACGGTGCCCAGCACCGGCAGCATCTGCAGTCCGATCGCTGCCGCTGATCCGTGCATGTAGGTGCGCAGGTCGGCGTAGGTCGGATAGTCCGTGACGGTCAGGTCGGCCCGCATCGAGGCAAGGAACTCCGAGAACAGACTGTGCGCGATGTCGTAGCGTGCGGCCGTGTCGGCCACGGCCCGGACCACGGGCTCGCCCGCACCGCCGGTGTGCAGTTGGTGCGCGAGGTCGCTCTCCAGGCGGCCCAGCATCCGGTCGCGTTCGTCGGGTGTGCGGTCCCGGTCGACGTCGTCCACGATGTCGTCCGCCCAGCGGGCGAAGCCGTACAAGGCATGCACCGCGGAGCGTCGTTCCACCGGCAGCAGGCGCGTGGCCAGGAAGTAGGTGCGGCCGTGGCGGGCGTTGAGCAGCCGGCACCGGGTGTAGGCGGCACGCAGCGCGGGATCAGTGATGCCGGCGGCGTCCAGTTCACGACGTGTCATCAGGAACCTTCCGCGGTCGGGGCGGATGGAGCGCCGACGGCCGACGGGGCCGGCCGGGCAGGGCGGATGGCGTGGGTGACGCGGCCCGCGATGACCCCGGTGATGCGGGCGGCGGCGAGTTTGCCGCTGATGAGCACCGTCGGCACGCCGACCCCGGGAGTGGTGCCGCAGCCGGCCAGCACGGCGTTGTCCACGCCGCGTACCAGGTTGCGCGGCCGGAAGGGGCCCGTCTGGGCGAAGGTGTGGGAGACCGAGAAGGGACTGCCCGCCGCGTGACCCCGAGCCGCCCAGTCCAGCGGAGTCACCAACAGCTCCTCCTGGATGCTGTCCGCGAAACCGCCCATGCCGCGCCGTTCCAACTCGGCCACCAGACTGTCGCGGTAGCGCGGGCCGAGGTCTCGCCAGTCGGCGGCGGAGGGCCCGACGGAGGTGTTCGGGCAAGGGGC
This sequence comes from Streptomyces sp. NPDC107528, assembly GCF_055639295.1. Classification (NCBI taxonomy): domain Bacteria; kingdom Bacillati; phylum Actinomycetota; class Actinomycetes; order Kitasatosporales; family Streptomycetaceae; genus Streptomyces; species Streptomyces sp. NPDC107528. Next base: position 343,501 of record NZ_JBVKAV010000011.1, read on the forward strand.
GAGCACGTAGTGCAGATGCCGGCCGGCCGGTGCGAGGGTGGGGTCGTGGGTCGTTGGGCGGGTGATGAGCAGGGAAGGGTCGCGCATCAGCGTTCCCGAGCGGGTCAGTTCCCTGAACGTGCTCTCCCAGGCGCTGCCGAAGGAGAGGGTGTGGTGGGCCAGGCCGGGCCAGGTGCGGTCGGTCCCGGCGTGCAGGACCACCGCGGACGGTGAGTGACGCAGTGGAACGGGGCGCCGGGGAGCGCGCCCCAGCAACTGGTGGGCGGTGGACAGCTCGCAGGTCAGTACGACCGCGTCGCAGGCAATCCGCTCGCCCGAGGCGAGGCGCACGGCACGCACCCGGCCGCCCGGCCGTTCCAGTGCCCTGACCTCGGCCGACCACCGCAGGTCGCCTCCGGCTTCGGCGATCGCGTCGGCCATCGCGCGGGGCAGCGCGTGCATGCCGCCCTTGGGGAACCAGACACCGGCCACGGTGTCCATGTAGGCGATCACGGCGTAGGCCGCGAGAGCTCGGGCGGGGGCGACGCCGGCGTACAGGGCCTGGAAGGAGAAGACCCGGCGCAGCCGCGCGTCGGCCAGGAAGCGGCCGACGCGCCGGTCGAGCCGACCGAAGCCGCCGAGAGCCGCCAGCCGGGCCAGGTCGGCGTTCAGGAGCTGGAGCGGCGAGTCGAAGTTGGCGTCGATGAAGCGCCGCATCTGGGCCTGGTAGAGGCGCTCCAGCCAGTCCCGCAGGTCGCGGTAACCGGCTGCCTCGGCGGATCCGGCGAAGCGCCGCACCTCCGTCTCCATCGCCGCGCCGTCGGTGTGGACGTCCAGCGACGTCCCGTCCGCGAAGCACGCCCGATAGGCCGGATGCAGTGCCACCAGCTCGACACGCCGGGCGAGGCTGTCACCGACCGCCGCGAAGGCCTCGTCGGCCAGGTGCGGCATGGTCAACACCGTGGGACCGGTGTCCAGTTCGTAGCCGCCGAGGCGCGTCCGGCCGGCCCGGCCGCCCGGGCCTGCCTCCCGCTCGACGAGCGTGACCCGGCGGCCTGCGCCGAGCAGATGGAGGGCGCAGGCGAGGCCGGACAGACCGGCGCCCACCACCACGACATGGTCGGTCGGTCCCGCTACCGTCCTCACGCGTGCTCCTCGGCGCGGTCCAGGGCGACGCCTGCCGCCCGTTCGAGCAGCGAGGCGAACTCCCGCCGTACGTGGGCTGCCGCGCCGGTCTGCTCGAAGTGCCGCAGACTCATGGTCGCCAACTCGGCGATCTTCGACTCCGTGACGACCCGAGCCCCGGTCCGCTCCAGTGCCGCACGCATGCGCTCGACGGCGAGCTGCGACCGGTGGGCCGTGCCAGGGGCAAGCGCTTCGACGGCCGCGTCGTCCCCGGAGGCGTCCGCGAGCTCGACCGCGACGGCGAGGAGGTAGGTGAGCTTGCGCGACCGCAGGTCGTCGTCGACCGGTTTGCCGGTCAGCGAGGGGTCGCCGAAGGCGCCGAGGAGGTCGTCGCGGAGCTGGAAGGCCAGCCCCGCACACCGTCCGGCGGATCGCAGGGCGCCGAGGACACGCGGGTCGGCTCCGGCCAGTGACGCGCCCAGGGTCAGGGGCCGCTCGACCGTGTACCGGGCGCTCTTGAGCGTGGCGACGCTCAGCGCCTCGGCCGCATCGGACGAGCCGGTTGCCTGCGCGTACAGGTCGCGGTACTGCCCGGCGACCATCTCGCCGCGCATGGCCCGCCACTCGGCGTACAGGCGCGAACCGTGCGGTGAGCGCAGCGCCGTTTCCGTCAGCAGGTCGTCGGCCCAGGTCAGCGCGAGATCGCCGGCGAGTATGGCGGCGCAGGCCCCGAACGACCCGGAGGATCCGGTCGCCCGTGCGGCCCTGTGCAGGCGCGCCAGTTCGACGTGCACCGCCGGGCCGCCGCGACGCAGCGGTGATCCGTCCATCACGTCGTCGTGTATGAGGGCGCACGCCTGCAGAAGCTCAAGGGCGGCCCCTGTGCGCATGAGGGCCCTGGTGTCGCCCGAACCACCGGCGGCACACCATCCGCACCACACGAACGCGGTACGCAGCCGCTTCCCGCCCCGCCGAATCAGCCCGGCGACCCGTTCGGCCACATCCCTGGCGAACACCGGGTCCACCTCGCGGGCCTGGCACAGCCGCGCGTCGAGGACCTGCTCCAGGAGTGCTTCGACGCTTCTGGTCGCGTCGAGGGCCGTCGCGGGGGAGTCGACGAGTCCGGCCGGTTCGGCCACCGTCGGCCTCAGTCCAAGCATGCGCGGCCCCTTTCACTCTCCGTCACCTGCACGCGAGTACTTCTGCCGTGGCGACGGATGTGGATGCGCCGGGTTCTTCTCTGCGGGAAAACTCTGCCCGGGGGTCGATCACTCACGGGCCGTGCGCACCTAGGGAGCGGTGTCGCCGCGCGACCGTTCCTGACGCCGAATTTCGTCGAGGTCGGCCAGGCGGTCCAGACCGCGCACGGCCTGGGCCATGCGGTGGTTGTGCTCCAGCCGGGAACGGTGCCGGTCGAGGAAGGCCCAGTAGCCCGCCGTGTAGGGGCAGGCGTGTGCGCCCGTACGGTCGCCGGGACGGTAGGCGCACGGCCCGCACAGGTCGCTCATCCGGTTCACGTATGCACCACCGGACGTGTACGGCTTCGTGGTCATGCGCCCGCCGTCGGCGTACTGCGACAGGCCGACGACGTTGGGCACCATCACCCAGTCGTAGCCGTCGACGAAGCACCGGTGGAACCAGTCCGTGACCGCGGCCGGATCCCAGCCGCGCTGAAGGGCATAACTGCCGAGGATCATCAGCCGCGGGATGTGATGGGTCCAGCCCGTGTCGCGTACCTGGGACAAGACCGTGCGCAGGCAGTGCGCACGTACGTCGTCCGCGTCCAGGTCGTTCCACCAGCCGGGCAGGGCGGCGGTGTGGTGCAGCGTGTTGGAGTGCCGGTAGTTCTCGCCGAAGTGCCAGTACAACTGCCACACGTACTCCCGCCAGCCGGCGATCTGCCGGACGAAGCCCTCCACACTGTTCAGCGGAGCCCGTCCTTCGCGCCACGCCGACTCCGCCTGCTCCACGCATTCGGCGGGATCGAGCAGGCCGAGATTGAGCGAGGACGACAGCAGGCTGTGACTCATGACGGGGTCGGCGGTGAGCATGGCGTCCTCGTACGGCCCGAACGTGCCGAGCCGGCGTTCCACGAACCGTCGCAGGGCTGCCCGGGCCTCGGTGCGGGTCGCGGGAAACAGGCGTGGCCCGTCCCGGCCGACGAAGGCGACGTCGCCGTCCTTCTCCCAGCGGTCGAGGTCGTGGCGGACCTCGTCGTCGATGTCGTCCTCGCGAGGGCGGTAGGGACGGTCGACCGGCAGGACGGTGGCGTCGCGGGGCGGAGGCTGCCGGTTGTCGTGATCGAGGTTCCACCGGCCTCCGGCAGGCTGGTCGCCGTCCATCAGCAGGTCATGTTCGCGCCGGACCCAGTGGTAGAAGCTCTCCTGACGCAGACTCTTGCCGCCCTGTGCGTCCGCCCATCCGGCGAAGGCGTCCATCGGCACCAGGAACCCGCGCGCCGGCCCCATTCTGACGTGCGACAGCGAGCGCACCAGCCGTACGGCGGCGTGAGAGGTGGGGTGGTGCACGGTCAGCGGGTCGTTGCCCGCCGATCGGGCAAGTCCTTCCCGGTAGGTGTCGCAGCGGACGTAGGTGACCCGGTCGCCGAGTTCTGCCGCCCGGTGACGCATCGCGGAGAGGACCAGGTGGGCCTTGGCCCGGTGAAAGCGCCGGCGCCGGAACACCGACCGGGCCTCGATCATCAGCAGCGGCGAATCACGGCCGAGGCCGCTGTCCTCGGACGCACGCAGGAAGTGCGGACCGAGCTGATCGCCGAAGAGCCAGTGCATGAGGCGCTCCCGCCGTCAGTCCCGGCCGCGCGCGCGTTTGAACCGTGCCAGTCCGTCCCCGAGATCGATCAGCCGCTGCGGATAATCCACCCGCGCCCGTTCGTCCTCAGGCATTCGCCAGGGCTCATGGATGCGGGCGTCCGCCACGTCCCGCACTTCCGGCACCCAACGGCGCACGTAGCCTCCTCCCGCGTCGAAGCGTTTGCCCTGGACCACCGGATTGAGGACGCGGTGGGGACGGGTGTCGGTGCCGGTTCCGGCGACCCATTGCCAGTTGAGCTGGTTGTTGACGACGTCGCCGTCCACCAGCAGATCCAGGAAGTGACGGGCGCCGATCCGCCAGTCCACGTACAGAGTCTTGGTCAGGAAACTCGCCACCAGCAGACGCGCCCGATTGTGCATCCAGCCCTCGTGGCGCAGCTGGCGCATGGCCGCGTCGACGATCGGGTAGCCGGTGCGGCCGTCCCGCCACGCGGCGATGTCCTCGGCCGCCTCCTTCTCGGTCCGCCATTCGTCGTTGCGGGTCCGGTAGTCCCGGCTGGAGGCGTCGGGGCGCGCTGCCAGAACCTGATGGTGGAAATCGCGCCAGCACAGCTGCCGTACGAACGCGTCCGCCCCCGCCCCGCCGCGTTCGCGGGCCCGCTGGACGAGTTCCACGGGGGAGAGGGCACCGAAGTGCAGGTAGGGCGACAGTCTGGAGGTCGCGTCGCCCGCCAGATCGTCGTGCCGGTCCGCGTACTCGGACAACTCCTCGCGAGCCCACCGGTTGAACCGGTCGCGGCCCGCCGCCTCCCCTCCGGTGGGCAGACCCGGCGAGATGCCGGACAGCTCTTCGCGGGAGGGCAGCGGCTCGCCCTGCACCGCCTCAGGGACGTGCACGGTGAGTGGCGCCGGACAGATGTCCCTGAGCCGCTCATGGGACCACTTGCGGAAGTACGGGGTGAACACGGCGAAGTGATCGGAGCCGGCCGGTGTCACAGCACCGGGTGCGACGGCCGTGATCACCGTGTCGTGTACGTGCAGTGCCATGCCCTGAGCGCGCAGACCGTCCCGAAGCTGCTCCTCCCGCCGGTGGGCGTATCCGGTGACGCCTGCGGCCATGTGCACCTCGGCCGCCTCGCACTCCGCGGCGACCGAGCAGACCTCCTGAACGACTGGTCCCTTGCGCACGACAAGCCTGCCGCCGCGTCGGCGCAGCGAGGCGTCGAGGTCGGTGAGGCAGTCGGCGAGGAAGGCGCTGCGGTTGGGCACGTCGAAGCCGGCCGCGTGCACCCCCGGATCACGGACGAACAGCGGCACCACCTCATCGGCCGCCGCGAGGGCCGCGCGCAACGGCGGATGATCATGCAGACGCAGGTCCGAGGTGAACAGGACGACCGCGACGGTCATGGCGATGCTCCTGACAATGCGATCCGGTGTTGAGTGTCACTGCCCGCTTCTTCCGTCGCGCCGCGCAGTACGGATGCGGTCCGGGTGAGAGGTTGCCCGCCGCGCGCTCATGCCCTTGGCGGCTGCTTGGGTGATGTTGCAGGCCATACCCCCGAAGACGACCGCGTGGAACGGAGACACGGACCATCAATAGGCGTGCCCGAGCAGCCCGCGGGGGTGGAACAAGGCGCGCTGCCGGTAGCGGGTGCGGCCCGCTTCTTCCGTCGCCGCGTACATCTCCATCCATGCCAGGCCCGGGAGCCGCATCTCGGCCCGCAGCCGCAGCAGCGGGCCCGGGTCGATCTCCTCGACCCGCCAGAAGTCCAGTGAGTCGCCCACCCGCAGGCGTTCGGCGTCGCGTCGTCCGCGCCGCAGGCCGACCCCGCCGACGAACCGGTCCAGCCAGCCCCGGACCGCCCAGGCCAGGGGGAAGGAATACCAGCCGTTGTCGCCGCCGATGCCCTCGATCACCTTCCACAGTGATTCCCCGGACGCGTCGAGAGTGAGCTGCCTTTCGTCCAGGTAGAGGCTGCCGCCTGCCCAGTCCGGATCGGTGGGCAGCGGGTCGCTGGGCGCCCCGGGTACGGCGGCGGACGACCAGCGCGTGACGACTTGCGCCTCCCGCACCCTGCGCAGCGCCAGCGCCAACGCCTCATCGAAGGGCAGGGGCCGGCCGACAAGGTCGGGCACGTACCGGACGATGTCGTGCTCCTCGCATACGACCTCATGACGCAGCGACTCCGTCAGGGGCCTGGCGATGGAGGCGGGCACCGGTGTGACCAGGCCGACCCAATGACTGGTCAGCCTCGGGGTGAGCACCGGCACCGGCACGACGAGCCGCCGCCGCAGCCCCGCGACGACGGCGTAGCGGCGCATCATCTCCCGGTACGTCAGCACGTCCGGCCCTCCGACGTCGAAGGCCCGGTCGACGTCGTCCGGCATGGATGCCGAAGCGATCAGGTACCGCAGCACGTCCCGTACGCCGATCGGCTGAGTGCGGGTGTGAACCCAGCTGGGAGTGCCCATGAGCGGAAGTCGCTCGGTCAGATAGCGCAGCATCTCGAACGACGCCGAGCCCGAGCCGATGACGACGGCCGCCCGCAGCACGGTGGCGGGCACAGGCGCGTCGAGGAAGATACGTCCCACCTCGGCCCGCGAGCGCAGATGGGGAGAGAGCGACCGTTCGGGAACGTCATGCGGGGTGAGCCCCCCCAGGTACACGATCCGCCGCACCCCCAGGGCGTGCGCCTGCTCGGCGAAGGTGCGGACCGCCGCGCGGTCGGTGTCCTCGAACCACGACCGGACCCGAGAGCGTGCACCAGGTAGTACGCGACGTCGATGCCGCGCATGGCGGAGGCTACGGAACCCTGGTCCGTGACATCGGCCTGAACCGTTTCGACGTCCACTGCCCAGGGGTGGTCGCGGAGCTTGCCGGGGGAGCGGGCCAGACACCTGACTCGGTGGCCTCCCCGCAGCAGTTCAGGGACCAAACGCCCGCCGATGTACCCGGAGGCCCCGGTGACCAGGCAATTCAGCGGCTTCACGGTCGGCTGTCCGGATGTCTCCACCATCGACTCCTCCTCGACCCGGGCCTACTGCGATGGCACTCAAGCGTCGTAACCAAGCGCCGGCGCCGTGGCGTTGCCCGTGGCCCGTCCCGAAGGCCCGACCCATCACCACCTCCATGCGCCTCCTGAGAGAGGGGCGGACGCCGTCCCTCACATGACCACTTCGCACGCGGCGCCGTCGACGGATGCACGACACTGCCGGCCGGGCGTTCAACCGGGCGAAGTATGGGCACCCGCCGCTTGGTCGGCGCGCCCTCCGGCACCGAGCAGCCCCGTGGCCGTGAACGGCTCATGGGCGGCCAGACGTGGCAGTTCACGTCGCGACAGCATCGTGACGACCGGCGGCATCGCCGCCCGCACCAGTTGGGTGCAGCGCAGCCAGCCGGGCACGTAAACCGACGGTCGGCGCCGCTCGACCGCGGTGACCAGCCGTCCGGCGACGTATGCGACGGGATACACCTTGCGTGCCGGCGGCGGCATGTGGCCGCGCAACTCCCGCAGCACCGCGTGCGCGTCCGCGTCGCGGACCATGTCCGTGTCCGTCCAGTTGATGTAGGCGATTCCCACGCCCACGTGCTGATGGGCGACTTCCGCCTGCAGCGCGTGGGCGAACGACTCGACTCCCGCCTTCGACGCGCAGTAGGCGCTCATCATGGGCGAGGCCCCGATGGACGCGAGCGATGCGACTTGGAGAAAGTAGCCCCGTGTCTTCAGCAGGTCCGCCAGGAAAGTCCGCGCGGTGACGGCACTGCCGATCAGGTTCACCTCGACCACCCGACGCCAGGTCGAGAGATCAGCCTCGGCGAACGGGCCGCCCTCGGCCAGCCCCGCGTTGGCGACCACCACCGAGGTGGGGCCGAACCGCGCACGGATCTCGTCAGCGGCACGAGCCATCCCGTGCTCGTCGGTGACATCGACCTCCCAGCACTCGGACACGCCCGGAAGTGCGTCCCTCACCTGGGCAAGGGTCCGCTCCTCACGGCCGAGCAGCGCCACCCTCGCGCCCCGGCGGCTCAGCTCCTGGGCCATCGCTTCCCCGAGGCCGCGCGCGGCGCCGGTGACGACGGCGGTCCGACCTTGCAGCGGGCTCCGACTGACCGGCATGGAACGACTCCTCTCCGCGGCGGCGCCGACCCGGCCCACGCTAGACGCGGGCCGGGCCGACAGCACGCCGGCCACCACTACGCAGGGTGCCTCGCCTGTGCCTCATCAGGTCCGTGCCCGCGTCGCGCCAGGGCGCTGGGCCACCACGCCCGGCGCCCGATGTCGATGACCAGCGCGGGTACCAGCAGTGAGTGGACCACGAGGGTGTCCAGGAGAACGCCGAAGGCGACGATGAATGCGATCTTGACCAGGAACGCCGGCGGAATCACCATCAGGGCCGCGAAGGTCGCGGCGAGCACCACACCTGCGGACGTGATCACTCCGCCGGTGGTGGTCAGCCCGCGCAGCACCCCCTGCCGACTGCCGTGCACGAGGGCCTCCTCCCGCACCCGGGACATCAGGAAGATGTTGTAGTCGACGCCGAGCGCCACCAGGAAGACGAAGCCGTACAACGGAACCGACGCGTCCGTGCCACTGAATCCGAGGAGGTGCTCGAAGACGAGCGCCGACACCCCGAGGGTCGCCAGGAAGTTGAGCGCGACGGTCGCGACCAGCAGTACGGGCACGAGCATGGAGCGCAGCAGCAGCATCAGGATCAGCAGGATGATGGCGAGCACGACCGGCACGATGACCGTCCGGTTCCGGGCTGCGGTCTGCTGGGTGTCGTACTGCTGCGCCGTGTATCCGCCGACCAGCGCGCCGGCCCCGGAGACCGCGTGCACGTTCTCGCGCAGCCGCTCGACCGTCCCCTTCGCCGCGTCGCTGGTGAGGGGAAAGACACTTCTCGGGCGTGATTACCGAGGGCCGGACCGAGAGCACGCGTGAGGAAGCCGAGCTGGTCGGCCAGCGCGCGCTGCTGCCAAGGGCCCTGGTAGACGTCGAAGTAACCGAGGGTACTCGCGCAGGTGCGCCCACCGACCGGCCTCACTGGCGGTACGACGCCCAGCGCCGGGCGGTGCGACCAGGTCCTCGGTGCCGACCTGGAGCAGGACCGGGCAGCAGATCGCGGCGCACGACCGCTGGCCCTTCGAACAGACCGAATCTCGGCTCGCCGCAGTCATGCGCGACCTCCACACCCAGTGCCGCGCCACGGCCGAGGCATACGGTGGGGACCCCGACGACTCTGTCCTCGGCGCCAATGTGGCCGGGTTCCTCAGGGTGACGAAGGCCATGATGGAGCAGGGCGTCATTCGAGCAGGACGCTGCCGCGGTAGGCGGCGTACGACCGGATGCCGAATCGAAAGGTGTGAAGACACGGACATGCCAGCCACGGGATACACAGCGGTCGAGTACGGCGGCGTCAGCGTGCTCGTCGGCCCACGACAGGGTGCCTATCCGTACGGCAACTCACTGCTCGTACGTGGCACGAGCACAGCCCTGGTCGTGGATCCGTCGCTGTCGCTCGTCGAGGCCGCGCCGCCTGCGGACCTGGTCCTCGTCAGCCACGCGCACGAGGACCACATCGCCGGTCTCGGCAGCTACGACGTACCCGTCCACATCCATCGCGGCGACCTCGACGCGCTGCGCTCCCGCGCGGCGCTGGTCGCCGGGTACGGCCTTCCGCCCGGTGACGTGGAGGAGGTCGACCGGACGATGCGCGACCAGTTCCACGTCCACGGACGTGCGGATGCGAAGGCATTCGACGACGGCACGGTGTTCGACCTGGGTGGGCGCACGGTGACGGTCGTACACCTCCCCGGCCACACCGAAGGCCACAGCGGCTTCCTGGTCGAGCCGGACGGTTTCCTGTTCATCGCCGACATCGACCTGACGTCGTTCGGCCCGTACTACGGCGATGTCGGCAGCGATCTCCCCGACTACGAGGCCTCCATGCGCCGTTGCCGTGACATCGATGCCCGCTGGTACGGCACCTCCCACCAGAAGGGCGTGATCGAGGGCCCCGCGGAGTTCCGCCACCGGCTCGACGTCTTCGCCGCTGTCGTCCAGAAGCGGGAGGCAGCGCTCCTGGACTTCCTCAGCGAGCCACGCACGGTCGAGGAAATCGTCGACCACCGCCTGGTCTACCGACCCCACGTCGAAGGCCCACACGTGCGGCCGGTCGAGCGCAGAACCGCCGTACAGCACCTGGACCGACTGGCGAGCCTGGGGCGAGTCGAGCAGGTGGAGCAGGGGGGATTCCGTGCGAGATAGCGGAGCGTGACCGCCAGCGAGTTGCGGGACTTGGTCGGCTCCCAACGGAATGGGGACGGCGCCACCGCCGTCGTACGCGCCTACCGCCGTCGTATGCACCTACCGCCGCACCTATCGGCCTCGCTCCCAACGGCTGACAAGGACGAGGAAAGAGCCCGGAACAGGAACCGAACAACCAGGCCACGGTCGGCATACCGGCGGGCTGAGGAACGACAGACGTGGCCTCGGCTGCGGTCGGCTGCGGCCGGGCGCACCCGAAGCGGTCCTCGGCGATGCTCGGGCGTGCCCTGGGTGAGCGGGCGCTGCGGCGTCGGACTCATTCAGCCGATCTGCGGTTGCGCCGGACCGAGGAGAAGAAGGACCAGGCGATCAGGACGACGCCGACGAGGCCCGTGATGACCTCGTGGATCTCGTACCGGATGGTGACGAGCAGGATCACGGCCAGGGCGCCGATGGCGTAGTGCGCGCCGTGCTCCAGGTAGACGTAGTCGTCGAGGGTGCCCTGGCGGACGAGATAGACCGTGAGTGAGCGGACGTACATCGCGCCGATGCCGAGTCCGAGCGACATCAGGACGATGTCGTTGGTGATCGCGAAGGCGGCGATGACGCCGTCGAAGGAGAAGGACGCGTCCAGGACCTCCAGGTAGAGGAACATGAAGAACGCGGCCTTGCCGGCCATCGCGACCGCCGAGACCTTCTTGCCGCTCCTCCGGGCCTCTTCCTCGGCCTCGTGCTCGCGTTCCTCCTCTTCCTCGAGCTTGTTCTCGAAGTAGCCGGAGAGGCCGCCGACGATCAGGTAGGTGATCAAGCCCGCGATGCCGGCGATCAGGACGGTCTCGGCCTTGTCCGCATGGATGCCGCCGTGCTGGTGGGCGTTGGTGGCGAAGGTCATCGCGGAGACGAGCAGTACGACGAGCGCGATGCAGACGGAGAGCATGTCGACCTTGCCCAGCTTGGCGAGCGGGCGTTCCAGCCAGCCGAGCCACTTGATGTCCCGGTCCTCGAAGATGAAGTCGAGGAAGATCATCAACAGGAACATGCCACCGAAGGCGGCGATCGACGGGTGGGCGTCGGTCACCAACTGCTGGTACTTGTCCTTGTCGTCGAGCGCGAGCCGCACCGCTTCGATCGGGCCGATCTTGGCGCTGACGGCGACGATCACGACCGGGAAGACCAGGCGCATGCCGAAGACCGCGATCAGGACGCCGATGGTGAGGAAGATCTTCTGCCAGAAGGCATTCATCTTCTTCAGGATCCCGGCGTTGACCACGGCGTTGTCGAAGGACACCGAGATTTCGAGGATGGACAGGATCGCCACGATCCCGAAGCCGGTCCACCCCCCGTACAACACCGCCGCGACCAGACCGAGCGCGGTGACCGCGAACGACCAGCCGAACGTTTTCAGAAGCACTGGCTACCCAATCGTCTTGTACGGGGCTCCCCGCGCCGTACCTGGCTTTACGAATCATTGACCTACGTAAGTGAGGCCATCCTACGTAGAGGAGCTGCTCAACTACCGTCCCTGACTCGGGAGTTAGGCCGTGGACCGGCGCTGCGGAGGTGGTGTTCGACGAGTACGGCCTGCTCGACCGTGGACGTGTAGTGCAGGCCGGACCGAGGGAGGCGTGTCCCCAGGAGCCGCAATCGCGGCCGGCGTCGCATGTCCAGAGGGCCGTCTTGGCCGGCTTCTTCAGGAGGGCTCCGCGGCCCGCGTCGTCCTCGTGGATGTGCTTGATCTCGTCGCCCCCTGGTCCCCGACGAGACGGTACTGGACGTGATTTGAGTGCATGCCGTCGAGGCAGTGCTGGACCAGGCCGTCGGCCGCCGGCCGGCTCTTCGGAGCCGCCTCCCGCCGGAGGTTCTCGCCGCGCATCCTCACGCCCGCGAGGCCCTACCCCCCGCCGCAGACGGTGGCGCCGTCGGCAGTCTTAGTTCTGCCGCATACGCAGGCTCACGGACGTCTCCGTCCACAACGGGCAAGCCCTCAACACGCCGCGCATGCAAGGGAAATGCCCAGATCGCAGTCCTCCGCCACACGCTCTGGACGTCGTTCAGTGTCGAGCACCCAGCGCCGTCAGCGCCGCCACAGTCATCGCCGTGGTCGCCGACGGCAGGGCGAGGGGCAGGTGCGGGGCGAACTCGGGGGAGTGGTTGGCCGGGAGTGCCGCGAAGCGCTCCGCCGTGCCGCCCGCGCTCGCCGTCGCGGCCCACTGCCGCGGGCCCACCACACCGACCATCCAGTAGCCGAGCGGTACCCCCTGACATCCGTGGATCTCCCGCCCGGCATCGCCGTACAGACCGAAGTCCTCCGTCGCCATCGACGGCGGCCACGCGGCCACCCGCTCGGCGCCCAACGCTTCTCGGTGGGCGTCTCGGATCGCCGCAGTGAGCTTCTCGTCCGGGAGGGTCACCGGTGAGCGGGACACCATGGTGATCTCCGGTTCGCGCGGACAGCCGGACGCGGCTGCCTCGGCCCGGACGATCCGCTTGACCGCCGCCACGGCGCGGTCCAGCGCCGCCGGGGTGAGAGCCCGCACGGTGATGCCGAGTGCTGCGCTCTCCGGTACGACGTTGCTGTGCGTGCCGGCATGGAGCGAACCGACCGTGAGGGTCGTCTGCTCGGCCGGCGCGCTTTCGCGGGCAACGATGCCCTGCAAGCGCATCACGACCGCCGCGGCGGCCAGGACCGGGTCCACCGTCAGTTGCGGCGCGCCCGCGTGACCGCCGCGCCCGTGCAGGGTGACGTCGAGGCCGACGCTGCCCGCCAGCACCGGCTGCCCGTGCCCATGGGCCACCATTCCGCCCAGCAGCGGCGCCGTGTGCTGCGCGAGCACGGCGTCGGGGCGGCCGAAGCGGTCGTAGAGACCGTCCGCCAGCATCGCCCGCGCGCCCGTCAGGATCTCCTCCGCCGGCTGGCCCACGACCACCACCGTGCCCCGCCAGTGCGCACGCGCACGCGCCAGCAGCGTCGCCGCGCCGAGCGCCGCGGCGATGTGCAGGTCATGCCCGCAGGCGTGCATGTGGGGGCCGTCGGCTGCGTACGGCAGTCCGGTGCGTTCCCGGACCGGCAGTGCGTCGAGTTCGGCGCGCAGGTACACGCGCGGGCCCTCGCCGTTCGTGAGGACGCCGACCACACCGTGTCCGCCGATGCCGCGCGTCACGGTGAACCCCTCCGCCTGGAGCGCGTCCGCGAGACAGGCCGCAGTCCGGGTTTCGGCGCCGGAAGGTTCCGGGTGCTGGTGCAGGTCCATGGCGAAGGCGACGAGTGGGCGCAGCATGCTGTCCAACTGGCGCAGGACGGACTCGTGTCGGCCGGTGGGGGCGGTCGCGGTGGGGCTCATCCGGGCATGGTCCGGCGGACCGGCAGCCAACCGCCGTCACCTCGCTGGCAGGACGGTGGCAGATCACTCCCAGATCACTGACAGGTCGCTGTCACTTCGCTGACCGATCCCCGGCGCGGTGCTGGCGCGGGCTGTCAGCGCCCTGTCAGTGCTTCGCAGCCGGTCGCGTCAGTGGTGCCCGGTCCAATGAGGGGGCCCAACACCCCGGGAGGAGCCCGGTGGTGTGACCACGTCAGGAGTCATCATGGCTGACAAGTCGACCCTCGCCGCCCTCGCCGACGAGATCCTGGAACTCGAGTCGGAGACCTTCGAGATCTCGGACTACTCGGACGCCAGCGAGGTCGTGCTCGCCGGTTCCACCAGCTGCTCCTCCACCTCGACCTGCTCCTCCACCACCAGCACCACCTCCTGCAGCGCCTGATCCCACGGATTCGGCACGCGGCGGACGGCCGGGTGCCGCTCGTCACTCTTTGAGGAGCGGCGAGCGGCACCCGGCCGTCGGCGTGCGGTCGCTACGGAAAGGGATGCGGCACCCGCCGGATCTCCCCCTCCGCGAGATCGGTATCCCGCAGTCCTGCCCGGCGTGCGGCAGTTCGCAGGCGCGGCATCCGCAGGGCCCGTTGGCGCGACCAGCCGAAGTCGATGGGCAGCAGACCGGGCGCCAGGACGCAGACCGTGCGCAGGCCGATGCGTTCCTGCTCCGGAGTGGTCTGGTCGACCACGACGACATCGAGGCCGGCTCGTGCCAACTCGTCGCGGCACAACGCCACATCGTCCAGCAGATCGCCGGTGCGAGGCCGTCCGCCCGCCTCCCAGGACGCGTACACCTCCGCCATCGGACGGACAGCCGTGGGCTCGTGGTACGGCGTCACGTGCGTCGCCGTCCGGGGCAGCCCGTACAGCTGGGCGTGGTCCTTGAGGTGCAGCACCTTCGTGAAGTCGGCGGCCATGGCCTCCAGTTCGGTGCGCCGGTCGCGTACCTGGCCCGGCAGGTGCGGAATGTACGTCAGTACCTCCGAGAGGGCGCCCTCCAGCGCCGCCGCCGGGTCGAGGGAGGCGCCCGCGCCGAAGGAGTGGATGCCGGGGCCGCCGTCCCGGCGGACCGCCAGGCCCGTCACCACCGGTACGGCGAGGTCGATCCGGTTGTCGAAGGCGTGCACATCGTAGCCCTGCAACGCGGCCCGATCGATCATCGCGCGGACGGTGGCATCGGTGATCGTGGCCAAATCGATCTCCGTGAGCCGGATGCCGCCGTACCAGGCAAGGAGGAAGGCGTCCCGCTCGATCAGTTCGAGCAGCCCGCCGAGCACCGCTTCCTCCAGACAGCTGCCGATCGCACAGCCGTTGGAGCACTCGAAGACGAAGTTGTCCGCCGCGAGCCCCGCGCTGTAGTGGACGAGCCGGGCCGGAACCAGGAGCGGACGCTCGTCGCGCAGGGAGTACCCCCAGACCCACGGGATCGGCCGGTCCGGGTCGAAGGGGTCCACGAGCGGATCGTCGCGGTAGGTCTCGGGGGCGTAGAAGCCGCAGTCGGCCGGGTCGAGCGCGTCCTCACCGAGGCTGTTGTACGACGCCGTCAGCAGTCGTGTGCCGCGCCGCCGGTGTGTCCCGGCGTACCGCTCCAGGCCCTCCAGGTAGGCCAGGTTCCGGCTCGCGGAGAAGCCGTTGGCCTGCCCGCTCCAGGTCACGTCGGTCAGGCCGGCGTACCCGCGCATGAACACACTGCCCGCGACGGGCGCCGTGGTGGGCGAGGTGATGTTGAGCCAGGTGCCCGCGCCGAGCAGTCCGGTGACCGGGTTGGCGAGCGCCGCCGGCGCGAGCCGGTACGAGGACGCCGGGCGCAGCCGGTAGCTGTCCTCGTCCGGCTTCGGCCGCTTCACCAGGGTGAGTTGGGCCGACTCCCGGGTGTCCGAGCCGCCGGTGCCGCAGTGCGGGCACAGCGGGTCGGCGTACAGCGGGAAGGTCCGTACGCTCAGCGTCGTGAGGTCGAGGCAGGACACCTGCGGCAGGGCCCGATCGGATGCCGTCTCGCCGGGTGGCTCCGTGTTTCCGAGGATGACCGCCTCGTACAGCGCGCGCACGGCGGTGGTGACGAAGTCCGGCAGCTCCGGCCAGGCCGGGGCGAAGCTCCACGGCGAGCCCGTCTCCAGCGCGTCCCGCTCGGTGCGTGAGCGCAGCCGCTGCCAGCGCATCGCGAGGCAGGTGCCGCACGCCCGCGCGTCCGCGTCGCCGCCCCAGGGGCCCACCAGCACCTGCCGGGACGTCAGATGCACCAGCGCGCCGGGCCGCACCTCGGCATACGGGTCGTCCCGCACGGCACGTGTTCCGAGCGGTACCACCTCGGGCCCGGGGCCGTCCGGCCGCGACGTCCGCGTTCGACGGGTCGAGGCAGACGGTGAGCCGGCCCGCTCCTCCAGCGCCGACCGCAGCCGCAGTCGTGCCTGCTCCAGCGGCAGGCCCTCCAGCACGGGTGTCATGCGCGGTTGCTCCAGCGGAAGGTCTTCAGCCCGATCGCCGCGAAGACCACGGTGAAGCCCACGAGCGCCGCGCACCCGATCCAGATGTCGCCGAGGCTGCCGTTGCCGGTGAGAGCGGCGGAGACGGCGTCGTTGAAGTAGCGCAGCGGCAGCACCCGGGAGATCGTCTGCAGCCACGACGGCATCAGGTCCAGGGGGAAGAACGAGCCGGACAGGAACGCCATCGGCACCATCATGAAGTTCGCGATCGCCGCCACCGCCTCCGGTGTGTCGGCGTACGAGCCGATGATCACGCCGATCGACAGGAACGCCGTGATGCCGAGCACCAGCACGGGCAGGGCCAGCGGCCAGCGGGCGTCGAGTTCCAGGCCGAAGCCCGGCAGCATCGCCACCGCGATGAACAGCACCGCCTGGACCGCTCCCACGGCCAGCGCCAGCACGTACCTGGAGGCCAGGACCGTCGGCAGGCTCGTCGGCGTCATCCGGATCAGCCGCAGCAGATCATCGCGCCGCCACTGCATCAGCGTGAACGCGATGCCGAACACCGCCGCGTTGGCCACGCCCCACGACATCACGCCGGGCGCGATGTAGGAGATGTACGGCCTGCGGGTCTCCTCCACCTCCTGGCCACTGAAGATCAGCCCGAACACCAGCAGGAACACCAGCGGGAAGGCGAACGTGAAGAAGAGTGTGGCCGCGTCGCGGACCTGGGCCCGGTAGCCGGACGCCGTAAGTGCGCCGTATGCGCTCATGCCTGGTGCTCCGTGTTCTGCGCGTGCGGGATGTCGCCGGTGGTCGCGTCCGACGTGAGCTGGAGGTAGACGTCCTCCAGAGTGGCGCTCCGGGTCTGTACGCCGTCGAGGCCGCCGAGGGCGTCCAGCGCCGACATGACCTTCCCGGACACCTTCGTCTCCAGGACGAGGCTGCCGCCGCGAACTTCCGCGCGGTCGACGCCGGGGACCGCCTCGGCCTCCGCCACCGTCATCCGCTCGGGCGGCAGCAGCACTGACGTCAGTGCGTCCGCCGCGCCGACGAGTCCGCGCGGGGAGTCCAGCGCGGCGATCCGGCCCTCGACGAGGATCGCCACCCGGTCGCAGAGCGCCTCGGCCTCGTCCAGGTGGTGCGTCGTGTACACGATCGTCCGGCCGGCTTCCTTCAGTCCGCGCAGCACCTCCCACAGATCGCGTCGGGCCTGCGGATCGAGGGCGGCGGTGGGCTCGTCGAGGAAGATCAGCTCCGGGTCGTGGACGAGCGCGGAGGCGATGGCGAGCCGCTGGCGCTGGCCGCCCGAGAGGTTCTCCACACGGGTGTCTCGCTGGTCCACCAGGCCGACGGCGGCCAGCGTGCGCTCGACGGCCGCCGTGTCCGCGCGGTACAGAGCGGCCACGGTCGCCAGGTGCTCGTACGCCGTCTGCCGTACGAAGAAGGCCGACGACTGGGTCTGCACACCGAGCCGGGGCAGCAGCGCGACATTGCGGGGCCAGGGTGTGCCGCCCAGCACCTCGACGGTGCCGGCGTCGGCCTGGCGCAGGCCCTCCATGATCTCCACCAGCGTGGTCTTGCCGGCGCCGTTGGGCCCGAGCAGGCCGAAGAACTCTCCGCGGTTGATGCGCAGCGACACTCCGCCCAGCGCCTGGCGGCTGCCGTAGCGCTTGCTCACCGCCTCGACGTAAATCGCGGTGTCCGCCGCGCGGTTGCCGGGGTCCGCCGGCACGGTTTCGGTCTCCGTCATGAACAGCTCCTCGGAACAGGTCCGTCAGGGGGCGAGCAGGACAAACGCGGCCGTGGCCAGGCCGGCCGCGATCAGACAGACCAGAACGGACGAGCCGATCCCGTATGCCGTGTACAGGGTCCGCGCCCGGCGCGGGTAGGCAGCCGCGGCCTGCCGGTCGCGCAGGCGCAGCCTCAGGTAACGCCCGCTCTCCGGGGCGAGGTTGGACACACCCAGTGCATGACCGAGCATGGTGTATCCGTCGAGGGGCGGGAGTGGCACCAGGTTGACCAGTGCCTGAACGCTGCCCAGCAGAAGCAGCCCCGAAAGCACCCGGCGCGTCGGGTCGCCGGGGTCGAGTGCCGCCCACCAGGCGGCGAAGGGCAGCAGGAACATCAGGTTCGCGAAGGCCCCGGCCGCGCCGACCACCAGCTGGTGCCGACGGCGCGCGAGGAAGCGGTAGTTGTCGACCCGGCAGTACATGATCGCCACGGGCAGCCGCCAGCGCAGGCCGATCTCGCTCACCGTGCCGCCGTGGTGCCGGGCGGCCACGCCGTGCGCCAGCTCGTGACAGGCGGTGCTCAGCCACAGCAGGGTGAACACGCCGACCAGGGGCACGGGTTGCCGCAGCAGCCACCACGTGTCCCGTACGAGCGGGCCGGCGCCCGCGGCCAGGACGACCTCCATGGCAAGGCAGAGCGTCAGCAGGACGATCAGGACCGGCGGGCGCAGCAGCGGACGCAGGGCCCGGTGCAGTCGCCCGGTCGTCGCCCCGGCGTCGGCGACCAGTCGCAGGCTGCCCCTGTAGAGGTTGCCGGTGACGGGGGAGGAAGGCGGGGCCGCGGGGACGTGGCGGACTGGCGCGCCTTCAAGGAGCCGCTTGGCGCCCAACAAGCCCAGGAGCTGCTGCCAGTTGGCCTCGCCGAGGCGTCGCCCGAAGGCGGCGGCGTACTCGGCGCCGATCTCCTCCAGGCTGCGGTCCCCGTCCAGCCGGGAGATCAGGAAGTACTCCTTCGGCCCCACCTCGAACGACGAGCCGTCCGCCGGATCCTTGATCAGGTGCACGGTGGCAGGACCGCGCAGCAGGGGCGCGCTGAGGAGGATGTCCGGCCGCATCCGGGGCCGGTGGGTGGAGACGTCGGGTTTCATGAGAGGGCCTCCGACGCGGCTCCCGTGCCCGAGCGCAGCACCCGGCCGAGGATGTGGGAGAGGTACGCCTCGTCGCGGATCGTCACATGCAGCCGGTTGTTGGTCATGTGCATGTACGGCGAGAGGAGCAGCGGCAGGGCGAGCGCCGGGTCGGTGACCTGCTCGTCGCGGGTGCCGTCCCAGGACCGGAAGATCAGGTCGCCCGCCTCGGCCAGCTCGACCGCCTGCTGCCGCAGCTCCAGGCAGTGCGCCGCCCAGCCGCGCAGAAACGCGGGCAGCCGGTCGAGCCGCTGCGCGGCGACGGCCCGGCGTATCTCGTCGAAGCGGCGGCCCAGCCGGGGCGCCATCTCGGCGTAGCTGCGGTCGTACTCCGAGGAACCGATGAATCCCGTGCCCGGGAACGCGCGGTGCCAGAACTCGTAGTACCGCTCCAGATAGTCGGCGAGGTCGTCCTCGTCGGGCAGGAAGCAGCTCGCCATCACCATCATCAACTGGGCCGACGTGCCGAGCAGTACGGTCCTCAGGTGCAGGTTCATCGAACCCAGCGCCTCGATGACCAGATCGCTGGAGTGCGCGAAGTGCCACTCCGCCAGCGCGACTCCGGCCGGCCCGCCGTACTTGCCGTACTCGGGCTCGTACGGCTCGTAGGAACGTGAGTTGTTCGGGCGTAGCCGCATCCGGCCGTCCTCGCCCATGAACTCCCCGCGGTCGCCCTCCGGGAACTCGATCTCGAAGAGGGCGTTGTAGAACTCGTTGAGGAACCCCGAGTCGACCTCGTACAGCGCCGGACGGCTGCGCAGGAACGCGTCGACGGCGTCCTCGGCCCGGCGGCGCACCTCGGCCGTCGCGTCCTCGCTCGCCGGCCGCAGCCGGAGCCGCACATGCGGGCCCTCCAGCCAGTAGTTGATGAAGAAGTGCCCGGCGAGCAGCCCGTCGCCGGTGAGGTCCCGGATCAGCGGGCCCACGCACTTCACCAGCAGGGGCTGCGGGTTGGCGGCGTAGAAGACGTGCATGGCCTGCCACGCGCCGGGGGTGGGGGTCAGGTCGGTCATGCGGGGCTCTCCTCGAAACGGCTGTGGGAGGTGAAGGTCTCGACCGACAGCTCGGCCACGTGGCTGCCGCGTTCGGAGACGACGTGCAGGCCGCTCTCCGCCGGGAGCATCTCGCGCAGCTCGATCCGGTCGTCCGGCGACTTGACCAGCGCCTCGAACGCGGTGAGTGACAGCGGGCTGTCGAAGTCGAGGTACTGCGGCTTGGCGCCCGCCCCGCCCCGGGGGCCGCTGGAGACGGTGACGAAGACGCGGTCGGGCAGCCCGTGCACGCGGCGCCAGCGCCGCCAGGCCAGGAACGCCTGGTCGTCCGGCGTGCCCGCCGGTCGGGCGGGCAGCGCGGCGGCGGTCGTGGACCAGCTGCGCCGGGCGAGTACGAGGTTGCCGTGCCGCACCCGGGGCCGGCGGGTGACGCCCTCGTGCGCCGGGCCGTGCGGGACACCGGCCCAGACGTCCAGCGGGGCCATCGAGGTGGGCGACAGAAGAAGCAGTGTGCGCGGGGTCTCGGGGAGGGCGAGCGGCACCAGATAGCCGAGGTACACCGGGATCACCTCACGGCCGAGCCGCTCGGAGCGCAGCAGCAGCCGGTCCTCGTCCTCGTCGTGTTCGAGGCGGAGGTCCTCCAGGTGGATACGGCGGTCCTCGGGGACGCCGCTCGACTCGCCGGGGCAGACGATCTGGTACTCGGTCAGGCGTCCGTGCAGGTTGAGGTTGGTCGTCACCGACCCGCCGGTCAGCTCGGCGAGCACGGCGCCGGGCGGCGTCAGCCGGGTGGCCTGTTCCCGGAGCGGTTCGGAGAGGCCGGGGCCGGCCGGCTCGTCCCAGACGTGCGTGAACCGGCTGAACGGGAACGACAGTCCGCCGTAGGAGCGATTGAGCACCATCAGCGGCTCACCGCCCTCCGTGGTGAGCTGGAGGTGGTGGCTCTGCGGGGTGAACGGGGCTCGCAGGCCGTCCAGTTCGGCCGCCACCTCGTCGAGGTGCGCGTCGTCCAGCACGACGTCCGTCTCCCCGGCGTGCCCGGCCCACAGCGCGCGCATCCGGTCGATGAACGTCCGGCGGGCCCGGTCCAGGGACTTGATCTCCGCCAGCCCGAGCCAGTTCTCCTCAGGCACGTACTCGCCCCGCGCGTCGAACGGGGATCGCTTGGCGGCGAAGGAGAGGTACTGGTCGAAGAAGTCCTCGTGGAAGTCGTGCACGAGACCGAGCAGGTCGTCGCAGCGGCCGCCCTTGCCGTAGCGGGCCAGGAAGAACCCCTTGAACGTCACCCGCTGAGGCAGCGTCAGGTCGAACGCCGGCAGGATCCGCTCCACCGAGCGCAGCGCGCCGCCGTCCGTGCCGGTCCAGGCACCCAGCCCGCAGGACACGTCGTCTCCGGCGTCGGCGTCCTCGTAGAGCAGGGTCTGCGGCAGGGACGGCTCCTCGACGCCCAGCAGCTTCTGGGCCCCGCCCAGACCGGCGCGCAGCCGGCGCAGCAGCCGCGCCCGTCCGGCCGTGTCCGCCTGTGGGTAGGCGTCGATCAGCCCGGCCGCGTTATCGAGCTCTCCGGCAAGGTCGTGAGCCCACGGCCGGTCCAGTGCCCGCAGCGCGTCCTGGAAGGAGCGCAGCGGGTCGGCGGTGTGCACGTCGGTGTCCAGGCTCGGGACACGGATCATGCCGAGCTGGAGCAGCGCCGACACATACGTTTCGCACAGGGAGGCGTCGGCGTCGTACTCGGCGCACAGCCAGTCGACCACCTCGCCGTAGCGCAGGTCACGTTCGCTCAGCAGGGCGATGAGGCGGTCGAGCGTGCCGCTGCGGCGCAGGAAGAACAGCCGGTCCTTGACCGCGTCGAAGGTGACCGCCGCGTCGTCGTCGCCGGTCGTGACCCAGCGCCGCACGTACCGCACCCGCTGATCGTCGCCGCCCCACCCGGACGCGAGCCGCACCGGCAGGTCGGCGCGCAGCGCGGAAGAGGCGAGGATCTGCTCCGCGAACCGCGCAAGGACCACGACGTTCAGCCGCACCCGCCCCCGCCACTCGGCGCGCAGCGCAATCGACGGGTCGTCGCCGTCGCCGAACGTGCCGAGGCCGACACCCGTGAAGGTGCTGAACGGGCTGGTCTTGCAGGCCGTCCGGTACAGGTAGGACAGCACCGAGCGCTCGATCTTCCGCAGCCGCTTGTCCGGCCGTTCACCCGCGCCGAGCCGCACATACGACTCCAGCCGCCCTTCGAGCGTCGGTGACGCGAGCAACAGCCCGTGCCGCAGCCGGTCCTCGTCGAGCAGCGCCCGCAACACGCCCCTCGTCCCGGCGAGTTCGTCGCCGAGCAACATGGCCCCTCGGCGGTGCAGCACGTCGAGTGCCCGCCTGCCCTCCAGCCACTGCCCGGTCCGCTTGGCCACGGCCGGGTCCAGCGCCTCGATGAGGTCGAGCGCGGGCGGGTCGCCCTTCGGCAGACGGTTGTTGAAGATGTCCCGGCGCAGCGCCAGCAGGTGCCGGCGGCGGCCGTCGTGGGGGAAGAGCCGGTCGGCGGCCGGGACGAGCGCGTGCAGTACGTCGCTCAGCTCCCGGCCCCGCCCCAGCAACTCCTCCTCGGCGGCCAGCACCTCGTCGGCCCAGCGGGCGGTGTCTGGGCAGCGCAGGGCACGGACGGACTCGACGGGCAGCCCGGCGATTCGCAGAAGGAAGCGGTGCCCTGGTTGCCAGCTGGTAATCGGTGTCACGGCGACCCCCTGTCAGACGATCTCGGAACGGAAGTCGGCAGGACACGGACGCTCGTTGCCGAGCAGCATGATCAGCAGCGGCGCCTCGCCGGAGTCCGCAAGCCCCAGCTCCTCGATGTACGAGATGTTGTCGAAACCGAGGGCCACACCGGCGCCCAGCCCGAGCGCCGCCGCGGCGGTGTAGAAGCTCTGCGCGATCGCCCCGACGGTGGCGTTGACCAGCCGGTAGCCCCGGTCGCCGACCGCGTCCAGCACCGCCGTCGTACGCAGGGTCGGCACGATGACGGCGCCGGCCTGTTCGAGGTTGTAGTTGGACAGGAAGTAGTTGCGCTGCAGGAACGAGCCCGGCGCGCCGGGCGCCACCAGGTGCAGCGTGTGCGTGTCGGGCTCGTAGGCGTAGGCGCCGGGCGCGACGCCGTCGACGTGGTTGACGAATGCGTACAGCCGGGCCTGACGCGGGGTGCCGGCAGGTTCCGCGTCGCCGTCGAGCCGCGTCCCCGCGCAGGCGGCGAGCGTGGTGGCCAACTGCATGGCCGTCACCGGGACCGTCGCGTCGAAGCGGCCGAAGCTGCTGCGCCGGGAGCGCAGGGCCGTACGGACGCTGACGTCCGGGAACCCCGCGGGAGGAAGGGCGACCGG
Source organism: Streptomyces sp. NPDC107528 (assembly GCF_055639295.1). NCBI lineage: Bacteria > Bacillati > Actinomycetota > Actinomycetes > Kitasatosporales > Streptomycetaceae > Streptomyces > Streptomyces sp. NPDC107528. The sequence goes on from NZ_JBVKAV010000011.1 coordinate 366,716, forward strand.
GTCGGTGGTCGTGGCCGGAGGGGCGGGCGCGCTGGGCCGGAGCGCCCCGGGCCCGGGCCGGTCGGTGGCGTACTCGGCGGTGGCGCGGTGGATCCGGCGCAGGGTCTCGAAGTCGAGGACGGTCCGGGACCGCTCCTGGTCACGCCTACGGACGGCCGCGCCCGGCGCCCCTGCCGACGTGCCCTGCGCCTCTGTACCGTCCCACAGCAGCGGAACGACCGCGAACAGCCCTTCCTCGTCCTCGCCCAGCCCCAGCAGCCGGGCCAGCTCCGCCTCGTCGAACCACAGCGCGGGGGCCACCCTCAGCCCGCGAGCACGCGCCCAGACACGCCAGGTCTGGAGCAGCGCGCCCACGTCCATGCTCACGGCGTGGAAGGAGAAGCTGTTGTACTTGAACGCGTTCTGCCAGTACTTGACGCCGAGGACCAGGAACTGGTCCGTCGCCGCCCCGTACGACCCGAGCGCCGCGGCCACTTCCCCGCTCACGTTCCCGGCCAGCAACCGTTGCATGGCGTGGCGCGGCGGTGAGTAGTAGTGCACGCCGGGCGTGAGCGGACCCGACGGACCGGAGACCCAGTAGATGGTCACCGGGTAGAGACCACCGCCCGAGGCGGTGCCCCGGGACCAGTTCGCCTGCGTGTAGTGCGGGAGCGCACCGAGGTCGGTGTTGGCCTGGACACCGAGACGGCGGCCGGTCAGGCCATAGGAGTCCAGCAGCATGCCGGAGAGCAGGGGCAGCGAGAAACGCCCCGCGTTCGGCATGTCGTCGGCCAGTAGGCCGGCCGTGACCGTGGCGTCGGCGGGGTAGGGCGCGTCGGGCAGCGGGAACGAGTCGGCGCCCGGGTAGTACTTGGCCTTGCGCGGACGGTCCGCCCAGTCGGGCACGAAGTCGGCCGGCTCCATCGGGATCCGGCCCCGGTGCATGATGGCCGTCGCGTATTCATGGGCGTAGCCCATGGGACTCTCCTCTGCTGGGCGTGGAGGGTTGCGGGGGATTGGGAGATCGCGGATCGTCAGGGGAAGGGGTGCGGAGCCGGATTGAGGTCGGCGGCCTCCAGGTCCCGGTCGCGCAGCCCCGCCTCACGCAGAGCCGTACGCAGCCGCGGCATACCGAGAGCCCGCTGGCGCGACCAGCCGAAGTCGATCGGAATCAGGCCGGGTACGACGACGCTGAACGTGTGCAGTCCCAGCCGTCGTTGTTCGGGCAGCGTCTGGTCCACGACCACGACGTCGAACCCGGCGCCGGTCACGGCGGACACACACCGTTCCAGGTCGTCCCGCAGATCGGGCGAGACGGGCGCTCCGGTCGCGTCCGGCCAGGCCAGATCGGAGACCGCGAGCCGTTTCGTGGTCGTCGGGCCCCGCAGCAGGAAGTCGGCGTGCCCGCCCATCTCGGGGATGCCGTAGACGAGCGGATGGTCGTGCAGGTCGGTCACCTGTGAAAAGTCTCCGGCCATGGCGCGCAGCCGGGCCTCGTCGCGCTCGGTCCGTCCCTGGAGGTTCACCGCGTCGGTGGCGATCTCGCACAGTGCCGCGTCCAACGCGGACTCCGGGTCCAGACCGGCACCCGCTCCGAAGCACATCCGGCCCGGACCGCCGTCGACGCGTTCGGCGACGGCAGTGACGACAGGGATCGGGAACGTGACGCGGGTGTCGAAGAAGCGGGCCCGGTAGCCGTACATGGCCAGCCGGTCGACCATGCTCCGGATGGCGGGGCGGGTGCTGGTCGCCGGGTCGATCTCGGGCAGGGACTGCTGCCCGTACCAGGTGAGCAGGAAGGCGTCCCGCTCGACGACCTCCATCAGCCCGAAGTAGACGGCCTCTTCGGCACAGCCGCCCGAGGCGCAGCCGTTGGAGCTCTCCTGCACGAACCGGTTCTCCAGACCGGGCGCGTGATAGTACGTCAGGATCTCCGGCACCAGCCGAGGCGCCCGGTCCCGCAGCGACCAGCCCCACACCCAGGGGATCTCGCGTTCGGGGGAGAAGGGCACGACGTGCGGGTTGTCGCGGTGGAAGGCCTCGGAGTACAGGCCCACTTCGCGCGGATCCACGGCGTCGGCGCCGAACTCCGCCGGCGTCCCCGCCACCAGGGTCCGCTTGCCGCGCGCCCGCATGCCGGCGTACCGCTCCAGCCCCTCAAGAACGCCGATCCGCGCGCTGGCCCCGTAGGAGGCCGCGTGCCCGCCCCAGAACGTCTCCCGCAGGTACTCCCCGGAGCGCATCGAGAAGCAGCCGATGGTCGCCGACGTCGACGTGGACGACACGTCCTGGACGAGGGACGGGCCGAGCGCGCCGCACACCGGGTTTGCGAAGGCCGCGATGTCGATGCCGTACGCCTCGACCGGGCGCAGCCGAAAGGACCCAGGCGTGTGCTTGGGCGCGGAGCCGAGCGAGACGACGGCACCCTCGGGCGTGTCGGCGACCGGCCGGGAACACGCCGGGCACTGCGGGTCCGGCACCAGCGGATAGCCACGCACCGACAGCGACTCCAGATCCAGCACCCGTACGTCCGGGAACGGCTCGCGCGCCGGGGCCGCATGCGCCTGCGCCACGACCACGGCGAGCGCGTCGGCCGTGAACGGGACGGCGTAGGGCCACACCCCCGACTCGTGGGTGCGACCGCCGAGTTCCAGCGCGTCACGCAGCGGAACCGAACGTACCGCCTGCCAGCGCCGGCCCAGACACCGCGGACAGGGCGAGTCGCCGACGGGGCCGACGATCGCGTGCCGCGCGTAGAGGTGCACGGGCACCGGTCCCGGCTCGGGCGCGCCATGCTCCTCGGCGAAGGCGTCGTCGAACCCCAACGCGCGCACCGACACTTCGATGTGGCCCTGCCCCTGCCGGCCGAGGGCCGCCCGCAGCAGGTCGGTCATGAGACGGACGGCACTCGGCACGCGGACCGCCCGAGTCGTCGTCTCAACCGACACGCCGTGCCTCCGACGTCAGTAGTACGCGCACGACGTGGATGCCGGCGCGTTCGAGGTCCGTGGAGCCGGTCGGTACGACGAGTGCGTCCCGGGCCTGTTCGCCGAGCCGGCGCAGTACGTCTGCCCAGGATGTGACGGCGTCCGGGTCGGCGGTCACAGTTCCGATCACCGTCAGGGCGCGCGGGTCGAGATCGCTGAGCACCGGATCCCCGAACGACGTGTCGTCGGCCGGCCCCTGCTGCTCCAGCTGAACCTGACCCAGCAGCTCACGCAGCGCCGCCACGGCCGCGGCCCGGTACGACAGCTCGGCCCCGACCGACCAGCGGGTCCCGGCCCGGGCGAGGACGACCGACACGCCGGACCGCTCCCGCTCACCGAGGTCGAGCAGCTCGGTCTCGACACCGAGGTTGACGGCGGAGCGCATCAGGAAGGTGAGTTCGGGATCGGCGTCGGCGGGCACGGTCACGCCGGGCACGGCGGCACCTCGGACCGCCCGCCGGAGCGCGTCGAACGCGAGCGCCGACAGCATGCCCTGCGCGGCGGCGTCGGCCACGCTCGCGCCGGCCCGCATCCCGGCGCTCGTGGCCTCGAAGAGCCGCTCCGGATTGCCGGCACCGAACGGGCGCACGGCCTCGCCCGGCACCAGGAACCGCTCCTTGGTGAGCAGCGAGACCGCCGCCTCCCACGCCCGTACGTCCGCCTCCGCGCCCCCGATGCCGGTGGCGGTGGCCAGCTCGGCCGGGGCGAGGCGCACCGCGTGTTCCGGGGCGATGGTGCGGGCGTGCGGGACGACGTGCTCGGCGTACGTCTCGGCGGCTCGGTGCAGGGCCCGCAGCCGGGCGCCGGCCACGTGGTGGACGTCGGCGGCGGCGATCCGCCGGGGGCGGCCGTGCCCGACGCCGAGTTCGACCACGCTGAGCTTCAGCGGGGTCTGGGTGATGTCCTCGTCGTCGTAGCGGCGGAAGACACCGGCGTGCGGCCGCAGCAGCACCGAGCGGCGGTTCAGCTCCGCCACCAGCTCGTCCGCCTCGCGGGCGGTGTCGACGGTGGGCAGTGCGAGAGCGCCGGTGTCCCCGGTCGCCACATCCACCTCGGGCACCTCGGCGGGTGTGTCGTCGGCGCAGAACGGGCAGCGGGGGTGCGGGAGCAGGGGCTCCGAGGCCACATCGAGCGACTCCGTGTCCTGCACGATCAGCTGCCCGGCGGTCTCGGCGGGCAGCGCGCCGGTCGCCGACTTGAAGACCTCGAACCCGAGCAGGTTCCCGAGCATCGCGGACAGCGGACCGCCTGGAACCGGCGTGCCGGCCGGCAGGCCCAGAGCGAGCGCACTCCACACGTCGGCGGCCTGAGCGGAGGCCCCGTTGGCGCCGAGACGCAGCACCGCACACGCCCAACACCCTGTTGTCTGAGCCGACATGGCCGGTCCGGCGACCGAATGCCGCCCGAAGGACCAGGCCGGCAGGAGCGTGCGGCCCGCGGGCACGCCGGCCCGCAGCAGCGCAAGAATCACCCGAGGCGCGTCCGGCCCGCCGGTCACGACGACGACGTCGTACCCGTCGAGGCTGTCCCAGGTCATCGGCCCGTCCGCGAGATCGCGGACCTCGACCGGGCAGCCCTCGGCAGCGGCGGCCGCCGCCTCCTCCGCGATCGCCTCCCGGTCGAGGCCGGGCAGTACGCCGACGGCCGCGTTGCCGTTGCGGATCAGGCTCAGCGCACACCAGCGGGCCACCAGGCCCGTGCCCACGACGGCCACGCGCGTGTCCCGGAACCGCTGGAAGCGCCGCGTCGCGTCGTCGGCGTAGTGGTCGACATAGGCGATCTGCGCCTCGAATCGGCGGGCCACGTCGGCGGACGGCTCCGCCTCGGCAGGCGAGTCCGCCACGGGTCCGGCCGGGGCGTCACGCGCGAAGCCTCGCTCGTACAGCGTGCCGACAAGCTCGCCGACCATGGCGCGCTGCCGGTCGCCGAACCCCTCGCAGATCTCGGCGACCGTGTGCTCGCCGTCGAAGTGGGGCACGAGAAGCCTGGCGAACCGGTACGCCGACTTGGCCGTCAGCCGGAATCCGCCGTCGGCGTTGTGGAAGAGGACACCGTCGGGGGCCTCGGTGAACAGGACGTCACGGCGGATCCGGGGGCGGGTCGCGGCGACGGAGTCGTACCGTGCGGAAAGCATGCGGATGTCACCTCGGGTCGGAGGGTCGGAGGGTCGGTGGGGGCGGGGGACCGGGTGGTACGGGGTAACGGAAAGCGGTCAGCCGGGAGTTCGGGCGGGCGCGGCGAGCTGACGCGCGTAGATTCTGAGCAGTTCGTGGATGCGGTACGGCTTGGGCGGGCCCTCCTCGACGAATCCGGCGTCCGCGAGCTGTTCGAGCACCTCGTCGGGCGGCGGCGACTCCGGGTTCCCGCCGCCCTCGAACTGCGCGGCCAGCCGCAGGAAGGCCTCACGCAGATCGGGATCGAGCCGCCCCAGAGCGGCTTCGAAGACATGAGGTACGGACATCAGCGGCTCGTCGGCGAGGGAGAGCCGGGTAGGCAGGTCCTTGGCCAGCCAGCTCACGCAGTCGGCGATGCCGAGGCCCGGCCGGGTCAGCAGACGGGCGGCGGCGATCCGCAGGCTGAGCGGGAAGTGCCCGCAGATGCGGGCGAGTTCGCGTGCGGCGTCAGGTTCCTGGCCGACTCGCTCGGCGCCCAGGGTGGCGACCAGGAGGTCGTAGGACTCCCGCTCGTCGAGCGTATCGAGCCGGTGCACGACGCCGCCGTGCGTGGCGACCAGGCCCGCGAGCCCGCGTCTGCTGGTCACGACGGCGGCACCTTCGGCGGGGGAGGGGAGCAGGGGCCGTATTCGCCCGGCGCTCGCCACGTCGTCGAGGACGAGCAGCCGACGCCCCGGTCGGCTCGGGGAGGGAAGCCGTTCCAGGGCCTCCGCCGTACTGAGCGCACTGCCGTCAGGGTCGGTCATGGCCAGGGTGAAGCAGCCGCCGGGAAAGGCGTCCTGCACCAGATGGGCCGCCTGCAGCGCGAGGGCGGTCTTGCCGATGCCGGGGGCTCCGGAGATGACCACGAGGCCGGCCTGCGGGTGGTGGGCGGTCAACGCGCGTTGAATCGCAGCAAGTTGAGTGGTGCGTCCGGTGAAGCAGGGGACGGGGGCGAGGGACGGCACGGAGGCGACGGTGTGGCCGGGGGTGGTGACGGGGAGGCCGCGAGTGGTGTCTGTGGCTCGGGTGGACGTCGGGTCGTGCGCGGGGTCTTGGGCCTTGTCGTGAGCCGTGGGGGCGCCGGGTGGAAGGGCCGCGACAGCCGGTGCCTGTTCCTGTGCCGGCGTTTGGGCCGGTGACTGACTCGGCAGATCGGCCCTGGCGACCCCTGCCGGCAGTGCGGCCGGTCGCGTGGGTGTCCGTGCCTCGATCGCGGGGAAAACCTTGGGGCCCTGGGCGGTATCCAGCTCCTCGCCACGGAGGATGGCCATCTCCAGCCGCTGGAGAGGCGCGCCCGGATCGATGCCGAACTCCTCCTTCAGCCGCTCCTTGACGGCCCGGATCTCCACAAGCGCTTCTGTCTGGCGGCCGGTTCGGTACAGCGCCTCGATCAACTGCTCAGCGAAGCGTTCTCGCTCCGGGTGGCGTCGGGCCGCGTCCCACACATCGGTCAGGACCTCGCGACATCGCCCGCGCGCCAGTTCGATGTCGCACAGCCGCTCCAGCGCGCTGAGCCGTTCCTCCGACAGCCGGGGGGCCTCGTCGCGGTGGAGCATGTGCGAGGAGACGTTGGCGAGTACGGGACCCTGCCACAGGGCGAGGGCCTCGCGCAGTACGTACGACTCCGTCTCGGCGTCGCGGGCGGAGTCGGCCGACTGGACCAGGCCGCGGAAGCGGACGAGGTCGAGGGTCTCGTGGTCCATCCGCATCCGGTAACCGCCCGGTACGGCCTCGATGGTGTCGTTGGCTATCCCGTACTTCGCGAAGATCCTGCGCAGTCGCAGGACACAGCTCTGCAGGGCGGCCCTGGCCGTGGCTGGGGGCTCGGTGTCCCAGACGGCACGTAACAGATAGTCGGTCGAGACCACCGCGCCGGAGTGAATGAGCAGGGCGGCCAGGAGATTCGTGGGCTTGGAGGGCTGCAGGACGGCGGCGTGCTCACCGTCGGTGATACTCAGGAGCCCTAACAGCTGGAACCGCATCCTACTTATCGCTCCGTTGTGTCCTCTGGCGGTCCTGGCGCGCGACTGATCGAGCTCGCTCCTGGGCCCGGCAAAATACGGTTGCGAACGTCGGCGCCGTTGACTGATTAGGGGACGCGCGACGACCGGAAAGAAAGCCATTTCTGCGGCGGCAATGCCCGGAAGCCTATTGCGTTGGCGTCCTTGCCTGTGCCAGCGGATACTTTAAGCGTGAGATTGCGGCAAGTCGATCCCCTGGTTTAAGAATATTGCCCAGGTGTCGGAATTTCGGCTGTATTCCATGAACGTCTCACATGGGCTCTTTGTCGGCCCTGCGTGGATGGTCAAGTCGGACCGCTCTCATAAACTCGCAGGTCAGTGTCGGTGAGGCGGCGGTTGCTGGCCCCGCCGCGACGCTTCGGAGGGGCGGATCCCGGTCAGGATCGGAACGTGAACGGTCTTCTTCTTTACGTGCGGAAGCGATTGTTCCGTCATTGGTTCAATCCAATTCGGCGCGTTACCTGGGGTAACGCATAACTATACGCGCGAACGAAATCAGAGCCCCGACTGTCATGTGAAGTGGGACCGGTTGAATAAGGACGCCTGAATTCCTTCTGACGGTCCGGGTGCGCGGGGCTGTCCGTCCGGGACGGCCTACCACGACGACGACTCGCCTTCCTCCTCGCGAGCCACGCCTTGGTCGGGAGGTCCGAGACCGCTAACTCCATTGCGTACACCGACAAATCGCGGGCAGGCGGATGTCAAGGAACGAGTGAACAGCACGTGTTTCTTACGGCGGCGACGGAGGTGGATACGCCATGGACGCGAAGGTGTTGGAGCGGTTTCCAGCGGGAGCTCCGCGCGGATCGTGGCCGGCGGAGGAGTGCGCGGCCCGGCTGCGGGATGAGGGCGAGCCGGACGCGACCGTAGTCATGGACCTGCAGTCGGACGCGTTCCTCGTGGTCGTCGGGGACCGTGGCAAGGACTGACGTGCCGTAGGGCTTCACGCGACGTGGGCTTCGGTTGGCGGACCCGTCCCCTAGCGGCCGATGTAGAACCGGATGACCGTGCCATCGGCGTCAGTGTGCACACGCACGAGGTCTGCGACGCAATGCACCAGCAGCAGGCCCCTGCCTCCCCGCTGGTCACGAGCGGGCGGACGGCGCCCGACCAGCGGATCGCTCAGATACCCGCGGTCGCTGACCTCGCACACCACCTGAGCGTCCTGCGCCCACACTCGCACGGTGCCGGAACCGCCCCCGTGTATGACGCTGTTGGTGGTGAGCTCGGCCACCGCCAGCGCCAGATCTTCCAGACGCACCCCCTGCAGCCCGAGTCGCGCTGCACACTCGACGGCGAAGTGACGCGTGGCCGACAGCTCCTGCACACCGTACTTCCGCGCCTGGGCCGACGTGGGCGCAGGACCCAGCGGCTGGTTGTACAGCTCCACGATGTGCCCGGGGGCAAAGGACGGGCTCGGATGCTGGGATGGGCCGGAGACGATCAGCGGGTGGGTGGCGTAGGCGTCGGCGAGGACGCGTTCCTCAAGCCGGTCAGCGTCGTAGGGACACAGGATGGTCGCTTCCCGGCCTTGGAAGGCGGGGTTGATCAGTGCCTCATGTTGGGCGCAGGCCGGGTACTCCAGGCCGCTGCGGCCGGGCCAGATCGGCTCCCCGATGATCCGGACCCGCTTGCCAGGGTGTGCATCGGCGAAGGCGCGGAGCACGTTCGGGATGATCCGCCCCGGATTGCGGCCGGCTTCGGTCATGTCGAGGAAGCGTACGGATCCCGCGTCAGCGCCCAGAGATTCCTTGAGCATGGCCAAGTTCGGGCCGGGCACGGCGACCGCCACCGGCTCCCCGCCTTTGAGTCCGTCGCGGATGAAGGGGACGGTGCCTTCGAGGTACTCCTGCTCACCCCGGTAGAACAGCGCTGGGTGCACGAACGGTTCGGTGGCAGCCGACGCGGTGATCATGACACCACCTCGATCGCGTGCAGCTTCGGCCACACCCCTGCAACGTCGGCGAAGGTCACTGCGGACCGTTCCAGATGACACACCGGCGCATCGCTCCGAACGAGTCCGTCCCGCATCTGCTCCCCATCCCGGTGCGTGGCCGGCGTGATCTCACCGGCCACCCGCCACCCCGTATCACCGGTCAGAGGTGACACAGGCAGCTCACCGTCCAGCGGGGTGGGCAGTGATGTCGTTCCCTCAGCCTCCGGTGAACCACGCATTTTCTGTCACCTCCAGTCACATGCCGGCCGGAGACCAGTCTCTCGCGCGCAACAACATGGCGTGAACCGTTCACCATAACTTACGGGTGCCGACTGTTCTGGAGTGAAGCGGGGAGTGGTGCGGGAGGTGCCAGGCGATGGTCCGGGGCGTCCGGGTCTATGAGGCTCGGGGACGTCACTCGGATCTCGCGGAGCGAACGCCCGCCATGCCGATCCCGGCCCTCAGCCCTTGCTGCTTCCATCCGGCGGGGCGGCTGCGGGCGGCGGCTCGAAGCAGGCTGTGACGTCCTTGCCGCGAGGGCAACGGCGTGCCGCCACGTCATGGGCGAGGGCGTCGACCAGGAACAGCCCACGTCCGCCGGGGGCTTCGTTGCCTGCGTGGCGCTGTTCGGGTAGCTGAGCCGAGGCGTCATGCACTGTCACGTGCAGGCATTCCTCGTCCCGCGTGAGGATGAGTTGTGCTGTGGTGTGGGCGTGGATGTGCGCGTTGGTGACCAGCTCGGACACGGCCAGGACGATTGAGTCCACCAGATCGGGTGCTGTCCGTTCCCACCCGAGGGCCGCCAGATGACTGCGTGTCCAGTCCCTGGCCGTCTTCACTCCACTGCTGATCGGCAGCGAACGCGCCCATCCCGCAGCTCTCATGTCCTGCGCCACTGTTTCTCCTCCAGGCCGATTGAGTGCGTGGTCCGTGTGCCCGGAAAGTGCAGCTCCTCACCCTCATGACGCCGAACCCGTGCGTGGGTTCGGGCCGTGTGAGCCGCGGCTTGAGCCGGCGCGTCTGCATGCTGCTCCACGCCGCGCCGGGTTTGGCGGTGGTTCCGCGCTTCGCACGGTGGTGGGTGTGAGCGCGGAACGACGGGGTACGCGCTGCTCGTCAGCCGTTTCAAGCGGCAGCGGCTGCCGCGCTTCTGGGAGAGGAACATCATGGCGATCACGAGCACGCCTGCAGCGCATACGCAGACCAGCGAGCTGCCGGAGGTCGCCGATCCCTCTCAGGTGGCACCGAAGGATGCCCGCGAGCTGTCCAAGGTGTTCTTCGATCAGCTGGCGGTGTTGGAGGAAGGCACTCCGGAGCACCAGTACGCGCGGAACACGCTGATCGAGATGAACATGTCCCTGGTCCGCTTCGCGGCCGGCCGGTTCCGCAGCCGAGGACCGGAGGAGATGGAGGACATCGTCCAGGTCGGCATGATCGGGCTGATCAAGGCGATAGACCGCTTCGACCTCTCCCGGGAGGTGGAGTTCACCTCGTTCGCCATCCCCTACATCGTGGGTGAGATCAAGCGGTTCTTCCGCGACACCACCTGGGCCGTGCACGTGCCCCGTCGGTTGCAGGAAGCCCGCGTCCAGCTCGCGCGCGCCACGGAGGAACTGCGCAGTCGTCTGGGGCGCACTCCGACGGTGACCGAGCTGTCGGAGCTCATGAGCCTTTCCGAGGAAGAGGTCCGCGAGGCCCGCCTCGCCGCGAACGGCTACAACTCCTCTTCTCTGGACGCCACCCTCAGCGGCGGCGAGGACGGCGAAGCGGTGCTGCAGGACTTCATCGGCGCCGAGGACGAGGCTCTGGAGCTGGTGGAGGACTTCCACGCTCTGGCCCCGCTGATTGCCGAACTCGATGAGCGGGACCGGCAGATCATCCACATGCGGTTCGTGGAGGAACTCACCCAGGCCAATATCGGCGAGCTTCTGGGCGTCTCGCAGATGCATGTGTCCCGTCTGCTGTCCCGTACCCTCGCCCGTCTGCGTGAAGGCATGCTCACGAATCAGTGAGTTGCCCGCCCTGAGCGTGGCCGGACTTGGGGTCCTCGCCAGTGACCAGCCACTTCCTGAGTCTTCAGTCTTCGGGGTCTGCGCTGCCGACGCCTTGCACTACCTCGTGCGCGGGCCGGCGTCCGCTCGAGAGCGGATGTCGGCCTGACGTTTCGTAGTGGCGTTTCGTAGTGGTGGCGCGCGCGTGTGAGAGAGGCCCTTCGCCCAGGCCTCGACACCCCACGCACGCTGCCTCTCGATCAGCGCGAAGGCGCTGCCGCCTTGAAGGCGGCAGCGCCTTCGCGCTGGGCGGGGGCAGGGTGCCGGGAGTGTCAGATCCGACCGCCGGTCATGCGGGTGATCGGGCCCAGTGTGCGTCGGCCCGCACGCCGGCCCGCCGCGTACGACACCGCGCCCAGCGCGGTCAGCCCGGCGCCGGCGCCCGCGACCACGATTTTGCGGTTGGCGATGAGCGTCCAGGTCGTCTTGGCGAGGGCGACGGCCTGCCCCGAGGCGGCGACGACGGCCTGGCGGCCGGCTTCGACGCGCTCGGCTGCCGTGTGGGCGACCGCGGTGGTCGCCGCGGCCGTCCGCTCTGCCGTGCCCGCGGCGGCTGATGCCGCGTCACCGGCCTTGTCGGCAGCCTTGCCTGCCGCTTTCGATGCCGGAGCGGTCGCCCGCGACGTGGTGCGACGAGCCTTGGCCGCCGCTTCCTTCGCGGATACGGAGTCTTGACTGGTGTCATTGTTCGATGGGCTCATGGACATCGCGTTGCCGTATCCACCGGCAGCAAACATGTTCGAGCATGGCCGTGTTTCCGGACTGGGTCCCGCTCGACTCTGGTTCACCGGGTACCGCCCGGGCACCCTGCGCCCCGCGGTATGTCATGAGTCCGCCGCCTGGTCGCCGCCCGCCGGTGAATGACCGGGCCGAACGCCGGCATCACTCCAGTGTGACGTAGGCGCCGACCGACTCCACGCGGGCGGCGGCGGCGACCAATGCGGCGGCAACGGCATCCTGGACGGCCACCCCAACTGACTTGTACAGGGTGATCTGGGTGGGTGAGGTGCGGCCCGGTTTGTGGCCGGAGATGAGTTCGCCCAACTCGGCATGCACGTGCTCGGGCGTGATCACGCCGTGCCGGATGGGCAGCAGCAGGTCGTTGCTGCCGGCCGGGAAGGGAGCCAACGCGGCTTGGCGCGATTCGACGCACACGAGCGCATCGGCGATCGTGGCGTCGTCGATCTCACGGCCGTCCGGGTTGTAGCCCACTGAGGTGACGTGCACTCCAGGAGTCAGCCAGGGACGGCGGACCACGGGTTCGAGGGCGTGGGTGGTCGCCGCGGCGATGTGGGCACCGTCGAGCGCCTCGACGTAGGTGGGCACTGCCCGCACTTCGATGTCCAACTCGGCTGACAGCTCTGCGGCGAGGTGAGCGGCTTTCGCCGGGACCCGGCCGGCGATTCGGACCTCGCGGACGGGGCGGACTCGGCACATCGCACGGATGTGGGATCGGGCCTGTACTCCGGTGCCCAGGACCGCCAGTAGCGTCGCATCCTCGCGCGCGAGCAATCGCGCCGACAGAGCCGAACAGGCAGCGGTCCGTGCTGCGGTGATGGCCGTACCGTCCAGCAGCGCGGCAGGCGCGCCGGTGGCCGAATCGAACACGAGGATGGCCGCTTGATGGGTCGGCAGTGGAGTCCCGGCATTGTGCGGGAAGAGGGAGACCAACTTGGCCATGAGCGCATCGGCCGATGGCACGTAGCCCGGCATGGCGGCCAGGAAGCCTTCCTGCTCGGGCACGAGCGCCGCGATCCGGGCCGGCGCCGAGGCGCTGCCCGAGCTGAGGTCCGCCATGGCTGGGGCCAGGGCGTCGATCAGCGCGTCCAAATCGATGAGGGCCTCGACCTGCGAGCGCCCGAGCACAAGCATCCTGCAAGACCTCCTGAGGGGCAGTCGCGCCCCACACGACGGCTGGTCGGTCAAGCGTTGTCCTACGGCTCCTACCCCTGCCGTGACACGCCGTCCCCCTTGAGCATGTTCATCCGTACACACTGGGCAGGATCGTTCGTCTGCATGCTGCGCCTACCCCCTGCTCACTGGCCACTCGGCCCGGCGGCATACGCCAGCGGCGGCGCGATCGCCTGAGCATCCGCCCCTTGGCCGACCCACAGGGCGATGAACAGCGCGGCGGTCGCCTCCAGGAGTCCCGCACGTTCGAGACCGCCGGCTGCTACGGGCTCGCAGCCCACATCCCGCACCAACTCGCTTACCCGCGCGAGGGCTGCCTCATTGTCCCCGCACACGGGAACGGCCAGAGGCCGCCCCTCGAACACGGGCGGCCGCATGCGCCACACATCCTCGTGACAGAGATTGAACGCCTTGACCACATGAGCTCCGGGAGCCGCCGCGGCCAACTGCTGCGCCGCCGAGGGGCCTCCGTCCGTCAGCAGTCGGAAACCCGGCCCGACCGGATTGGAACAGTCCAGCAGGACCCTGTCGTCCAACGCTGCCCGCAGCTCTCCGACCACGACCGCTCCTGCCCCGAAAGGCAGCGCGGCCAGCACCACCTCACCGTACTCGGCCGCCGCGCGCAGACCGGCAGGCGCCGCGCTGCCTCCGATACGCGTCGCCAGTCGCTGCGCCTTGTGCGCGTCCCGCGCCCCGATGGTCACCTGGTGCCCGGCCCGCGCCCACTGGGTGGCGAGTGCGTCCGCCATGTTCCCTGCTCCCAGCACGCCGATTCTCATCACGTGTTCCTCTCCCCGCCTGCTTCGACCGTTCAGCACGACGTTATGGAGCCTCTCGGGCACCATTTGGTAAGTGACGACCGATGCCTTCCTCGCCGACTGCCGCGCCCGGCTCGCCTTCGACCTGTTCTCCAACACGTGGAACGCCGTGGTGCTCTGGGCGCTGCGCGACGGCCCAATGCGCCCCGTCGAACTGCGGGAGCGGATCGGGGGCATCAGCTCCAAGGTCCTCAACGAGACGTTGCGGCGCCTGCAGTGCAACGGCCTGGTGGCACGGCACACGCGTCCCGGGGCACCACCTCGGGTCGAGTACCAACTCACCGCTCTGGGACGGACCTTGTTGGTCCCCATCGACGCCGTCGGGGCATGGGCTTTCGAGCACGGCGACGAGGTCATGGCGGCCCAGGACGCGGAATGCACCGCCGCCACGCAGCAGTCCCCTCACACCCGCTAGAGGGGGCTGACCCGGACTATCGGGCCGGCCGCTGTCACCGCTGCCGGCCGGGACGGCTCAGGACCCGCCGCGTTCGCGGGGGATCTTCTGACCCGCCTCGATCGCCACCGGCAGCCGGTTCTCGGCCGGTGGCAGCGGGCAGGTGGCCAGGTCCGTGTAGGCGCACGGCAGGTTCGTGGCGCGGTTGAAGTCCAGGACGACCGTGCCGTCGGCGGCCGGCGGCTCGACGGCCAGGGCCCGGTTCGCGGCGTAGGTGGTGACCCCGGAGGTCGCGTCGGTGAACAGCACCGTCAGCGCGCCCGCACCACGTCCGGGGAACGCGGTGAGGGACAGCCGACGCCCGCCCACCTCGAACTCGATCCTGCCCGGAGCGTCGTACACGTGCTCAAGGCCCTCGACGGCGGCGCCCACGGTGGTCGGACGCGGCTCGTCGAAGGGGATGTACCGGCCTGTCACGGCCCAGCGCGGGTCGGGGGCGTAGACCGGTGTGCCCGTGAAGGACGTGAGCAGTGGCGCGTCCGGGTGCCGGGGGCGCACGATGTCGTTGCCGCCACGTTTGGCGACCTCGATGACGGCGTCTCCCCAGACCGCGTCGACGCCGCCGCGCTCGGGGAGGACACCGAAGCGGTGTTCTCCCCGCACCGGCGTTCCGTCCACGACCAGCTCCTCGCCGTCGCCGAGATTCACGACGACCCCGTCGGGGCCGGTGTGCCACGCGCCGGGTGCGTCGGGGAAGCGCTGCGGCCGGTCGTCGAGCCAGTGCAGACCGGTGATCGCCAAGAACCCGTGCGCGTCGGCGAGCCGGGCCTCTTGGGCGCGGTGCCACTCCAGCCAGTCCTCGGTGAAGGCACTTAGGTCCTTTGCGGTCGCCTCGCGGGTCATGTGTCCTCCTTCGTCACGCGAGGTTCTGCCTCGCACGGGGGTACGGGAAAGATGTCGGCCCGTCGGCCCGACGGGCGTACTCAGCCGGCCAGTTCACCGAGGAGTGCCCAGGTACGCAGGCGGTCCGCTTCTCCCGCGATCTCGGTGCCCGAGAACACGACCTCGGCGGCACCGGCGTCGCGGTAACGCCGTACCTGGGCTTCCACCGCCTGCTCGTCGCCGATCACGGCCAGGTCGGCGGCCCGTCGGCCGCCGGAGAGTTCGATGACCCTTGCGTAGGACGGGATCTGCTCGTGGAACGCGAGGTTCTCGGTGGCCCTCGCCCGTACCGCATCCACGTCGGCCGTGACCACGCCATGCACCAGGGCCACGATCCTGGGCGTGGGCCGGCCGGCGGCCTCGGCAGCGGCCGTGAGGGCGGGAACGATGTGCTCCGCCAGGGCGCGCGGTCCCGCCAGGTAGGGCAGGATCCCGTCCGCCAGCTCCCCGCTGACCCGCAGCGCCTGCGGCCCCATTGCGGCGACCAGTACGGGGACGCCGCTCTCGGCGCCCGGTACGCGCGCCGAAATCGGAGTGGCGGCGGTGAGCAGCTCGCCGTGGAAGTCGGCCGTGCCGGTCTGTGTCAGCTGCCGTAGTGCGGTGAGGAATTCATGCAGACGGGCGATGGGGCGCTCGAAGGGCAGGCCGAAGCCGGTCTCCGTCAGGAGTTTCGTACCCAGGGCCAGCCCGAGGTGGTATCGGCCGTGGGTCGCCGCCTGGGCGGTCTGGGCCTGACTGGAGACGATCAGCGGGTGGCGGCCGAAGACGGGGATCGCGGAGCTGCCCACCTGCAGTCCGGGCACCGCGCGCCCGACGATCGCCGCGAGCTGTGGTGAGTCCGCGCCGAAGGTCTGCCCGAACCAGGCCGACCGCAGACCAGCGGCCGTGGCCTCCTGGGCCAACTGCACGGTGGCGTCGACCTGGTTCTGTGCGTCGGACGCGTTGAGCACCACTCCAACAGTCATGCCAGTCACAACGGGCCCCGGCCGAACACGCATTCCGGTCCGTGCGTGACAGCTTCTTGTCAGTCATGTGTACAGGAGTCGGGCTGAGTCGGGCTGCGCACCTACGTCCCGATGGGTCGGTCTGAACATGATGAAGAAGCGCGTCAAGGACAAGGAGGACGCCGGCGCCGTCGCGAAGGAGTGGCTGACGAAGGCCGGCCTCGCGGCCTGACCCGTTCGGCCAGGCGGACACCGTCCCCCCGCACTCCTCCCCACACGCCGGACAGGAGTGCGGGGACCGAGCACGACCGGCGGGCCCGCCATGAGTGCGATGCGGCCGACGACCAGGGCTCCGGCCGACTCAATCCGCAGACCGTCGTGCCTTGTCACTGGGGAAGCGCGGCTGATAGCTGCCGGATACCTCATGCACCTTGCGCAGGCCGAGGAACCCCAGGACGACCGCGGTCACGATGGCCGTGGCGCAGGCGACCAGGGTCCGCAGGGTGTCCCCGGCGCCGGCGGCCTCACAGACCACCGCGGCCAGAACGGCGGTGACGACGGCATTGATGACGCCGACGACAACGGGTGAGCCGGACAGCCAGTGCGTCACCCCGATATGGCGGCGGAAGCTGTATGTCGTCCAGATCCCCGGTGGGTCGTCGTGGTGGCTCGCGATGAAGTACGGCTCGAGCTCCGGTGCGAGCTCGACGTACGCGTGCCGCAGCCGGTTCATGCCGATGATCAGCCAGGCGTCCTCGATGTCCGCCTCGATCAGCCGGAAGTACGTCCCGAACCCGACGAGCAGGACGACTGGCAGCACCAGCAACGCGAACGTCGTGAACTCGGACCCGAACCCCGCCGCGTTGGCCACCAGTGAGAGCGCCACCACCGCGGCCGACAGCACTGTCAGATACGTCCCGGTCCGGCTGAAGATCTCCTGCCACGTCATGCTCCGCGTCGCCAGCAGACTCCAGTGCTCCGTGGCCAGAAACTGCGCATGCGGTGTCCCGGCATCAACACCCTTGAGTTCTCTCATCCCCCGAGTGTGGGACCTCAGCCGTCGACGAGTTCGAAGGGCCCGCCGGTGGTGTGAGCGGTGAGTTCGACGAATTCCCGCGGGTGGCCATGCACGTGCGAAGGGGGAGTCGTTCGTCGAAGGGTTCGGGAGCCATGGCCAGGTCCGGCGTCACGACCGAGGCCGTTGACTTCTGGAGTCTGCCCGGACCCGCATGCTGACGGGGCGGTCGGCGTGCCGGCGTCTTCTGCGCCAGCTGGTGCACCCTGGCGCTCACCGCCCTCCGCATGCGCTCCGGACCTGACGGGCATCCATGCGGAAGGAAACCTGGCACAGGGGAGGACACGGCGTGAATCAGGCATCCCGCCTCATGGTCAGACGACCTCGACCGCCCGGCGTGGACACCCTTCACTACACCCCGCGCAGCTGCCTCCAGGCCATCCGCGAGCCGGGCCACCACAGGATGGTCGCGAGTGTCCTGGCCTCCGGCCTCGTCGACCGGATGATCGCCCTCACCGAAGGCTTCGAGCCGCCGGTCGACATACAACAGGCCCACGTCGACGCGAAGCAGCTCGCGGCCGAGTTCGCTGCGTACGGCGTCACCGTACCCGTCGCCACGACGCGTCACATCACGATGATGCGGGCCCTGATGCCATCATGCGGGCCGGCATGCTGACCGCGCCGCCCGGATCATCGCCGAACACGCGCTGCATCCGGCACATGTTCAACGAGATCGCCCCTTCAGCGAATCGACTTCCTGGCGGGCGACAAGACGTTCTCCTACCAGGCGATCAGCGGCGTCCTCATGGAAGCGGAGTTCACACCCCCCGACCTCGGACGAGCCGAACAGCGACTACGTCCGCATCTTCGACGGCTTCTCCCAGTTCTGGTTCACCTCACTGCAGTTCACCGATGCCTGTCTCGACGCAGGCTTCCAGCGAGCGTTCTGGTCGGCGGCCCTGAGTCCCTGTGCCACGTTCCTCAATGACATCAACGACGTCCTGTCCTTCTACAACCGCCGCTCGGTCAAGGAGAACGTGCACTACCTGGCGGTCTACCGAGATCCTCGAGAGCGGTCTGACGGCCTACCGCCGCGTCCTGGTCCTGGCCGACGACGAGCAACGCCGTCATCTCGACCGCTGCATGCAGGCGTTCATCCACTGGCACTTCCGCAGCCCCCGCTATGGCTGGCAGAAGATCTACCCGGGTCTGACCCCGATCCATGTCTGACGCATGATCTTGCAAGGCGCGGTCGGGCCGGCTGGTTCGATCCGGACCGTTTCCGGAGCCGACGCGATCAGTCGGCGATGCGCAGCAGCAACTTGCCCGTGGACGTGCGCCCGCCCATGAGCCGGTGGGCCTCGGCCGCTTCCGACAGGGGGAACTCCGCGGTGACCGGAAGGCTCACGCTGCCGTCGGTGACCGTACGGAAGGCACGCTCGGTGAGCGAGCGCAGTGCCTCGGGCGCCGACTGCGCGAGAGCGAGGATGGAGAAGCCCCCGACGGAACGGCCCCGCGCGTAGAGCTCGGGCTGCCCGACGTGCCACGGCTCCGCCCCGCTCGCGTTGCCGAAGGACACGAGGCGCCCGAAGACGGCCAGCGTGTCGAGGCCGCGGCGAAGGGTGTCGCCGCCCACCGGGTCGAGGATCAGGTCGACGCCCCTGCCCCCGGTGGCGCGGCGGACGTCCTCGGAGAAGGTATCGGTGGTGAACACCTCGTCGTAGCCGTGCTTGAGGGCGTGGCCGGCCTTGGCCGTGGAGGAGACAACGCCGTACACGGCATCGGCGCCCGCCGCTCGCGCCAACTGCCCCGCCACCGTGCCGATGCCTCCTGCGGC
This sequence comes from Streptomyces sp. NPDC107528, assembly GCF_055639295.1. NCBI lineage: Bacteria > Bacillati > Actinomycetota > Actinomycetes > Kitasatosporales > Streptomycetaceae > Streptomyces > Streptomyces sp. NPDC107528. The sequence continues at coordinate 385,707 of NZ_JBVKAV010000011.1, forward strand.
GCCGTGGACCAACACGCTCTCTCCAGCGCGCAGTCGACCCACTTCGTGGAGCAGGGCATGCGCGGTCGGAAGCACGGTCGGCAGCGTGGCCGCGGTCCGCAGGTCCAGGCCCTCGGGGAGCGGGAAGACGGTGGTGGTCTCGGCGACCACGACCTCCGCGTAGGCGCCGGTGTTGACGAGGGCGGCGACCTCCTGGCCCGGGTGCAGTTCCTCGACGCCGGGGCCGACGGCCCGGATCCGTCCGGAGACTTCCAGACCGGGGCGGAAGGGCAGCGAGTCCACCCGGTACCCTTCCGCGCGCGCCTTGAGGTCCGCGAAGTTCACGCCCACGTAGGCAGCGTCGATGGTGACCTGGCCTGGCCCGGGCTGTGGGGTTTCGGCGGTCACGAGCTGCAGCACCTCGGGATCGCCGTACTCCTGGAACTCGACTGCACGCATAAGCGGAACACGCCCCTCAGTGAAGTGTTCAATGGAAAGCGAACACTGGCACTGTAAGATACGGATCGAACACTAGGCAAGCAGCTGGGACACTCCGTGAGGGTGACCCAGCGAGGATGCGCACGGCGGGGAGAGGGGCATGTCGAACCAGGCTGTCGGCAGGAGTCACCGTGCGGCACCGGTGCACACGGATCCCGAGGAAGTCTCCGTCCTGACCGCGCTGTCCGCGCTTGCCGACCCCGTACGTATCCAGCTGATCCGCGAATTGGCAGGATCCGCCGACTGGACGCGCAGCTGTGGCAGCTTCGCCGTGCCCGTCGGCAAAGCCGCACTCAGTCACCACTTCTCGGTCTTGCGCAGTGCCGGACTGGTCGAGCAGCGTGACGAGGGGCCCAAGCGGGTCAACCGACTGCGTCGCCAGGAGTTCGATGCACGCTTCCCGGGGCTTCTGGACCTGCTCCTCCGCCCCGACGGCGCCGACTGAACAACTGGCCCGTGTGCGACCAGGGTGTTGAGCACGGGCGATCCGTCCGTCGGCCGGCGGGAGTGCCTGGACGAGCACGTCGGGGATGTCGCGTGTGTCGTGCCTGTCGTGCGTGGCCGTCGGCTCATGTGCCCAAGTGCAGGGCGTCCGAGATCGACTTGGCGCCGCCGTGCGCGGTGAGGCCGCCGTCGACCGGGATCTCGGCCCCAGTCATGAAGGACGCGTCGTCGGAGAGCAGGAAGGCGACGAGCGGGGTGATCTCGTCGACGGTTCCGGTGCGGCCGAGCGGTGGCTCGCGGACGTTCGCCTCTCGGAACGCGGGCGCCGCGGAGGCGGACATGTCCCTCTCGATGAAGCCGGGGTGGACGTGTTCACGCGGATCCCAACGGGCCCCAGTTCCATGGCGGCGGCCCGCGACAGGCCGCGCAGCACCCACTTGCTGGCTGTGTAGGCGACCGGACAATGGCCGGTGAGTGCTGCGGACGAGCCGACGTTCACGATCGAGGAGCCGGGCGGCATCAGCGAGGCCAGATGCTGGATGTCCAGCAGCGGGCCGGTGGCGTTGACCGCGTGGACCCGGGACATGTCCTCGGGGCGTACGTCGTCGATTCGCGCCCGCCAGGTGACGCCCGCGTTGTTGACCGGCAGTGCACCTGGCCTTATGCCTCACGCAGGTCGGCGGTGAGTTCCGCCCAGTCTTTCTCGCTCGTGACGTCGAGACGGCGGCAGCCGGGTGACTCCGTGACGTCGGTGGCAATCACCCGGGCGCCCTCGCGGGCCAGCGCCGCGGCCTCCGCGGCGCCCTGGCCACTGGCCGCGCCCGTGACCACGACGACCCTGCTGAGCAGCCGTTCGGGACGGAGGTCGGTCACGGCCGTCCCCTCGTGCGGCGTCGGGCGACGGGAATGGACATGGGGCCCGGGCCGGCCACCACGGTGTGGGAGACGGAGCCCCTGCCTTCGACGGTGAGGGTGACCGTGTCGCCAGGCTTCAGGGAAGGCCGGGACTGCTCACCCCGTACACGCCACAGCTCGGCGAGGCAGCCGCCGTTGCCGCAGGTCCCGGAACCGAGGACGTCGCCGGGGCGGACGACGGTGCCGCGTGAGGCGTAGGCGGCCATCTCCTCGAAGGTCCAGCTCATGTTGAACAGCCGGTCCCTGCCCACGACCTCGCCGTTGATCTCGGCGGTGAGCGCCAGGCGCAGGAAGCCGTCCGCGTCGCGGTACTTGGCCAGTTCGTCGGCGGTGACCAAGTAGGGACCCGGCGTCGTGGCGGTGTCCTTGCCCTCGCAGGGGCCGAGGCCGACCTTCATCTCGGTGGACTGCAGGTCTCGGGCCGACCAGTCGTTGAAAACGGTGTAGCCGACGATGTGGTCGCGAGCCTGCTCGGGCGTGAGGTTGCGGCCCTCCCTCCCGATCACGGCGGCGACCTCCAGTTCGAATTCGAGCACGCTCGACCCCGGGGCGCGGCGATGCCGATCGGCCGACGTGGATCACTGGTACCCCTCAGCCTGCCCCGCCGGTTACCGCCCCAGCCCTCGAAACGACCGGTGCAAAAGGCCACTTGGACAGGAAAAACGCAACTTCGACATGGCGCGCAGAGACAGCTACCTTCACCTGGTCTTCGGCGATCGCCCACGGTCGTGCAGGAGTTCCTTCAGGCTGAGCCACCCGCGACGGCATGAGTTGGCCCTGCCCCACGAACCCTCGCTCCGATGCGTAAGCCACCGAACCGGGTCCACACCAGGCAGCCCCAACCAGGGAGAGACGCATGCCCCATCTTGCGCTGTACACATTCGGCGTCCTGAAGTCACCTCTCGCCGAACCCGCACCTCTCACGCGCGAGTTCTACGACATTGGTGAGGCCGTCTACCGGAAGATCAGTCAGCGCCCCGGATACCTCGCGCGTGCTGAAGCGGCAGACGGTGACCGGGGCCTGCTCTTCGAGGCGGACTGGGGTGCATGGGGGGAGTTCGCCGTACCGACTTGGTACGGAAAGGGCCGTACTGTGGAAACCACAGCCTTGGCCGCGACCCTCTCACTCTGGACCGATCTGCGCCCCGCCTTCGACGCCGTCTACACCGGTCTGCACCGTGAGGCGCTGAACAGGCGTTACGACTGGTTCGAGAGGGCAGGACACCCGAACTACGTGTGCTGGTGGGTCTCCGACGGCGTGACACCCACCTGGCAGGACGGGGTTTCCAGGCTGGAACACCTCCACGACCACGGCTCCGCGCCGCGCGCCTTCACCTTCCACCACGCATTCGCCCCGGACGGAACTCCGACCAGGATCAACGGCATCGGGCCGAAGAGCGACCAGGTTCGCTGACAAAGGAGCCTGAACGACTGGGTTCGCTTCAACGCCCCGATTGAATGACGGCGAACATATGCGTCTGCGCCACGGCGGATCCGCCAGCACCTGGGGCTTCGCCCGCTACCTCACGACTTCCAGGGGATCGTGTCCGTGGAGGGCGACCGCGAGGTGGACCTCGATGTGTCGGCCGAGTGGCGTCATGGCCCGCCACCTGACCGAGCGGCTTCAGGCACGGCGGTGAGGCGGGCGACGCCCGAAACACCCGTCACGACGTCCGCGAGCTTGCCGACGGGCCCTTGCATGAATCCTGACTCCCTCGGCGGGGGCAAGCCTCGCGAGACCGCCACTTCCGGCTCCGGCCTCACGGCCCCCGTTGCGTTACCCGACATCACGTCTGGGCCCGGGGCCCTCATGGAGATCCGTGACGCGTGGGCCAGCTGTCACGGCGGCCAGGCCGAGCCCTTCGGCGGCCGCATTGAGCACAGTGCTCCTCAAGCGCTCGGCGCTCTCGGGGCAGCGGCTGCCCGAGGGATGCACACCCGAGGGCCCGGACGGCCCCTTCTCGGTGATCCATGTCCCGTCGTCGGGCCCGCCGAGCGTGAGCAGCAGGCCACGGCCGAGCTGGTGCCCCGTGGTGAACTATTCGGGCAAAGGTGCTAAAGCGCCAGTAATCTGAATAGTGAGTGCCAGGTGCGCCTGTGACAGGAGGATTGGGTGATGACTGAGAACGCCGGCGCAAAGTATGGCGGAGCGCCCGGTTCTCGTGGCCGGACGACCGTCGCCGATGTGGTGGTGGAGAAGATCGCCGGAATGGCGGCACGGGACGTGCTCGGTGTCCATGCCCTGGGCAGCGGATTCGCGCGCTCGATGGGATCCATGCGGGAGCGGGTGCCTGGCGCCGGTAGCGGCAAGTCCGTCACACGTGGCGTCAGTGTCGAGGTCGGAGAGCTGCAGGCGGCCATCGATCTGGAGATCGTCGTCGACTACGGCGTCTCGATCACGGACGTGGCCGGTACGGTCCGGGAGAACGTGATCTCTGCGGTGGAGCGGATGGCCGACCGGGAAGTTGTGGAAGTCAACATCACGGTCAGTGACGTGAAGCTGCCCGACGAGGAGGATGAGGAGGACGAGAGGCAAGAGCGGCAGCGGATCCAGTAGCCGGGGCGGAGCAGCTCGCTTGAGTAAGGGGGCGCGTGATGAGCAGGGCCGTGGTGGGCTTGGTAGCCGGAATGACCCTGGGTTTCGCCGCGTATTTCGGTGACTTCTGGGCCTTTCTGCTGGTGCTGGGGCTGGGTGTCGTCGGTCTCGTGGTCGGGCGGCTCATGGAAGGCGATCTCGAACCGGGCGACTTCGTCCGCCGTCGAGACCGACAGGATCGGATCCGCGATGACCGGCGACGGGCTCGGGGAGACTGGCGGCAGTGACCGGTGAAACAGATCGGCGTCCCGGCATCCCTGCGGGGGGCGCGGCACGATCACCGTCACCGTCGCCGACCGGGTCGTTGCGAAGATCGCAGATCGGACGAGTTGCACCTTGCCTGCGCGCGCTCGCTTAGCTGTCGCGGGGCACAGCAGCAACCAAGGTCACCGCACCGGCCTGCTACACCCTGCGGGCCGAGGCCACCCGCCATCTCTCGCACGCCACCATCCTGAAGCATCAACTCCGCCCTTCTCGACCAGCGCATGGGCGAGCGCTTCCTGAGCTCCGTCTACGCCACCGCCGCGCCGCCCCTGGCAAGCATCGCGGGCCGCCTGTGCACGGCAGGCCACCTTCCGGCCCTGACCCGCCGCACCCATCGCACGGAGGTGCACCCCGTTTCCAGCCGAATATCCAAGCGCAGTAACCAGGGGCGGGTGCCCTGTCTGCGTGTGTACGTCGGCGGATTGTAAATTCACGCGCTTAGGGGGATATTTGCTGGGCAGGCAGTGGTTCGGAGGCTATAATCCCGACCCCCCTCATTCTTGTTCTCTCGCCGGCCCTGATCCTTTGGCGCGGGATTCGTGCTGAGATTTCTGTGGTGGATCGCGATCACCGTTCCTGCTCTTGTGGCTGGTCGGCTTCGTGGCTCGCCCGATGGGGGGAGTGGCCGCTGATATCGCTGGTAGGCGAGCGACATCGGTAGAGCGGGAGCCTCCGCAGGTTTTCGGTGCCGGGTTGAGAATTTCCCACTCAAGAATCAGAGAACCTGGCTTGATTTAGGGCGTGGAACCCTGAACGCAGGGCACCCGCAAACGGAGGAACAGCGGGGGACCCTGCTGTTTTCTGTTTACCGGAGGAGTTGTTTTTCGCGTGACTGAAAATGTGTGGAGCTACAAGCCGACGGCGCGGCTGACGGACGCCGACCTCACCGGGTACAAGGTCGAGGCGACGGACGGCAGCATCGGCAAGGTCGACAAGCACTCCGACGAGATCGGTGACGCCTACCTGGTGGTGGACACCGGTGTGTGGATCTTCGGCAAGGAGGTTCTGCTCCCGGCGAGCACGGTCGTCAGTATCGACCTGGAGGAGCAGAAGGTCTTCGTCGACCGCACCAAGCAACAGATCAAGGATGCTCCCGAGTTCGACCGCGACAAGCACCTCGGCGACGACCGCTACCGTCACGACCTGGGCACGTACTACGGTCCCACCGGCCCGCTGGTCTGATCCAACGCCTGTTCTGAGGAACACGACCCTGGGACTCCGCGAAGAGTCCCAGGGTTCATCTGTGCCGAGGCAGATCACTTAACAAGGCCTCAAGAGCCTCGGCCACCGCGTCGTGGTCAAGCAGCTGCCCTCGCTCCAACGCTCCCTCGCTCTCCAGGCGCCCCGGCATCCCGACCGAGATGCCCGTTATCCAAGCCGGCCGTTCGCACCTGTGGGCGCCCCGTTCGCTGTGCGCACTGGTCCGCTGGGGAGCGGCCCCATCGGCGCCTCCGTTCCCCGCGAGGCCATCGGATCCGGGGCGGCCGCCATGGAAGCCCTGGGTACCTCCAGCCAACGCCCCCAGACGCGACGAGAACAGTTACCAAGCGCTCACCGACGCGCTGTGGAACCACCTCGACCACCTCGACTCCGCAAGCTGACGCCGACCCGCCACGGGTTCCGGTACAAGCCGATGGGCAGTCCCGCTCCGCAGCGTGCCCGTACTGACACGGGCGGCGCGTGCTGGATCTCTGGGGAGATGCGCGCTCGCAAATGTGGGAGGAGGGTGGAGGGAGGGGTGCAGCCTCCGAGACGGGCGCTGGGGCGAAGGCAGGCGCTGGGGAGCTGGGGGCGAAGGCAGGCGCTGGGGCCGGGCGGCGTGGCCGCGCGCGACCGGGCAGCCTGATTCCGCTGACTTGACTTGAGGCCATCTATGGAAACCGAAACAAAAGCCACTCTGGCCGCAGCCCTCGCGACCGGATACGTGTTGGGCCGCACCAAGAAGGGCAAGCTCGCCATCGGTGTCGCCTCCGTGCTCGCCGGTCAAGGACTACTGACCCCCAAAGAGTTGGTCAACCGAGCACTGCGCATGGCGTCCGAGAGCCCTCAGGTCGCCCAACTGCTGGACCAGGTCCGCGGAGAGCTGATGGACTCCGCCCGCGCCGCGCTGTCCGCCACCGCCGACCGCCAGCTGGGAGCGCTGGCCGACTCGTTGCAGCAACGCATCAGCACTCCTGGGGACGAGCCCGACGACGAGGAAGAAGAGCCGCTCGACGAAGGGGAACCGGACGACGAGGAAGAGGCAGCGGAGGAAGAGGAGCCGGAGGAAGAGGAGTCGGAGGAAGAGCCGGAAGAGACACCGCCCCCTCGCAGCCGAGCGAAGAAGAAGACTCCCGCAAGGCGGTCCGGAGCCAAAACACCTCCAAGGAAGAAGGCTCCCGCTGGGAAGAAGGCCGCCGCGTCGAAGCCGACGGCGAAGAAGGCCGCCGCGTCGAAGTCGACGGGGAAGAAGGCCGCCGCGTCGAAGCCGACGGGGAAGAAGGCCGCCGCCGGCAAGACACCCACTCGCGGCAGCCGTAGGAGGTAGCCATGGCCAAGACGGAGGAGAAGACCACTCCGACTGGAACCTCCGGTATGGACCAGCTCAAGGAGCAGCTGTCCGCGTTCGCCGCAGCACAGGGCCAGCGGCTGGTGGACAAGGCCGGAGACAAGATCAGTGATCTCGCTCAGGGCCTGGGAGAGGTCGGCGAAGGCAACGGCACGTTGCTCAACGTCGGCAAGCGCGTACTGGGCGGTGGGGAGTCACCGGTCAAGGCGTTCCTCGGCGAGAAGGCAGGAAACGTGAAGGACAAGGTGGTCGACACCGTCAAGGGAGCCTTCGGGGGCGGCGGCGGCGGCAAGGCGGGGAGCGGGAAGGTCACGAACATCGTCGAGGTCATCGACGTCGGCAAGCCACTGCGCACCGTGTATGACCACTGGACCCAGCTCGAGGAGTTCAGCTCCTTCGCCAAGGGTGTCCAGAGCGTCTCTCAGTCGGACGAGATCGAGAGTGGCTGGAAGGCCAAAATCGCCTTTTCCAGCCGTAGTTGGAAAGCCACCGTGCAGGAGCAGATTCCCGACGAGCGCATCGTCTGGAACTCCGAGGGGTCCAAGGGCTCGACGCGCGGTGCCGTCAGCTTCCACGAACTGACTCCGGACCTCACGCGCGTCGTCGTCGTGGTCGAGTACTACCCGTCCGGCTTCTTCGAGAAGACCGCCAACATCTGGCGCGCGCAGGGACGTCGCCTGCGACTCGACCTCAAGCACTTCATGCGGCACGTCACGCTTTCCGACGACGAGGACCTGGAGGGCTGGCGCGGCGAGATCCGCGACGGCGAAGTGGTCCGTTCACACGAAGAAGGTCTTGAGGACGACGCCGAGGAGGGCGAGCCCGAGGAGGGCGAGCCCGAAGAGGGTGAGGTGGACGACGGCGAGGCCCGGTACGAGGACGAGGACGAGGACGAGGACGAGGACGAGGAGGAAGACGAAGACGAACTGGAGGACGGAGACGAATACGAAGACGAATACGAAGAGGAGGACGAGGAGGACGAAGCGGACCGGTAAGCGGTAGGCGCAACCGGACCGGCGGGGCAGCCCATCACCGGGCCATGTCACGCATGTCGCGGCCCGCCCCGCTGGCCGATGACCAGACCGGTCAGGCCCAGGGCGACGACCACCAGGAACGCCGCGAACTCACCTTGACTGTCGCGGAGTCCGTAGACGTCGGACCTCGTTCACTTTCGTCATGTGAAAGGGCCAGGCCGCTACTGCAGTGCGCGGACCGCGGCCGAGAACACGGGGGGCATCCGGGACGCCGCAGGGACGATGAGACGGGCGGTGCCAGGACGACGGCTCGCGGCCAACAGGGCCCCGGTCAGCAGCCGGTGGCGCCGGGTCAGCCGAATCCAGGCGCTCTCGTATGCCGCCGGTTGTCCGGCGGCCAGGCAGCGGATTGCGGCCCCGGCGGTTGCCACTGCGAGGGCGATGCCTTCGCCGGTGAGGGCGTCCACGTAGCCCGCGGCGTCGCCGACGAGCAGGACACGGCCGGCGGTTCTGTGCCGCACGCGCTGTCGCAGTGGTCCGGCGCCGCGTACCTCAGTCGCGGCCGGGCCGCGCAGCGACGCGGTGAGGGTCGGGAAGTCGGCCAGGTGTGCGTCGTAGCCCCTGCGGCTGCGGCTGAGGACCGCGACGCCCACCAGGTCGTGGCCGATCGGTGTCACGTAGGCCTCGCCGTGCCGGGACCAGTGGACCTCCACGTAGTCCGTCCACGGTTCGACGCGGTAGTGGCGGCGCAGTCCGTAGCGGCCGTGCGGGCGGGCCGGCAGTTCCAGCCCCAGGCCGCGGCGCACCGGGGAGTGCAGGCCGTCGGCGGCGATCAGCCAACGGGCCGTGGTGCCCGCGGCGGTGACCGTGTCCGCGCTCTGGTGCACCTCGCCGACCTTGCCCGGCAGCATCCGTACGCCTAGGTCGAGCGCGCGCCGGTGCAGTGCGGAGTGCAGCGTCGTACGGCGGATCCCCAGCCCACTGCGGCCGCGGAAGGACGCTTCGGCGCGGGTGGTGCCGTCCACGTAACGGATGCCGCGCAGTTCGCGGCCGCTGACCTCGACGCCCAGTGCTCGCAGCGCGGCGACTCCGCCGGGCATGACTCCTTCTCCGCAAGCCTTGTCCACAGGAGTGGTCCGGGGTTCGACGACGGCGGCCTCCAGTCCGGCGAGTGCGGCGTGGATGGCGGCAGCCAGTCCGGCGGGGCCGCCGCCGGCCACCAGTACGTCGATCATGCCGATGCGGGCATGGCCGCGGTGGCCAGTGCCCGGTTCTCGCAGCGGATGCGCACGGTGAGCAGGGCGGCGTTGAGTGCCGTGAACACGGCGGCGGTGGCCCAGGCGGTGTGGACGAGGGGCAGCGCCACGCCCTCGGCGACGACGGCCACGTAGTTCGGATGCCGCAGCCACCGCCACCGGTAGGGGCCGCCCGCCACCAGCGGTAGACCGGGTACGACGATCACCCGGGTGTTCCATCGAGGGCCCAGGGTGTGGATGCACCACCACCGCAGTGCCTGGGCGCCCGCGAGCACGGCCAGCATGGGCCAGGCCAGGGCGGGTACGAAGGGCCGGTCGGCCAGCCATACCTCGGTCGGACAGGCGATCAGCAGGCTGGTGTGGAGGGCGACCATGGCCGGGTAGTGGCCCTGCCCGGTCTCGGTGGCGCCGCGGGCGGTGGTCCAGCGTTCGTTGCGGCGGGCGACGACGAGTTCGGCGACGCGCTCGGCGGTGACGGCGGCCACCAGCAGTCCGTACCAGATCATGTGTCCTTCGTGTCCCTCATGTTCCTCGTGTTCCTCGTGTTCCTCGTGTTCCTCGTGTTCCTCGTGTTCCTCGTGTCCTTCGTGTCTTTCGTGTCCTTCGAGGTACGAACTACCAGCGCAGCAGGACGAGTTCGCAGGCGAAGCCGGGCCCCATCGCCAGCAGCAGGCCCGGCGTGCCCGGCGGCGGGCGGCGTTGGGCCAGGGTGTCGCGCAGTACGTGGAGCACTGACGACGAGGACAGGTTGCCCACGTCGGCCAGGTGACGCCAGGTCACATCGAGAGCCTCCTCGGGCAGGTCGAGGGCCTCGGTCACGGCCTGAAGGACCTTGGGGCCGCCGGGGTGGCACACCCAGGCGGTCACGTCCTTCGGCTTGATTCCGTGGTCGCCGAGGAACCCCTCGACGTCATCGGCGAGGTAACGGCGCACCACATCGGGGACAGTCGGGTCGAGGATGACCTGGAAGCCGGTGTTCTTGATGTCCCAGCCCATGACGCGCCCGGTGTCCGGATACAGGTGACTGCGGGAGTCCACGATCGTCGGGCCCACGGTCTCTTCCGGCCGGCCCGGCGGTCCCGGGCGCTCCCCGCCGTACGCGACGACCGCGGCGGCGCCGTCGCCGAACAGCCCCGTGGCGACCAGGTTGGCCATGGAGGCATCGTTTCGCTGGAAGGTGAGCGAGCACAGTTCGACCGACAGCAGCACCGCCACCTGGCCCGGACGGCCCAACAGGTAGTCGTGCATACGGGCCAGGCCGGCGGCGCCGCCGGCACAGCCCAGGCCGAACAGGGGGAGCCGTTTGACGTCCGGCCGTAGTCCGAGGCGGCCGGCCAGCCGTGCGTCGATCGAGGGGGTGGCGATGCCGGTGACTGAGGTGAAGATCAGCAGGTCCACGTCGGCGGCGGTCAGGCCGGCCATGTGCAGAGCGCCTCGGACGGCCTTGGCGCCCAGGTCGGTGGCGGCGGCGATGAAGACGTCGTTGGCGGCGCCGAATCCGTCCAGTTCCCCGTATCGCTCGAGCGGCAGGGTCATGTGCCGCGAACTGACTTTCACGCTGCGGTGCAGCCGGTCCAGGACCCGGCGGTCGCTGCCCTCCGGCAGACAGGTACGGGCCACCATGTCGGTGATCTCGGGCTGGGTGCGACGGTGCGGTGCGAGGGCACCGTGAACGGCGACGATCCGCGTCATGTGGTTCCCGTCCGGTGACCGACTGGGGTGAGTTGCTTCCCACCCTTTCCCCGGACCGGGCCATCATCACCATGGATCGCCCGTCCGGCGGTCCGGCCGTTCGCCACGAGGGCGCGTGGTCCAGCCGGGTGGGGCCGGGACGCCTACGATCGGCCGGGTGGGCACTCCCGAGCAGTCGACGGTCGGCGGCCCGGCCGCGAGTTGGTCGGGCCGGGTGGGCGGCCTGGCCGGATCGTGCCACCCCGGGCCTGTCGCGGCGGTCACCGCCCTGATGGCAGCCCTCGCCGTCACCGCCGGCCAGGACGCCGCGCGTTGTGTCCTGACCGCCGCCGCTGTGCTGACCGGGCAGTTGTCCGTCGGCTGGTGCAACGACGCGTACGACGCGCGCCGGGACATCGCCGCCGGCCGTCGGGGCAAACCCGTTGTCGACGGCACGGTCGGCGTGACGGAGGTGTGGGTGGCCGCGTGTGCCGCGCTGGCGCTGTGCGTGCCGCTGTCGTTCGCCTGTGGGCTGTGGGCGGGCGCCGTTCACCTGACCGGGGTCGCGGCGGCGTGGGCGTACGACCTGCGACTCAAGGCGACGGCGTGGTCCTGGGCGCCGTACGCGGTGGGGTTCGCCGCGCTCCCGGCGTTCGTGGCGCTGGGGCTGCCGGGGCAGCCATGGCCGGCCTGGTGGGTCGTCACCGCCGGGGCGTTGCTGGGAGTCGGCGCGCATCTGGGCGATGTGCTGCCGGACATCCGCGGGGATCTGGCGACGGGCGTACGGGGCTGGCCGCACCGGCTGGGCCCGGACGGCGCGCGGCTGCTGCTGCCGGTGCCGCTGGTGGCCGCGTCCGCGGTGCTGGCGCTGGGGCCCGCCGGACCACCCGGCAGCTGGGGAATTGCAGCGCTCGCGGTGGCCGGCCTGGTCGCGGGGGCGGGCACGGTGCTGGGACGCCGGTGGGAGCGAGCGGCTTTCGCGGCAGCGGTCGCCGTGGCGGTGGTGGACGTGGCGTTGCTACTGCTGCGCGGCACCGGGATCGCCTGACCGCGCCGCCTGAGTCCTACGACCGCCGCATGCCGATCGTGGCGACCACGCTGGACCTCCTGCGCGAACACGGCCCGGCCGGACCGGCGTTCTGGCGCTTCGGTCGTGACCACCGCGAGCCGTTGCCGGACGCGATCGGCGATCCCCGCCAGGACGCCCTCCGTTCGCACCGCCCCGCTGCCCGACCTTGCCCTCACGAGGTAACTCCCGCCCCGTACGAGACCAGAGAGGTCCAGGGGAGGCGGCTCCCCGCCTCCCCGGCTCGGATCTCCGGCTCGGAAAACGCTCAGTCGATACAGAACTCGTTGCCCTCGATGTCCAGCATCGGGATGCACGCATCATTGCCGTCGTACAGCGTTCGCACGTGTACCGCGCCGAGCGGGACCAGTCGGGCGCATTCGGCCTCAAGCGCGGCAAGGCGCTCTTCACCCACGAGCCCGGTGCCGACCCTCACATCAAGATGCAGCCGGTTCTTGACGGCCTTCCCTTCGGGGACGCGCTGGAAGTACAGTCGCGGGCCCACACCGGAGGGGTCACTGCAGGCGAACCATGAATCCCGCTGCTCAGGTGGCTGCGAACGCCTGAAATCGTCCCAAGTGGCAAACCCTTCCGGTGGCGGCGGGACGACGTACCCCAACACCTCGCACCAGAAACGAGCGAGGCGCTCAGGTTCTGCGCAATCAAAGGTGACTTGGAACTTCTTGATCGCTGACATCGGCGCACGATAGCAGGGCACTCTGCTGCTCATTCCCCCCTCGGATCCAATCGAGCCGGGCTCGCAGTGCCCTAGCTGCGCCGGATCCGGGAGGCGCCCTCCTGACGGATCACTGCGGGTGCGGGTGCCTGCCGTTCAAGGCCTGTTCGACGGTGAGGTGGCAGTCGATGAAAGTGTCTACGCCGACGAGCCGGACGACGCGCTGTACGGGTTCGGTGAGGGCGGCCAGGCGGAGCCAGCCTCCGTCTGCGGCAAGGCTGCGGTGGGCGGCGATGAAGATGTTGATGCCGGTGGAGTCCATGAAGCTGACGCTGCCCATGTCGACCACCACGCGGGAGGGGGCAGGTGTGGTGGTGTTGAGGGCCTGCTGCAGCGGTTGGCTGGTCTGCTGGTCGATCTCCCCGGTCACGGCGACTACGCGGATTCCGTCGTCGACGGTGGTGGTCACCGACAGCCGGCCCAGTTGCCCGGTCCGTTCGGTCCCCGTCATTGCTTGCTCAGCCATGCCTGTGATCCTGGCACGCCTTGTTCGTGGACCCAAGGCCTGCCCGTACCGTGTGGGTGAAATCTGTGGATGGTGGAGCCGGCAACGCGCGTTCTGGCGTCATCGTACGCGGGGGGAGTCAACCGGCCGCCCCTGGGTAGGCGCGGGCCTGTGAAACGAGGGCGACGGTATTGATAAGGGAAGTGGACCCGCTGGGCGAGGACGGCAACGCCCAGGACGGACGTTCCCACGTGCAGACCACGGTGGCCCTGGAGGGCGGCGGTGCGACGATCGCGCAGGCCCGTCACCTGGCCGTCAGCTTCCTCTCCCAGGCGCAGGGCCGGTACGGGGTGCCGGTGTCGCAGCGCGCGATGGAACTGACGCAACTGGTCGTGAGCGAGCTGGTCACGAACGCCCGCAAGTACGCTCCGGGCCCGGTGCTGATGCATTTGGGCATTGCGGGGGAGTGGGTGGAGGTCGTGGTGTGGGACTCCGACCCGGCGCTCCCGGTGGCCCGGGCCGCCGATGCCGGCCGCATCGGCCAGCACGGTCTGGAGATCGTCATGGCGGTCGCCGAGAGTTTCGAGGCGTATCGGGAGCCGGTCGGCAAACGCATCTCCGTCCGCATCGCCCTGCACGATGATGCCGACACCTCCGCGAGCCGGCCCCAGTAGGCCACCCGCCGACGCGTCGACCCGTCGGCGCGTCCATCGCACCGCTGCCGGAGCCGGCCGGCACTCTGGACCGCGTCCGGCGGATCACGGGCAGCCCCGCTGCGGCGGGCGTCCGCGGCTGTGGCCGTACATCCTGTCGGATGCACTTGTCGAACGTCGGGCGTGCTGGACCGGTGGGAGGCGAGTCACCCCCGCTCACGCGGAGAGCCTGTCGTCGACGAATCCGGCTGATTGCTGACGCCTTCACGTCGGGCTTGACGGGTCGGCTGCCTCGTCGTCCAGGGGAGGGTCTGCGTCAGCCGGGCTCGGGGCGGGCTGCTGTGTGACCTCGGGCAGGGCTTGTTCGGCCCAGATCACCTTGCCATGCGGGGTGTAACGGGTGCCCCAGCGATCAGCCATCTGTGACACCAGGAACAGGCCCCGGCCTCCCTCGTCCGTCGTCGCGGCGTACCGCAGGTGTGGTGAGGTGCTGCTGCTGTCGGCCACCTCGCAGATCAGCGCGCGGTCGCGGATCAGCCGCACGTGGATCGGCCCGGCGCCGTAGCGGATGGCGTTGGTGACCAGCTCGCTCAGAATGAGCTCCATGGTGAAACCGAACTCTGAAAGGCCCCACGTTTCGAGCTTCTGGGAAACAGCGTCGCGCATACCCGCGACGGCGGCCGGGTCCGGTGGCACATCCCAGTCGGAGATCCGATCGGGCGGCAGTTCTCTCGTGCGGGCGACGAGCAGGGCGACGTCGTCCTTGGGGCGCCCGGGGAGCAGGCTGTCCAGCACGTCCTGGCAGGTCTCCTCGGGCGGCCGGCCGGGGTGGCCCGCCAGCGCATCCCGCAGCAGTTCCATTCCCACGTCCAGGTCGCGCTTGCGGTCCTCGATCAGGCCGTCGGTGTACAGGACGAGCTGAGTTCCCTCCGCGAGGCACAACTCCGCGGTCTGGAACGGCATGCCGCCGAGGCCCAGAGGTGGACCGGCCGGCACGTCCGGGAAGGTGACGGTTCCGTCGGGGTGGACCAGCGCGGGCGCCAGATGCCCCGCACGTGCCAGGACGTAGCGACGCGTCACGGGGTCGTAGATCCCGTACAGGCAGGTGGCGCCCACGACGCCCGCTGCACTGTCTGCCGTCTCGTTCTGGTCGATGCTCCCGACCAGGTCGTCCAGATGGCTCAGCAACTCGTCGGGTGGCAGATCCAGGGCGGAGAAGTTGTGGACCGCGGTCCGCAGCCTGCCCATCGTGGCGGCGGCGTGCAGGCCGTGGCCGACCACGTCGCCGACGGCCAGTGCCACCCGGCTCCCCGGCATGGGAATCACGTCGAACCAGTCTCCGCCCACGCCCGACTGGGCGGGCAGGTAGCGGTAGGCGATGTCGAGGGCGTTCTGCACGGGCATCGCCTGCGGCAGCAGACTGCGCTGGAGGGTGACGGCCAAGGCGTGCTCGCGGGTGTACCGGCGGGCGTTGTCGATGTTGACGGCGGCACGGGCCACCAGCTCCTCCGCCAGCGACAGGTCCTCCTCGTTGAAGGGCTCATGCTGCTGCCCGCGCCAGAAGCTGGCCATGCCCAGCACGACGCCACGGGCCTGGATGGGGGCGGTGATGAGCGAGCGGATGCCGTAGTCAATGATCGCCTGGGCACGCTCCGGGTCCTGCACGCGCCAGCCCGTTGCGGTCGGCAGATCGCTCACCAACTGGGAACGGCCGCTGCCGTAGCCGCGTGCCTGGGGAGTGGAGGGAAGGTAGTCGAAGAGCCGGCCCCGTTCGGAGAGCGGGTGGTCGTCCCGGATGCCGCACACGGCCGCGCGTCGCATGTCCGTCCCCGTGGGGGCCGGCTCATCGCCGCGCAGGACGGTGTCGGCCAGGTCCACGGTGACGAAGTCCGCGAAGCGAGGAATGGGGACCCGCGCCAGCTCGTCGGCGGTGCGCAGCACGTCCAGGGTGGTACCGATGTGGAGCCCGGCGTCGTACAGCAGCCTGAGCCGCTCCCGTGCCACCTCCGCCCTGCCGGTCACTGCCTGCAGCTCGGTGGAGTCACGCAGCGTCACCACCGTTCCCTTGGGGCCTCCCTTGCGATCCGTGGGCCGCTGGTTGATCGCGAGCAGCCGGTCTCCCGCGAGGTGCACCTCGTCGGTGGCCTCGCGCCCGGAGGCGAGCAGCGCCTTCGTCTCGGGATCGAGGCCGGGCAGTCCCGAGACGAGCCGTCCCTCTACCTCCGGGGGCAGCTCCAGCAGTCGTCTGGCCTCATCGTTCGCCAACATCAGGCGCCCGTCGGCGGCCACGATCAGGACCCCTTCCCGGACGGAGTGGAGCACCGTGTCGTGGTGCTGGTACATCAGGGTCATCTCGTCCGGGGCCAGGCTGTGTGTCTGCCGTCGCAGCCGCCTGCCCACCAAGACCGTCACACCGATGGACAACGCGAGCGCCCCGGCCCCGGCGCCCAGGATGATCGGTAGTTGCCGGGTCAACTGACTTTCGACGTTCTTGACCTTCATCCCTGCCGAGACCAGGCCCACCACCTTGTCGTCGGCGTTCTCGATCGGGACCGTCGCCTGCACTTCGCGACCGAGCGGGCCGTCGACGCTCTCCACATAGACCCTCCCAGCCAGCGAGGGTCCGATCTCGCCCACGAACTGCTTTCCGATTCGGTCCGGCAAGGGGTGCGTGTACCGGATGCCCTCGGTGTTCATGACCACGATGAAGTCGACATCGGCGGCCCGGCGCGCCGCCTCGGTGAGCGGCTGGAGAATCTTGCTCGGATCCGGGGTCTTCAATGCCTCCAGGACGCCTGGGGAGTGTGCGAAGGTCTGTGCCACGGCCGTGGAGCGGCGTCTGGCCTCGGCGTTGGTATCCCGCTCCGACTGCAGGATGAGAGCGAAGACGCCGCAGGCCACGAGCAGCACCACGAGAGCAACCTGGAAGATCAACACCTGCCCGGCCACGCTCCGCGTGCTCTTGCTGATCACGCGCTTGACCGGTGGGTGTCGAAAACGGGCGAAGCGATTCGCCATGCGCCCTTTTTAACACTGGTGATCCCGACCGGCCAGGCCCCGACTGATCCTCGCCTGGCCGGCCCAGGGAGTCCGGGCGGCCATGTGTTGCATGTCATCGCTCCTCCGGCAGGGCCGTCCGCCGCAAAAGCCGGCGTGCGGTGCATGATTTTCTGCGCGCCCGATGACCATTTAGGCCGATATGATGCATTTTGTGATCACGTCTGCACGGCTGAGGCGCCGCCGCCCCGCCTATAGCGGCCGATGGGAAGCTGCCCGGCTGTCACCCGTGGTCCTGACCGTCCTCATCGCCGTCCTGGCGTTCTCCACACCCCGGGAGATCGCTATCAGCCGCCTTCTGCCCGCCGCACCCGCCCTTGCCGCCGCGATGTGGCCCGTGCTGCCCACGGTCCTGTTGGGGGCGTTCTGCCTGCTGCTCATGACAGTCCTCAGCCTCTTCTACACCGATCTGGGGACGCAGTACACGTCGGCCGCAATCGTCGCGGTCACCTTGGCGGCCGCGTACGGGAGTCATGTCCGACTTCAGCGAGAGGAAATACTCTTCCAAGTCCGGCTCGTCGCCGACGCAGCCCAGAAGGTGCTGCTGCGCCCGATGCCGCGCCGCATCGAGGACGTCGAGATCGAGTCGTTGTATCTGGCGGCCCAGGAACAGGCGCGGATCGGCGGCGACTTCTATGAAGCGATCGGTACACCGCACGGGGTCCGGCTGCTCATAGGTGACGTACGGGGCAAGGGCCTGTCCGCAGTGGGGGTGGCCTCGGCGGTGATCAGCTGCTTCAGGGAGGCCGCGTACGACGAGCCCGACCTGCTGGGCATCATCCGTCGCCTGGAGGCCACCGTCACGCGCCACAGTGCTGTGTTTCCGGCCCAGGACCAGCCCGAGCACTTTGCCACCGCTCTCCTCGCCGAGATCCCGCCCGACGGCGGCAACATACGACTTCTCAACTGCGGACATCCACCACCGCTGATCGCGCATTGCGGGAAGGTCCGGGTCCTGGAGCCCGCCGTCCCCTCCCCGCCCCTCAACCTCGCAGCGCTTATCGGTGACCGCTACTGGGTCGACAGCGTCGCCTTCGCCCCGGGTGACCAGTTGCTGCTCTACACGGACGGCGTATCGGAGGCCCGGGACCATGCCGGCCAGTTCTTTCCGCTCCCGGACTGGATGCAGCGGCAGGGCCTGGAGCAGCCCCGCGAACTGCTCGACCAGCTGCACCGAGCTCTGCTGCGGCACAGCGGCGGAAGGCTGGACGACGACATCGCTGCCCTCGCGCTGAGGCGCTCAGGCGCTCAGGATCGGGGGGCCGTCGGCGTAGAGGGCTGATGACGATGCGGGTTCGCTGCTGATTCGCGCGCCTGAGATCAACCAAACTGCCCGTTCAGTACGGCGTAGTCGAATTCCCCTGCGCTGCGGAAATATGCATTCAACTATTTACGTGCATGAAGAGGGTTCCGCGGGGCACCTGATTGCGCGGAGGTTGATAATCATGGTTCCCCTGCTTCTCGTTCTACTTCTCGCCCTGATCCTTTTCGGTGCCGGATTCGCCCTCAAGGCCCTGTGGTGGATCGCGGTCGTCGTCCTGGTGGTCTGGCTGCTGGGCTTCGTGGTCCGGCCGGCCGGCCACGGCGGCCGCAGGAGCCGCTGGTACCGCTGGTAAACAAAACCCAGCGCGAAGGGCCCCGCCGAAGATCGCCGGCGGGGCCCTTCGGTATGTCACCGCGGCGCACGCATCCACGGAGTTCCCCATCGGACTAATGCGGGCATATTTACGGGGCGAGGGATCATGCCTGTGACGGGCACTCGCAGAAGCCGCCTCTCCGGCAGTTGCCGGGGCTTCCCCGGGATGCCCCGCCGCGCCGCTACGGCCGCGACGCCGCCCGGGTCTCCTCATGGGCATGCGGGTACTCCGCGGAGCGGTGCCGGAAGGCGAGCACCTAGGGGTTCTGGACAACGCCCTCGCGGATCTCGATGGCGTGCCGGATCGTGTCGTCGGCGTCCCAGCCGTCGGGGCCCTGGAGCACGGTGTCCAGATCCGGCAGTAGGGCCTCGCTGTTCTCCCAGGTCGCGGAGTTCCACAGGTAGGAGGGGCTGTGGTCCACCCCGTAGTACCTGACGTGGTCAAGGGGTCGTCCCGCCAGAGGTCGCCCGCCAGTTGCGGATCAGCTCGAAGTCGGCCTACCAATGGCAGCAGGCTTGGCGGGAGGGCGGGGCCGAGGCGTTGGGTTCCCGGGGTACGAGCGGGCAGCGCTGCAAGGTGTCGCCGCAGTGCCGGGAGAAGCCGGCTCACTGCCTGGAGCAAGGGCCGGCTGCGCGCGGCTGGGACCAGAGCCAGGTGTGGACCGAGGCGCGGGCGGTGACGCTGATCGGCAGGAAGTCTCACGGTCTGCGGCGGCTGGATCTGATTCGAGGACGAGGCGGGGTTCACACGCAGGTCGCCGACCGGACGTACCTGGGGACGGCGCGGTATCACCCCGGTCGTGAATATGAACGGCCGCGGCTTCGGGCGGGTCTCGGTTACGTGCTGATCGCGATGCGTCCGGGCTCGCGGACCCGGCGGCGCCATCGGCTGCGACGCCACACCGGACGTGAGGGCGAGCGCCGCAGCTTGTCCGAGCGCGACTGCATCGCCCTCGTCGACGGCGTGCACCAACTGGTCAAGGCACCGATCGTGCTTGTGCGGGACCGCCTGAACACTCACGTGTCCGACGAGATGCGCGACCTGACCAACGCACGCGCCTGGCTGACGGTGTTCACGCTGCCCGTCTACGCGCCCGAGCTGAACGCGGTCGAGTACCGATGGGCCCACGTGAAACACAGCCTCGCGAACCTCGCCGGCGTTGCCCTCGACCGACTCGCCGCGCTCGCGCGCAACCGCCTCAAGCGCTCCAGTACCGCCCCGACGCCCTCGACGCCTTCCTAGCCGGGACCGGACTCGCCATCCATGGACCTCCTGCCACCATCACCCCTAAGCGCCTGGTCAGTTAATCGGTTGCATGCCACCGAGACGGAGTGTCTGATCCCGGCTATGACGATTGTGCTGAGGACGCCGACGGCCGACGGAGTGCGCGAGGCCAGTGCGGCGCTGCGGGAGTGGCAGCACGACGAAACGCCGATGCAACTGCATCCCGGGGACATCGGCTGGAACTACCGGTTCGGGGCGGCCGCGGCGGCCGCGGCGGTACGGACCTGGAGCCGGGACGGACGGATCCTCGCCGTCGGGATGCTGGATACGCCGACGCTCGTGCGCATGACGATCGCTTCCGACGCTTTCCACGACGAGGACCTGGCACGGCGACTCGTCGAGGACTTCTCGCTGCCCGAGCGCGGCGTACTGCCGAAAGGAGCGGTGTCCGTCGAGGCGCCACAGGGCCTGCTGCTCCACGACCTGTTGACCAAGCAGGGCTGGGACGTCGACGAGCCGTGGACGCCGCTCTTCCGCGACCTCGCCGAAGCGGTGGAGGACCCCGGCGTGCGCATCAGGGAGATCGGCCTGGAGCAGGCACAGGACTTCGCCGACGTCCTGCGGTCCGCGTTCAACACCACGAAGCCCACCCGCGAGTACCGGCACAACATGTCCGCGGCACCGTTCCACGCCGACGCCCGCTGCCTGGGTGCTTACGACGACCAGGGCAACCCCGCGGCGGTGGTGACGGTCTGGTCGGCGGGCCCGGGGAAACCAGGACTGGTCGAGCCGATGGGCGTCCACACGGACCACCGCGGCCGCGGCTATGGCCGGGCGATCACGGTCGCCGGGGCGGCCGCACTGCGGGAGATGGGTTCGTCAAGCGTGCGCGTGTGCACACCGAGCTCCAACGTCGGCGGCGTCGCCACGTACAAGGCGGCCGGGTTCGCGGCGCGGCCGGAGATCGCCGACCGGATTCGGAAGGTCTGACGTCGGGTCTGCGGACCTTCTCACCATGCCGCAGCACCTCGTACGGCGGCTGTGCGCGCCAGAGCCTCGTGCGGCAGCCGTACGAGGCTCTGCTCTCGGCTCGATCGGACCCCCACTGCTCCAACTCCGAGGGAGCCCGGCAGATGAGGGCGGTTCGCCCGCGGGGAGATCCGAAGCCCTGTTGTCGGACCACGGTCTCGACCACCCTTCCCACGCGGGGGAGAGGGGCCCTTGTGGTTGCTGTCGACACGGGCTGGGGGGATGGCGACGCAGTACGACCAAAGGGCCCCGCGGGTGGGGCGTCTACTGATTTGTGGGGCTCAGAAGGCGAACGCCGACGCCCCCTGCGTTTCCTTTATGCAGGAATTGGCGAAGGTGTGCTCGTAGTTCACCCGCGTACCGCGCCATACACCTTCAACGGTGACGACAATGGGGCGGTATTCCTTGGTGCAGGGCCGTCCCGTCTCGTTTCCCCGGAGGGTGGCTAAGCGGTCGAGGTCCCCGTTCACGCGGTCCAGGTCCGCACAGGCTTGTCGCGGATCGGTGTGAGTTCCCGTAGTGGTGTACGCACAGTTCACGGTGACCGCGCGCTCCGGTGCTGTCATGGCGGCCTTCTCGCCATGACCGGTGGTCATGACCAGGGACGAAGGGGTGTACAGCGAGGCTGGGGCGCTGTGGGCGGGCTCGCTCAAGGGACCCGCGAGGGATGCGGTGAGCAGGGCTCCTGTCATTGCCCAGCGTGTCATCGGTTGCATGGTGTATCTCCTTTCTGTTTGCGGTGCTCAGTGCCTCGTAGTACCCGTCTTGTTGCGCCCATCCCATGGTGAGGCAGTTGTCGTCGTTGCTGTCGTGGCAATTCAGACCAGATTGCGTATTCAATCAGTGGCTTGATTGGCTGACCCCTCTTCACGGTTGAGGAGGTGGGCGGCTTTTCATTCGGTTCGTCGGTTGCAGGTGTGGCCGATGTACTCGCGTGCGAATTGGCCTGAAATTGGGAAGGGTGTTTTCGGCCCGGGGTTCGCGCGCTGGCTTGAGCCGTCTCGGACGGGGGCTGGCCCCAAGGAGCCGTCCAGCCGGCCGCGGGTTGGGTGAGCCGGCCGAGTCGTGGGCGGAACGCCCTGCCGAAGTCCGGCCGGCCCAGTGCGGCGAGGTCGATGCAGCGGATCTGAAACGCGGGTGACCGGCTCAAGCAGCTGACATTCGATCAGCGCATGGTCGGCGACTGGACGTTGTGCAAGGGGCGGGGCGCGGCGTGTGTGTGCGGTCTTGCTCCCCGATCACATCACACTCGACGTGTGGGGCAATCCGTTGGTCGACGGGATACCGATCCCGGCTCGCCCGGTGAGACGCACACGTCGTGCAGTCGCCAACTGCCGTAACTCGCCTCGAAATTCACGGTTGGGTGGGGCCCCGGCGGCTGTCGGCTGCGCGGACCACGGTCCGTCCGTAGCGCCAGAACGACGGGGGCGGCCCCCGCCGCGGAGCGCACGCCGCGCACGCCGCTGCCGTGGCGGGGCCTCACTCAATCGCTCAGGGCGTTTCCGTTGGCTGACACGCTCGGACTTGGTGCGGCCTGCCGGTTGTGGAGGTCCTGGCGTGTGCCGGACTCGACTCCCCGATTTTGCTCTCCTCCCTCTTGGCGTGGAGCCCTGCCACCAGGAGTCTGTGCTGGACACGTCAAAGTGGCCTTGATGTAAAACCGTGGCTTGCTGGAGGACTTGGTGCTGAAGAGTGGACGGATCCGAAAGGCTCCGGTGATCGTTGCGGGTGCCTTTGCCTTGGTGTTCGCGGTTCCGGACGTTGCTTTCGCCGCTCCGCCGCCAGCGCTACCGGCCAACGCGGACGCCCTCGACCGCGCCTTCCAGCCCGGGTACGACTACGACAGTGACGGCTGTTACGCGGTGCCCGCGATGGGCCCCGACGGCTCCATCAACGGCGGGCTGAAGACCACCGGGTCCCTCAGCGGGAGCTGTCGGGATGCATCGGACCTTCTCAACACCAACGGGTATTCGCGCTCCAAGTGCAACAACGGCTGGTGCGCCGTCATGTACGCCTCGTACTTCGAGAAGGACCAGGCCATCCCGGGCTGGGACCCGTTCGGGCACCGGCACGACTGGGAGCACGTCGTGGTGTGGGTGCAGGACAACGAGGCGAAGTACGTCGCCACCTCAGCGCACGGGGACTTCGACATCTACCCACGCGACAGGATCCCCTGGGACGGCACCCACCCCAAGGTCGTCTACCACAAGGACGGCGTGTCCACGCACTGCTTCAGACCCGCCAACTCCCAGGACGAGCCGCCGGAAAACCATCAGCGGACCTGGCAGTACCCCGCCCTGATCGGCTGGAACGGCTACCCGGCCGGCCTGCGCGACAAGCTGGCCGCCGCGGACTTTGGCAGCGCCCACTTCGGGCTCAAGGACGGCAGCTTCGAAAGCAACATCGCCGAGGCGAAGCCCTCGGGGATCCCGTTCGACCCCCACGCGTGAGCTCTCGGGTTCTGGACTTCGTCCCCCTCGGCATTCTGACCGTTCAGGAACGGCCTGGCGTCTGGAGCTTGTCCCACAACGATGCGCGAGACGTTGCAGCAGAGCGGGCGAGAGAGGCAACGAAGCCGGCGAGGGCGGTGAAGTCGTCCTGCCGCAGACCGATGTGTGGGTTGACATGGTGGAGCAGCGCCGGGGCGGGGTGGGTGGCGGAGATCTGGGCGTGGTCGGCGACTTCCGGTGGACTCCGTCCGGCCGCTCTCGCATCAGGTTGTCGCCGATGTCGACGAACGGCAGTGGCGGGAGGCCGAGGACTTGGCCGATCCACTGGTTGACCTCGCCCATCCAGCCGCTCGCCCAGCACAGATCGAAGCCGAGGTCAGCAGGGCCTTGCCGTGTCCGGGGTCCAGCCACATCGTCTCCGGCCGCCTGTACGACCGCGTCCTGACGGCGGTAGCGCCCAAGGCCAACGGTAGGCCCGGATAAGCTTCCTGGGAGGCTGGCGTGTAACAAGGCGTTACGGAAATCATGAAGGATGGCGACGAATGGGCCTCAATCCTGATCATCGTC
Organism: Streptomyces sp. NPDC107528; assembly: GCF_055639295.1. Taxonomy (NCBI): domain Bacteria; kingdom Bacillati; phylum Actinomycetota; class Actinomycetes; order Kitasatosporales; family Streptomycetaceae; genus Streptomyces; species Streptomyces sp. NPDC107528. The sequence goes on from NZ_JBVKAV010000011.1 coordinate 409,716, forward strand.
GCACAAGTGCGACGGACATGGATTCGAGACGGCTGGACCCCGCAGAATTGAAAAGGATCCCCGAACAAGATGTCAGCCTGCGCGATATCAGATGGCTCGCTGCGGTCGATATCGACCGTGCGTCCCTAGAGGAGCGCTGGGGCAGGCCGGAGACTGTCCGCGACAGCCTCGCAGAGTGGGTTTGCTTTGCCTTCTCTCCAGCAGAGGGAGAGGCGTTCTTCCTGCAGCGGGAGGTGGACAACTCTCCGACGCCGCAGTTCGGCCTCAGCGTGACTCGGGCTCTCTTTTCCGCAAAGGTCGCCGAGCAGATCGTCGAGGTCCTGGGGATTGCCGGGGCACGGGTGACACAGCTGAACGACGAGGCCAGTCAGTAGTCTCCACCGCGATCGAGGCGGCGTCGATTGTTGGTCACTTGCCGGTGATCCCGGCATCGTCCCCCCGCCTCGATGTCCGGCAGGAATGGCTCGATGTGTGCCCGGGCATCAGTCAACGACACCTCAACAAACGATCAGTTGATCCGAAGCAAGGTTGTTCTTGATACGGCCCATCCGGCTGTCTATCCGCCAGTAGGCCCACGCAGTAGCGGTCCGGCGTATGACACTTCAGTCGGCCTCGGGGGCGCGGGTTGGAGACGACGGTTCGGCGGTGGCGGCGAGCAGGGCGGTGTCGTCGTCGACCCGGTCGGGGGTGTTCAGCAGTTCCAGGGCTCGTTCGGTGATCTGCTGGGGGTTGGTGCGGGCGGCGGCGGGCAGCGTGGCGCAGGTCTGACGCAGGGCCTCCATGCGGCCGTCCAAGGACAGCGCCCGGTTCTCCACCAGGCCGTCTGTGTACATCAGCAGGCTGGTGCCGGGCGGGAACGCCACCTCGCGGTCGACCGGGGTGCTGCCCAGTCCGAGCGGCAGCGCCGGGGGCAGGTCCAGATAGGCGCTGTCGGTGGCTATCAGCAGGGGCGGCAGGTGCCCGCTGGCTGCGTAGCGCAGGCGGTGGCGGTGTGGGTCGTAGACCGCGTACAGGCAGGTGGCGAAGTGTTCGGCGGTGAGCGATTGCATGTAGGCGTCCAGCCTGGCCAGTACCTGGGCCGGGCCGGCGCCCTCCATCGCGAGGCTGTGCAGGGCGGAGCGGAGTTGGCCCATCATGATGGCGGCTTCCACGTCGTGGCCCATGACGTCGCCGATGGCCAGCCCCACGGCACCGTCGGGCAGGGCGAGCACGTCGTACCAGTCGCCGCCGACCTCGGCGCCCCGGTTGCTGGCCCTGTAGTGGGCGGCCAGGCGCATCCCCGGCACCTGGGGCAGGCTGTGGGGCAGCAGGGCGCTCTGCAGGGTCAGGGCGAGGCGGCGCTCGTTGTGGTACCGGGCTGCGTTGTCGTAGGCCAGGGCCAGGCGGTGGGCGAGGTTCTCCAGATATTTGTGTTCCACCGCGGAGTAGTCGGTGTGCCGGACCAGTACCAGGGCTCCCAGTGTCTGGTCGTGGGCGTGCAGTGGCAGGGCCAGTACGGATGCGGGCGGCGGGTTCGGGTCGGCTGGGGCCGGGGCGGTGCCGTTGATCGCGTGGGTGGCAGCGGTGGCCAGGGTCTCGCGGGCAAGAACGGGGGCGCCGGCGATGTATGCCGGGGGCGACTGTGCCGGGGCGTGGTTTGCGGTGGTGAGGTGGATGCTGATCTGGTCGGCGAAGTCGGGCAGCAGGATCTGGCCGACCGTTTGAAGTATCCGGTCCGGGTCGAGGGTGGCGGACAGCCGCAGGCCCGCGTCGGCCAGCGAGCCCAGTACGGCCAGTTGGTCGCGGGTCTCGGTCAGGACCTGCTCCCGCAGCCGGGACAGTTCCAAGCCGGTGCGGACGCGCGCCAGCAGCTGGCGCGCGGAGAAGGGTTTGGCCAGGTAGTCGTCGGCACCGGCCTGTCGGCCCCGCACGGATTCCTCTTCGCCGGCGCGGGCGGTGAGCAGGACGATGGGCAGGCGGGCGGTGCGCGGGTCGGCGCGTAGCGCCCGGACCAGCTCGAAGCCGTCCATGTGGGGCATCATCACGTCGCTGAGCACCAGCTCCACCGGCTGCGCCAAGGCCAGCTCCAGGGCGGCCCGGCCGTCGGCGGCGAGCAGTACGTCGTAGTCGGGTTCCAGAAGCTGGGTGAGGTAGGCGCGCATGTCGGCGTTGTCGTCGACGACCAGCAGGCGGGCCCGACGGGGGCCGTTGGGTTCGTGCGGCCCAGGGGCGTGGAGGGCATCGCGGGCCGCGGGGGCGGGCGGCGTGCGCGCCCCGGGGGTCGCAGCGGCGGGGACGGGGTCAGCCGTCAGCCAGCCCAGCGCCTCGTCCACGTAGGCCGTGACTCGGCCGGACCGGCCGCCCCCGCCATCCCGGGGGCCATCCCTGGGGGTTTCCCCGGGGGAACCGGCGCCGGCCGCGGGCGGGGCCGGGTGGGGCCGGTGGGCTGCGGCGAACGGGAGGTCCACGGTGACGCTGGTGCCCTGGCCGAGCCGGCTTTCCACGCTGACGGTGCCGCCGTGCGCTTCCACCAGGTCCTTCACGAGCACCAGGCCGAGGCCGCTGCCCTCGTGGGAGCGGGAGCGGGCGCCGCGGACCCGGTAGAAGCGTTCGAACAGGCGCGGCAGCTCGTCCGCGGGGATGCCGGTGCCGGTATCGGTCACGGTCAGGCGGGCGCGGTCGCCGGCCGCGGTCACCTGCACTTGGGCGCCGCCGGTGAAGGTGAACTTCAGGGCGTTGCTGAGAAGGTTGAGGATGATCTTCTCCCACATCTCCCGGTCCAGGGACACCGGCTTGGAGAGCGGCGGGCAGTCCACCTCCAGCGTCAGCCCGGCCGCCTCGAAGGCAGAGCGGAACACCCCGGCCAGCTCGGCCGTGGCACCGGCGAGGTCGACCGGTTCGAGGGCCGGACGTATCTGCCCGGCATCGGCCCTGGCGACCTCCAGGAGGGTGTTGACCTGCTTCAGCAGGCGCAGGGCACCGCGCTCGGCCAGCTCCAGCTGCTCGCGCCGCTCGGGCCGGTCCTCGTCGGCCAGGGCCTGCTGGAGCGGGCCCAGGAGCAGGGTGAGCGGTGTGCGCAACTCGTGACTGACGTTGGCGAAGAAGGTGGTCTTGGCCCGGTCCAGCTCGGCCAGCGCCTCCGCCCGCCGGCGCTGCTCGTCGTGGGCGAGGGCACCCGTGAGCGCCCCGGCCACGGCGGCTGCGAGCACCTCCAGAAAGTCCCGGTAGGTCCCGGCAGGCGGGAAGCAGGGGTTTATGCCCACGACCAATACGCCGCCCACCTGGCCCGCGCTGTCCAGCGGCAGAGCCAGCGCCTCCTCGACCGGAAGCCGGGAGGACGCGGCGTGCCGGCCTGTGGTGTTGCCGCCGGTGAGTGCGGCGGCCGACAGCGTGGCAGGGGCACCGTCGGCGACGACCTGCGCCAGCCGAGCCGCGACCTCCGATCCGTCGGCCGCATTCAACGAGACGGCCTCGGGTGCCTGCTGGAGCCCGGTGGAGGCCGCCGGATGCAGCATGCCCGGCTCGGAGGCCAGGTACAGGCTCAGGAACGGGACCTCCTCGGGATAGGAGCCCAGCACCTCCGCGACGACGCGGGCGACCTCGTCCGGAGTGAGCAGCCCGGCGGTGCGGGCGCCGGTCTCGCTCAGCAGGCGCAGCCGGCGCTCGCCCAGTACCCGGCCGGTGGTCTCGGTGATGATCTGCAGCACCCCGCCGGAGGTGCCGTCCTCCAGCAGCACGGGCTGGAAGGAGGAGTCGAAGTAGCACTGTTCCGGAAAGCCGTGGCGCTCCATGATGAGCGGCTCATCGGGGATCAGCAGGGATTTGCGGGTGTCGGTCACATAGTGGAAGTGGGCGCTCACGGGGTGGGCCCAGACCTCGGGGAACACATCCTTGTAGGGCCTGCCGAGGGCCCAGGGATGCTTGGCGCCGACAATGGGTGAGGAGCCCAGGTTGTACAGCGTGGCGAATTCAGCGCCCCAGTACAGAGCCATCCCGTGCTCTGAGGTGAGCATGAGTCGCAGGGTGTCCACCAGGGGCCCCGGCCAGAACTCGGGGGGCCCGAGCGGCGTCGCCGCCCACTCGATCCCGGCCAGCAGCTCGCCGAAGGCGCCGGCCTCGGCGAACATCCGGGCCGCCGCGGTGCTCGGGTCATCGGGCCGGGTCATCGAGAATCTTCCTCCTGGCGCCTATGTGCTTCGCCCGCGCCCTCCCGTCGCTGCCGACAGCCGCTCCCGTCGGATCTTCCGTGCGGATCGGACGTCAGATCCGACGGTTCTGGCTGCACTGCTGCCCAAAATGCACTATCAAAATAGCCCAAACTGCGATTTTCTAAGAAGTGTAAACTTTCACGTTCCGTAATGCCGGGGCCCCGGCCCCCAGCCAGACGCTTCCGCCGTAGGGGCACCGGCCTCGCGTGCTGCCGGGCCGGCTCGAACATCCACCGAAGGGAGTCGGTCGTCCGTCGCGCATGCCGGGTACAGCGTCCCCTCTCGACGCGGTGGAATGAGGGCGAGGGTCGGGATGTCGCTGCGCTCCGGCGGGGGTGACTCAGCCGTCATGCCCGAAGCAGGCGGCGCGCTTCGTTGCCGCCGCGTCGTCCGCATGCACGTCCTCGGACCACGCCGTAGCGTGGAATACGTGCGTTCCGCCAACACCGCCTCGGCGTCGCCCGGGAGGCCCCGTGGCTGTCGGTAGGGAACGGGATCACATGGCAGAGCGCAGCTTCCTTATCGGGGCGCCGGCTGCCAGGGCGTCCTGGTCCTTCCGGCAACTCGGCCCGGTGCCGACCGGCGCCGCATCACGGCACACCGGTAGCGGCGCGTCCGCAGCGGACTTGATGACCTCAACCCTCCGAGTTCGAGATGGCACTGAGCCGATCTCGTTCCGGTGGCGAAAGCAGGTGGTGTCCGTGAATCGGATGGCGTCGTTGTGTCCCGCCGAGGGCGCCACGGCTGCGGTCGCACGGGCCCGTGTCGTGAAACCGCAGGTCTACGCGAGCGGCGATGACCGGGCAACGCGCATCGCGGAGGTGCTCCAGAAGCCGGTGCCTTCCCAGGGCGGCCCGGGCTGTGCGGCAGCGGTCGGCGTACGGGGAAGCCTTGGCGGGGAGGCGGGGAGAGGGAAAACCGATCTGCCGACAAGGCGCGCCATTACCTCGAAGACGGTCCTCGACATGTCCTCCAACTCCGGGCAATACACCGCAGACGCGGTTCTGTTGCTGGCGAGGCGGCGCCAAATCGCGCTCAACGACCCCCTGTCCGACTACCTCGACAACCCTCCGGTCTGGGCGCGGGACGTCACGCTGGGCGACCCGATGCGCCACACGAGTGGCATTCCCGACTACCAGGATCTGCTGGAGGCCAAGGGCCTCGAGCTGACGTATCCGGCCGGCCAGGCAGACCCACCCGACAACTTCCCTGCGGCCAACCAACTGCTGGGCATCTGGACCAAGTGATGCGTCAGGGCCGTCCGGCACCTGCCGACTCGCCTCGCCCGCGACGCTTCGGAAGGTCCATCCTGCCCGTGCTCATCCTCATCGCCTTCTTGATCGTGGCGGCGGTGGCCGTTGGCTCGTGGCTGCAGTTCACCGAGCGCCAGGCGGTCGACACGGTGCACACCGTCGGTTCCTCGGCCCCCGACCGGGTGGATGTGGAGGCCGTTGTCCAAAGCGTCGATGCCGCGGGCAGAGAGCTGGTACTGCGGGTCTGGGTGACCCCGCGCGGGACCCTCGGCGAGGCGAACGGGGCGGCCCCGGTGGCCGACCTCAGCCTTCAGACCTCAGGGGCGACCGTCAACGACCTGGAGTTCGCAGCGCATGAGCGGCTCGCGACGAGCGACGTGCACGTTGCGCTCACAGGCGGATCGATCAGTGACTACCCGTTCGACACCTACGAGACCGACATCGCGTTCCGGGCGCAGCTGGGCGGCAAGCAGGTGCCGGTACGGATGCTGTTCTCCAACGCCGACACGCTCTTCTCGATCTCCGCGGAGCCTGCGCCTTCCCGGCAGGAGGCCGTGGTGGCGCTGGAGCTGGCACGATCGGGCAGCCTGCTCGTCTTCGCGGTCTTCATGATGGTGGTGATGTGGGCGCTGGCGGCGGCCGTGCTCATCGGGGCCTGGTACTTGACGACCAGCAGCGAGGGCCTGGTCTGGCCCGGCCTCGCCTGGATGGCCGCCACGCTGTTCGCCCTCGCCGCGTTCCGCAACACCGCCCCCGGCACACCCCCGATCGGCTGCGTGCTGGACTGGTTCGCCTTCCTGTGGGCCGAAACCATCATCGCCCTCTGCCTGATCACCGTGGTCATCACCGGCGTCAACAAGGCACTTCACCGGGACGTGCCGCCCACGTAGTGGCTCCGCCAAACTGGGCCGGCCACGCCCACGATCAGGCGTATGTGGCGGCATGCCAGGATCTGAGGCGGGTCTACGGCATCTCCCTTCCGGGCCCACCGCTGGGCTCCGACCGTGTCCTGGGTCCCGCTGGGCGCGCCGGGCACCCGGAGTTGGTCCTGCCGACCGAAGTCGAGCACACGGGCCCTGCCTACTTGCAGCGCAGGAACACCCACCACACGCCGTGCGCGCTCGACGAAGCACTGGAGCGGCTGCACCTCCCGGGCCCCGAGCCGGCTCGGCCGGCTCACCAACCACGCGCCCATGGCCGTCGAGGCGCCGGCAGCGCACGGCCGGTCCGATGCCGTGCGCCGCTGGCTCCACCTCTACGAGCGGAAGTTGGAGGAGTTCCCGGCCGCTGTGGCTCCGATCCCGGTGCCGGATGGCAGGAGGTGCTGGGGGCTACCCCGTCGACTCACCGCGCGCAGGGCGGAATCCTCTTGGCGGCGCGGCCGTCAGAGACTGAAGTGGTTAGGCCGCGATCTCGCAGTCGGCGCAGCGAATCCTCGGCCGCGCGGATGATCCAGCGGCGGGAGTTGCCGCGCCGGTTGTGATCACTGCCCGGAGATGGCCGTGCGGCGGGCACCGGAAGAGCGCCGTTGCCCGCCGCATGGCTCTCGCCGGATCAGCTGTACGGGATCACCAACACGGACTTGTCCGTACCCGTCTGCAGTTTTGAGGCGCCGTTGCCGATGGCGTTCCAAACTTCGAGACGTACGGTGCCGCCCTTGAGGGTGCCCGGTGTGCCCGTGGACGCCTTGAGACCTCGCGCCTGCGTGTACTCCTCCCACCCGGCGACCGGGTCGGTGGCGAAGTAGTTGTAGGTCTCGGTCCGGTCGAAGGTGCCATCACCGGTGAGGTCGTAGCTGACCCGTGCCTGTTGGCCGAGACCGACCGTGGTGCCGGCGTCCACCTGGAGCCGGAACGTGGTTCCGACGCCCGGGGTGAGCGTGCCGTTGACTCCGCGGACCTCGTAGACGAGGGGTTGGTGCGGGGTGCCGTCGTGGTTGGTGCCGCCGGCGGAGGCGATCGTGTCGCTGCCCAAGGTGCCATCGGTCGCTGTGGTCAGGACACCACCGCTGCGCAGCTGGAAGGTGTTCCCGGTCGGCGGATCGGGGTCGGGGTCCGGGTCCTGCGACCCCGACCCGGTGCCGGTCGCGGTGGAACGAGCCGGCACGGAAAGGGTTTTGCCGTCCGAGAAGGTGACGGTTCGGGCCGACGATCCGTGGTTGTGGGCGACGTAGGTGCGTGTCGTCCCCTTGGTGAGGACAGCGGAGGTGGGGATGTCGCCGGTCACTGTTGCGTCCGGGGCGCCGAGCGCGTCGAGGGTGTTGATCCAGTGGTAGGTGTGTGCCTTGGACTCTCCCTGCTCGGGGGTGTATCCGGCGTTGCCCGCGTCCCACTTCACCTTGGCCGTGGCCGGGTCTGCCAGGGACTGGAACTCCCAGAGGATGTCGCGCCATTCGACGGCCGGCCCTCCGTTCTCCCGCTCCATCTCGGCGATGTTGCGCCGTATGGCGGCCTTCTCACCGCCGAGATGGAGTGATCCGCCGGTGACGGGCAGGACGTTGATGCCGTGGATCTCCTCGGGGTTGGCGGTCCACCAGGTGGCGTAGGCGGCGCCGCTGCCCCAGACCATGCCTGCTGTGTCGTGGCCGAACGAGGAGGGGAAGACCTGCTCGTCGGCGTCGAACCAGTACTGGGCGATCGATTCCGACTCGGTGGTCAGCAAGTAGGTGCCGAGGTCACGCAGCGAGGTGTCGCCGGTGGCGGAGCCCCAAAGGACAAGGGCCGCGCTGAGGTTGGTGGACTCGGAGGAGGACTCCTGGTTGTTGCCGGCCGCGAAGCCCTGGTGGCCGGATGCCCAGCTGTGGCCGGCGTAGACGTCGAAGCCGCGCAGGAAGGGGAACGAACCGTCCGTGCGGCTGGGGTTGGCGGTGTCCCGCACGAGGGTCTTGACCATGCCGCCCCACGCGGAGTCGGCGGCCCATCCCTGGTCGTACTGGGCGACGATCGCCGCCGCGTAGACGTAGTAACTGTAGTGGAAGTGGTGGTCGTTGAGCTCGGTGTCGCTGCCGTAGGACGCGGGATAGCCGGTGAGGGTCTTCCAGTCCTTGTCGTAGCTGAACTCGTTCGCGCCACCCGCCGTGAACCATTCCTGGAGCTTGCCCTTGATCAGGCCGAGAAGCCTGTCGCGGATGCCGGTCTCACCGATCTGCTCGGCGACCGGAACGAGTTGGGCGAGGCGGCCGAGGGCTTTGCCGGTCCAGTAGGTGTCGGTGGCCCCGGAGAAGGGGTCGGCAGCGTTCACGACCTCGTTCAGGTATCCGCGTAGCCGGGCGGCTTCCACACCCTTCGACTTCGGCAGTGCGGGCAGGACCGCCGCCGCCTTCTGGGTCGTGGTGAACGAAGCCGACTCGCGGACCTTCATGGTTCCGCGCGGTGAGACGTACGTGTAGGAGGTCAGGGCGTCCGTGGTGTTCAGCCACTGGTGGCGGTAGAGCGCTTGGAGTGCGCCGCGCTCGGTGCCTTCCTTCGCCTCCGTGGTGAGGGTGTAGGTGGCTTTCACCGTGCCACCGGTGTAGCTCCAGGTCACTTTGGAGTCGGTGACGAAGCTGTAGGCGTACTTCTTGAAGGTTGCCAGCGCGTCGGTGTTCGGCAGTACGGCGACGGAGAAGTAGTCCTTGGAGCCGAGACCGGCGGTGATGGTGGAGCCCGCGACGTTCCAGTCGCTGCCGGTCGGCGCGAAGAGGGCGTAGTGGTGCCCGCCGACGGTGATGCCGAGGACGTTGGTCTGGTCGGCGAAGACGGTGGGCGCACCGGCGGTGGTGACCTGGGCGTTGCCGCCGGAGCCCTTCGCGTATACGAACGGGGAGCCGTGGCCGATCGTGGTGCGCAGGGTGCGGGCACCGTCGGACCACAGGGGAGTGACCGTCCAGTCGGACCAGTCGTCGGCCTTGGTGTCGGGGGAGTTGAGGCCGGTCAGTCCGATGGTGAGGTCGCGCTTGTGGGCGTACTCGTACTGTCGGCCGTCACCGACGATCGCGGGCGACGTCGGGTAGCCGACGTCGAGCCCGCCGGCGGTGGCCTGGTAGGTGAGGGGATGCCCGTACATGGGGGTCGACCAGGGGTTGTCGCCGTAGCGCTGGAAGGCGAGGGAGGACCACCAGTCGTTGGTGGGCACAGGCCGGTTCCGGGCGGCGGTGGTCAGCTTGGGTGTAACGGGTGTGCCCGTGTTGGTCGTAGGGCCCGACGTGCCGGCGGGCCGGGTGTCGGAGTAGCTGCCGGAGCCTACGGGAACGGTAGCCGCGGCCGCCGGTGCGGCGGCCGGGACCAGGCCGACGACGGCGAGCGCCGAGGCCAGCAGGAGTATGACGGCCGGTCTGGTGCGTGGGGATGGCATGCGGCACCTCAAGTCTTCACAGAAGAGGAGTCTGAGAGCGCTCTCAGATGGCCGGAACGTAAAGCCTCTGTAATGCACGTGTCAATGCATTGAACGCGCCTGGGAGTTGACGACGAACCAAGTCCGTTATGTCTTCGTCCCTTGATGATGTAGCTCGGTGTAGCTCGGTGTAGCTCGGTGTAGCTCGGTGTAGCTCGGTGTAGCCGGCTCCCGGCGGGCGCGGACCAGCGCTGCGGCTGCAGGTTCCGTTGTGGCGGTCGGTCCGGCTGAATGTCCCGTGCCTGTGACCAGGGTTGCCGCCGTCTGACTCCGTGCGGCGGAACGTTCCCAGGCGCACGACCGCGTCGGTCACCGACGCGACGTAGGAGACGACTGCTTGGTGCAGTTGCTGATTGTCCGCGCTCAGCCGCCACCTCAACCCGCCGATTGCTGTCTGCGGCGGGGGCGGGGGCGGGGGCGGGGGCGGGGGCGGGGTGGTGGTGGGCGGGGCTGGTCAGAGCCATGAAGCCCCGGTCACCGCGGGCGCGGTGACCGGGGCTTCACTCCGTACCCGTCCCGGGTGAGCAGCCGGCGCTCGGGTCATTCAACCCGAGCCTCGCGACATCCCAACAGACGGGGTGAGGGCCCGGGGCCCGACGTTTGGCCAAGCCGGGCCCTCACCGGGGGTGTTACTCGGTGATCTTCAGGAGCTTGTTGGGTGTGCCCGCACTTGGGCTGGTGATCTTGTCAGGGGTGGCGCCGTTGGTCAGGGCGGTGGCGACGTCCGCCGGAGCGGCGTCCTGGTGCCCGGCGAGGTAGACCGCGGCCGCTCCGACCACGTGGGGGGTGGCCATCGAGGTGCCGGAGAGAACCTTGGTGCCCTCGTCGCTGTCGTTCCACGCGGAGGTGATGTCCGAACCCGGCGCGTAGATGTCCACGACCTCACCGAAATTGGAGAAGTCGGACTGGGCGTCTTCCTTCGTGGACGAAGCGACGGTGAGAGCCTCCTGAACGCGGGCCGGGGAGCCCTGGCCGGCATCGGCGGAGTCGTTGCCCGCGGCGACAGCGAAGGTGATGCCCGCCGCGATCGCCTTGCGAACGGCCGCATCGAGGGCCTCGTCGGCGCCGCCGCCCAGGCTCATGTTGGCAACGGAGGGTCCCTGGTGGTTCTGGGTTACCCAGTCGATGCCCGCGACGACCTGCTCCGTGGTGCCCGATCCGTTGTCGTCGAGGACCCGCACGGCAACGATCTTCGCCTTCTTCGCCACGCCGTGCGCGGCACCGGCTATGGTGCCGGCCACATGCGTGCCGTGACCGTTGCCGTCGTCGGCACTGTCGTCATTGTCAATCGCGTCGAACCCATGCGTGGCGCGACCCTCGAAGTCCTTGTGCGAGATGCGGACACCGGTGTCGATGACGTAGGCGGTGACGCCCTCCCCGGCGGCGTCAGGGTAGGTGTACTTGCTGTCACCGGCGGTGTCGGCCTGATCGACGCGGTCCAGGCCCCACGACGGCGGGTTCTGCTGCTCCGCGTTGATCGTGAACTTCTTGTTCTGAACCACCTTTGCGACGGCCGGGTCGGCGGCCAGGCGCTTGGCCTCTGTCTCTGAAAGACCGCTGGCCGAGAAGCCGTTGATGGCGGAGCGGTAGGTGCGCTTCAGTGTGCCGCCGTACTCCTTGGCCAACTCCTGCTTGTTGGCCTGCTGGTCGAGCATGACGATGAAGCTGCCCGCGACGGCGCCGTCGGCGTTCGCTCCGTAGATCTTGCCCTCCGCGGGCGCCGCGGCGCCGGCGGAGAACGGGTTCAGCAACGTGACGCCTGCCGCGGTGACCGCGACGGTGATGGCGGTGAGCCGGATCCGGTTCGAGCGCTTGTGAGTTGCCATGAAGAGGGGTCTCCTCGCCGGTTTTTGTGGGGGGTTGAGCCTTCAACCGCAGAATCTCCGGAGATCTGCGGCGAAAGCCGTGACTCATTGATGTGCTCATGCAGTGGATTCCATGCACTCGTAATCCGATCAGCCGCGGGTCAACGCGGGAACCGGACAGAACCAGCCCTGCCGCGACACGCCCGGCTCTCCTCCGCATGTATGGGGCTTCAGTCGAGAAACCGTGAACCTTCCCTCCGTCGCCGTGTCGAACCGGTTGGGCAGGGCAGACGCGCGCGCTGCACGCGCCGAGCGGTGAAAGCCGTGCGGAAACGAGGGTGCCGTGAGGAGACACAGCAGGAAGAGAAGCTACTCGCAGGTATTGAATCGGCTTGAATGATCTGGGTGTTGGGCTTCCGCTTCGCTCAACTCACCCTGATTCGTGTTCTTGCGTAGGGTGTGTCCCTCGATGGGATCAATGGGTGGCTGCGGGGCCTGAATCGGGTGTCCATGTTGCCGTGGCGTGAGAGGACTACCTGTCGTGACCGGCGCCGCCGTGCTGCCGCTGGACGCGGCGGCAGGCCCCGAGGCTCGGCGCCGTGACGCACCGCGGCCGTCCGCTCGGCCACGGAATCCACGCTGGAACGGCCTCCACCGAACCCGCGGCGTACAGCGGCGGGTTGACGGAGCTGCTAGATGGACGGGTGGTTCCTCGGACCCGAACGTCGCTCGTTCTACGCAGTCATGGGGGCCGTGCATCATGCGACGAAGCGGACCGCCGAGCCATTCTGGATTGGACCCGTACGTGTTCCGCTGCACCCTCTCAATCTGGCTGGGGCGATCCCTTCGGCACGTGCTCCGGGCGCGGACTCACGCCCCGCGTGGTCGTCGTGGCCCCGCTCGACCCGAGGCGCGAAAGTCCGCTTCGCCAAACCAGCCGGTGTGCTCACGTCCTGGTCTTCGAGGCCCCACAACCTCATCAGCTCCCACAGGGAGCGCTCGAAGTCTGTTTGCAAGTCAGGCAGTGCGTACCTCGTGCCATCGTCGGCGATGGCTCGTCAGGCTCGAGGAGCGCACCGTACCGCTGTGGTGATGACAAGTCCGGGCAGCACAAGCGTGACTCCAGCGAGGGTATAGACCAGCCACGCCGGCATCGACGTCCAGTGATGCCGGCCAACGCCGACAACGCACCCGCCTGCTACGGCAAGAAGACCGCCCACGGCCACGGCATTCCTGGCCGCGACCTGAACGCGACGGTTCAGATGTATCTCGTCACGCCAGTGCGCAGGCCACCCGGCCGCGGTGACTCCACTCGGCAGTGGGGCGGGTGGTGGCGGGGCCGGGGGGAGGGGCTTCCACCAGAAGAAGAGGATGGCCGCCATGAAGGCGACGCCGCCGACATACACGAGTGCGGTGACCCAATCAGCAACGGGCTGTTGGAGCACGGAGTTGTTGTACGCGTCGGCCGACACCATGACCATCAGCATGGAGAACTGTGCCGCGACCTGGATCAAGCCACGGAAGAAGCGGACTTCACCGTGCTTGTTGCGATCGTAGGCCGGCAGCAGCCAGGCAAGCGCGACGATCACGATCAGCGCGTCGGTGGCGAGGATGGCTCCCGAGAACAGCTGCTCCGTGATGGCGCGGATGCACACCAGCTCCCCGGATGTGAGGGCGTACAAGTACGACGCCGTCGCAAGGCCGATGAAGCAGGGCAGGAAAAGCTTCAGGCCGCGTGAGGCGTGCCCGTCCCCGCCCGCAGGGTTCTTCTGCCCGATGACAGTGACCAGACCGGCGAAGACGAAGCCCGCCATGATGCCGCAGAAGGCGCTCATGGCCTCCGCCGACGCTATGGAGCTCCAGTCGATGCCGTCGGTGCCTGACGCGCAGGTGTCGGGAGTGAAATTGGTCGGCTCCCCGAGGAAGGTCATAGCGGCCGATGGTGACAGCCTGGAACAGCCTCTACATCCGGATCAGCCCAATCGTGACGGTCTGTCGGATGCACGGGGAGCGCACACCAGATGCAGCATCGCGAGTCGGCTCCGCCCGCAGTTGGTCAGTCACCGCCGAGACCCGCAGCAGGTGCGCCCGGCAGGGCCCTTCTCGTGTTGCCGTCACCCCCTGTCCGCTGGTGTTCGGACATACTGCTGACCAGGGCCGCAGGGGGCATACGCGCTGGTGTGGCCGCCGACTACTTCGCTACGGAGGATCTGCGGGGGAAACGAAGTGCAGACCCGTGGCGTGATCCGCGGCGGCCGTGCGTCATGTCCGCCGATGCGCGGACACAGTCCAGCAGATTCGCCGGTCGGGCTCCTGCCCGGGTCGCCATACGGGTGCGCAGGCGCCGTGCCGGAGCAGGTCGGCCAGCGGCATCGCGTGGACGGGGACGTGTCGAGGAAGGGCGTCAGCGGGTGGGTGCGGGTCTGAGCCGACGTCCACCGAAGTCTCAGACCCGTTTTCGCCAGGAGCCGTGCCCGTACCGCCGTAAGCTCCGCCGCCGGCCGGCGCGATAGTTGCTCACCGATGACCGGTGGGGAACGCGGCTGTCAGGGGCACGCCCTCGCGGCGAACCGCTTGAACGCGGCCTGAGTCCCCGATCCGGCGACTCCGTCGATACCGCCGGTGTAACCCCAGCTGTCCGCCAGCAGGCGTTGCAGCGCCTTCACCGTGCCGCTTCCGACCACTCCGTCGATGCCGCCCGTGTAACCCCAGTTCGCCTGGAGATTGCGCTGCATCGCCTGCCAGCTCTCGGTACCCAATCGCCCGTCGAAGCTGCCGTGGTAGCCCCAGTAGTCGGTCAGGAAGCACTGGACGTTCTTGGCCTCCGAGGTGCTGAGGCCGAGGTTGTTCACCGCGCGCGTGGCGTCGGCCCGCGCGGTCACGGCCGATGGCGGAGCCGCCGGGGCGGACACCGCGACGCTCGCACCTGCCAGGCTGCCGATGGCGACACCGATGGCGGCGGTGAAACTGATGGCTGTCCTTATCAGTGGACTCGTTCGCATCTGTGCTCCTTCGGATGGAGGTGGCGACCGGCACGGGTAGCGCGCTGCTCTCCAGCCGTGTCGGTGGCCTCGATGGAACTGAGTCCAGCAGCCCCGAGAATGTTCGGCAGGCCCCTCGCCCGGTACGAACAAATCGGTGTGAACGCCGCCCTCCTGGTGCTGGCGCGGTCGGCGAGCTGCCACGCGCCGCTCTGACTCGTCCAGTGACCCATGGCGGGGCCCCGAACGTCCGAGCGACGTCGAGACTCGGCGACATTGGCCCATCCATCCGACCCTGGTGGCATCGGAACTCAGCCACAACGACATCCGCTCCAGCACGCACGGCCACTCGAAGTCGAGCGGCGGCGGACACCGCACGCCTGCATCGCGGAGCTCGACGAGGCGGCCCCGAGGTGAGCGGGCAGGCAGGTGTTCGGTGAGAGGCGACATGCCCGTGCGGAGGTGGTCAAGGCGCGCGACTGTACGGCTACGGCCTCCGCATCCGGTGCTGGGGCCGGGTTCGCAGTTCCCGAATACGAGGGGGACGGCATCCAGCAGCGGCATCAACTGGGTGACGTCGTGCGCTTGCCACCGTGGCCCGCTGGGTTCAGTCGGGCAACCGGTCGAGACCCGGCCCCGCGGTGGCCTGGGCCTGATACGAACAGGCCCCGTTTCGTAGCAGGTGACCGGCGGTCAGTAGTTCTCCCACTCGTCCTGCACGTACTCCAGCACGGCCGGGTCCATCAGCGTGCTCGGCCGGACGTCCTGGCGGCGGCGGTCCACGGGGAACACTGCGGCGGCCTTCAGGACCGCCTCGTCCAGGTAGCGCAGTTGCGGGGCGCCAGATGCCAGCCGAAGTGGTGGGGACGTACCGC
The DNA here is from genome assembly GCF_055639295.1 of Streptomyces sp. NPDC107528. NCBI lineage: Bacteria > Bacillati > Actinomycetota > Actinomycetes > Kitasatosporales > Streptomycetaceae > Streptomyces > Streptomyces sp. NPDC107528. The sequence goes on from NZ_JBVKAV010000011.1 coordinate 425,188, forward strand.
CGCCCGGGGTGGCCAGGACGAAGCCCCAGTTGCCGAAGCTCGGTACGTCGACCTGGAACTCGGCGGTCGAGTAGCCGGCCGTCTCGATCGTCTTCGCGATCGACCAGTACGTCTTCGGTGCGAAGAAGGGCGACCCGCTCTGCACCATCACCCTGCTCTGCGGCGTCAGGACCTGCCCGAGCAGGTGGTAGAACTCGACCGAGTACAGCTTGGCCAGCGCTGCCGTGTCCGGGTCGGGGAAGTCGATGACGACCGCGTCGTACCGCTGTCGGGCACCGCGCAGCCAGTTGAAGGCGTCGGCGTTGACCACCTTGACCCTCGGGTCGTCCAACGCCTTGTCGTTGAGGTCGCGCAGGGCGTCGAAGTCACGCGCGAGCCGGGTCATCGCCGGGTCCAGTTCCACGAGCGTGACGTGCTGTACGTCGTCGTAGCGCAGTACCTCGCGCAGGGCGAGCCCGTCGCCGCCGCCCATGATCAGCACGTTGGCGCGGGAGCCCGCGAGCGTGGGGTGGACGAGGGACTCGTGGTAGCGGTACTCATCGACGGAGCTGAACTGGAGATCGCCGTTGAGGAAGAGGCGGATGTCCGGTTCGCCGGTGAAGGCCGTGGAGCGGGTGACGACGATCTCCTGGTACGAGGTCGTCTCCGCGTGGACGATCGGGTCCCGGTACATCTGCTGGCGCGCGGTCACCTCCAGGTCGTCCGCGAACGCGTACGTCGTCCCGAGCACGGCCAGAACCACAGTGACCCCGGCCAGCAGGGCGTTGCGCACCCATCGCCGGATCTGCCGGCGGAAGATGAACACCACCACGATGACCCCGGCCACCGCGTTGACGGCGCCGACCACCAGCGTGCCCTTCAGCTGGCCGAACGTCGGCAGGAGCCACAGCGGGAAGCCCAGGCCGCCGACGAGCGCTCCGATGTAGTCGACGGCGAACATGTCGGCGACCGCGCTGCCCGCCTCCTGCCGACGGATCCGCTGGAGGAGGGTCATCAGCAGCGGGATCTCGGCGCCGATCAGCAGGCCGACGGCCACCGCGACCACGATCATCGCCGGGGTGTAGAGCTGGAGCCAGGCGAACGCCGCGTAGAGCACCAGCACCGACAGCCCGCCGACCAGCGCCAGCACGCCCTCCACGAGCGCGAACGCGCCCACCGCGCGGCGGCGCAGGGGTTTGGCGGCCAGCGAGCCGAGCCCCATGGCGCACACCATCACGGAGATCACCACGGAGGTCTGAAGCACCGAGTTGCCGATGAGGTAGCTGCCAAGGGCGGTCAGGGCCAACTCGTACACGAGGCCGCAGGCCGCGCAAAGGAAGACGGCGAAGAGCAGCAGGAAGCGAGCCCCCCGGGTGTGCCGGACGGCCGGGGGACGGGAGGGTGCCGCGGAGGCTTCGCGGCCTTGCAGGGTTGTGGTGGCGCTCATCGAGGCGCGCCGTTACGAGATCGCCGCGCCGACCATGAACCCGGTGCCCAGGTACATGCCGGCCTGGACCCAGGCCGCGGGGTGCGGACGGCCGTCCTGGTCGTCCAGGACGACCGCGCCCATCTGGCCCGGAGTGAACACGCCGATCACGATGCCGACGACGGTCATCACCAGCACCCCGGCCAGGCCGTACAGCAGCGTGCTGATCAGGCCGTAGCCGAGGCCCTGTTCGGACTCGCTCGCCTCGATGGCCTTCATGATGACCAGACCCACGGCGACGGACTGGCTGCCCAGCAGGACGGCCGCGCCGCGATTCCGGTCGGTCCATACCACGTGGTACAGCTTGCCCGGCGTGACGAGGTCGAGGGCGATGAAGCCGACGGCCATGACGACGAGGCCCGCGACTCCGTAGAGCAGGGCCTGGCCGGTCGACTCGAAGATCTCGGTCACTGCGTTGCCTTTCTTGGGGGCGGGGTCGGGGCGTGATCAGGGGCTGTGCGGGAGGAGCATGGGAGGCGTCGGGTGATGATCCGGCCGGTCAACGGAGGCTATTTGCCTTCGCCGGGGCCGCCGCCGCGGAAGCTCGCGCTGTTCGGGTCCGGCCAGTAGGTGAGATGCCGCTGGTGGCGGCGGTAGCCGTTGCGGTAGTCCTCGATCTCGATCAGGCTGCCGCTCCGGTACGGCGAGACGGTGACCATGTCGTCGCCGTAGCGCAGGAACTCCATGGCGTCGCCGGAGGCACGGTCCATGGCCGTCCGCTTGGTGTGGATCGCCTGGGCGACCTGGCTCGGGGTACTGTCCGGGTCGAGCCAGTCCGTCCCGGTCGCGGTGTACGTCTTCTCGATCCAGTCGCGCGGGACTGCTTCGGAGTCCCCGTCGCTGGAGCAGGCGGTGAGCAGGGCGGCGGCCAGCACGGCCGCCACCGCTGCGCGGACGAGTCGGGCGCTGTTCATCGGGCCTCCAGCCGGCTGTACGTCGATACGATCTGACCGTTCTGCGGATACGTGTGCCAGGTGCGCCAGACGAGCCCGGCGCCGTACGGCCCCTCGACCGTCTCGACGACCACCGCGGTGACCGCCTCCGGCGAACCGGGGAAGACTCCGCACAGGCTGTGCTCGGCGTCGGTGGCCTGGCCGAGGACCTGCGTCACCTCGGCACTGAACTCCTCGGGAATCAGTCGGCGGGTGATGGCGCCGAAGTCGTAGACCCAGCCCGGCAGTTGACGGGTGCAGGTCTCGGGCAGACCCCGCACCGCGCCCTGCAGACAGGCCACTGTCTCCTGTACGGGACCGGCAAACACCTGGTGCGAGGCTCCGAGCAGCCGCAGCCGCACGTCCAGCCCGCCGAGCGACACCACACGTTCTGCTAGCGCTGGACGCTCCGTCAGGTCCAGCGAGAAGCAGAGTTGATCCGCATCCGTGTCCAGATAGGGGGCGTCCAGAGAGACGGCGTTCACACGGCCCCCGGTCGTTTCTTGCCATGATCGGCGCCCGAGTATGACACATGTGTTCGTGGGATTTGAGGGGTGGGGGAGGGGTAAGGGTGAAGGCCTCCCATCTTGTAGAGGTCATTCCGCGCACGCTTTCGCGCAAGCCCTTCCCCCGGGGGGCGGGAGACAATTCCGTGACCGGGCCACCTCGGGGCAGCATCATCCATCGTCACGGTGGGCGGGCGCGCGTCCTGATCTCGACTGCTCTCCACGCCGGTTGAGGGCCGGGTCAGCTCACGATTGGCTTCCCGGACCGCCGCCAGATCGGTCGGATCCTCCTACCTCTCCAACTGCCGAATTCGTGCGGGCAGTCGGATGGTCCGGGCAGTCGGAATGGTGCGGACCCGCGCGTCCGCGAGAGCGGCCTGGATCGAAGCCTTGGAGGTCCTCGACGCGTGGTCCCGCTAGGCCGGCTCAAGCTCGCCAGCGTGGCCAGGGCGAGCAGATCCCGCTATCGGTACATGAAGGTCCCGGTCCACCCCGGCCTGGCGGGCGCGCCCAAGACCCGGGCTCGCGCCGGGGCCGGCCCCGCTCCCTGGACATACTCCTCGGCTTCCTCGGCCCAATCCACTGAGTACGCGGTGAGCTTCGAGTCCTCCCGCCAGGCGTTGTATGCCGGTCGCGGCTACGACCACGACATCTACCGCCACCGCCGGCTGCGCGAGCGCGGCACCGTCCCCAAGATCGCCCGGCGTGGACAACCACATGGCGAGGACCCCTCAGGCGATCGCGTAGTCATGGATGGCCGGTTCGAGAAGGTCGAAGGCGCGTGCCGCTTCCTTCGCGATTGCCTTGGCGATCTCGTCGTGGGTGTGCCCGGCCAGGGTCAGGTCCTGGATGCGTTGGAACAGGACGCGGTGCACGGAGCCGAGCAGCCCGGCGACCGTGCGGACGGTGATGTCGTCCGGCTGTGCACCGACGGCCTCGGCGAGGGCCTCGGCCAGCGCCTGCTCGCGCCGGTCGTGCAGGTTACGCAGGCACGTCGACAAGGTGGGGCTGTCGGTGATCATTCGGGAGAAGTCCGGGCCTGCGAATCCGGCGACCGGGTCCTGCGCCGCGACGGCAGTCTCGAAAGCACGGCGAAGCGCCGCGAGGGCGGACTCCCCAGGGCGGCGGGAGGCAACGGCGCGCGCCAGCGTGGCGCTGAACTCGTCCTGGTGGTCGAGGGCCAAGTCCTCTTTGCGTGCGAAGTAGTTGGTCACTGTCTTCTTCGCGACGCGGGAGGCCGCTGCGATCTCGGCGATGGTGGTGTTCTCGAAGCCCTGCTCGATGAAGAGCCGTGTCGCATGGTCGGAGATCAGCTGACGCGTCTCCTGCTTCTTCGCCTCCCGCAGGCCCGGCGGCGCGGTGACGCTGGCTGTGGTGGCACTCGCTGTGGCGTTCGTCTTCGTCTCCATGACGAGAATCTTACCTCCGTGGCAAGAATATGTTTACAGCACCAAGTGCATGGGAGTAATATTACTACCGACGTAAGATCAGTTCAGAGGGGAGTGCTGGATGCGCAAGCCGGAGCTCGGAGCATCCTCGTCAGACCCGACCTTGGGTGCGGGAAGGCGTCGAGTCGCGACGCGTGGCGCCGATCGCAGCCCCATGCCGCGCATTTCCCTCAGCAGGCCCTCAACGCCACGCCCCGGCAGCGCACGGCGTGGGTGACCGCTGACGACCAGCCCGAGCTCTGCACACCCGCACCTGCACCTGCACACCTCGACATCGCCCCGATCCCGCAGCCTGGAAAGGAACCCCTCTTGAGGATCACCGCCTCCACCGTCTCCCTCACGGTCGAAGACATCGCCGCCTCGCGCAGCTTCTTCACCGAGCACCTCGGCTATCAGGAGCAGGCCGCGGCTGAAGGATTCGCCTCCCTCACCCGTGCCGATGCCGCCGTCGACATCGTCCTGCTCCGGCGGGGCGTCGACATCCTGCCGCCCGACCAACGCGACAGGCACGCCGGCGGACTGATCCTCGCTTTCACCGTCACCGGCCTCGAAGCCGAGGAGAAACGACTGCGTTCCGAAGGCGTCGACATCACGATGCCACTGCGCGAAGAGCCATGGGGAGAACGCCTGTTCCAGGTCACCGACCCCAACGGGGTCATCGTCCAGCTCGTCGAATGGACCACACCGGACCACTCCTGATCCCGCGGCCGCCCCAACCCACGCCACCCCTCACGGCCCGCACAGCACCCTGCCGACCGGATCGTGCAGCCCAGAAGAAAGAGCACTGCATGCGCAAGCTCGTGTACTACATCGCCACCACGCTGGACGGTTTCATCGCAGGCCCGGACGGCGCTGATCCCACGGGCCCGGACGGCTTCTGGCCGATCCCCGAGGACTACATCCAGCACCTTGTGACGGAGTACCCGGAAACCCTGCCTGCCCCCGCCAGGGCAGCGCTGTCCGTCACCGTGCCAGGCACGCACTTTGACACCGTCCTGGAAGGACGGCGCAGCTACGAGATCGGTCTCAAGGTCGGTATCACCGATGCCTACCCCACCTACGGCACATGGTCTTCTCGCGGACCCTCACCGAGAGCCCAGACCCGGCCGTCGAACTGGTCGCCGGCGACCCTGTGGACAAGGTGCGGCAGTTGAAGCAGGAGGACGGCAAGGACATCTGGCTGATAGGCGGCGCGGAACTGGCCGGTGCCCTGTACGCCGAGATCGACCAGCTCATCCTCAAGATGGCACCGCTGACCATCGGCACCGGAATCCCGCTCTTCTCCCACAAGGCCGCCTTCGATCCGCGCGGTTGGGAACTCACCAGCCACACCCTGCTCGACAGCGGCGCGGCCTTCGTCACCTACGCGCGCCCCACCGGCCCCGACACCACGGACACCGGGAACTGAGCCATCCATCAAGACCCCGCTGACCGGGGTGCTGGGCACCAGCACCCCGGTCAGCGGGCCACGCTCTTTCGAGTCCGATGTCCACGTTCGCGGGCGGCCGAAATGGGCCGCAGCCGGGCACTGCTAGCTTCTTCGGCATTGTGACGGTGTGGCTGGCGGCCGCACGGCACCCGGACGCGAAAGTCCTTTCTTCCCCCGTCAGTTGGCGCTAGGGCCTGCAGAGGCGCGTCGACCTCGTCCCGGAGCCGCCCCCATCCGAGCGCGCCAAGCTTCCGGACTCTCGGCGCTGCGGGCATCGCACGCAACGGCCGTGTCGACCTCTAATGCCTCGACCGCCGATGAACTGGGGTAAGCCTCCAAGTCCATCCGCAGAAATCGGCGTCCCGCCACAGCGCAGCAGGACCTCCGTGATCCGCCAACTCGTCCTACGGGCCCCCGCTCCCGTCATCGCGAAGGCGCTTGGTCATCACGACCAGACAGCCCCCGCTTGGTCACCCAGGCTGGAGGAACCCGGAGCCGATACGCCTGCGGCAACCGCACACGGTGACGCCAGGGCCGAACTCACGCGGATTACGCGACGCCTCAACATGCGAGCCGTCAGTCAAGGCCGCGCTAGGAGCGCGTCGCCCTCCCGCACTCGTCCCCAGAGGTCTCGCCCCGCCCGACCGGCGTGGTGCGGTCGTACGGGTCGACCGCCGTGCCGGCCTCGTCCGCCCGGCGGTCCGTGCCGAAGGGCGGAGTGAGGTAGCCCGTGGGGGTACCGCAGCCGCCGTTGGTCATGTCGTACTTGTAAGAGACGATCGAGAACGTTCCCGGCTCGGTGATCACCTTGGCAGGGTCGTCCCAGCTCAGGACCAGCTCGCGCCGGACGATCGTGCGCACGATCTCGTCGTTGCCGCCCGCGTCCGCGCGGGTGACCGGGTAGACGAAGGTGACGTCGGCGGTTACCTGGAGTGCGCCGCGCTCGCCCTCCCGGTAGGTAAGCCGGCCCCGGGTCTTCACGACGTCGCCGACCAGGTGGGCGCGGGAGGGCTGGAAGCGGCTGAAGAGGAGGAGGGGGTCGTTCTTCTCGCTCGGGGTTCGGAAGGCGGTTTTGAGGAGGTCTTGGACGTCCTTCTGGTGAGGGTTGATCAGTGCAATGGCTTTCTCGGGGTGTTCTCCCTGCAGCACCCCGCGGTCCAGGCCGGACGCGATGAGGAAGTCCCGGCTGCGGGCGAGGGCCCGCTCGACTTCGGCCGCGCTCATCCAGCCGACCGCAGCGGCTTTCGGCACGGTGATCCCCGCTGCTCCGCTCGCCCAGCGCGCCGCCGGCGAACCGCGGAACGGCTCGTCCCTGGTGGGGCGTTGGGCCGCTTCCGCCGGGGGTACCTGGGTCGGCCGGGCGGTCTCGGCCGCCAGCGGCGGGGAGTCAGGGTCGTCGCCGGCGAACAGGTCCAGCATCCGTCCCGGCGCGAGCGCCACCACGAGCAGCACCAGCGAGGCCAGCAGTCCGACCACGTACCAGCCCGTACGCCGCTTGGGCCGCGCGGGCGTGTAGCTGCGCCAGCCCCCCAGGTCGCGGCCGGGCTCCGCGCGCAGCCGCTTCCCCACGGCGCGGGCCCGCGCCGACGGCTCCTTGGGCGAGTCGGCGGCACCGGCCACCGACTCGCGCAGAAACCGCTCCCACTCCTCGTCGGACCTGGACGAACCGTCCGGCTCCGTACCCGCGCCCATCCCCAACCCCCTGGCAAAAGTAGACCGCGGTCCCCTCCCCAGGGACACGTCCGCATCATGACACAGAGCGCTTACATCGAGGCTGGCTGGGCGGTCGGTGTGGGCGCGCCACCCTGTCTCAAGTCGCCACATATCAGCCGCATCAGAGAGCGGAGCACACGCCGAGTGCCTGAACTCCTCCGCTGACATTGGATACGCGACACATCAACATGCGTGCCACCGGTCTCGGGGCGGAATCAGCAACGCTGCGCAGCGCGTCCGAACTCAGCTCGCAGCCCTCCCTGCAGTGCCGCACGAACGCCTCATTGGCAAGCCGCACGGGGCCTGGGCGAACTTCGTAACCGATCGCCGAGTCCACCTGGGACACTGGTCCGTACGGGCCTTGCTGACGTTCCCAACCACAGCGGGCCTTGGTCTCGCCGACGCCCGGCCCGGCCTGCTGCGCCAGGACGCAGCGGTTGAGTGCGCGTCGCTGCGCGGGAAGTCAGGAGTTGAGGGCTTGGTGCAGGGTCTCGTGACAGTCGATGACGGTGTCGACGCCGACAAGTCGGTTGGTGTGCAGCGGGGTTGGTGGCTGCGGCCAGGCGCAGCGAGCCGCCGGGTTCCGCGAGAGCCTGGTGGGCGGTGATGAGGATGTTGATGCCGTTGGCGTCCATGGCGCAGCGCCCACCGCCGTTGCGCGTGCCGCGCGCGGGTAGCCGGTGACCCTTCGCGTAAATCACGGGTAAGTCCGCCTCCCGCGCCCAGCTGATCAGGTCCACCAGAACGGGCACGGCAAGCTGGCTCTGCTCTGCTCTGCTCGCTGGCATTGGCCTCACTTGCCAGCCCGTCCTGCTGATATGCGGCCCGAGCTCACGTACAACCCTTACGCCCCTCCAGGCGCCTCGCTGCAGACCTCTGCTGCTACAAACGGCTCGTCCTCACCACACACGGCTGACGAGTTTTCGGTTTGTAGCCCTGCGAGCGTTCGCGCTGCCGCTGCCGCTGCCGCTGCCGCTGCTGGTGGTGCCGTGCTCGTTGCGCACGCCACTTCCGGGGCACTCGTCGCGTCCTTGCAGGCGCCCGCGTTGGAGCTGCGCGATGCGGGAATCCCTTCAAGCACCCGTTGACGCGCGGTCGCCGACATAGCTCCGACTTGTCCAGGGGCGGCGTACGACGCCGGGCTTGTGCCCGGAGACATCCGTGTCGCTCACCGTAGCCGCCGCCCCGGAGACACCGCTTCCAGCTCTGACCCCCGATGCATGCAGGCGGGTTGGTGGACATCCACAGCGACCGCTGGTCAGGGTTTGGAGGATCCGCGCTGCAACCCTCGTCAAACGTCGGCCTCATCACGTCCACTACCTGCGTTTCAGGCTGAACGCCCCAGTTGATGACCTAGGAACGGCAACGCGGCGGCCTGTAGGAAAGTTCCAGCGCGACTCAACCCACCAACCAGCCTGCGCCCCGAGGGCCATGCACACCCATGAGCTCGCAGCGGGGCCTGAAAGGACCATCCAGCGTGTCTGGACAGACGAAGAGAAGACGCTGCCTGTTCCGAATAACCACCGCCGTCACCGCCGCGGCCTTATTACTCGGCACCGGCGTGGCGTCTGCCGCCGACGGCCCGGCTCTCAACGGGGACGGGAACTATGCTCCGTCGTCGCGGCCGGCCGCCGGGCCGGAAAAGGGCACCAGAGCCGGTGGCCGCCCTGCGTCGGGGAGCAAGCCGGAAGCTGGACCCTCATGGAAGCAGAGCGGCAGTGTGTGGCAGGTCGACCGCACCGTGGCGCAGCTGCGCAACTCGGTCACGGACCCGGACGGGGACAAGGCGAACCTCACCTTCGAGGTGTGGACCGTCGACACGGCCGGGAAGCCGAAGGCCAAGTTGAAGCTCACGGGCCAGAACGCCGACCCGGCCAACCAGGGCGACGTGTCCGCCGAGTACGGCGTCATCGTGTCCAAGATGGTGGCCTCGGGGTCGAAGGCCACGGTCACCGTCCCGCACGGCAACCTCAAGCCCGCCACCACCTACGCGTTCCGTACCTCCGCCTACGACGGCTCCCTGTACGAGACGGACTGGTCGCCCTACGCGACGTTCAGGACCCGGGCCCGGCAGGTCGACATCACCCTCCCGGCGCCGAAGAGGGACGCGCCGGACCCGGCGTTCGACACCTCCTGGCAGCCGGTCCCCGGCTGGGGCTCCGTGCAGACCAGGGACGCCGCAGGTGAACGGCACTGTGAGGCGACCGCGCAGGGTGACCGGCTGTGCATCGCCTGGGAGCCGGCCACGAAGGAAGACTTTGAAGCCGCCCGCGAGTCCAGGGCGAGGCTGAAGTCCGCGCGGGCCGCGAACCCGCCGCTCCACGACTCCTGCGAACTGGGCGCCACTCAGGGCACCTACCTGTCGATCTTCACCCGCGACAAGGTGTGCATGTACGGGAAGTTCTCCGTCCAGGTCACCGATGAGGCGGGCCTGGAGGAGAAGGGCTATCAGGAGTTCTTGTACTCCTCTCACATGAGCACGGCGCTGACCGGCACGGAGCTGAAACTGTGGGCCCGCGTCACACCGCTGCCGATGCCCGCCGGACACATGCCGTTCCCCGCCCAGCCGGGGGCGATCAAGCTGACGATCTCCCCGCAGTGTTCCGCCGGGTGCGCGGACAAACCCTCCTACGCCTGGGACGGCAACCTGATGTGGGGCGGCTCCTACGACATCGACCCCCACGAGGAGACTGCGACGGCCACCGTGCAGTGGTCCGGCGGGGTGCCGGACGAGTCCGGGAAGAAGGACTCCGACCTCTCCCAGGCGCTGGCGTTCGCACCGTACGCGACGTTCTCCACGTCGGTGCCGGAGACGTTCCCCACAGACAACAGTCAGGGCTTCCTCGGCAACCCGGTGTTCGTGCGCTGCGACATGGTGTACTCCCCGGCGGGCTGCGTGTTCCGGGACTACATGCCCGGCTATGTGTTCAACACCGCCAAGACCCCAGCGGCCGCCGCGCACGCCTGGCTGACCCAGGAGAAGATCCGCGAAGGTGCGCCACTGAGCTACCTCCCCGACCGCAGGGGCGATACGGGCGAGCACGGTGAGCGCAACAAGTACGGCCGCGACCCCGACGCCAACCGCAGGGTCATCTGCCCGGACGGCTGGGCCGCCAAATCCGGCCACCCGAACACCACGCCGGTGACCGACATCTCCGCCAGCGACAAGCCGTCCTGTGACGAGTTCACCTTCGCGGCGAGTTACAACAGCGGCGGGATGCCCTCGGACATGGGAGGCACCAACCAGGTCACTTCGGGCGACAAGTGCGCGCAGACCTACGCCACCAAACTGTCGGACGGTACTTGGCGACTGTACGATGACGAGCGCACGGCCGCTCCGACGTGGTCCGAAGTATGCGGCCGGTCCGCGATGTCCGGGTGGGTCAACTCCACCTCGATGAGCCGCTTCCCCACGTTCGCCAAGGAGCTCCGGCTGATCGATCAGGACGCGTATTTCGTCAGGACGCCGGGCTTCGACAAGTGCGACGCCTCCAAGCCGACGATCAAGTGCGACATCCGGTAGCACGATACTGACGCACACCGCATGTGCGGCTCGGGGCCGGTCACAGGGCCGACCCCGGGCCGCGCCACACCGGAGAACGGAGACACGCAGTGAGTTCCGGCGGGATCACATGGATAGCCGACGAGGACATCTCCTGGCTCGGCTACTACATCAAGCTGGCCCGGGGCCTGACCGGCGAACAGCTCGCCGCCCGACTCGCCGCTCCCGGCGGCCCCGTACCGGTCCGGGCCACCACCGGGCCGCAGGCCGAAGAGCTCATCGACGGGCTCGACGCGGAGCGCGGCGACGCCGACAGCGTCGCCGTCCGCTACGGCGACCACGCCGACCTGGGCTTCGCCATTGCCTACGGCCACTGGCCGTCCGTCCTCGGGCCCGCGTACCACGACGGGACATCCCGAGACGGGGTCCACGTCTTCGAGCTCTACTACGAGAAGCAGAACCCGAAGGTCCCGCCACCCGCATTCGCCTACTTCCACGACGACCAATATGTGTGCGGCTTCGACATGTACATGCACACCTGGTCGCAGGAGATCACTGGCCCCGGCGCCGACCTCATCCGCGCTGACATCGTCGCGGCCGGCATCCCGGGGGAGAGGGCGAGGGACACGGCGCACCGTGCCTCTCTCGCCGTTCTGGAACAGCGCTTCGAACTGGCGCTGCCGCGTGATCTGATCCTCGACGCGTCACTGCCCACTGCGCTCGTCAGAGGGCCGCAGCCGCGATGAGCCGCCGTCCCTGCGATCGCAGGCGGCCCTCAGCGCTCCAGTTGGTTCGGGGTGCGCGCCCACGTGCCCTTGGTCTGGCTCGCCGGCACGAGAGCAGCGAGGACACCTTGGACGAGGCACGGATCGAGGCTCTGACTGCGGGAAGGGGTGGTCTGTGCCGATCACTCGCATCGCCGTTGAGGGACTTGCAGTTGAGGAACCGTCCCGAGTACGCATGGCGAGATGGCCCGCGCCCGGCTCCACCAGGCCCCCGGTGCCCCTGCCGGTATCGGGCCGTAGCTGTCTGCACTGTTAAGACGCGGCAACTCACCCGTCGTGCGGAGTCCACGAAGGCGGTGTTCGACGCCTAGACGCGCTCGAAGCCGAAGAGCCGCGCGGCTGACCGTCACGTGGTAGCGGACTGCGGCCTGGGCTGAGGCGCGGTCTTTCCGGTCTACCAAGCACCTTGCGCCTTACGTGATCAGTGTCTGGCAGCGGATCCAGCTATCTGACTTGCAGATCTCGGATGAAGCGCGGTGCGCTCCGTCTACCGGAGCTCAACTGCCCGGCTGCGGAAGGCGTCGAGGGCTGCAGCCACCCGTGGTGTGTCATCGCCGTCGCAGGCTTCAGCGGGTGCATCAGTGTGGCCTCGGCCGCGATCCGAATGGGGTGGGGTTTTGTCCAGACACCGGCTGTCCAAGACAGGCCGATACATAGCCTGGGCCACCATGGGTGCCGTCGTAGTCGCCGGCGCCGGGATCGCGGCGCAGACGTCCCTGGCCGCCACGAGCTGGCCGGCGCAGAAGACGTACACGGGCCGGGAGTTCGGCACCTGCACGGCCCCGTCACTCGCCGCGATGAAGGCCTGAAGCACCGGCTTTTCCCTCGGCGCCGCTGTCTACATCGGCGGGAAGAACCGCGGCTGCGCCCAGCCCAACCTCACCGCGTCCTGGGTGAAGTCGGTCAGCGCCGCCGGATGGAAGCTGATCCCGCTCTACGTCGGAGCGCAGCCGCCCTGCCAGACCAGCAGGAACCCGGAGAGGTTCACCGCGTCCACGGCGCCTCCCCTAGGCGCGAGCAACACCAAGGACGTCGTTGCCAAGGCGACCGCACTCGGCACGAAGCCCGGCAGCCCTATCTACCTCAACATGGAGTCGTACGACATCACGAACAAGGAGTGCAACGACGCCACCCTGACGTACGTGCGCTCCTTCACCAAGACCCTGCGGGCCAAGACGAACCGCGCCGGCTACTACGGCTTCAGCAGCCCCGGCGCCAAAGCCATCGCCACCGCCAAGGACCGGACCGACCTCCCGGGCAACTTCTGGTACGCGCTGTGGAACAACAAGAACACCACCACCGCCGACTGGCCCTGGGACCCCAAGCTGTACACGAACCACAGCCGCGCCCACCTGTACATGGTCAACAGCAAGGAGACCCCCGGCGGCCACACCATCACCGTCGATCGCAACGCCTGGGACGCCCCGGTCGCCCTCATCGGATAAGACGGTGTCCCGATTGGCAACTGCGCCGCGGTTACAACTCACACCAGTCGCCCAGTCCGCCAGGCGCTCCTGTCTGGATGAAGTCGTGCACGAGGGCCCATGCGCGATCGACAGTCAGGACGAAGTCGCCACTGAAGGCAGCCAGGTCATCCATGATTGGGACGTCGACCACGGCATCCGCTGCGGCGCTACCGTCCCCGACGAGCAGGGACGACCTCTCAGCGTCGTCGAACCGATGGATGACCGCTTGATCACCTTGAAAGCCCAGAGCCAGCAGGGGGAACTCACTGACTGGCAGTCGGACTTCGATGTATCCCTGACCACGGGAGCGCAGTTCGTTGAAGTGATCTGCCAGTTCCCCCACGTCCGAATCTCTCTCGACGGCGGAGTACCGTCCCGACTCCAGCGCCGTCGCCGCCCATGTCACGCTCATCTCTGCACTTCCGACGCGTATCCGCTACTTGGCCATCCCACGAGGACTCGAAGTATGTCGCGATCGGGTGAAGCGTCGATAGCAGATCAGGTCACTGGACAAGCCGACGAAGGCCAGGAATTGTTCGACCTTGCGCTCGTAGCGGCGGTGTAGGCCCGGCACCCGTTCAGCCAGGACATCGTTCGCTCAACGACCCGGCGGTATTTGCCGAGGCGGCTGGATGTTTCGACGCCTCGGCGAGCGATGCGCGCCATGATCTGCCGACGAGGCAGCCAGTTGCGTAGGTGGTCGATGTCGTAGACCTCGTCCGCGTGCAGTTGGCCGGCCGACGGCGTCTCGGCCCGTAGCGGGAGCGGATCGGCGGGCGGCGGGATACCACGCCTCAGCGGGACCAGGGCCTGGCTGCCGAGTCGATCCAGCGCCACGCGGTGCAGCTTGGCCCATACCCGGGCCTCCGACGAGTCGGCGAAGCGCCGATGCACGGTCTGCCATGAGGCTCCAGAGACTGGCGGAAGCTGCCGCCAGGTGCTGCCCGGCGTGGCGACGAAGAGGATCGCGGCGAGCACCGCACGGTCGTCGTACCGCCGCCGGCCACCGTCCTGCGCACGCACTGGCGGCTCCGGCGCCACTTCCTGGAAGATCTCCCACGGCACAGTTGTACGGGGCCGGGGTAGAAAGACGAGGTGTTGGGGGCGGCCATGTCTTCGCCGATGAGATGGCGGTAGAGCCATTCGGCGAAGCTCATGGTCGATGATGCGGCCCGCGGCCGAGTTCGAGATCCCGACGAGCGGGACGAGTTGCCACAGCGTCAGGTTCGCCGACGGTCGGCCGTCAAATACGGTCTGCACCCTCGCGGCGCAATGCGTGGCAGGTTTGCCGAACTGACGTGGGCTCAGTCCGCTGAAGGGGGCTGTCCAGGAAGGCTCCGACGCCGTGATTACTCCGGCTGTGCCTGGTGATCACCACCTCTGGAGAGCCCTTAATCGCATGCGGATGCGATGTTGATCGTCTATACCTCAACGGCAGGGTCCCACGCCGTCTCGCGTGTTGCCCCGCCGGCCGAGCAGCGGCGAGACGGGTCAGCCGCCCGGTCGCCGAGCAGGCAGGAGGGGGCGAAGGGACGGCGTCGTGCACCTGCTACAGGTACTCAACCTCGCTGCCTATGGAGCCTTACGTGACAAGTGACCTGATCTTCCGCCCCATCACCGGTCTGGAGGAGATCAAACTCTTCAACGCTCTGCCTGGCCCCTACAACGACCGTCTCGCAGAAGATCTCCAGAACGGGCACTGCCATTCCGACTGGATGTGGGTGGCCCTACGAGACGGCCGACCGGTGGCACGGGTCGGCTGGTGGTCCCGCAGCGGCAGCAGGCCCGAAGTCATGGAAACCCTCGACATCGACGACGCCCACGGCGCCCCGCTCCGGATGGACATCGGCGCGCGTCTTCTGCGCACCGCCCTCACCGCGATCTTCCCTGCGGGCACCCTGCCGCCCCCGTACGTTCTCCAGCCCCTCCCGGCGAATTGGAGAGACGACTCCACTACTGAACGTCGCATCAAAGACCGGATAGAGGTGGTGGAGCGCACCGGCGGCAGGATTTTCGTCGAGAGGCTCCGCTATCGCTGGACGTCCAGCACACCAGTGCCTTCGCACCGTGGCAGCCTGACCTTCCGCCCGGTCAGCAGCGATGAGGAAGCGATCGATCTTCTCACCCGCATCCTGCCGGGCACGCTGGATGCCTACAGCCAGGCCGACGTCGTCCGTTCCTCAGCCAACGACTACGCACGCGTGCAGTACCACGACGAGCTGCTGAGCTATCCCAGTTCGCGCGCATGGTGGCGGATCGGGGTCCGCCCGGACGGCGAACCAATCGGCTTGGTTGTTCCGGCGCAAAGCCCGAACGGCTTCGTGATCGCCTACCTCGGCGTGATCGACGGCCACCGAGGCCAGGGCTTCGTCAACGACCTGCTCGCAGAAGGGACCCAGGTGCTGGCTGCCCAGGGCGCCGAACGCGTCACCGCAGACACCGATCTGGGAAACCAGCCGATGGCCCGGGCATTCGAGCGTGCCGGGTATGACAACTTTGCTGGGCGCATCGACATGCGCTGGGACTGACCGGCACCTCCCTGCCCATGTGTTCCATCAGGGGTCCCAGCAGGGCCTGTCGCCAGTGCTCGACCGCCTCGTACTGGCGCCGCAGACGGTTGACGGTCTCCCGGTCCAGACGGCCTTGCTGCTCGTGGGCATCAGAGATCGTCCGCGCCATCTGGTGGGCGGTATCGACGAGCCCGCGCCTGCTCTCCGCCGCCGGCGTCGGCCGCTGCCAGCTGCGCATCAACGGGGCACTGAGCCTGTACTGGAAGCGGAGCCCGTCGATGGCGACCCCGTCGGCCGGGCGCCTCGGCTCTGCCAAGGCAGGCTTAGAGCGAGGACGAGAACGCTGCCCTGTCCAGAGGTTCACGCGTAGCACCGTGCGATGCGCGTCGTCGAGGACGATCAGCACCTAGCGCGTTGTCCGGCGAACGCCCCTCACTGGTCGAACTCGGCTTAGCCGCGCCCCCGTTGTTGCTCGCGCCGAGCGAGGCGGTGCGTCAGAAGGGGGACGGTGAGTGTCGAGCTGTCGCCGAGGATGGCTCCGCCGAGTCCGCCGATCAGTCCACAGAGGGCTGCTTGGTCTGCCACCGCAACATCATGGCGCGTTAGCCACATGGGGAAGAAACCGATCGGCTCATGCAGCCTCGGTCTGGCCAGCACGCCAAACACTGGTTCTCCCGGCGCCTTCAACCACCCGGGGGGAACCCGCTTCCAGCCCCAACGGCTTCGCCCGCATAGGAGCAACTACGGACCCCGAGCCTCTCGGTATCCGCATGCTTGGCAGCATTAAGAGCACCAGCTGCGAGGGCCTGACGGTTGGTCGAAGCTTCTTCGCCTACGAGGTGAGCTGCGACTGCTGCTCCCGCACCCGCGGGACAATCCGCGGGTGCGTTGGTGAGGTGAGTTGCGGTTTGGCCTGATAGGCGGAGGAAGCTTGGTCATGTTCACTCCATGTCGTGAGTACAGGTGTGCCCTGTTATTGCGGCCTCACGGCCTCGGCTGGTGATCCACCTCCGGTGGGACCTGCCCCGATCCATCGTCGTTCCTGAGGTCAAACCGCAACCTGCCGCAAACGTGGGCAGGGGCAGGGGCAGGGGCAGGGGCAGGGGCAGGGGCAGGTTTCCGGTTTCCGTCGGAGGGCCCGGCGGCGGAAGTGTCGTAGAGCCTGAGCTTCATCAGTAGCGGCATGGCGACCTTGGCTCATCGCGATCGCGGCAACCCGGACGCGGGCCGTGCCTTCCTCGGGCCGATGCTGCCGCCTCTCTGGCGGGCGGTTTGTCGCCGGCCTCATCACTGTGCTCACGGCGGTGCTGCGGCCACGTCGTGCCGCGGAGCCCGACGCCGCCGGTCAGGCGGCGGCAGCACGCCGGATCGCGGTCAGGGTGCGTGCTACGTCGTCGTCAGTGGTGGACCAATTGCTCACTGAGATGCGCATGACGCGATGCCCCCGCCAGGTGGAGCCACTGATCCAGGCGGTGCCCTCGTCGAGCAGCCGGGACATGACCCGGTCGGTGCGCGCGTCGTCGCCGAACGTGGCGCAGACCTGGGTGAAGACGACGTCGTTGAGGACGGTCGCGCCGTCGATGGCGGCGATGCCGGCGGCGAACTGTGTGGCATGCCGACACAAGCCGTCGACGAGGTCGGCAATTCCCTTACGGCCCAGTGATCGCAGAGCTGCCCACACCGGAAAGGCGCGTCCGCGTCGTGAGAGTTCCGGCACCGTGTCGACCGGATCGCCGTGCGTATCGTGGATGAGGTAGGCGCCCTTTCGGCTCATCGCCGCCCGAAGCGCTGCCGCGTCACGCACGACAGCCAGACCGCAGTCATAGGGGACATTGAGCGTTTTGTGCGCGTCGGTGGCCCACGAGTCGGCGTCGGAGCACCCTGCGGTCCAGTGGGCGAGGCGGGGAGATGCGGTCGCCCACAGCCCGAAGGCCCCGTCGATGTGGACCCAGGCATCGGCCTGACGGGCAGCACTGACCACTTGAGGGAAGGGATCGAAGCCGCCGGAGTGCAGGTTGCCGGCCTGCAGGATCACGATGGTAGGTCTCGGCGCCCCGGTGGTCAGCGTGTGACGTAGATCGTCGGGGCGGATGCGTCCCTGATCGTCGGTCGCCACCAGTTCGGGCTCGCCCAGACCGAGATAGCTCAGGGCGAGGTCGATGGCGATGTGACGCTCGGCGCCGGCGACGACGCGCACGACGGGGCCTCCGGCCAGTCCATCTCGGGCCGCTCTCCAGCCGGCGTTGCTCAGCATGGCGTCACGTGCCGCGGCCAGGCAGGCGAAGTTGGCCATGGTGGCGCCGGTGGTGAAGCCGACGCCGGAGGCCTGGGGCAGGTGGAGCAGATCGAGCAGCCACGTGCCGGCGATGTCCTCCGCCGCGGCATAGGCGGGTGAGACGGCCCGCATCACGCAGTTCTGGTCCCAGGCGGTGACCAGCCAGTCCGCGGCGACGGCGGCGGGGAGGCCGCCACCGACGACGAAGCCGTAGAAGCGGCCTCCAGGGAAGCCGGTCAGACCCGGCTCGCAGGCCGTGGCGAGCAAGTCGATCACATCGACGGGAGGGGTGGGGTCGTCGGGCAAGGTGGTGCCCAGCGCGCGGACGATCTCCTCGGCCGGGGCACGAGCGGGGACCGGTCGGTCGGACAGTCCGGCCAGCCAGCGCACCGCGTGTTCGTACGCCCGGTGGAGCGCCATCTCTCGCGCGTCCATATTTCAGACTAGGGAGCGGGGCTGTCGGCACGCAAACCGGCTCGTGCGCACCAGCGACGTCGGATGGATACCTCAGACGTTCATTTGCTGATCGTTGTCAGCGCACGCATGGGAGGGACAGACGTACATCGACGACCCGAACGGCTACATACCTCCCGAAGCAATCCGCGGCGCGTGGTCGGTCGACAGCAGCGGGACACTGACAGGTGAGTACCAGGAGAACCCGTCACGGGGCGCACTTGAGCGGGTGGATCTCGGCGGCGCTGCCACCGGAATTCTCAGCGGCCGCAGCCAGTAGCGCCGGCTCGTTCGGTTAGCCCTTACGTCGGCTTCGCGAGCCAAGAAACCCCGGCTCCCTACCTCACTGTTGCCCGCCCGTTGACGGCGATTGTGCCCCACCTGGCCAGGACCGCATGAGGGGGTGTGCGACCGCGACGGGTGGGTGAGGAGCCTCAGCGAGCAGGACTGTCCCTCCTAGGTAAGGGATGGGTGTAGGGCGTCATCAACGTCTGGCAGCGTCTCACCTACTACACTGGCCTGGGGTATCTCCCACCTGATGGAGGGACCTACGTTCCCTGCCCGCCACCGCCCGGCACGGGCAGCCCCCGTGGTGTGAGTGCGGTACGAGCCAGCGCTGCCGGGCGGCGGCACGGGGCCTTGAGATGATGCCGGCCCCGAACCCCAGGTCTTGATCTTGGTGGCGGGCAGACTGGGCGGCTGCCGGGCGTGTCAGGCTGCCTCATGACCGTTGCGGCCCGGTGGGTTGTGCGGCATCGTGTCGGCGCGGTGCGCCGTGCGCCCGGCCCGGGGCAGAGCCGTCGCCGGCGGGGGCGGCGTACTGCTTCTGTGCGGCCTGGTGGAGCGCGAGCGGGGTGGTGACCCGCACTGAGGGCCCTGCCCGCGACGGATGGTCCGTGCGCCGCGCACCGCTTCGCGGATCTCGGTGTCCTTCGTGGCCGTGACTTGCTCGGCGAGTGGACCCGGGCACGTCGTGGGGCTCGTCCGGTGTGAGCATCGCGCATCACGGTAGAACGCACGGGCGACGGCAATCCGTTGCCACTGCCCGCCCGCCTGCCAGACAGTTCGGTGGCCGCTCCCAGGCACGGTACTTCCGGCCCTGGCGAACGTCCTTGAGGGATGTGGATTGCTGTCGCCGAAGTTGGGGACGCGGGCTGTGGCTGGTCGCGGGCAGGACGGTAGTCTGCCCGGTTGTGATCACCGCGCGTGAACTCAACCGGGCGACCCTCAGCCGTCAGCTGCTGCTGGAGCGTGAGCCGTTTGGCGTAATCGAGCAGGTCCAGGGGCCCAACGGCAACACGCTGTTCGACCTGCAGGGCGCCCCCCGGCCGCCCGCGGACACTTCCGCCCCGCCCCGGCTCATGGCGATGTGGGACAGCGTCCTGCTTGCCTACGACGACCGCAGCCGGGTGATACCCCCGGCCTACCGTCCCCTGGTGATCCGCAGGAACGGAGACGTACTGCCCACATTGCTGGTGGATGGTTATGTCGCCGGTGTGTGGCGCGCGGTGGAAGGCGGCATCGAGGCCACCGCTTTCCACTCCCTGTCGCCCGCTACCTGGGACGCACTGGTCGCGGAGGCCAGTCCCTGAAGGCGCTCCTCGGCGACCGTGAGGCGGAGGTCTACAGCCGCTACCACCACTGGTGGGCGAAGCCCCCACAGACCGAGGTGCGGATGCTGTGACCGGCCGATGCGCCGCTCGGACTCGAGCGGAACCGCTCAAGGCCCCTTGACTCGCAGGCCGACGCGGTCCTGGGGGAGGGGGGCGACTGCCGGGCGTCGGCACACCTGTGCAAGGTGCTCGGCGCCTGCCGTCAGGTGTCATACCGACGATCCGACTCGCCATTGCCCGAGGCAGACCTTGGATGTTCACCGCCTTCGTCGCCGGCCCGGGCACCCTCGCCGGTCAGGAGCGACGCGGCTGGCGGGGGTAGCGGAATCGGCCGCGGCGCTGGCCATCCACCGCCGCGTGATGGGGGTGCGCGAGGACGTGCGCCTGCGTGGTGAGGACTGCAACCAGGCCCGGACCTGAGAGCCACCGCCCCACTCGGCCGTCCCTCTGCTCCGGTTCAGCTGCTCGTGCCCGACGGCACCACCCCCTGGCCGACCACTGCAAGAACGCCATCGCCAGGCGGACGACCTGATGACCTCAGCGGGTCGCCGTCTGCCCGCAGCCTGGCCTTGTCGCAACGCCGGACCCCTGCGTTCCGGGGACGGGGAACGTGTTCCCCCGGCCCGCGCAATGCCGACGTAGCCGGTTATCGCCAGACCGATGGGGGTCCGGGGCGGGACCTTGTCTCTGCGCGAGTCCGGCGGCGCGGCGGATGATCCTCCGCTCGGCAGGCCCTGTTGAAATCGGCCCCGGCGGTCACCGGTCGGCTTGTGGCCGAGTTCCTCAGGCCCGTGCTGGTCTGGCACTGGCTGCGTCCGCGGCTGGGGCTGGAAGCACGGGCACCCGCGGGCGCCACCGGCGGGTGCTCCTGCAACAGCACCGGTGGCCGCTGCGGTGGCGGCCGAGTCGGTGGTGGCGCCGACGCCACCAGCTCGAACACCGCCACGACCGGTATCACGGGTGGCGGTCGTGGCCGGGATGCGCCCGGCGGCGGCAGTGCGGGCAGTGCCGTCCTCGGCGGCGGCTGCGGGTGGAGCGAAGACGGGGGGCCGCCACCACGGCTGGGGCTGGGGGAGCACGGCCACGGCTCGGAGCCGGTGACTGCCGCGAGTACTGCTGCTGGTTCGGGTTTCCGCTGCGCGGATTGTCGGCCTGGGGTGCCACCACCCCCGCTGGGGGGGTGGTTGCGGGTTTTTGACTTGTCGTCGGCTAGCTGGGGTGTCATGGTCCTGGTCTCTGGCTGCTCTCCTTGTGTGGCTGCGGCGGATGCGACTGGGCTGAGCGTGATCCGACCTTTGTGCGGTGGTCTCGGCAAGTCTGTCCGTGGTGGGTGTGTGTGCCCGCTACAGTTCCTGCTGTGAGGCGCTGATCAGGGCAGATCCACGTCTTAGTCGTCGTGCGGTGCGTTGTCAATGCCCGACACGCGCGCAGAAGTGTGACGGGGTGTCAGTGAGTCCCCCGTTTGGCCCAGCTCCGTGACCAAGTCGCTTCTGCTGGCACTTTTTGATGGTTCGTCACATATGTCGTTCCGGGTTCTTGAACGCCCGATCGGCCCCTTTCTGGTGTCTGTCACAGATTTCTGAAGTGGCGACAGTTTCCGGCGTGAGTAGGTTCTT
>NZ_JBVKAV010000012.1:0-161458 GCF_055639295.1 Streptomyces sp. NPDC107528
GGTTACATTCCGAACCCGGAAGCTAAGCCTTACAGCGCCGATGGTACTGCAGGGGGGACCCTGTGGGAGAGTAGGACGCCGCCGAACTCCTTTTAGAGCTCTGGCTCTTGGGCATACAGCCCGAGGGCCAGAGCTTTTTTGCGTTGAGGTAGGGTCAGGGGGCATCGTAGGTACGTTTCCCACAGGAGGCCCTCGGGTGGAGGTCCAGGAGACTCGCGTCCAGACGGATCGAGTGCTCACTATCCCCAACATCCTCAGCATGGCGCGGCTCCTTGGTGTGCCGCTGTTCCTGTGGCTGATTCTCAGGCCTGAGTTCGGTGGGCCCAAGAGTGACGGCTGGGCACTTCTGGTGCTGGCTCTGAGTGGCGTCAGTGACTACCTGGACGGCAAGCTCGCGCGGCGCTGGAACCAGATCAGCAGCCTGGGCCGGCTTCTCGACCCTGCGGCCGACCGGCTCTACATTCTCTCGACTTTGGTCGGCCTCACCTGGCGCGAGATTCTGCCGGTCTGGTTGACCGCTGCACTTTTGGCGCGTGAGCTGGTTCTGCTGGTGATGGTGGGCATCCTCAGACGCCATGGCTATCCGCCACCTCAG
Source organism: Streptomyces sp. NPDC107528 (assembly GCF_055639295.1). Classification (NCBI taxonomy): domain Bacteria; kingdom Bacillati; phylum Actinomycetota; class Actinomycetes; order Kitasatosporales; family Streptomycetaceae; genus Streptomyces; species Streptomyces sp. NPDC107528. The sequence goes on from NZ_JBVKAV010000012.1 coordinate 596, forward strand.
GTGAACTTCCTTGGGAAGGCTGCCACGTTCAACCTGATGTACGCCTTCCCGTTGCTGCTGCTCAGCGACGGAAGCGGATGGATCCCGTCACTCGCTGCTATTTTCGGATGGGCGTTCGCCGGATGGGGTACAACCCTGTACTGGTGGGCAGGAGTCCTCTACGTGGTACAAGTCCGCCGCCTGGTCCGTGCGGACGCCATGGCCGATTGAGCTCGCGGATTGGAGCGCTTGGCGCTCGATGGCCCGCGGCGGAAAAGTGCGGGACAATCTGGACGGGTGAAGTCGGCTAGACAGTCGTCTCTTCGAGGAGGACGCTTCCGACATGAAGGCCGTCGTGATGGCCGGGGGCGAAGGCACACGCCTTCGTCCCATGACCTCAAGCATGCCCAAGCCGCTCCTGCCGGTGGCCAACCGGCCGATCATGGAGCACGTTCTGCGGCTGCTCAAAAGGCATGGGCTGAATGAAACCGTCGTGACAGTTCAATTCCTGGCCTCTCTGGTCAAGAACTACTTCGGTGACGGTGAAGAGCTCGGTATGGAGCTCACCTATGCCAATGAGGAGAAGCCACTCGGTACCGCTGGAAGCGTCAAGAACGCCGAGGAGGCGTTGAAGGACGATGCTTTCCTCGTCATCTCCGGTGATGCCCTGACCGACTTCGACCTCACCGAGCTGATCAACTTCCACAAGGAAAAGGGTGCCCTCGTCACGGTCTGTCTGACGCGTGTGCCCAATCCGCTGGAATTCGGCATCACGATCGTCGACGAGGAAGGCAAGGTCGAACGCTTCCTCGAGAAGCCGACCTGGGGTCAGGTTTTCTCGGACACGGTGAACACCGGCATCTATGTCATGGAGCCCGAGGTCTTCGACTATGTCGAGGTCGACGTCCCCGTGGACTGGTCCGGCGATGTCTTCCCGCAGCTCATGAAGGAAGGCAAGCCGATCTATGGCTATATCGCGGAGGGGTACTGGGAGGACGTCGGCACCCACGAGAGTTATGTGAAGGCGCAGGCCGACGTCCTGGAGGGCAAGGTCGACGTCGAGCTCGACGGCTTCGAGATCTCCCCGGGTGTCTGGGTGGCCGAAGGCGCCGAGGTGCATCCTGACGCCGTGCTTCGTGGGCCCCTGTATATCGGGGACTACGCCAAGGTCGAGGCCGGTGTGGAAATCCGTGAGCACACCGTCGTCGGGTCGAACGTGGTCGTGAAGAGCGGAGCCTTTCTTCACAAGGCTGTTGTGCACGACAACGTGTACATCGGGCAGCACAGCAATCTGCGTGGGTGCGTCGTCGGGAAGAACACCGACATCATGCGGGCGGCCCGGATCGAGGACGGCGCGGTCATCGGCGACGAATGCCTGATCGGTGAAGAATCGATCGTCCAGGGCAATGTGCGCGTCTATCCGTTCAAGACCATCGAGGCCGGCGCCTTCGTCAACACCTCGGTGATCTGGGAGTCGAGGGGCCAGGCGCATCTGTTCGGTGCCCGTGGCGTCTCAGGAATCCTGAACGTGGAGATCACGCCCGAGCTAGCCGTGCGACTCGCCGGCGCGTACGCGACGACCCTGAAGAAGGGGTCCACCGTCACCACGGCTCGCGACCACTCCCGCGGTGCCCGTGCGCTCAAGCGGGCGGTCATCTCGGCGCTGCAGGCCAGTGCCATCGACGTACGGGACCTGGAGAACGTACCGCTGCCCGTGGCGCGGCAGCAGACTGCGCGGGGCAGTGCCGGCGGGATCATGATCCGTACGACGCCCGGTGTGCCGGATTCCGTGGACATCATGTTCTTCGACGGCCGGGGTGCCGATCTGTCGCAGGCCAGTCAGCGCAAGCTGGACAGGGTCTTCGCGCGGCAGGAGTACCGGCGTGCGTTCCCCGGAGAGATCGGGGACCTGCATTTCCCGGCCAGTGTCTTCGACTCGTACACCGGGTCGTTGCTGCGGAATGTCGATACGACGGGGATTTCGGAGTCGGGGCTCAAGGTCGTCGTCGACGCGTCGAACGGCAGCGCGGGGCTCGTGCTGCCCAGCCTGCTCGGCAAGCTCGGTGTGGACTCGCTGACGATCAACCCCGGTCTCGACGAGTCGAGGCCCACGGAGTCTGCGGATACGCGGCGGTCGGGGCTGGTGCGGCTGGGAGAGATCGTGGCGTCCGCGCGGGCCGCGTTCGGGGTGCGGTTCGACCCGGTCGGTGAGCGGCTGTCGCTGGTGGACGAGAAGGGGCGGATCGTCGAGGACGACCGGGCTCTGCTCGTCATGCTCGACCTGGTGGCCGCGGAGCGACGCAGCGGGCGTGTGGCGCTGCCGGTGACCACGACGAGGATCGCCGAGCAGGTGGCGGCGTACCACGGGACGCAGGTGGAATGGACGACCACGTCGCCGGACGACCTGACCCGGGTCGGTCGCGACGACACGACGATCTTCGGCGGCGACGGTAGGGGCGGGTTCATCGTCCCCGAGTTCAGCAGTGTCTTCGACGGTACGGCGGCCTTCGTACGGCTGATCGGCCTGGTGGCGCGGACGCAGCTCACGCTCAGCCAGATCGACGCGCGGATTCCGCGGGCCCATGTCATCAAGCGGGATCTTGCGACGCCCTGGGCCGTCAAGGGGCTCGTGATGCGGCGGGTCGTGGAGGAGGCCGGAGATCGCTTTGTCGACACGACCGATGGTGTGCGGGTCGTGGAGACGGACGGGCGCTGGGTGATGGTGCTGCCCGACCCGGCCGAGGCGGTCACCCATCTGTGGGCGGAAGGCCCGGACGACGCCTCCGCGCAGGCTCTGCTCGACGAATGGGCGGCGGTCGTGGACAGCGCCGGCCGCTGACGTACGTGACCACGCGCGTGTGCCGGACAGGCAACCCCCAAGGGGCCTGTCCGGCACGCCGGTGGGGCCATTCGGAGGTATCGGCGACGACGTGCGACGATGTGCGGCATGCCGCAGCAGCCCCCCGTTCGGAGCACACCCACGCGCCCAGCGCGCCCGGACGCGTCCATGTCGCTGCTCACCAACGTCATGGATCACAGCCTCGACGATGGTTACGCCGAGGCAGCCGCGCGCAAGAAGGCTGCGGGCGACGGAGGGCTGCCCAAGACGCTGAGGGCGAAGCTGGGGCTCGCTGCCGGTCTGGTGCTCGCGGCGCTCGTGGTGACCGTTGGGGCTGCGCAGGCGAGGGTCGCGGCGCCCGTCGTGGCGAAGGAGCGCGAGGAGCTGGTCGACCGCATCGACCGTGAGACCGCGGCGGCGGACCAGCTGGAAGAGACCGTCGACAAGCTGCGCGACGACGTGAGCGCGCGGCAGCGTGAGGCGCTGAAGTCGACCGGTGACAGTGACCAGGGGGAGCTGGTGGGCATCCTGGCGGGTGCTGTCGAGGTGCACGGTCCCGGCGTGAAGCTGATCGTCAACGACTCCAAGGAGACCGCCTCGGGCGGCGACGGCGACCCGCGCGGAACGTCCGGGTTCTCCGACACCGGCCGGGTGCGCGACCGCGACATGCAGCGTGTGGTCAACGGGCTGTGGGAGTCGGGCGCCGAGGCCATTTCGATCAACGGGCAGCGGTTGACGGCCCTGTCGGCGATCAGGGCCGCGGGAGACGCAATACTGGTCGACAACAAGCCGTTGGTGCCGCCGTACACGGTGCTCGCGGTGGGGGATGGCGAGCGGTTGAGCACCAGGTTCCAGGACAGCGCCGACGGGTTGTATCTGCACGCCCTGCAGGAGAACTTCGGGATCCGGACCGGCATTTCCGTGCAGGACGACCTTCGGCTCCCCGCCGCCCCCAGCGTGACCGTACGTACAGCACAGCCGAACACCGAGAAAACCGAGAAGGGCACATCGTGATCGCCGTACTGGGCCTCGTCGTGGGCGTCGTGGCCGGCCTGTTGGTCCGGCCTGAGGTTCCGGCGGTCGTCGAGCCTTATCTGCCGATTGCCGTCGTGGCGGCTCTCGACGCCGTCTTCGGAGGTCTGCGGGCCATGCTCGACGGCATCTTCGACGACAAGGTCTTCGTCGTGTCGTTCCTGTCCAACGTGGTCGTGGCCGCGCTGATCGTGTTCCTGGGCGACAAGTTGGGCGTGGGCGCCCAGCTGTCCACCGGCGTGGTCGTCGTTCTCGGCATCCGTATCTTCTCGAATGCTGCGGCGATCCGCCGGCACGTGTTCCGGGCGTGAGGCCGATGAGCAACCACGACGAGGCACCGGAGAACAGGCTGCGCAAGGAGCTGCCCGAGGAGATGCCAGCGGGCCGCGCGGCCGAGGCCGTGGACAACGCCTCGGAGGCCGCGGACGGCGCCAAGGGGCAGTCGAGCGACCTCACGGGTCGGCAGCGGCTCGTGAAGGGGCTGTGGCCGCCGCGGGTCAGCCGGGCCCAACTCATCGTCGCTGTCCTGCTGTTCGGCCTCGGCTTCGGCCTGGCCGTCCAGGTCGCGTCGAACAGTGAGGGTGACGGGGCCCTGCGCGGCGCACGTCAGGAAGATCTTGTTCGCATCCTCGATGAACTGGATGACCGTACTCAGCGTCTTGAGGACGAGAAGCAAGGTCTCGAGAAGCAGCGAGATGAGCTGGAGAACAGTTCGAACCAGGCCGAGGAGGCCCGCAAGCAGACGGTCGAGAAGGAGAGGCAACTCGGCATTCTGGCGGGCACGGTGGCGGCTCAGGGGCCTGGCATCACGATGACCATCGACGACACGAAGGGGACGGTCGAGGCGGACATGCTGCTCGACGCGATCCAGGAGCTGCGCGCGGCCGGCGCAGAAGCGATCCAGGTGAACGGCATACGCGTCGTCGCCGGCACCTATCTGACCGACGCCGGCAACAGCGTGAGCGTCGACGGGAACAAGATCAACGCTCCGTATCGTTTCAAGGTCATCGGCAAGTCGCAGGACCTCGAACCAGCGCTCAACATCCCTGGAGGCGTGGTTCAGACTCTCGAGAAGGAGCAGGCCACCGTGACCATCGAGCGGTCGGACAAGATCGTCGTGGACGCCTTGCGAGCGGCGAAGCGGCCTGACTACGCTCGGTCGTCCTCCCAGTGAACCGGCGGTGCATGGGGGACGTCAGGCGAGGGCATGAGGTTGCGGGGGGTCGGCGCACCGAATGGGTGGTGCGTGGTGGAAACTGTCTGGTGGAGACGGACGTTGTGAGGGTGTCCGGGTCGGCCAGGGAGTGCAGTCAGGGTTCGTCCTGCCCCACGGGCGGGTCTATTTCGGTCAAGGGGAATCGCCCGTGAAGTTGTTTGCGAAGTTGTTCGGCAAGAGCGCGCGAGAGAGTGGCGACAACGCGACCGCTCGTCACCGCGCGCAGGGGGACGATGAGGGCCAGCGCCCACTGTTCAGGGACCAGGTGCCTGGACCGGGTGGTGACATTTCCGGTGGTCAGGGCGCGCCGTCAGTTGACCCTGGCCAGTCCGGCGACATAGGTTTCGGGCAACCGTCAACCTCAAGTACGGGTGGAGGGTTTTCCCCGATGTCGGCCCTGGTGTGTACGAGGTGCGGTAACCGCAACGCGGAGAACAGCCGCTTCTGTTCCAACTGCGGCGCCCCGCTGCGGCCGGGCGCCACGCCCGAGCGTCCCTCCGAGACGACCTCCACGATCTCCATCTCCGGCCTTGAGGCCTACGACGCCGAGACCACCGGTCAGACGGCGATCCCTGCGTTGTCTCCGGAGGCGCAGGCGGCGGTCGACGCGCTGCCGCTGGGCTCCGCGCTCCTGGTGGTGCGCCGCGGTCCGAACTCGGGCAGCCGCTTCCTGCTGGACGGCGATCTGACCACGGCCGGGCGGCACCCGCAGAGCGACATCTTCCTGGACGACGTGACGGTCTCGCGCCGGCACGTGGAGTTCCGTCGCGCTCAGGACGGCTCGTTCACGGTGGCCGACGTGGGCAGCCTGAACGGCACGTACGTCAATCGCGAGCGGATCGACCAGGTCGCTCTGAACAACGGTGACGAGGTGCAGATCGGCAAGTACCGGCTGGTCTTCTACGCGAGCCAGCGGGGCTACTGACCCTCCCCCGGAGCCCGTCCGGGGAGACCCAGGGAAGGTCCATGCTGAAAACACCGAGCGGCGGTGCCGGAAACGGCATCGCCGCCACGGACGGTCGGCTGATGAGCATCGGCACAGTGCTGAACGTGCTGCGCGACGAGTTCCCTGACATCACCATCTCCAAGATCCGTTTCCTGGAGTCGGAGGGTCTCGTCGAGCCGCAGCGGACCCCCTCGGGGTATCGCAAGTTCAGTGCGCAGGACGTCGAGCGGCTCGGCCACGTCCTGCGGATGCAGCGGGACCACTATCTGCCGCTCAAGGTGATCCGCGAGCATCTGGACGCCATGGAGCGCGGTGAGGCAGCACCACTGCCGACCGTGTGCCGGCAGCGCGATGGAGAAACGGTCCTGGAGCCCGTCGAGGCTCCCACCGCGGCCCGGATCGGGCGGGCCGAGCTGCTCCTCGCCGCCGAGATCGCTGAGCAGGAGCTCGCGGAATGGGAGTCGTACGGCCTGATCGCCCCGTTTCCCGACGGGGCGTACGACGCGGAGGCCGTCACCGTGGCCTCGCTCGTCGTCGAGCTGGGGCGATTCGGGATCGAGCCACGGCATCTGCGAGTGATGAAGGCCGCCGCCGACCGTGAGGCCGGGCTGGTGGACCAGGTCGTGGCGCCTCTGCGGCGGCACCGCAATCCGCAGACCAGGGCTCATGCCGAGGCGCGTACGAAGGAACTGGCGGGGCTGGCTGTGAAGCTGCACGCCGCCCTGGTGCAGACCGCTCTCGGCGTGCGGCTGCCCTGAGCCGGGCGGGGGCGGGGAGCCCGGATCGGCCACCCGTTCTCGGCCCGACTACCCAAACGTCCCGAGCACGGCCTAGGGTTGCTGTGTGAACGAGCTCGATGTCGTAGGTGTCCGGGTCGAAATGCCCTCCAACCAACCGATCGTGCTCCTGCGTGAAGTGGGAGGCGACCGCTACCTCCCCATCTGGATCGGGCCGGGGGAGGCGACGGCTATCGCCTTCGCCCAGCAGGGCATGGCCCCCGCGCGACCGCTGACCCACGACCTGTTCAAGGACGTGCTGGAGGCCGTCGGCCAGGAGCTCACCGAAGTACGCATCACGGATCTGCGTGAGGGCGTCTTCTACGCCGAGCTGGTGTTCGCCAGCGGCGTCGAGGTGAGCGCCCGCCCCTCCGATGCCATAGCGCTGGCCCTGCGCACCGGAACGCCGATCTACGGCAGCGACGGCGTGCTCGACGACGCGGGCATCGCGATTCCGGACGAGCAGGAGGACGAGGTGGAGAAGTTCCGCGAGTTCCTCGACCAGATCTCGCCCGAGGACTTCGGCACCAGCAGCCAGTGAGGCGGTGTGGGCGCCCGGCGGACTCGCGGTCCGTGGTGGCGGGGCCCACAGTCCGTTACGGCTCAAATGCCGGCATTTGCCAGCGGCGAGGGAGAGCGTCCTGCGGCCTGCTTCGAGCGCATTCGGCTAGCCTTTCCCCGCGGTGGGGCACGGGAAACCACTCCTAGGGTGATTATCACTCGGCGTGCCGAGTGTGGCGATCGTTGACGCACCCCTGGTGACTGCCTACCGTCGAGAAGGCAGGTCAAGGACGGAGGTCGGCGTGAGAAGCAGCGGCGACGGTACGGCTGGGGGTGCCCCCGGACGCAGTCTCGGGGCGAGCGGCCCGTACCCGCTTCACACCAGCCCGCTTCAGGGCAGCGCGGCCGATCACGCTCCGCAGCGACCGACGGCCGTGCCGAGCAGCGGCGGAGGGGCGGCGTCCATGGCGACCGAGCAGATCGGCTATCGCGGTCCGACGGCCTGCGCGGCCGCGGGCATCACATACCGGCAACTGGACTACTGGGCGCGCACCGGCCTTGTCGAGCCCAGCGTGCGGCCCGCTCACGGGTCCGGGACGCAGCGGCTCTACAGCTTCCGGGACGTCGTCGTCCTGAAGATCGTCAAGCGGTTCCTGGACACCGGTGTGTCACTGCAGAACATCCGTACCGCCGTGCAGCATCTGCGGGAGCGCGGCTTTCGGGATCTCGAGCGCCTGACGCTGATGAGCGACGGTGCGACGGTGTACGAGTGCAGTTCCCCGGACGAGGTGCACGCGCTGCTCCAGGGTGGGCAGGGGGTCTTCGGGATCGCCGTGGGTGTGGTGTGGCGGGACGTCGAGAGCGCCTTGTCGCAGCTGCACGGGGAGCGCATCGACACCGGCGAGACCCTGGTCGGGCACAATCCGGCGGACGAGCTGGCTCGGCGGCGAAACCGGGCGGTCTGAGCAGCCCTCGCCGGGACGCCGTCGCAGTTGCAGTGTGGCGGCGGGCGGAATGGGGTCGATGGGCCTGCCTGGGCGGCGTATCAGGCGGTTGCAGCAGGGCATTGTCAGTAACGTGAGGCAGCATCGGAGATGTGAGGAACGCGCCTACGATCCTGCATCTCGACATGGATGCCTTCTACGCCTCGGTGGAGCAGGCATCCAAGCCGAGCCTGCGCGGCAAAGCCGTGATCGTCGGCGGGCTCGGTCCGCGGGGAGTCGTCGCGACCGCGTCCTATGAGGCCCGGGTGTTCGGGGTGCACTCGGCGATGCCCATGGGGCAGGCGCGCCGGTTGGCGCCCAATGCCGCGTATCTCGTGCCGCGCTTCGGGATCTACCGCGACGTCAGCGAGCAGGTGATGGGCCTGCTGCGGGAGCTGTCGCCGTTGGTGGAGCCGCTGAGCCTGGACGAGGCGTTCGTGGACCTGGAGGCCGGAGGAGCGGCCTGGGACGAGGAGTCCGCGCGGCTGGTGGGAGTGAAGCTGCGCGCCGACATACGGGCCGTCACCGGGCTCGCGGGGTCGGTGGGCCTCGCCGCGTCCAAGATGCTGGCGAAGATCGCCTCGGAGGAGGCCAAACCCGACGGGCTGGTGGTGATCGAGCCGGGGACGGAGCGGGCGTTGCTCGCGCCCATGTCGGTGCGGACCCTGCCGGGGGTGGGGCCGGCGACCGGGGACCATCTGCGGCGGGCCGGAATCCACACGGTCGACGAGATCGCCGAGGCGGGTGAGGACGAGCTCGTACGGCTGCTGGGGAAGGCTCATGGGCATGCCCTGTACGCCATGGCGCTGGCGCACGACGAGCGGCCCGTGGTGGCCGAGCGGGAGGCCAAGTCGGTGTCGGTCGAGGACACGTACGACGTGGACATTCATGACCGGGTCCGGGTGGGGCTGGAGGTGCAGCGGCTGGCCGATCGTTGTGTTCGGCGGCTGCGGGGGGCCGGCCTGTCCGGGCGGACCATCGTGCTGAAGGTGCGTCGGTTCGACTTCTCGACCCTGACCCGGTCCGAGACGCTGCGTGGGCCGACGGACGACCCGGGTGTGGTGCGCGAGGCCGCGCTGCGGCTGCTGGATTCCGTGGACACGACGGGTGGGGTACGGCTGCTGGGGGTCGGGGTCACCGGGTTGGCCGACTACACGCAGGAGGATCTGTTCGCGCAGGTGGCGGGGGAGCGGGTCGAGCACGGCGAGGAGGGCGATCCCGAGGAGGCCTTTGCGGAGCGGGAGGCTGCGCCGCCCGTCGAGCGGCGGTGGGTGGCGGGGCACGATGTGCGGCACGTCGAGCACGGGCACGGGTGGGTGCAGGGGAGTGGGCTGGGGCGGGTGACTGTGCGGTTCGAGACGCCTGAGTCGTCGGGGCCGGGGCGGGTGCGGACGTTCCGGGTCGACGATCCGGGGTTGGAGGCAGCGGATCCGTTGCCGTTGGTGCGGGCGAGGTATGGGGGCGCCGGGGGAGATGCGGGAGGTGGGGGGCATGGGGTTGGTGGGGTTCTAGGCGTGGAGGCAGGTCTCCTGGGGCGGGAAGGGGAGCGGGGCGGTGGGGGCGTGGGGGAGGCGCCGCCTGTGGTGCCTGGGTAGGGCGGGGGCGGGCGGAACCGGACGCGGGTTGGTGCCCCGGGGGCCCGGCGTTGGGGGCGCCGAAGGGGGGTGGGTCGCTCGCCCGCGCTTGCGGGGTGCCGCTGCGCCCACCCGTGCCGCCCCAGCGGCACGGCTGCCCGCAGCTGGGTGAGGTCGGCTGCCGGGTGGGCGCCGCCGCGGCGTTGCGTTGCGATGGGGTGCGGCTGGGGCAAGAGAACTCGACCGCGCGGAGGTGGGCGTGACCTCCGTGGGCCTGGGGATGTGCGGTGGAAGGGGGCGTCTTCAGGAGTGAGGGCGGGATGTGCGGGGGCCGTTGTCGTCCGGGGTTTCCGTGGTTGCCAGGTTGCCGAAGTCCCGGTCGGGGGGTGGGGGCGCGGACGTTACGTCGAGGCCGTAGTGGTGGTAGAGCTGGAGTTCCTGTTCGGGGGAGAGGTGGCGGCCCACGCCGAAATCGGGGGCGTCCTTGATGAGGGCGCGGTCGAAGGGGACGTGGAGGCTGCCCTCGACCAGATCGCTGGGCTCCAGGGGGACGAAGGCGTCCCGGGAGAACAGACCGGTGCGTATCGCCGCCCATTCCGGCACTCCGGTCGCGTCGTCGAGGTAGACCTCGTCGATGGTGCCGATCTTGGTGCCGTTGCGGTCGAAAGCCTTGCGGCCGATCAGATTGCGCGGATCGATGTCGGTCTGCACGGGCCCTCCACTTGGTCGCAACTCATCCGTAAGCACTACGAAAGGGCACATTGGTGAGCCCGGCCACTCGAAGGACCGTGCGTTGACCCCGCTGGTAGGCTGGCTAGCGGCTGCTGACCCCGTGCGGGAGAGTCCTCCGGGAACCATCCGGAGGCGCCGAAGGAGCAAATCCTCCCCGGAATCTCTCAGGCACACGTACCGCACGGACGAGGTCACTCTGGAAAGCAGGGCGGGTGTCGATGGCCTCCGCTCTCACCGACGGTGAAAACCGGGCACCTTGTGGTGACCCGGTGAAGCTCTCAGGTTGAGATGACAGAGGGGGAGGCCGTCCGGGTACCCGCGCCGTGGTGCCCCTCGAAGGTCGTGTCAGACCAGGAGGCCTCCGCAATGACCGCCCATCGCATTCCGCTCTCCGAGCTCGAGCAGGGTATTCCGTTCGAGCAGCGTCATATCGGTCCTGATCATGAGGCTCGGGCCAAGATGCTCGCCCAGGTCGGGTACGGCTCGCTCGACGAACTCACCGCCGCCGCGGTGCCGGATGTGATCAAGAACGCCGACTCCCTCGAACTGCCGGGGGCGCGCACCGAGGCCGAGGTGCTCGCCGAGCTGCGATCGCTCGCCGATCGCAACCAGGTGCTGGACTCGATGATCGGGCTCGGGTACTACGGGACCTTCACGCCGCCGGTCATCCTGCGCAACGTCATGGAGAATCCTGCCTGGTACACGGCCTACACGCCGTATCAGCCCGAGATCTCGCAGGGGCGGCTCGAGGCCCTGCTGAACTTCCAGACCATGGTCGCCGACCTCACCGGACTGCCGACCTCCGGTGCCTCGCTGCTGGACGAGGGGACCGCCGCGGCGGAGGCCATGGCTCTGTCGCTGCGGATGGGCAAGAACAAGAAGGGGCTGTTCCTGGTCGACGCGGACGTGCTTCCGCAGACCATCGCCGTGATCGAGACCCGTGCCGAGCCCACCGGCGTGGAGGTCGTGGTCGCCGACCTCAGCGACGGCATTCCGGCCGAGATCGCCGGGCGTGAGATCAACGGCGTGCTGGTGCAGTACCCCGGCGCCTCCGGCGTCGTACGGGACATCAAGCCCGTCATCGAGCAGGCCCATGAGCTCGGCGCCCTCGTCACCGTCGCCGCCGATCTGCTCGCGCTCACACTGCTGAAGTCCCCCGGTGAGCTCGGGGCGGACATCGCGGTCGGGACGACGCAGCGGTTCGGTGTGCCGATGGGCTTCGGCGGGCCGCACGCCGGCTACATGGCCGTACACGAGAAGTTCGCGCGCAGCCTGCCGGGGCGGCTCGTGGGTGTGTCCGTGGATGTCGACGGGAACCGGGCGTACCGGCTGGCTCTCCAGACGCGTGAGCAGCACATTCGGCGGGAGAAGGCGACCAGCAACATCTGTACCGCGCAGGTGCTGCTCGCGGTGATGGCCGGGATGTACGCCGTGTACCACGGTCCCGACGGGCTGCGCGGTATCGCCCGGCGCACTCACCGGTACGCCGCCGTCCTCGCCGCGGGCCTCACGGCCGGTGGTGTCGAGGTCGTGCACGGCTCCTACTTCGACACGCTGACCGTGCGAGTGCCCGAGAAGGCCGCCGAAGTTGTCGCCGCCGCCCGGCAGAACGGCGTCAACCTGCGCCTCGTCGACGCCGACCACGTGTCCCTCGCGTGCGACGAGACCACCACGCGGGCCCAACTGGGTGCCGTATGGACGGCGTTCGGGGTCGAGGGTGACGTCGAGGCGCTGGACGAGGGAGCCGAGGACGCCCTTCCGGGCGGGCTGCTGCGCAGCGACGAGGTCCTCACGCACCCCGTCTTCCACCAGCACCGTTCCGAGACCGCGATGCTGCGCTACCTGCGCAGGCTCGCCGACCGCGACTACGCGCTCGACCGCGGCATGATCCCGCTGGGCTCCTGCACCATGAAGCTCAACGCGACGACCGAGATGGAGCCGGTCACCTGGCCGGAGTTCGGGCAGCTGCACCCCTTCGCGCCCGCCGAGCAGGCGCAGGGCTATCTGACGCTCATCCGCGAGCTGGAGGAACGTCTCGCCGAGGTCACCGGCTACGACAAGGTGTCGCTGCAGCCCAACGCCGGGTCGCAGGGTGAGCTGGCCGGGCTGCTCGCCGTACGCGGGTACCACCGGGCCAACGGGGACGAGCAGCGCACCGTCTGTCTGATTCCGTCGTCCGCCCACGGGACCAACGCCGCCAGCGCCGTCATGGCCGGTATGAAGGTCGTCGTCGTGAAGACCGCCGACGACGGTGAGATCGACGTCGAGGATCTGCGGGCGAAGATCGAGAAGCACCGGGACGAGCTGTCGGTGCTGATGATCACGTACCCGTCGACGCACGGGGTGTTCGAGGAGCACGTCGCCGACATCTGCGCTCAGGTGCACGAGGCCGGCGGGCAGGTGTATGTCGACGGCGCCAACCTCAACGCCCTCGTGGGGCTTGCCAAGCCGGGGCACTTCGGCGGTGACGTCTCGCACCTGAACCTGCACAAGACCTTCTGCATTCCGCACGGCGGTGGCGGTCCGGGCGTCGGCCCTGTGGGTGTGCGTGCGCACCTGGCGCCGTATCTGCCGAACCACCCGCTGCAGCCCGCGGCCGGGCCGGAGACGGGCGTCGGCCCGATCTCGGCCGCGCCGTGGGGTTCGGCCGGGATCCTGCCGATCTCGTGGTCGTACGTACGGCTGATGGGCGGCGAGGGGCTCAAGCGGGCCACGCAGGTGGCGGTGCTGTCCGCCAACTACATCGCCAAGCGGCTGGAGCCGCACTACCCGGTGCTCTACACCGGGCCGGGCGGGCTCGTCGCGCACGAGTGCATCATCGACCTGCGGCCGCTGACCAAGGCGACCGGGGTGAGCGTCGACGACGTGGCCAAGCGGCTCATCGACTACGGCTTCCACGCGCCGACGATGTCGTTCCCGGTGGCCGGAACGCTCATGATCGAGCCGACCGAGTCCGAGGACCTGAACGAACTCGACCGGTTCTGCGAGACGATGATCGCCATTCGTGCGGAGATCGAGAAGGTCGGGTCGGGTGAGTGGCCCGCGGACGACAACCCGCTGCGGAACGCTCCGCACACCGCCGGTGCGCTGGGCGGTGAGTGGGAGCACGCGTACAGCCGCGAGGAGGCCGTGTTCCCGGCCGGGGTGTCGGCCGCCGACAAGTACTGGCCGCCGGTGCGCCGGATCGACCAGGCCTTCGGCGACCGGAACCTGGTGTGTTCCTGCCCGCCGATGGATGCGTACGAGGGCTGACGCACCGGCGTAGATGATCGAGGGCTCCGCTCTGGCCGTGTTCGGCCGGGCGGGGCCCTTGTGCGTGAGGTCGGGGTGCGGCCTTCGTGCGTGAGGCCGGGGTGCGGCCCTTGTGCGTGCGGTCGGTGCGTGCAGCCCCCGTGCGTCGGGCCGGTGGGGGCAGCCCCCGTGCGTCAGGCCGGCGGCGGGGGCACCCGTCTGGCCTCACGTCGGCGGGCGGAGCCCTCCCGCGTCACGCCGTCGTCAGTGCCACCTCCGTCGCCTTGACCAGGGCGACTACGGGCATTCCGGGCGCGAGGGCGAGGTCGTTGGTGGCGTCCCTGGTGATGGCCGCCGTCACGACGCCGCCGTCCACGGCGATCTTCACCGAGGCCATCGCGCCGCCCGTGGCGATGCCGGTGACCGTGCCGGGGAGTTGGTTGCGGATGGACAGGCCGCTGATCGGTGCGGTGGCGAGGGAGATCTCCGTGGCTTTCACGAGGGCGGTCACGCCGGTCCCCTCGGCCAGGCCGAGGTCCTCGACGGCGTCCAGGGTGATCGCCGCGGTGAGGTCCTGACCGCCGTCGAGGTGGACCTTGACGGTTGCCATGACCTCGCCGGGGGCGATGGCGGTGACGGTGCCGGGGAGTTGGTTGCGGATGCTCAGGCTCATGGAGGGACGCCTCGCAGACGGTTGGTGTGGGAGCGGGAGAGGATGGGGATTTGTACGGGTTTGCGGACTCCGGTCCCTACCGTAACGGCGTCGACTGTCCGGTTACGTGCGGTCGATATGGACGTTCGTCGACTTCACGCGGGCGGTGGCCTCCATGCCGACCTCCAGGCCCAGTTCCTCGACCGCCTCGCGGGTCAGGAGGGAGACCAGTCGGTGCGGGCCGGCCTGGATCTCCACCTGGGCCGCGACGTCGCCGAGCTTGATCGCGGTGACGATGCCGGGGAAGGCGTTGCGGGCGGAGGTGTAGGAGGCCTCCTCCCCGTCGGCGCCGGACCTGGCGAGTTCGACGGAGAACGCGGCGAGGTCCTTGCCGTCGATGAGTCGTCGTCCGGTGTCGTCGCGGTGGGTCGCGACGCGGCCTGCGTCCGCCCAGCGGCGCGCGGTGTCGGGGCTCACGCCGAGCAGCCGCGCCGCCTGGCCGATCGTGTAGGACTGCATGCCGGTCACGATAGGGGCCGGGCGGGGAACTCGAGGCAGTGGGTTGGCCGTTGGGTATAACGCGATATGGCGTCAGTGGGGGCGGTCGGGTTCGAACGGGGTGAGGGTATGGCGGCTGAGCTGTCGCACACGGGGCTGCGTGCTTCGGACGTGGACCGGGACCGCGCGGTGGACGTGCTGAACGCTGCGGCGGGGGAGGGCAGGCTGACCATTGAGGAGTTGGACGAGCGGGTGACCGCCGCTCTCTCCGCCCGCACGGTGGGCGAGTTGGCCGAACTGACGGTGGATCTGCCGGCGGCGCCGGGCGGCGTCGAGGTCAAGGACGTCGTCCGGATCGCGCAACAGGGCGGTTCGGCGGTGCGGGGAGTGGGTGGTGCCCCGACGGCTGGAGATCGAGTCGTCCTGGGGCGATGTGACCCTCGACTTCACGCAGGCGGTGATGGCCGGCGGGGCCCTGCGGATCGACCTGGACATGCGCGGCGGCACACTGAGGCTGGTCACGCGGCCCGGCATGGTGGTGGACACCGACTCCCTGGCGATCGACTACGCCAAGGTCAGGACGCGTCCGGCCGCTGAGGCAAGTGCGCCGGTCGTCCTGCGGGTCGAGATCGCCGGGCGGATGCAGTACGGCCGAATAGTGGTACGTCCCCCGCGGCGCACGGCGTTCAGAACATCCCCGACGCCCTGAGCACGGCCTGTGCCGTGGCGTCGTCGATCTGATGCCCCAACCGCTCGACCACGTCCGTGCCTTCGAGGAGCGTCCCGCGTTCGAGCGAGCGCCGTACCCCGGTGTCCAACTCGTGCCAGAGCAGCGGGTTGGCGACGAGGATCCGCGGATCCAGGTCCAGGCGGCAGCCGTCGGTGTCGCGCAGGGTCAGCAGGGCGGAGACGCGGCCGTGCTGTCGTACGGCCACCAGCGCGTCCGTCCGCACCGACTGCCGTCGTACGAGGCCACGCACCGCCAGCCAGCCCGGCCCCGCGGTCACCCGCTGGGGGAGCAGGATCGTGAAGAGCAGAGCGGTCAGGGCCAGCCACAGCAGGGCGCGGGGCGGTGTCAGCGTCTCCCCGTCCAGGTCGACCAGCAGGGTCATGCCGAGGAAGGCCAGCGCGCAGCCCACCGCGAACCAGGCGCTGCCACGCCAGTGGCGGTCGCCGGTCGGCACCGGAAGGGGTCCGCTTCCCTGCACAGTGCAGACGGTAGGGCTCCGGGGCGCCGGAGGGACCGCAGCTGTCGGTGCTCTGACGCCTTACCGGTGCAACCTTGACGCGATCCTGATGCCCGCGGCCGTTTCAGCCGGTGTGCACCCGGGGCCGGCGGTCACGGTCGGGCTCCGCCTCGCGCAGCACCTCGCGGGTGACCGGGGCGACCTCGCCCTGGCCGAAGAGGAAGAAGCGCAGGAAGTTGGCGAAGGGAGTGCCCTCGGTCCACTCGAAGTAGATGTGGGGGATGCAGCCCGTCGTGTCGCGGACGTGCAGGAGCAGCGCGGCCAGGGAGTTGGGGATGGAGGAGGACTCCAGGGTGAGGACCCGGTAGCGGTTGTGCAGGACCTCGCCGCGTACGGTCACGCCCGCCTCGAACTCGGACGGGTCGGTGACCGTCACTTCGACGAACACGAAGTCCTCCTGGACGGGGACGTCGTTGTCGTTGCGGATCTGCTCGATCTTGTCGCGGTACTCGGCCTTGTCGCGCCGGTCGGGTTCATTGGCGATGAACCGGATCTTGCGGCTGGCCATGTCCCGGACGAAACGTTCCGCCATGTCGTCCAGCGTCACGCTGGTCACGCGTAGCTCGAAGGCGCGCATCAGCCGTGAGAGCAGGGAGACGAGGATGATGCCGGCGATGAAGCAGGCGCCGATCTTCACACCGTCGGGGCGCTCGATGACGTTCACGACGGTGGTGTACAGGAACACCGCGGAGATGACCGCGAAGCCGACGGTCCAGTTCCGCTGACCGGCCTTGTGGGCCGCGATGGTCACGGCGATCGCGGCGGAGCTGATCAGCACCAGGACACCGGTGGCGTAAGCGCCGCCCTGGGCGTCGACGTCCGCGTCGAAGATCCAGGTGACGAGGAAGGCGACCAGGGTGAAGACGATGACCATCGGGCGCACCGCGCGGGCCCAGTGCGGTGCCATGCCGTAGCGGGGCAGATAGCGCGGCATCAGGTTGAGCAGGCCGGCCATGGCGGAGGCGCCGGCGAACCACAGGATGGCGATGGTCGAGACGTCGTAGACCGTGCCGAAGGCGTTGCCGAGGTACTCGTGGGCGAGGAACGCGAGCGCGCGGCCGTTGGCCTGGCCACCCGGTTCGAACTCCTTCTCAGGGATCAGCAGCGTGGTGATGAAGCTCGTCGTGATCAGGAAGCAGCTCATGATCAGGGCGGCGGTGGTGAGCAGCTTCTTCGTGTCCCGGATCCGGCCCTGCGGCTGTGCCTCGGTGTCACCCGGGTCGCCCTTGACGTGCGGCATCACCGCGACGCCGGTCTCGAAGCCGGACAGGCCGAGCGCGAGCTTGGGGAAGACGATCAGGGCCACGCCGATCATGACGAAGACGTTGCCGTGCTCGGCCGTGAGGGCGCTGGACCAGTCGGTGATCACATGCCCCTCGGTGATGACGTGCCAGAGGCCGGAGACCACGACGACCGCGTTCAGCGCGAGATAGATGCCGACCAGGACGACGGCGACGCCGATCGCTTCCAGGAACCCCTTGAGGAACACCGCGCCGAGCAGGGCCACGAGGATGAGGGTGATCAGCAGTTGCTTGTCGTGCAGGGCGCTGTTCAGGTGCGGGTTCTCGACCAGGTGGGTCGAGGCGTCGGCGGCCGACAGGGTGATGGTGATCAGGAAGTCGGTGGCGGCGAAGCCCAGCAGGGTCAGGACGAACAGCTTGCCCTTCCAGAAGGACAGCAGCCGCTCCAGCATCGAGATCGAGCCCTCGCCGTGCGGGCTCTCCTCGGCCACCCGCCGGTAGACGGGCAGGGCGCCCGCCAGCGTGACGATCACGAGCACGATCGTGGCGATGGGGGAGAGCAGGCCGGCCGCAAGGGCGGCGATTCCTGGCTGATAGCCGAGGGTCGAGAAGTAGTCGACGCCGGTGAGGCACATGACGCGGTACCAGGGCCGGCCCTTGTGTGCGGGCTCCGGCTCGGCGTGCGGGCCCCCGGGGCCGTGGCCCTTGCCCATGTCGGACAGCCCTTGCAGCATCCAGGAGCGCACGCGACTGGACGTCGAGTGTTCGGTCGTGGCCATCGGCGTGCTCCTGATGTGCGGGTCGGCGCGATTTCGGCCATCACGCGGACGGCGGGATCAGCGTAAGCGGAGAGTGACGCATGGGCCCACGGATCAGGGGGTCATGGGCGTCAAGCTTCCGTTAAGACTGGCCGGGTCGGGGCGTGGCGAACAGCATTGATCGAGCTCCGGGGACATAGGGGCGGGGACGGGCCGCGCGTGGCGGGCGAGGCGGTCTGCCGAGGGTGGACACCCAGCGTGACGGTGTTCGCCGGGAGCGGTGCCTGCGGTTCGGCCGGTAGGGGTTGACCCTGGCCGGCCGCGAAGTTCCCCGAGCCCCCTCGGGGCGTCAAAGTGCCGTCAAGGACGGTCGGTTCAGCGCGAAGAACGCGCAAGGAGTGGCAGGGAACGGCGGGATCCGGACAGAACCTTGGTGCCCGCGCGCGGGTTTCCGCGTGCGGCTTTTCGTCCCGTACGAAGGAGCCCGCACCATGTCCGTCCTTGCCAACGAGCCCGGGGCGCCCGTCGCCGACGAGGAGCCGCCGGACACCGGTGATCGGCACCGGCTGACCGCGGTCACCGGGCTGGCCGCCCTCTCGCTCGACGCCATGGCGTCGGTGGCCTACGGGCCCGAGGCGATCGTGCTCGTCCTGGCCGCCGCCGGCGCGCACGGCCTCGGCTTCACGCTTCCCGTCACGCTGGCCATCGCCGCCCTGCTGGCGGTGCTGGTCGCCTCGTACCGCCAGGTGATCGCGGCCTTCCCGGACGGCGGCGGCTCCTACGCCGTGGCCAGGACGCACCTGGGCAGGCGCACGAGCCTGGTCGCGGCGGCCTCGCTCGTCCTGGACTACGTCCTCAACGTCGCCGTCGCCGTCACGGCCGGCGTGGCGGCGCTGACCTCCGCCTTCCCCGCCCTCTACGACGACCGCCTGTGGCTGTGCCTGGCCGTGCTCGCGCTCGTCACGGCCGTCAACCTCCGGGGCATCGTGGAGTCGGCGAGGGTATTCATCGTGCCGACCGTCGTGTTCGTCGGATCGATCTTCGTGCTGATCGGGGTGGGCCTGTTCCGGTCCGAGCCGGTCAGCACGGCGGCCGCGGCCGGCCATGCCTCCGTGCTCGCCGACAACGCCACGACCGTAGGCGCGTTGCTGCTGCTGAAGGCCTTCGCCTCCGGCTGCTCCGCCCTCACCGGCGTCGAGGCCATCGCCAACGCCGTCCCCTCCTTCCGAGTCCCCCGCGCCAAGCGCGCCCAGCACGCGGAGCTCGCCCTCGGTGCCGTGCTCGGTGTGATGCTGATCGGCCTGTCGGTACTGATCTCGCGCTTCCACCTCCAGCCGGTCGAGGGCGTCACCGTCCTCGCCCAGCTCGCGGACGCCTCGCTCGGCCACAACTGGGCCTTCTACGTCATCCAGTTCGCGACGATGATCCTGCTGGCCCTGTCCGCGAACACCTCCTTCGGCGGCCTTCCGGTGCTGCTGAAGCTGCTGGCCCGCGACAACTATCTGCCGCACGTCTTCATGCTCAAGGCCGATCGTCAGGTCCACCGGCACGGTGTCCTGACCCTGGCCGTCGTCTCCGCCGCGCTGCTGGTCTTCTCCGGCGGTGACACCAACACCCTGGTGCCGCTGTTCGCCATCGGCGTCTTCGTCGGCTTCACGATCGCCCAGGTCGGCATGGTCCGGCACTGGCGGCTCGGAAAGGGGCCGGGGTGGCAGGGGAAGGCCGCGCTCAACGGTTTCGGTGCCCTGCTCACCGGTGTCGCGGCCGTCGTCGTGACCACCACCAAGTTCAAGGAGGGCGCCTGGCTGACAGTGATCGCCCTGCCCCTGCTGGTCGTGGCCTTCGAGACCGTGCACCGCGCCTATGGACGGATCGGCGAGCGGCTGGGGCTCGGCCGTGTCCCCGAGCGTCCGCACCGCGCCCGGTCCGTCGTGATCGTCCCCGTGTCATCCCTGTCCCGCCTCACCTCGGAGGCCCTGACCGCCGCGGCCTCCCTCGGCGACGAGGTCCGTGCCGTCACCGTCTGCTACCCGGACCCCGAGGACCGGGCCGCCCTGCACGCCCTGGAGCGGTCCTGGGCCGAGTGGGACCCCGGCGTGCCTCTGGTGCGGCTGACCTGCGAGCGGCGCAGTCCGGGCCGTCCCATCGCCGCCTACGTGCGGGACGTCATGGCGGCCGAACCGGCCACCCGGGTCACCGTCCTGATCCCGGACACCGAGCCGGAGCGGCTGTGGCAGCGGCTCCTTCAGAACCAGCGGGGCGCCGTCGTCGCGCACGCCGTACGGCGGGAGACCGACGCGGTGATCTGCCGGCTGCGGTTCCGCTTGTCCTGACCTCGGGCCGGGCCGCGTATGAGTCCCGTCAAGGAGGCGCAGAGCGCCGTAAGGGACCCGTCAACGGTGGCCGAATCCGGCCACACAGGCTGTTTCCTCGAATCGTCCCTGTTCAACCGATCCTCACTCCAGGAGTTCACGATGGCCGATCTGGCCTTCGTCGTCACCGTGATCGTGTGCTTCGCGCTGGTGGCGCTCGTCGCCAAGGGGGTGACCAAGCTGTGACCGCCGAGAACATCGTCGGCCTCGTCGTGGCCGTCGCCCTGCTGGGCTATCTCATCCTCGCCCTGATCTTCCCGGAGAGGTTCTGAGAGCAGACATGGGTCCCGTACTCGCAGGCGTCCTCCAACTGCTCGCCCTGATCGGCGCGCTGGCTCTCGCCTACATACCCCTCGGCAACCACATGGCCAGGGTCTACTCCTCCGACAAGCACTGGCGTGTCGAGAAGTGGATCTACAAGGGCATCGGTGCCGACCCCGACACGCAGATGCGCTGGCCGGCGTATCTGCGTGGTGTGCTCGCCTTCTCGGTGGCGGGCGTGCTGTTCCTGTACCTGCTGCAGCGGCTCCAGGGTGTGCTGCCCGGTTCGCTGGGCTTCTCCGCGATCGATCCGGACCAGGCCTTCAACACCGCCGTGTCCTTCGTCACCAACACCAACTGGCAGTCGTACTACGGCGAGCAGGCCATGGGCCACGTCGTGCAGACCGCCGGGCTGGCCGTGCAGAACTTCGTGTCCGCGGCCGTCGGCATCGCCGTGGCCGTGGCGCTGGTGCGCGGGTTCGCGCGCTCGCGCACCGGTGAGCTGGGCAACTTCTGGTCCGACCTGGTGCGCGGCGTCGTACGCATTCTGGTGCCGGTCGCGGCCGTTGCCGCGGTCGTCCTGGTCGCGTGCGGCGCCATCCAGAACTTCTCCGGCATTCACGAGGTCGGCCAGTTCATGGGCGGGCAGCAGCAGTGGAACGGCGGCGCGGTCGCCTCGCAGGAGGCGATCAAGGAACTGGGCACGAACGGTGGCGGTTACTTCAACGCCAACAGTGCCCACCCGTTCGAGAACCCCACCCCGTTCTCGAACCTGTTCGAGATCTTCCTGATCCTGGTGATCCCGTTCGCGCTGACCCGCACCTTCGGTCTGATGGTCGGCTCGGTGAAGCAGGGTTACGCGATCCTGG
The DNA here is from genome assembly GCF_055639295.1 of Streptomyces sp. NPDC107528. Taxonomy (NCBI): domain Bacteria; kingdom Bacillati; phylum Actinomycetota; class Actinomycetes; order Kitasatosporales; family Streptomycetaceae; genus Streptomyces; species Streptomyces sp. NPDC107528. Next base: position 22,303 of record NZ_JBVKAV010000012.1, read on the forward strand.
CGACGATGGCCACCATCTGGCTCGGCTTCACGGCGCTGATGATGTGGACCGAGTTCGCCCACCACGGTCCGGCGTTCGACCTCGCGGGCGGGGCGTACGAGGGCAAGGAGGTCCGGTTCGGAGTCGGCGGTTCGTCGATCTTCGCCACGGCGACCACGCTCACCTCGACCGGTGCGGTGAACTCCTTCCACTCCTCGTTCACGGGACTTGGCGGCGGTATCACCATGCTCGGGATGATGCTGGGCGAGATCGCGCCCGGTGGTACCGGCTCCGGCCTCTACGGCATGCTGATCATGGCGATCATCGCGGTGTTCATCGCCGGTCTGATGGTCGGCCGTACGCCCGAGTACCTGGGCAAGAAGATCGGCTCCCGCGAGATCAAGCTGGCGGCCTGCTACATCCTGATCACTCCGGCCCTGGTGCTGACCTTCACCGCCGCGGCCATGGCGCTGCCCACGCCGGGCAACTCCATGACGAACAGCGGGGCGCACGGATTCTCCGAGATCCTGTACGCCTACACGTCCGCCTCGAACAACAACGGCTCAGCCTTCGCCGGTCTGAACGCGGACACCCAGTGGTTCAACTCGACGCTGGGCCTGGCCATGCTGTTCGGCCGCTTCCTGCCGATGGTGTTCGTGCTGGCGCTGGCCGGCTCGCTCGCCGAGCAGAAACCGGTCCCCCAGACCGCGGGCACGCTGCGGACCGACAAGCCGCTCTACGCGGGTCTGCTGGTCGGCACGATCATCATCATCACCGGTCTGACGTACTTCCCGGCGCTGGCGCTGGGTCCGCTGGCCGAGGGGCTGGCGTCATGACCACTCGTATCGACAAGCAAGAGGGCTCCATGTCCACAGTCACCCCGACCCGGGCGCCGCACAGCGACGTACCCACCGGGCACAAGGCCCCCGAGGGTCGTGTCGGTGCCGGCCTCTTCGACCCCAAGCAGCTGGTCAAGTCGCTGCCGGACGCCTTCCGCAAGCTCGACCCACGGGTGATGGTCAAGTCCCCGGTCATGTTCGTCGTGCTCGTCGGATCGGTCCTCACCACCGCCTTTTCGTTCAAGAACCCCGGCGACTGGTTCGGCTGGACCATCAGCGCCTGGCTGTGGCTGACCGTGCTCTTCGCCAACCTGGCCGAGGCCGTCGCCGAGGGCCGCGGCAAGGCGCAGGCCGACACCCTGCGCAAGGCCAAGACCGACACCGTGGCACGCAAGGTCGACGGCACGGTCGTCGCCGGCACCGAGCTGAGGATCGGCGACCTCGTCGTCTGCGAGGCGGGAGATGTCATCCCCGGCGACGGTGACGTCGTCGACGGCGTCGCGTCCGTCGACGAGTCGGCCATCACCGGCGAGTCCGCGCCCGTCATCCGTGAGTCCGGCGGCGACCGTTCGGCCGTCACCGGCGGTACGAAGGTCCTCTCCGACCGCATCGTCATCAAGATCACGACGAAGCCCGGCGAGACCTTCATCGACCGGATGATCAACCTGGTCGAGGGCGCCGCCCGGCAGAAGACACCGAACGAGATCGCGCTCAACATCCTGCTGGCCTCGCTGACGATCGTCTTCCTGCTCGCCTGCGCAACACTGCCGCCGCCGGCCGACTACGCGGGCACGCACCTGACGATGGTCGTGCTGGTCGCCCTGCTGGTCTGTCTGATCCCGACCACGATCGGCGCCCTGCTCTCCGCGATCGGCATCGCGGGCATGGACCGGCTGGTCCAGCGCAACGTACTCGCCATGTCCGGCAGGGCGGTCGAGGCCGCCGGTGACGTCTCCACGCTGCTGCTCGACAAGACCGGCACCATCACGCTCGGCAACCGCCAGGCCGCCGAGTTCGTGCCGGTGAGCGGGACGACGGCGGCCCGGCTGGCGGACGCCGCCCAGCTGTCGTCGCTGGCCGACGAGACGCCCGAGGGCCGCTCCGTCGTCGTACTGGCGAAGGAGAAGTACGGCCTGCGCGAGCGTCACCAGGGCGAGCTGGCCGGTGCCGAGTGGATCGCCTTCACCGCGCAGACCCGGATGTCCGGCGTGGACGTCGACGGACGCAAGATCCGCAAGGGCGCGGCCGGTTCGGTCATCGCCTGGGTGCGGGAGCAGGGCGGCACCGTCGCGGACGACGCGGACACCGTCGCCAACCGGATCTCCGAGGCGGGCGGCACGCCGCTGCTCGTCGCGGTGGAGGACTCCGGGGGCGCCCGGATCCTAGGCGTCATCCACCTCAAGGACGTCGTCAAGGACGGTATGCGGGAGCGGTTCGAGGAACTGCGCCGCATGGGCATCAAGACCGTCATGATCACGGGTGACAACCCGCTGACCGCCAAGGCGATCGCCGACGAGGCGGGCGTGGACGACTTCCTCGCGGAGGCGACTCCCGAGGACAAGATGGCGCTCATCAAGCGGGAGCAGGCCGGCGGCAAGCTCGTCGCGATGACCGGTGACGGTACGAACGACGCGCCCGCGCTGGCCCAGGCGGACGTCGGCGTGGCGATGAACACGGGTACGTCGGCCGCCAAGGAGGCCGGCAACATGGTCGACCTCGACTCCAACCCGACCAAGCTCATCGAGATCGTCGAGATCGGCAAGCAACTGCTGATCACCCGGGGCGCGTTGACCACGTTCTCCATCGCCAACGACGTCGCGAAGTACTTCGCGATCATCCCGGCGCTGTTCGCGGCCGTCTATCCGGGCCTGGACAAGCTCAACATCATGGGCCTGTCCTCGCCGGACTCCGCGATCCTGTCCGCGGTCGTCTTCAACGCGCTGATCATCATCGCGCTGGTGCCGCTGTCCCTGAAGGGCGTGCAGTACCGGCCGCTCAGCGCGGACCGCTTGCTCCGGCGGAACCTCACCATCTACGGGCTGGGCGGACTGGTCGCTCCGTTCATCGGCATCAAGCTCATCGACCTGCTCATCTCCCTGCTCCCCGGGCTGTAATTCGCAAAGGCGTGGTGAAGGACCATGAACAACTCCGTTGTGAACACCGGACGATTGCTGGGCGCGGGTCTGCGGGCGCTGCTCGTGCTGACCCTGCTCACCGGCGTCATCTATCCGCTGGCCGTCACCGGCGTGGCACAAGCGCTCTTCAGCGACAAGGCGAACGGCTCGGAGATCAAGGCGGACGGCAAGGTCGTCGGTTCCTCGCTGATCGGTCAACAGGGCTACAGCCTGGACTACTTCCAGCCCCGTCCCGCGAACGGACTGGGAGAGAACTCGGTCAACACGCAGTACAAGCTGATCCTGTCCGGCGCCAGCAACCGCTCCGGCGACAACCCCGAGCTGATCCAGTGGGTGAAGGAGGCGAAGGCAAAGGTCGTCAAGGACAACTCCGTACCCGGCTACACGGTCAGGCCCTCCCAGGTCCCCGCCGACGCGGTGACCTCCTCCGGCTCCGGCCTGGACCCTGACATCTCCCCGCAGTACGCGGACATACAGGTCCACCGGGTCGCCGAGCACAACGACCTGCCCGTCGCCCGGGTGCAGAAGCTGGTCGACGACCACACCGAGGGACGCACGCTCGGCTTCGTCGGTGAGCCACGCGTGAACGTCCTCGAACTCAACATCGCGCTCAAGGAACTCAGCAAGGGCGACTGACCGATGACCCGGGTGCTGGTCGTGGAAGACGACCCCCAGCTGGTACGAGCACTCGTGATCAACATGCGGGCACGCCGGTACGGAGTGGACGCGGCGCCCTACGGCGCCACGGCCCTCCGGCTGGCGGCCGCGCGTCAGCCGGACGTGGTGATGCTCGACCTCGGCCTGCCCGACATGGACGGGGTCGACGTCATCACGGCGCTGCGCGGCTGGACCCGTGTGCCGATCATGGTGCTGTCGGCCCGTCGGGCCGCCGACGAGAAGGTGGCCGCGCTCGATGCGGGCGCCGACGACTACGTCACCAAGCCCTTCAGCATGGACGAGCTCATGGCCCGGCTGCGGGCCGCGGTGCGCCGCTCCGAGGGGACCCCACTCGCTCCCGGCACGACGCACGTGGCGACCGCCGAGTTCACCATCGACCTGCTGGCCAAGAGGGTCGTACGGGCCGGCCGCGACGTACGCCTCACCCCGACCGAGTGGCATCTGCTGGAGATCCTCGTGATCCGTCCCGGGCACCTCGTCACGCAGCAGCACCTGCTGCGGGAGGTCTGGGGGGTGTCCCGGAGCGGCAAGACCAACTACCTGCGGGTCTACATGGCTCAACTGCGCCGCAAGCTCGAGGCGGACCCCTCGCACCCTCGCTATCTCATCACCGAACCCGGCATGGGTTACCGCTTCGAAGGGTGAACATGGGAGGCGGCAGGCTTCGGATCCATCTCGGTGCGGCACCGGGCGTCGGCAAGACGTACGCGATGCTCTCCGAGGCGCACCGGCGCGTGGAGCGGGGCACCGACTGCGTGGTCGCGTTCGTGGAACACCACGACCGGCCGCGCACCGAGGTGATGCTGCACGGCCTGGAGCAGATACGTCGCAAGGAACTGGAGTACCGGGGCTCGTCCTTCACGGAGATGGACGTGGACGCCGTCCTCGCCCGCAGGCCCCAGGTGGCGCTCGTCGACGAGCTGGCCCACACCAACATTCCGGGCTCGCGCAACGGCAAGCGCTGGCAGGACGTGGAGGAGCTGCTCGCCGCCGGTATCGACGTGATATCGACCGTCAACATCCAGCACCTGGAGTCTCTCGGTGACGTCGTCGAGTCGATCACGGGCGTACGGCAGCAGGAGACGGTGCCGGACGAGGTGGTGCGCAGGGCCGACCAGATCGAGCTGGTCGACATGTCGCCACAGGCGCTGCGGCGGCGGATGGCGCACGGCAACATCTACCAGCCGGACAAGGTCGACGCGGCCCTGTCCAACTACTTCAGGCCGGGGAACCTGACCGCACTGCGGGAGCTGGCGTTGCTCTGGGTGGCCGACCGCGTCGACGAGTACCTCAACGCGTACCGCAGCGAGCACGAGGTCACGACCATATGGGGTTCGCGGGAACGGATCGTCGTGGGCCTGACCGGCGGTCCGGAAGGGCGGACGCTGATCCGCCGGGCGGCCCGGCTCGCGGAGAAGGGCGCCGGCGGCGAGGTGCTCGCCGTCTACATCGCCCGCAGCGACGGCCTGACCTCCGCCTCGCCCAAGGAGCTGGCCGTCCAGCGCACCCTCGTCGAGGACCTCGGCGGCACCTTCCACCACGTGGTCGGGGACGACATCCCGGCGGCCCTGCTGGCCTTCGCGCGCGGCGTCAACGCCACCCAGATCGTCCTCGGCGTCTCCCGCCGCAAGAGCTGGCAGTACGTCCTCGGGCCCGGCGTCGGCGCCACGGTCGCCCGGGACTCGGGTCCGGACCTCGACGTCCACCTGATCACCCATGGCGAGGCGGGCAAGGGGCGCGGGCTGCCCGTCGCCCGCACGGCACGGCTCGGCCGGGCGCGGATCATCTGGGGCTGGCTGGCCGGGGTCCTCGGCCCCGTCGTCCTCACCCTGCTGCTGACGCACGTCGCGCCGGAAGTCGGCCTCGCCAACGACATGTTGCTGTACCTGGCGCTGACGGTCGCCGTCGCGCTTCTCGGCGGGCTACTGCCGGCACTGGCCTCCGCGGTGGTGGGTTCGCTGCTCCTGAACTGGTTCTTCACGCCACCTGTGCACACTCTGACCATCGCCGACCCGAAGAACATCGTCGCCATCGCGATCTTCATCGGCGTGGCCGTGGCGGCGGCCTCCGTGGTCGACCTGGCGGCCCGCCGCACCCACCAGGCGGCACGTCTGCGCGCCGAGTCGGAGATCCTCTCCTTCCTCGCCGGGAACGTCCTGCGCGGTGAGACCAGTCTGGAGGCGCTGCTGGAGCGCGTCCGCGAGACGTTCGGCATGGGGTCGGTGGCTCTGCTGGAGCGGGAGAGCGACGTCGCCCCGTGGACCTGCGCGGGCAGCGTGGGACCCCGGCCCTGCCGGAACCCCGACGACGCGGACGTGGACGTGCCGGTCGGCGACCACATGGCCCTGGCCCTGACGGGGCGGGTGCTGCCCGCCGAGGACCGCCGGGTGCTCGCCGCCTTCGCCGCACAGGCCGCCGTCGTCCTGGACCGCCGGCGCCTCCGCCGCGAGGCCGACCGGGCCAAGGAACTGGCCGAGGGCAACCGCATCCGTACCGCGCTGCTGGCCGCCGTCAGCCATGACCTGCGTACTCCTCTCGCGGGCATCAAGGCGGCGGTGTCCTCGCTGCGATCGGACGACGTTGCCTGGTCGCAGGAGGACGAGGCCGAGCTGCTGGAGGCCATCGAGGAGGGCGCCGACCGGCTCGACCACCTGGTCGGCAACCTGCTGGACATGTCGCGCCTCCAGACCGGCACGGTCAAGCCGTTGATCAGGGAGATCGACCTCGACGAGGTGGTGCCGACGGCGCTCGGCGGGGTTCCGGGGGACAGCGTGGAACTGGACATCCCGGAGACGCTGCCCATGGTCTCCGTGGACAAGGGTCTGTTGGAGCGTGTCGTCGCCAACGTCGTCGAGAACGCCGTGAAGTACAGCCGCCAGGACGAACCGGTGCTGGTCGCCGCGAGCGCCATCGCCGACCGGGTCGAGGTACGCGTGGTCGACCGCGGCCCGGGCGTCCCGGACGAGGCCAAGGAACGCATCTTCGAGCCCTTCCAGCGCTACGGCGACGCCCCGCGCGGTGCCGGCGTCGGGCTCGGGCTCGCGGTCGCACGGGGCTTCGCGGAGGCGATGGGCGGCACGGTCAACGCCGAGGACACGCCCGGGGGCGGGCTGACGATGGTGCTGAGTCTGCGGATGGCGCGGGGAAGGCGGCCGGGGGAGACGGAGGTGCCGGCTGCGGCAATGCCGTAGACGCCCGGAGCACGGGCCATGGCCGGTACCGGGTGTGGCCCCCGGGGTCACGCCCCGTCCGGCCGCGCCGTCTCCTTCGCCAAGTGCCGTGTGTCCAGCCGCAGTCGCCAGGCGTTGCGCCGGTGTACGGCCGCCAGCTCAAACTCCAGCGGTGACGGCGGTACCGCGAGGACCGGGCAGGCGGCGTGGGCGAGGCAGTAGCGGGTCACCGAGCGGCAGCACGCGCGATGCCGGAGGCTGCGCCGGCCGGCGCCGACGACCAGGATGTCGTCCTCGCCGTCGGCGATCTCGACCAGTGCCTGTCCCGGAGTGCCACGCGCGACGAGGGCGTGCATCCACACGCCGGGGCCGGTCTCGCCGAACACGTCGCCGAGGACGGTGACCAGACGCTCGCGCGCCAGGCGCTGCCACTCGCCCTGCATCAGGCTCACCCCTGGACCGCGCCGGGCGACGGGGTCCCCGCCGGGCGGCTGCCATGCCGGCACCGGCCACAGCTGCGCGCCCCGCCGCCGCGCCTCGTCGGCGGCCCGGCGCAGGGCCGTCAAGCTGCCCACGGAACCGCTCACTCCGACCACGACCCGTGCTGTCGCGGCGCTGCCGGAACCGGACATGACTCCACCGTTCTTCGCACACGCCCGCGAGCCGTTCTCGCGGGAAGCCCTCGACGGGCCGCTCCCATCACACGCCTGCCGCAGGCCCGCAGCCAGCCCCGACGGCACTTCTTGGCGCGGCTCTGACGGCCTTCGCCCCGGCGGGCCGGGCTCCGCGTCAACGTCCCGTCAGTGTCCGGCCGATCGCCGTCAGCATCGCGTCATGAACCGCCCGAACACCCCGGTCATCGGGCATACCGTCGGTGGCAAGCCCCGGTCCGCCTCCCCGCGCCGGGGCTGTCAAGCCACCCACCCGATCCACCTCGGTTCCTCCCGGAGGCACCCCATGGCAGACATCCAGTACGACGAAGACCCGGAGCCCTCTGAACGGTTCCCGGCCGGCCCTCTGTACGTTCCGGTCCGGCCGGGACCGGCCGCCGCCTGTGCGGCCCGCCTCTTCCGTACGCCCCTCGGCGACCGTACGGCCGTAGGCTTCACGTCATCGCGGCAGCTGGCCGCGACCCTCGGCCCCGAGCAGCCCTGGATCAGGCTCGCCGAGCCTGCCCTGCGCGCCCTGGCCGCACCGCTCGGCGTCACCACCGTCACGGTGGACCCGCAGTTCGCGGCACCGGCTCCCACGCCGATCGAGCCCGTCGTCCCTGTTCCCGCCCTGCGGATCGGCTGAGGGGGCCCGCCATGACCACGCTTCACGAACCCACGGCCACGGCCTCCGCCGCGACCGCCGGCCCTGCCGATGCCCTGTCCGTCTGGCCCGTCTCGGCCGCCGAGTCCCGCCCGGGTGACCTCGCCGTCGGCGGTGTGCCCCTGGCCGAGGTCGCCGATCGCTTCGGCACCCCCGTCTACGTGCTGGACGAGACCGAGGTGCGCGAGCGTTGCCGCACCTACCGGCACGCCTTCCCGGACGCCGAAGTCCTTTACGCGGCCAAGGCGTTCCTGTGCCGCGCGATGGTCCACTGGATGGCCGACGAGGGCCTTGGCCTGGACGTCTGCTCGGCCGGTGAACTGGAACTCGCGGTCACCACCGGCTTCCCGCCGGAGCGGATCGTGCTGCACGGCAACGCGAAGTCGCCGCGTGACCTGGAGACCGCGCTTCGCCTCGGCGTCGGCCGCATTGTCATCGACAGCCCGTCCGAGATCGCCCGGCTGGCCGCGGCGGTCGGGCCCGACGGCCACCAGAAGGTCATGGTCCGCGTCGTGCCCGGCATCAGCGCCGGCGGGCACGAGAAGATCCGCACCGGGACCGAGGACCAGAAGTTCGGTCTGTCCATCCCGGACGGCTACGCGCAGCACGCCATCGCCCGGATCCTGGACCAGCCGCAGCTCGAACTCACCGGCCTGCACTGCCACTTGGGCTCGCAGATCACCAGCGTGAAGCCCTACATCGCCGCCGTACGGCGCATCGTCGGCCTCATGGCCCGGCTGTACGAGCAGCACGGCCTGGTCCTGCCCGAACTCGACCTGGGCGGCGGCCACGGCATCGCCTACCGGCCCGGCGAGCCGGTCCTGGACCTGACCCTGCTCGCGCGCAGGGTGCGGACGGAACTGGCCGAGGCCTGCGCGGCGGCCGGGCTCACGGTGCCGCGCCTCATCATCGAGCCGGGACGAGCGATCGCGGGCCCGGCGGGCATTGCGCTCTACCACGTCCTCGCCGTCAAGCGCACCGGTGCGCACACCTATGTCGCGGTGGACGGCGGCATGAGCGACAACCCGCGGCCCGCTCTGTACGGGGTGCGCTACGCGCCCCGGCTGGTGGGCAGGCACAGTACCGCCGCCCTCGCTCCGGTGACCGTGGTGGGCCGCCACTGCGAGGCGGGCGACGTCGTCGCCGCGGACGTCGAACTCCCCGACGACATCCGCCCGGGAGACCTCCTCGCAGTCCCGGCCGCCGGCGCCTACCACCTGTCCATGGCCTCCGGCTACAACCTGGTGGGCCGCCCACCGGTGGTCGCCGTGGCCGACAGCCACGCCCGGCTCCTGATTCGCCGCGAGTCCCTGGACGACATCCGCCGCCGCGACGTCGGCCTCTGAGACGTCCGGCGTCAGGGCGACCGTAAAGTTCGCCTCCGGAGTCGAATGTTTCGAGCAGCTCCCAGACTGAGCAAGGAGAGCCCAATTCACCTTGCTCAAAGGGTTGCCACCGTTTGGTAGCTGTCTCTAGGGTGCGGCAGCAGCGAAGCTTTCTGAATTCATTCCGAAACTTTCGATGCAACGGACGGTGTGGCCATGGACGCGCCGTCCCGTACCCAAGGAGCGCATGATGGGCGACCCGGGACTGTCCCGCCGCGGCTTCCTGGCGGCCTCCGCCGGGGCCGGTGTGGGCATGACGGCACTGAGCGGTTGCGGCGGCGACTCGGACGGAGGGTCGTCGGACGGCACGACCACCATCGAGTGGTGGAACATCTCCACCACCGAGCCGACTAAGAGCGTCTGGGCGGCGCTGGCCGAGAAGTTCGAGGCCCAGAACCCCAAGGTGAAGGTAAAGATCGTCCAGTTGGAGAACGACGCCTACAAGTCGAAGATGACGGCCCTGACCGCCTCCGGGAAGCTGCCCGACATCTTCCACACCTGGGGCGGCGGCGTCCTGAAGCAGCAGGCCGACGCCGGGCTCGTCGAGGACCTCACCGACCGCACCAAGGACTTCGCCGACGGCCTGCTGCCGGTCGCGAAGGAGCCGTACCTCCTCGACCAGAAGGTCTACGGCATCCCGTTCGACATCGGCATGATCGGTTTCTGGTACAACAAGGCCCTCTTCGAGGACGCGGGCATCACCGAGCCGCCGACGACCTGGAGCGACTTCCTCGACGCCGTACGGAAGTTGAAGGCCAAGGGCACCACGCCGCTCGCTCTCGCGGGCAAGGAGAAGTGGCCCGGCATGTACTACTGGGCGTACCTCTCGATGCGCACCGCGGGCGCCTCCGCCCTCCAGAAGGCCTACGACGACAAGGACTTCACCGGCGACCCCTTCGTGCAGGCCGGCCGGCACCTCCAGGAGCTCGTCGACCTCCAGCCGTTCCAGAAGGGTTTCCTCGGCGCCGCCTACTCCACCCCCACCGGTCAGGCCGCTGCCGTCGGCAACGGCAAGGCGGCGATGGAGCTCATGGGCCAGTGGGCCCCGGTCGTCCAGGCCGACGCCGGCAAGGGCCTCGGCGACGATCTCGGGTTCTTCCCGTTCCCCGCGGTGGACGGGGGCAAGGGCACGATCACCGAGGTGTTCGGCGGGGGTGGCGGGCACGCCCTGCGCAGCGGGGCTCCGCAGGCCGCCGTCGACTTCCTGAAGTTCTTCGCCTCCGAGGCGACGGACGTGGAGCTCGTCAAGAAGACCGGCGTCCTGCCCGTGGTCCCGGCGGCCGAGAGGGCCCTCACCGACCCCAACATCAAGGCCGTACAGGCGCAGTTGAAGGGCGCCACCGGCTTCCAGCTCTATCTCGACCAGGCCTACGCGCCCGCCGTCGGCCAGGAGGTCAACGACAGCGTCGGCGCGCTCGTCGCCGGGTCCAAGTCGCCCCAGCAGGTCGCCGAGTCGATCACGCAGACCGCGAAGGAAGAGCAGTAGCCGGCGATGACCTCCACGTTCCTGCCGGACAAGCGCACCGGGCCAGGCGTCGATCGCCCGCCCCCGCCCACCGGCGCGGCCCGCGGGCGGTCCCGGCGTCGAGTGCTGCACTGGCTCACCGCGGTCGGCTTCCAGGTGCCCGCGCTGGTGCTGTTCCTCGTCCTGGTGCTGCTGCCGATGCTGTTCGCGCTGTATGCCGCCTTCTTCCGCTGGGGCGGCTTCGGCATGCCGTCCGACTACATCGGCGCCGACAACTTCACCAGACTCTTCCAGGATCCCGTCTTCCTCGGCGACCTGTGGCGCTGCCTGGTCCTGGTCGTGCTGTCGCTCGCCGTCCAGCTGCCGTTCGCGCTCGCCATGGCCGTACTGCTCAACCAGAAGCTGCGCGGCCGGGCCTTCTACCGGATGCTGTTCTTCGGGCCGTACGTCCTGTCCGAGGCCATCACCGGCGTCCTGTTCGGCATGATCTTCGCCCCCGACGACGGCTTCGCCGACCAGATCCTGGGCCGCATCGGACTCGACGGGCTCGGCGGCGAGTGGTTCGCCGACCCGTCCACCGTCATGGCCACACTCTTCCTGGTCATGACATGGAAGTACTTCGGCTTCCACATGATGCTCTACCTCGCCGGACTCCAGTCCATCCCCGCGGAGTTGACCGAGGCCGCGCTGGTCGACGGCGCGAACGCCTGGCAGCGTTTCCGCGGCGTCACGCTGCCGCTCCTCGCGCCCACTCTGCGGATCAGCGTGTTCCTGTCCGTCATCGGGTCGATCCAGCTCTTCGACCTGGTCTGGGTGACCACCGCCGGCGGTCCCGACCACCACTCCGAGACGATGGCCGTGACCATGTTCCAGTACGGCTTCAAGCGCCACCAGGTCGGCTACGCCAGCGCGATCAGCGTGGTCATGTTCGGCATCAGCCTCGTCTTCGCCCTCTCCTACCAGCGGTTCGTGCTCCGCCGCGACCTCGAAGGGGCCACCACGACCATGCGGGGAGGCGCCAAGTGACGGCCAGGTCCGGCAGGAAGACGGGCAGGAAGACGGGCAGGAAGACGGGCAGGAAGACCGGCAGGACGAGTCTGCCGCTGCACGTGATCCTCTTGGTGGTCGGCGCCGTGATGGTCGTGCCGCTGCTCTACGCCGTCGTGTCCGGCTTCAAGTCCACCGACGAGTTGTCCCGCAACCCGGTCGGACTGCCGGAGTCGTGGGTGGCCGGCAACTACACGGACATCCTCGGCTCGGGCGACTTCTGGCGGTTGATCGGCAACAGCACGCTGATCGCGGTGGGGACGACCGTCCTGGTCGTGGCGGTCTCCGCGCTGTCGGCCTTCTCCTTCGCACGGTTCGCCTTCCGGGGCCGGGAGGCGCTGTTCACCCTCTTCACGATGGGACTGATGTTCCCCTTCGCGGTCGCGGCCCTGCCCCTGTTCCTGCTGCTGCGCTCCCTGGGCCTGCTGGACAATCCGCTCGGCGTGATCCTTCCGCAGGCCGCCTTCGGGCTGCCGATGACCATCATCATCCTGCGCGGCTTCTTCCGGGAGATCCCCGGCGAGTTGGAGGAGGCGGCCACGCTCGACGGGTGCGGCCCCCTCGGCTTCTTCTGGCGGGTGCTGCTGCCCATGGCACGGCCCGCGCTGGGCACCGTCTCGGTCCTCGCCGTCGTCACCAGCTGGAACAACTTCTTTCTGCCGCTGCTGGTGTTCACCGACTCCACCTGGTGGACCATCCCGATCGGCGTCCAGCAGTTCCAGGGTCAGTACTCCGCGGACTACGCCCGCGTCTTCGCCTACCTGGTGCTGGCCATGGTCCCCGCCCTCGCCTTCTACTCGGTCGCCGAGCGCCAGCTCGTCGGCGGCCTCACCGCCGGCGCGACCAAGGGTTGACGCGCGCGGGCGGACGTACGGCTCAACACACCACCGCTACGTGAGGAGTCGCACCATGCGCAAGAACCGTCTGAGACTCGCCTGCGCCCTCGCCGCCGTCCTGGTCGCCGCGGGTGTGGCGAGCGGCCCGGCGGCCCAGGCCCACGGCAAACCGCCCACCCTCGCCGACCTCGCCCAGCGCCAGGGCCGCTACTTCGGCAGCGCGACCGACAACCCCGAGCTGGTCGACGGGCCGTACAAGGCGCTCCTCGGCAGCGAGTTCGACCAGATCACCCCCGGCAACGGCATGAAGTGGTACGCCACCGAGCCCCAGCAGGGTGTGTTCGACTTCTCGAAGGGCGACGAGATCGTGAACCTCGCCCGCGCCAACCACCAGAAGGTGCGCGGCCACACCCTCGTCTGGCACAGCCAGCTGCCCGGCTGGCTGACGGGCCGCGAGTGGACGGCGGACGAGCTGCGGGCCGTACTGAAGAACCACATCCAGAAGGAGGTACGGCACTACCGCGGCAAGGTGTTCGCCTGGGACGTCGTCAACGAGGCCTTCAACGAGGACGGCACCTACCGCGAGACGGTCTTCCACAAGACGCTCGGCCCCGGCTACATAGCCGACGCCCTGCGCTGGGCCCGCCAGGCCGACCCGAAGGTCAAGCTCTACCTCAACGACTACAACATCGAGGCGGTCGGCCCGAAGAGCGACGCCTACTTCCGTCTCGCCAAAGAGCTGAAGGCCCAGGGAGTACCGCTCGACGGCATCGGCCTCCAGGCGCACCTGGCCCTGCAGTACGGCTATCCGACCACGCTGGAGAACAATCTCCGGCGCTTCGCCGGGCTGGGGCTCGACACCGCGCTCACCGAGGTCGACATCCGGATGATCCTGCCGGTGACCGAGGAGAAACTGGCCCAGCAGGCCGAGTGGTACCGGGACCTGACCGGGGCGTGCCTGGCCGTGCGCCGGTGTGTGGGCATCACCGTCTGGGACTACACCGACAAGTACTCCTGGATCCCGGCGTTCTTCGAGGGCGAGGGTGCCGCGCTGCCGTGGGACGAGGAACTGCGTCCGAAGCCGGCGTACTTCGCGATACGGCAGGCGCTGAGGCGGCTGAGGTAGGTGGGCCGCCGCCTCAGGCGCACGGAGAACTACGCTGAGTGACCACCCCTGGATACACGTGGGGGCCGGCTCGCAGTCAGGGTCTGCGACCGGCCCCTGGGAGTACGCCGGGCGTCGGTCATCGCGTCGCCCGGTAGTGCTGCAGGACCTCTCCGGCGTGCTGCCGGCAGGCGCTACGCGGCGGTCATCACCTTGCCGGTGCCCAGCGGACGGTGCGGGGCGATGATCTGGCCGTCCGGCAGGAGCTCACCGGTGTCCTCGAAGAGCAGGACACCGTTGCACAGCAGGCTCCAACCCTGCTCCGGGTGGTGCGCCACGAGACGGGCGGATTCCCGGTCGGCGGAGTCGGCTGAGGGACACGGTGGCTGGTGCTGGCACATGGATGGGATCTTTCGCTCTGTCGTGATGTGTGAGATGGCTGTGGCGTCTGTTTCGCGGCGTGAAGCTTCGTTCATGGCCGCCCCCCGTTGTGATTAGTCGGTCGGAACCCAGTGTTGCCCCACGGGCGTCAATCCGCAGGGATTTCGCAGCACCGCTTTCTCACAGGTTGATGACGCATCACCCGCGCGGACGGTTCATCCCAACTCCACTGTCATTTCGGGTGGTTCGCCGTGGTCGGATGGGGCTAGTCCGTACGGGCCGGGGCCTTGAGTGGCTCGTTCGAGCGCATTGTCGCTCGCGCGAGCGATACTTTTCTCGCACGCTCGACTATTGTGCGCTCAGGCGAGTGCAATCCTGCTCGTACGAGTTCCGAGTGCGGCGGTGTCGCGTGTCTGTCGCGTCTTTTGCAGCGGCGTGCCCCGCAACCCGGGATCGGGGCGGCGGGGCACGCGGGCGCTCGCGCGGTGCGCTGTCAGGCGGGTGAGCCGAGCAGCGGAGGCAGTGGGGGCAGCGGAGCCGGAGTCGCGCGGTGGGTCAGCACCGGGAGCAGCTCGGCGACCAGGTGCGGCAGATGGGCCGCGATGCCGGGCGGGGCGGGGGCCAGCGGCACGAGGAGGTCCGTGGCGGCCGGGTGGCCGGCGGTGGCGTCCGCGGTGCAGTCGCCGTGCAGCCAGAGGGTGAGCATGTAGAGGCCGGGGAACGACAGCAGGCGCGCCTGGTAGGGCTGTGCGATCGTCTCGGCCTGCCGCAGTGCCCGCTCGGTGGAGGCGATGTACGGGCCCTCGAAGAAGTGCGAGAACGTCCAGCCGTCCGGGGTCAGCCGGGTCTCGGCCGCGGCCACTGCTCGTTCGCCGCACCGGATCAGGAAGCGCCAGCCGGCCAGCCGGGTCGCGGTCACGCCTGCCGGGGTGATCTCGTCCACGACGTGCACGGGCAGCGGGAGTTCGGGTGTGGCGGGGCCCTGGGCGGCGCGCAGGGAGGGTGTTCGGGCCTCGCGGACCGCGGTGGGCGAGCCGAGTGCGGTGAGGACGGAGCGAAGTGCGGGCGCGGGAGCCGGGGGAACATGCAGCGGCATGGTGGGTCGCCTCTCATTGACAGGCACGGTGGCGCGAGGGCGTGGCGGGGGCGGACGGCGCTGTCTGCTCACGGAGGTCAGAGAGGCGGGGGCCGGGGTCTGGGAGCGCGGGGGGTGAGTGAGGCCTGTCCTGCGTGACCTGACGGCAGGTCCCGGGACCGTGGGCGCCAACCCTCTGCCTTGATTGCGGAGTTTATACGACGAGTGTTCAGACGATGTTTCATCTAGCCGCTTTTGGCGCACCCGGCAAGGGCCCATTCAGCCGGTGTTTTGTGGGAATCATCCCGATTGCCGACCGGCGATACACCTATGACCTCGAAAAACACCCGGGGTGCGGTCGGCCAATTCTCGTCGGCGTTTTTCACGAGTTCGGAAGCCATCCGCAACTGCACCGTGCTCCATGCCCGGTGAATGTGCCGCCGGTCACGTCCGACAGCGTAGCGGGCGCCGGGTCGACGCGGGACGTTATCGATCGCTTCTGCTGGGCATCATCCCACCTGACCCGGGACCGGGCGGCAGGATCCAGGATCCGCCGACCGGGCCCTCAGAGCCGGCCATCCGAGGAGGGAAGCTTCGATGGGGGAGAAGGTCGTGGCAGGTCGGTTCGATCTGTCCGATCGCCAGAACTACCGCGAGAAGCTGCGGCAGTGTCTGACGGGCCTGGAGCGGCTGCTGGAGGAGAAGCGGTTCGACCGCCCCAAGAACCTCATGGGGCTGGAGATCGAATTGAATCTCGCCGGCGCCGACGGCATGCCGAAAATGTTGAACATGCAGGTACTGGAGCGGATCGCCAGCCGTGATTTCCAAACAGAACTCGCCATGTTCAATCTGGAGGTCAACATCGCCCCGCACCGGCTTCAGGAGCGGGTATTCGACCGGCTTGCCGAAGAGCTCCGTACGTCACTGGCATATGCCGACCGAAAAGCAGGTGAGCTCGACGCCGGAATCGTGATGATCGGCATTCTGCCGACGCTGGACCGGGACGACCTGGTCTCCTCGAACCTCTCCGCCGTCGACCGCTACACCCTGCTCAACGACCAGATCGTGGCGGCCCGCGGTGAGGAGTTCACGCTCGACATCGACGGTGTGGAGCGCCTGACGTGCACCTCGGGCTCCATCGCCCCTGAGGCCGCCTGCACCTCCGTGCAGCTGCACCTCCAGGTCACCCCGGGCCGCTTCGCCGACGTCTGGAACGCGGCCCAGGCGGTCGCCGCCGCGCAGGTCGCCGTGGGCGCCAACTCGCCGTTCCTCTTCGGGCGCGAGCTGTGGCGGGAGTCGAGGCCACCGCTGTTCCAGCAGTCCACCGACACCCGCCCGCCCGAGCTCCAGGCCCAGGGCGTGCGGCCGCGCACCTGGTTCGGGGAGCGGTGGATCTCCTCGGCGTACGACCTCTTCGAGGAGAACCTGCGGTTCTTCCCGGCCCTGCTGCCGATCTGCGACGACGAGGATCCCCTCGAGGTCCTGAACGCCGGCGGTACACCGTCGCTCGCCGAACTCGTCCTGCACAACGGCACCGTGTACCGCTGGAACCGGCCGGTCTACGGCATCGCCGACGGCGTCCCGCACCTGCGTGTGGAGAACCGCGTGCTGCCCGCCGGGCCGACCGTCACGGACGTCGTCGCCAACGCGGCGTTCTACTACGGCCTCGTCCGCGCCCTCGCCGAGGAGACGCGGCCCGTGTGGACCCGGCTGCCCTTCGAGGCGGCGGCGGCCAACTTCGACGAGGCGTGCAGGCACGGCATCGACGCGCGGCTGCGCTGGCCCCGGCGGGGGCGGTACGGCGGGACGACCGAGGTCGACGCGGTGAGCCTCGTACGCGACGAACTGCTGCCGCTCGCCGAGGTCGGCCTGGACGCGTGGGGCGTCGAGCCGGCGGACCGGGACTTCTACCTGGGCGTCATCGACGAGCGATGCCGAAGGCGCACGAACGGCGCGTCCTGGCAGGCGGCCACCTTCCACCGGGCCCTGGAGTCGGGCCTGTCCCGCGAGGCGGCCCTGGCGGCGACGACGCGCCGGTACCGCGAGCTGATGCACCGCGGGGATCCGGTGCACACGTGGCCGGTGGGGCTGCTGGAGCCGGTGCCCCTGGGGTGATGCCCGGCGGGACGGGTGCGGTGGCCGGGCGTGGGCCTCTCAGTCCGGGGCGCCGGGGGACGCCGCCCCGACGATGGCCTTCAGGATCACCGAGTGGATCTGGGACGGGTCCGTCACCTCGTGGCCCGAGCCTCCCGTCGCCCTGGCGATGCGGTCGGCCTCCTCGCGGTCGGCGTCGGGGCCGACAGCGATCATGATCAGGGGGACCGGGCGCTCGGGGTTGGTGAGGCGCTCCAGGCGGGCGATGAGGTCGGCGCGCGCGATGCTGCCCGGGTCCTCGTTCCTGCCGTCGGTGAGGAGGACCAGTGCGTTGAACCTGCCCTTGGCGTAGGAGTCGGTCGCCGCCCTGTAGGCGGCGAGCGTGGTGTCGTACAGGCCGGTCCCACCGTTGGGTACCGGCTCCAGGCTGCCGAACGCCGTCGAGAGCCTTTCGCGCTGCGCCCTGTCGCCGTTCCCGTCGCCGAGCCGCTCGGTCGGCACCAGGACGCGGTAGTCCTTGTCGCCGTCCAGCTCGGTGGAGAAGTCCCACAGGCCGATCTCGTCGTCGGACGTGAACGTGGCGAGAGCCTGCAGCAGCGATGCCTTGGTGACGTCCATCCGTGACTGCTCGGTGCCCGGCACCGGCTCGGCCATGGATGCGGAGGCGTCCACGACCGTGGTGATCCGCGCACTCTGCACGGTGATCGTCCACACGCCGAGCGTCTCCTGGACCGCGACCGCCGAGGCCGGTCGGCCCGCCGGCTCCGTGTACGGCTGCGGGCTGCTGCCGCCTGCCCGGGTGACCAGGGCGTCGGGCGGCGCCGCGTCGTCGGACGCCCTGAAGCCGTGCCGTTCCAGCAGCCGCCGCTGCCGAGCGTCGCCGAGGTAGCTCATGAACCGGATCGCGGCCCGGCTCTCGTCGGTCGTCAGCCCTGTCTGGTCGAGGAGGGCGTACGGGTAGTCGAGGCGGGGCGAGCCGTCCTTCGGGTAGAAGAAGTCCAGGCTGCTCCCGCCGTCCGTCCCCGAGTTGTACATGTGCGCCGCCTGCTCGCTCACGACCAGCGCCTGATTGCGTTTCGGGTTGCCCAGCTCGGTGCCCGAGGAATCGCGCGGCAGGGTCTCCAGCACCTGGCCGTCGCTGTCGGAGACACGTTGCGACAGCGCCTTCATCAGCGCCGCGGCCTGCGTGTCCCCGCCCTCGCCCTCGGCGGCGGCCGTGCTCAGTTGCGTGAGGGCGAGCAGCCCGCTCGCGCTGCGCGCGGGGTCGGCCGCGCCGAGCCGGAGTGAGTCGTCGCGCAGGCGGGCGCCCGCCAGCTCCAGCCAGCTGTACGTCTTCCTCGGCCACCCCAACGACTTCGCGGCCGCGGGCACCATCGCCACCCCGACCGGCGTGGAGGCGACATGGCCCACCGTGGAGACCGCGGACACGCCGCCGTCCGCCGTGAGCCGCTGGAGCCACAGCTCCGAGTCCGGCACCCACACCTCGGCGTCGGGGCCCTTGCCCGCCCGGAGCGTGTCCGCGACCTCGTAGGACTCGCGAGCGCTCACCGTCACGGCAACGCAACGCCCATCGGAGGTGAGGTCGGCCTCCCTGGCCTGCTTCGCCGCCGTTTGCAGCGCCGGGGCCAGGTCGGGGGAGACTGCGAGGGTCAGTCGTACCGGGTCGTCCTGGCAGGAGGAGCCGAAGGAGAGCAACCCGCCCCTGACCGCCACAGCCGTACCGCCGGCGACGGTCAGGACGAGGACGGTCGCGATGACCACCGTGCGGCGGCGGGCGCGTCGACGGAGGCCGGGTCGACGGGGGTCGCTGCCGCCCGCCCCATACTGATCGGGCAAGCTGTGACGTCCCATGACGGTGGTGCCCCTCCCTGTTGCCCTGCTGAACCCCGTGCCGGAGTCCGGCCGTATGGCAGGCAAAGGGGCGGTACGCCCCGTACGGCGCCCGTCCCCCCAACGGCCTGTCGCGCACGGTCTTCGTAAGTGCATTCGAGACCCTAGCGGGGTGGCGATGAGGATGAGGCGGGATTACTCAACTGGAGGCAGGTGTGCAGGGCGAGGCAGGCCCCGTGGCCGATTCTTTTCCGCATGAGCGGCCCTCGCGACGGATCTTCCGTGATGAGACGCTGCTTGTCCTGGGGCTTTCGCTCGGTGCGAGTGGTGTGTCCGCCCTGATCAGCTTTGTCGGCTCGGTCACCAAACCGGGGGGCCTCAAGGACCAGGCGGCCACGCTCAACGCCTCGGCCGCGCCAGGGCGTCCCTGGCTGGATCTCGCCTGGCAGCTCTTCGGCATCACCACCGCCCTGATCCCCGTCGCGCTCGTCGCGCACTTCCTGATGCGCGAGGGGCAGAGCCTGCGCACCCTCGGCTTCGACCGCACTCGCCCCTGGCTGGACCTCGGCCGTGGCGCGGGCGTCGCGGCGGTGATCGGCAGCACCGGAATCGCCTTCTACCTGGCCGCTCGCGGCCTCGGCTTCAACCTCACCGTGGTGCCCGAGGCGCTGCCCGACGTGTGGTGGAAGTACCCGGTGCTGATCCTCTCGGCGATGCAGAACGCGATCCTCGAAGAGGTCATCGTCGTCGGCTATCTGCTGCGCCGGCTGGACCAGTTGGGCTGGACGCCCGGCACCGCGCTGGTGGCCAGTTCCGTACTGCGCGGCTCGTACCACCTTTACCAGGGCATCGGCGGCTTCATCGGAAACATGGCGATGGGCGTGGTGTTCGTCTACCTGTACCGGCGCTGGGGCCGGGTGGGTCCGCTGGTCGTGGCGCATTCCCTGCTCGACATAGGGGCGTTCGTGGGGTATGCGCTGCTGGCCGGGAAGGTGGGGTGGCTGCCTACGGCGTGACATCGGTCGATGGATCGACAGGTCGACAGGTCGACAGGTCGACAGGCCGACGGGTGGACAGTCGCCGTAAGCATGCCGAGGGGGGTGTACGAGACCGTCGTACGCCCCCCTCGGCATGCCCGGCCGGGCCCGCGGCACCGTCGACTCGCAGGCCGGATGACGTTGTCAGGCGATCAGCTCGCCCTCGATGACGGTCACCGCGTGGCCGCTCAGCAGCGTGCGGTCGCCGCGCAGTTTTGTGCGGATGCGGCCGGAGCGTCGGGAGGCCTGCAGGCCGGTGAGGTCGGTGCGCCCGAGGCGCTCGGACCAGAAGGGGGCGAGGGCCGTGTGGGCGCTGCCGGTGACGGGGTCCTCGTCGATGCCTACATTCGGGAAGAAGCAGCGGGAGACGTAGTCGTAGCCGCGGGCGGGGTCTTCGGCGCGGGCGGTGGCGATGATGCCGCGCTCGGAAT
The DNA here is from genome assembly GCF_055639295.1 of Streptomyces sp. NPDC107528. Classification (NCBI taxonomy): domain Bacteria; kingdom Bacillati; phylum Actinomycetota; class Actinomycetes; order Kitasatosporales; family Streptomycetaceae; genus Streptomyces; species Streptomyces sp. NPDC107528. The sequence goes on from NZ_JBVKAV010000012.1 coordinate 43,104, forward strand.
ACGCGCCGAGAGCCTTGAGGTCGGGGCGCAGGGAGCGGACCGTCTTCTCGTCGGCGACTTCGAGGAGCAGGTCGCCCACGTTCGGACCCGTGTCGAGGGCCACGAGCGGCTCTGTGCCCAGCGCCTGCGCGACCCCGTCGGGTACGTCGACCGGGGTGAGGGGGGCGGTGGGGAAGTCGAGCGTGATGGAGCCGTCCTCGCGGGGCGTGGCGACGAGGACGCCGCTGCGGGTGGCGAACCGTACGGGTCCCTCGTGAGCGCCGGTGCTGTGCAGCACGTGGGCCGTGGCGAGCGTGGCGTGCCCGCACATCGCCACCTCCGCGACGGGCGTGAACCACCGCAACGCCCAGTCCGCCTCCCCGCCCTCCTCCAACGGGTGGGCGAACGCCGTCTCGGCGTGATTGACCTCCATGGCCACGTTCTGGAGCCAACCGTCCTCAGGGAAGCCGTCCAGGAGGAGCACCCCGGCCGGGTTGCCGCCGAAGGGGCGGTCGGAGAAGGCATCGACGATTCGAATCCGCATGACGGAGACGGTAGGGGGCGTGCGGAGCGGGCGGCCAAGGCCAATTCGGGGGTGCTGGACCGATTTCGGGTCGCCACCGCATCTCACCTCCACTCTTGCCTAACGAACTCTACCGATATATCGTTGAGCCATCGCGACAGATCAACGATGGATGGAGTGATTGCGATGCGTTCCCATGGATTCGAGCGTGGACACGGTGGACACGGCCATCACGGCCGAGGTGGCTTCGAGGGGCTTCGCGGCGCCTTCGGGCCGTTCGGGCCGGGTGGCCATGGGGGCCCCGGTTTCGGTGGGCCTGGATTCGGGCCCGGGCCCTGGGGGCCGAGGGGTGGTCGAGGCGGACCGCGGGGGAGGGCACGGCGCGGTGATGTGCGCGCGTCGATCCTCGCCCTGCTGAAGGACCGCCCCATGCACGGCTACGAGATGATCCAGGAGATCGCCGAGCGCAGCGGCGGGGCGTGGAAGCCCAGCCCCGGCTCGGTGTACCCCACCCTTCAGCTGCTGGAGGACGAGGGCCTGATCGCCAGTGAGAGCGAGGGCGGCAAGAAGCTGTTCTCGCTCACGGAAGCGGGCCGCGAGGCGGCCGAGGCAGGGCCCGAGGCGCCCTGGGAGGAAGCCTCCCGTGGTGTCGACTGGGAGGCCCTCGGTGAGATCCGCCAGGCCGGCTTCGGTCTGATGGAGGCCTTCGGGCAGGTCTGGAAGACGGGCAGCAAGGAGCAGCGCGAGAAGGCGCTGACCGTCATCAACGACGCCCGCAAGCGGCTGTACCTGATCCTCGCCGACGAGGACTGACGGTCGGGCGAGGAGCGGCTGAATGCGCCCCGTGGAGTGATCCGCGGGGCGCTTTCACGTGTGCGGCGAGGGCCTTCAGGTCACCAGGCCCGCCAGCTTCCGCAGCGACTCGTTCAGGGCTGCCGTCGCCGAGTCCTTGAGCTTGCCCGCCATCAACGACACCGCCGCACCCGTGAACTCCCCGTCGATGCGCACGGTCGTGGCGCTGTCGCCGTCCGGGGTCAGGGTGTAGCGCGTCGCCACGGTCACCGCCATCGGCCCCTTGCCGCGAATGGCGAGCACCCGTGCCGGCTCCAGTTCCTCGATGGTCCACTCGACCTCGGCCGGGAACCCCATCAGCTTCATGTTCTCCTGGAAGGTCCCGCCCACTTCGAGGGCCGCGGGGCCGCCGCCCGGGAAGCTGGTGTGGGTGGCGTTCCACTGGCTCCATGACGACCAGTCCGTCAGCTGCGCCCAGACCTTTTCGGCCGGTGCCTCGATGCGTGCCTCCGCGCTGACTTCGGCCATGCGACCACCCCTTCGTCTCGGGCTACGGTGTCGCGGAACGTAGCCGTGGGACGTGGAACATTCAATACTGATGAACCGTCAGGAAATGTGGAGACGCCGGACAGGTCGACCGAGGTGCACCACAAGGCGGCGCGCGCCCATCAGCGTCGTTCGGCGTGATCTCATCCGTAAGGAGGAGATTCCGGCCTCCGGAGTCCACTCTGTGTGGGACGCGCAAATGCTTCCCCTCGGGGATGACTCGGCTCGAAGTGGTTGATGAGGTAGGGGATGTGCAACCCCGTATCCCCCGGCAGCCGGCCCAGACGCAGGACTGCCGGCGCCCGGACGCCGCGGCGGACGATGCCAGGCTGAGCGACGAGCTGGCAGCGGTGATCTCCGGCGCCCGCCGCCGCGCGGTCAGGGACGGGGACCGGCAGATCGACACGGCCCATCTGCTGCACTCGCTCCTTGAGCACGACCGGGACGTGTACGCCGCCTTCGGCGACGGACCCCAGATCGCCCGCCTCCTCGGCTACCTCGTCCAGCGCACCATCGGCTACGGCCTGCGCTGGCAGGGCTCCGTCGAGGACTCCGGCGGCGTCCCCGTGGCGATGGCGGGTGACGGGTTCTCCCCGCTGGCCGCGGGCGCGATGGAGTACGCCTGCCGACGCGCCACCCTGCGCGGCGACACACAGGCCCGCGGCATCGACCTCCTCGCGGCGATCGTCGTGGACCCGCAGGCCCGCGCCGTCGAGGTGCTCGCACGCGCCGGAATCGACGCGGACGCGCTGCGCACCCGCATCGACGAACACCGGGACGAATACGTCGGCGGCGCCGAACCCGCCTGCTAGGTCGTGTCCGCAAAGTCCCGTCGTTCGCCCGGAGGGCGGGCGGGACTTTGCGGACACGACCCAGGCCCGCGCACTCGCCGGCTGCATCGCGAGGCGACTCCTCGTCCACCCGCTGAGACAGGTGTCATTGGGGATGACGCTCATGTCATCGGCTGTCATCATGTGTCGGTGCGTATGTCTGAAAAACGTCAGGCCGGCCGCGGCAAGGGCGTCGGGCTCGGTCTGGCGCTCGGTTCCGCGGTCGCCTTCGGAGGGTCCGGCGTCGCGGCCAAGCCACTGATCGAGGCGGGGCTCGACCCACTGCACGTCGTGTGGCTGCGGGTCGCCGGCGCGGCCCTCGTGATGCTGCCGCTCGCCGTGCGCCACCGCGCGCTGCTGCGCCGCCGCCCCGCCCTGCTCGCCGGGTTCGGACTGCTCGGCGTGGCCGGTGTGCAGGCCTTCTACTTCGCTTCGATATCCCGTATCCCGGTCGGGGTCGCGCTGCTAGTCGAGTACCTCGCCCCCGCGCTCGTCCTTGGCTGGGTGCGGTTCGTGCAGCGGCGGCCCGTCACGCCCGCCGCAGCGGTCGGGGTCGTCCTCGCGGTCGGCGGACTCGCCTGTGTCGTCGAGATCTGGTCAGGGCTGAGCTTCGACGCGCTCGGTCTGCTCCTCGCCCTCGGCGCCGCCTGCTGCCAGGTCGGCTACTTCGTCCTGTCCGACCAGGGCAGCGACTCCGGCGCCGACGCCCCCGACCCGCTCGGAGTGATCGCCTACGGCCTCCTGATCGGTGCCGGCGTACTCACCGTGGTGGCCCGCCCCTGGACGATGGACTGGTCCGTGCTCGGCGGCACCGCGCACATGGACGGCACCCCGGTCGCGGCCGCCCTCCTGCTGTCCTGGATCGTCCTGGTCGCCACCGTCATCGCGTACGTCACCGGAGTCGTCTCCGTACGCCGGCTCTCACCGCAGGTCGCCGGTGTCGTCGCATGCCTCGAAGCGGTCATCGCGACCGTCCTCGCATGGTTCCTGCTGGGCGAGCACCTTTCCGCGCCGCAGATCATCGGTGGCGCGGTCGTCCTGGCCGGTGCCTTCATCGCGCAGTCGTCGGCGCCCGCGAAGGGCTCCTCGGAGCCGGTGGCGAGCGGCGGTCCGGAAAGGGATTTGTCCGCCCGCGAGCCGGCCGCATAGGGTCCGGATCATGCACTCCACGGCACTCGTTCTTCCGCCTCCGGCCGCCTGAGGCGGGCCCTCCGGAACGCCTGCCCGGCGTCACGCCGGGCAGAACGGTGCTGCCCGCAGACGAAGTCCACGGAACCCGCTGAGCCGGGCTCCACCCAGCACTTCTGCATGTCTGCGGAGAAAAACTCGTGTCGAACACCGCTGTCTCCGGCCTGCCCATCGGGCGTGGCCTTCTCTATCTGATCGTCGCCGGTGCCGCCTGGGGAACCGCGGGCGCCGCCGCCTCCCTGGTCTACCGCGCCAGTGACATGGGACCGGTCGCCCTCTCCTTCTGGCGTTGCGCGATCGGGTTCGTGCTGCTGCTGGCCGTCCGCCTCCTGCGGCCACGCGTCCGTGCGCATGCGCAGGCCGTCCCGGCCGAGCCGTTCCGTCGCAAGGCGCTGCGGGCCGGGGCCACCGGCGTAGGACTCGCCGTGTTCCAGACGGCGTACTTCGCTGCCGTCGACGTCACCGGACTCGCCGTGGGCACGGTGGTCACCCTCGGCGCCGGCCCCGTCTTCATCGCGCTCGGCGCCCGGCTGACGCTGGGGGAGCGGCTCGGCCGCGGGGGCGTCGCGGCCGTGGCCGGCGCTCTTGTCGGGCTCGCGGTGCTGGCCCTCGGCGGCGAGGGCGCGACCGTACGGCCGTGGGGCGTGCTGCTCGCGCTCGTCTCCGCGGCCGGGTACTCCGTGATGACCCTGCTGACCCGGAAGTGGGGCCGCGACGGCGGGGCCGACGCCGCCAGTACGTCCGTCCGGTCCTTCGCGGTCACCAGCCTGTGCCTGCTGCCGTTCGCCCTCGCCGAGGGACTCGTGCCGCACACGGCCGAACCCGTACGGCTCGGCTGGCTGCTGGCGTACATCGCGGCCGTCCCCACCGCCCTCGCGTACGCCCTCTACTTCGCGGGCGCGGCCGCCGTACGGTCGGCCACCGTGTCCGTGATCATGCTGCTGGAGCCGGTCAGCGCGGCGGTGCTGGCCGTCGTCCTGCTCGGCGAGCACCTGACGGCACCGACCCTCGCGGGCACCCTGCTGATGCTCGGGTCCGTCACGGGGCTCGCGGTGGCGGAGGCCCGGGGCGCGCGGCGGCTGCCGGCGTGAGTGCGAGGGGCCCCGCACCGCCCGGTGCGGGGCCCCTCGGGTGGGTGGAGGGTCGTCGAGCGCCCGCTCCCTCAGTCCGCGCGCCGGCGCAGCAGGTGCTCACGAGCCGCCGCGTCACCCGGGCCGGCCCGGTCCGCCAGCTTCGCGGCGATCCGGTCCTGCACCTCCGGGGTGCGCCTGCCCGCGTACTTGAACTTCGCGCGCACGCCGGTGACTTCGAGCCGCAGCCCGCGGATGCCGGCCAACAGCCTGCCGAACGGCGCCTCGCCGACCGCCACCTCCGCCGAGCCTCCCTCCGGCTGGAAGTGGCCGACCTGGCGGTTGAGCAGCTCGGCCTTCTCGGCCGGTTCGTCCACGACATGGGCCCGGCAGCGGAGTTGGACCGCTGCGTAGAAGCTGGTCGGTTCGCCGTGCTCGGGTGCCTGGTCCGGCGCCGCCTGCCACGGGCCGGGGACGTACGCGTAGTCGTCGACCACGCTCAGTACGACCTCGGGGCGCGTCAGCAGTGCCGGCCACATCGGGTTCGGGCGGGCCAGGTGGGTGACGACCTCGCCGCGCTCGCCGTCGTACGCGAAGTGCAGGGGCTGGGCGAACGGCGGCTCGCCGTCCGGGCCGTTGACGACGAGGTGCCCGAAGTCGTGGACGGCCAGCCAACGCTGCCACTCGGTGTCGTCGCGGGGCGCGTCCCAGGGGTGTATCAGCATCACAGGGCCCTGAGGTAGGGCGGGAGTTCGGTGCCGGGGGCCAGTTCGGGGTCGCCGACGGGCGCGTCGTAGCCCTTGCGCAGGGGGACGACACCGGCCCAGTGGGCGAGGGCGAGGTCCTCGGGCTCGTCGTTCACGCCGCCGGTGCGGAGCTTGGCCGAGACCTCGTCGAGGTCGAGGCGGATGACGGCGGTGGCGGCCAGTTCCTTCTTGTTGGCGGGCCGTGAGTCCTGGGACCGGCCGGCCACGACGTGGTCGACGAGCGCGTCGAGCGCGGTGCGCTTCTCCTGCGGGTCCGTCACGTCGTACGCGGTGCCGTGCACCACCACGGACCGGTAGTTGATCGAGTGGTGGAAGGCCGAGCGGGCAAGGATCAGCGCGTCGACATGCGTGACCGTCAGGCACACCGCCAGGCCCGGATCGGCTTGGCCGGTCATCCGCAGCGGGCGCGAACCCGTCGACCCGTGGACGTACAGCGTCTCGCCGACCCGGGCGAACAGCGTGGGCAGCACGACCGGCGCGCCGTCGCGGACGAAGCCGAGGTGGCAGACATAGGCCTCGTCGAGTATCGCGTGCACGAGTTCCTTGTCGTACGAGGCCCGGTCCGGGGAGCGCGTGGGGACCGTGCGGTCGGTCGCCGGATAGGCGGCGGGCTGCTGCGTCGGCTGTGTGGTCCCCTGCATTTCGGTCTCCCTTGCGATGCGTATTGCGATCTGCATTGCACTAGTGCATAATCTGCTTTGTGCTAGGAGGATATCGGATCGAAGGGCGTCGCGCAGCGGACATCGCGTCGAGCGTCGAGCGTGCGGTGGGTGCCGGTGAGCTGGAACCGGGGCAACTCCTGCCACCCATGAGGGAGTTGGCGGTGGAGCTGGGCGTCAATCCCAATACGGTCGCTGCCGCCTACCGGATCCTGCGGGAGCGCGGGGTCATCGAGACCGCCGGGCGCCGGGGCAGCCGGGTACGCCCCAAGCCGGCCACGACCTGGCGCGAGTCCATCCGGGTGGACGTGCCGGAGGGGGTGCGGAACGTGGCCGCAGGCAACCCGGACCCCGCGCTGCTGCCGCCCCTGGCCAGGGCGTTCACGGCGGCCGCCGAGCAGAACGACAGGGAACCCGTCATGTACGGGGACGAGGCCGTGGACCCGGAGCTGGCGCGCAGCGCGCGGGCCGTGTTCGACGCGGACGGCGTCGCGGACGGTCCGATCGCCGTCGCCTCCGGCTCACTCGACGTGATCGAACGGGTCCTCGCGGCCCACCTCAAGCCCGGCGACACCGTCGCCGTCGAGGACCCCGGCTGGGGCAGCCTGCTCGACCTCGTCCCGGCGGTGGGGCTGCGGACGGCACCCGTCGGCGTGGACGACGAGGGTCCGCTGCCGGACGACGTGCGCCGGGCCCTGGAGGCGGGAGCACGCGCCCTGATCGTCACCGACCGGGCGCAGAACCCGACGGGCGCGGTCGTGACCGCCGCACGCGCGCGTGCCCTGCGCTCCGTGCTGACGGACCACCCGGACGTGCTGCTCATCGAGGACGACCACGGCCACGGCATCGTCGACCTGCCTCTGCACGCCCTCGCCGGCACCACCCGCACCTGGGCCTTCGTCCGCTCGGCCGCCAAGGCCTACGGCCCCGACCTGCGGCTCGCCGTCTTCACGGGCGACCCCGTCACCGTCGACCGGGTGCGCGGCCGCCAGCGCCTCGGTCCCGGCTGGGTGAGCCGTATCGGCCAGCGGGCGCTGGCGCGGCTGTGGGCCGAGGGTGCCGTCGACCCCGCGACGGTGGCAGCGGCGTACGCCGCTCGCCGCGACGCACTCATCGCCGCGCTGGCGGAGCGGGGCATCACGGCACACGGCCGCAGCGGCATGAACGTGTGGATCCCGGTACCCGACGAGACGGGTGCAGTGGCCCGACTGCTGCACGCCGGCTGGGCCGTGGCGCCGGGCGCCCGATTCCGGATGAGCGCTCCACCCGGAATCAGGATCACCGTCGCGACCCTGGCAGCGGACGAGATCGCCCCGCTGGCCGACGCGGTGGCGACGGCGGTGGCTTCGGCGCCGCCGAGGGGGTACGCCTAGGTCGTGTCCGCAAGGTCCGGCCTGCCCCGCGGCGCCTGGCACGCTCCCCCACTCTCTTCGCCGGGTGCGGCGGGAGGGCCCCCACCGCCGCACCGGGCGAAGGCCCAAGTACGTCCAGTACGAGGCCTCCGCCCGGCACGCCGAGAGCACGCACCAGACGCCGCCGGGCCCGCCCTCCGGGCGAACGACGGGACTTCGCGGACACGACCCAGGGCCTGTCGGCTGGATCCGAACGGCAGGCCCCAGACGTGGCGAGGCCTTGCCGACCTGCTCGACCACCCCGTCAGGCGCCCCGCTTCACCTGAGTGAGAGCCGCCCCCACAAGGACGATCACCGCCCCCACCGGCGTGGACCAGCTCAACGATTCGCCGAGCACAGCGACCCCCGCGGCCGTGGCGATGACAGGAATGAAGTACGTGACCATCTGAGCCGTGGTCGGCCCGACCTCCGCGACCAGCCCGTACTGAAGCAGCACCGCGAGCCCCGTACCGAGCGCCCCCAGGGCCACGATCGCGAGCAGCGGCAGCATCGGAAAGCGGGTCGGCGCGGAGGTGAACACCGGCGTCACGACGGCGAGTTGTACCGAGGCGAGCAACAGCTGCGCACCGGTGAGCGACAGATGCGACTCACCGGAGCCGGCCAGCGTACGCCGGACGTATATCCAGCCGATGGGGTAGCTCAAAGAGGCCAGCAGTGCCATCGCCGTACCCGTGGCGTCCAGCCCGTGAAAGCCCTGCCACGCCCCGAGCACGGTCAGCACGCCGAGGAAGCCGATCCCGAGCCCGGCGACCCTGACCCGAGTCGGCCGGTCCTCCGAGAGGGCGACCAGGGACAGGGCCATCCCCCACAGAGGCGAGGTCGCGTTGCAGATGCCCGCCAGCGTGGACGGGATCGTCAGCTCGGAGTACGCGAACAGGGAGAACGGCAGCGCGTTGAGCAGGAGCGCGGCGACAGCCAGATGCCCCCAGGTCCGCACCCCTCGCGGCAACCGCTCCCGCTTCACCGCCATCGCGACCGCGAGTACCGCCGTGCCGAACAACAGCCGCCCCAGCGTGACCTGGAAGGGGGCGTAGCCGTCGGTGCCGACCTTGATCAGCAGGAAGCTGAAGCCCCAGATCAGGGAGAGCGCGGCGAAGCGCAGCCGCCAGTCGAGGCGGGCGCGCGGCGCGGCCCCGGCCGGTGCGCGGGAGCCGGTGGAAGCGGGGTCGGCGGGGATGGGGCCGGTGGAGGCGGCGCTGGTGGAGGAGGCGGTGCTCATGGGATCAACGATCCGCCACACAATCTCGTAGCACAATCGAGTTTTTTGGCGCTGTATCTCGTAGCATTGCTTACATGTTGAACCTGGAGCGCCTGCGCACCCTCGACGCCCTCGCCCGGCACGGCTCGGTCAGCGGTGCCGCCGAGGGTCTGCACATCACGACCTCGGCCGTCTCGCAGCAGATGTCCAAGCTGGAGCGGGAGGTCGGCCAGCAGCTCCTCGCCAAGAACGGCCGGGGCGTGCGGCTCACGGACGCGGGACGGCTGCTCGCCGAGCACGCGGCACGCATCCTGTCGCAGGTCGAGCTCGCCCAGTCCGATCTGGAGGCACAGCGCGGCCAGGTGGTCGGTGAGCTCCGGCTGGTCGCATTTCCCACCGCCCTGCGGGGCCTGTTCCCCGCAGCGCTCACCACGCTGCGGGCCGGCCACCCGGCGCTGCGCCTGCGGTCGCGGGAGCTGGAGCCCGAGGAGGGCGTCGCCGCCGTGGTCCGGGGGGACGCCGACCTCGCCCTCGTCCTCGACTGGTACAACAAGCCACTGCCCATGCCTGAGGGGCTCGCCAAGGCCGCGATCCTCGACGACCGAGTGGAGATCGCCATGCCCGAGGGGCATCCGCTCGCGGAGCGGCGGGAGGTCGATCTGGAGGACTTCGCGGACGACGAGTGGGTTTCCTGGCCCGAGGGCGAGTTCTGTCACGAGTGGCTGGTCTACACGCTGCGCACCAAGGGCATCGAGCCCTGTATCGCCCACCGCGCGGAGGAACACCACACCCAACTCGCCCTGGTCGCCGCCGGGTTGGGCGTCTGCGTCGCGCCCCGGCTGGGTCGCGACCCGATGCCGCCCGGGGTGCGGGTCGTGCCTGTGCGCCACCGGGTCCACCGGTACGTGTACGCGGTGTGGCGAGCGGACGCCGACCGCCGCCCGTCGATCCGGGCGGCGGTGGAGGCCCTGCAGGCGGCGGCCGAGAAGATCGCCGGAGGCTGAAGGTCCCTAGGCCGTGTCCGCAAAGTCCCGCCTGCCCCGCGACGGGACTTTGCGGACACGACCTAGCGCGACCCCAGTTTCCGGAAGTCCCAGGACACGATCTTCTGCGGCGTCAGCCGCATCCAGGCGTGCCTGCCGTCGTGCGGCATCTCGTCGAGGCCGAAGTTCTTGCGCGCGAACAGCATCTCGGGGACGTCGAGTTCGGCGCGCAGCTCGCCGACGCGCGGGCTCTCGCCCACGAACTCGACGGTGCCGGACAGTTCGACACCGCGCAACTGCTCGTACTCCTCACCCGTGTCGATCACGACGGCGACCCGCGGATCGTGGCGCAGCTCGGTCCACCGCTTGCTGCGCACCACCGAGTACAGCCACAGCGAGGTGCCGTCCCAGGCGAACCACAGGGCGCTGACATGCGGGAACCCATCGGCGGACACCGTGGCGACCCGGCAGGTGCGCTGCGTGGTGAGGAACTCGTCCAGCTCGCCGGACGTCATCATGATCTTCCGGCCCCGGCGCTGAGTGACGGTCATGCGGCCCCCTCTTCTCTCACGTCGTGTCAGAGGAGAGATCCTCTGACATCACGTCAGAAAAGGATGAGTCGTCTTCCGTCCACACGCAATGGTGGCTACGCTCGCCCGCCCACGCCGTAGGTCACAGGGGGAACCATGCCGTCGTCCGCACAGCTCAGTGAACTCCTCGACCCCGCGACCACCGTCCTGCTCACCGTCGAATGCCAGCAGGGCGTCGTCGGACCGGACAGTGCGCTGCCCGAACTCGCCGAGGAGGCCCGCTCCTCGGGCGCCCTCGACAACGTCGCCCGGCTGGTCGCCGCCGCCCACGAGAGCGGCGTCCAGGTGATCCACGCGATCGCCGAACGCCGTCCCGACGGCCGTGGCGCCAATCACAACGCCCGCCTCTTCCGTGCCGCCGAACGGCTCCCCGTCCAGCAGTTGTCCGGAACGGCGGCGGTGCGCGTGGCGGCGCCGATCGAGGTCACCGAGGAGGACCTCGTCGTACGACGCCTGCACGGCCTGTCCCCGGTCCAGGGCACCGACGTCGACGCACTGTTGCGCAACCTCGGCTGCCGCACGCTCGTCGTCACCGGTGTCTCGGCCAACGTCGCGATCCCCAACACCGTCTTCGACGCGGTGAACCGGGGATACGTCGTGGTCGTGCCCCGGGACGCCATCGCCGGAGTGCCCTGCGACTACACCCCGGCGATGATCCGCCACACCCTCGCATTGGTCGCCACGGTCGCGACCACGGACGAGGTACTGGGCGGCCTCAAGCGGCCGTCGCGGGTCAGGCGAGCGTGATCGAGTCGCCCGACACGTTGATCTGCTTGGCGGCCAGCGGCTGGGTCGCGGGGCCCTTCTTCACGCTGCCGTCCAGAACGGAGAACTGGCTGCCGTGACAGGCGCAGGAGAGGGTGTCCTCCTTGAGGTCCGTCATCGGGCAGTTCTGGTGGGTGCAGATCGTGGAGAACGCCTTGTAGTCACCCGCCGCGGGCTGCGAGACCACGACCTTCTCGTCGCTGAAGACCTTGCCGCTGCCCTCCGGGATGTCGGCGGTCTTCGCGAGCGCCGCACCGCCGGCACCGGCGCCGCCGGACGAACCCGCTTCGGTGGTCGCGCCGGCGCCGGCGCCCTGTTCGGTGGCCGAGCCGGACGCGTCGTCGTCCGATCCGCACGCGGTCAGCGCAACGGCGAGCCCCGCCGCGCCGACCGCCGCCACGACGGTACGGCGGCTCGGACCCGACACGGGCTGTACTGATTCGCTGGTCATGCTGACGTTCCTTCCGGTCATTCGTGATCTGCCGAGAGGTACGGTCCGTTCGGACCGGCTGTTCAGACGCTGTCGAAATCCTGACCCGGTCCCGACTGGACGTGGGTAAAGCGGAGCTGTCGGTTCCCTGTCGAGGGCTGTCAGTTTGCTGTCGACGCGGCGGCGCACCGCACCCCCGGGCCGCCCCCGGGCGCCGTCCTCGCGCCAGTAACCTGGGGCGATGCTCAAGGAAGTCATCGCGACCCGCTACATCACGCCGCTGCGTGAGGGCGGCTCGCTGCCGGGACTCGTCGAGGCCGACGACTTCGGGACGTACGTCATGAAGTTCACCGGCGCCGGACAGGGCCGCAAGACGCTCGTCGCGGAGGTCGTCTGCGGTGAACTCGCCCGCAGGCTGGGCTTCAGGGTGCCCCGGCTGGTGACGGTGGAGCTCGACACGGTGCTCGGGCTCGGCGAACCCGACCAGCAGGTCCAGGAGTTGCTCAGGTCCAGCGCCGGCACCAACCTCGGTATGGACTTCCTCTCCGGCGCGCTCGGCTTCGATCCCCTCGCCTTCGAGGTGAGCTCCGAGGACGCCGGCCGGGTCGTCTGGTTCGACGCCCTCGTCAACAACGTCGACCGGTCCTGGCGCAACCCCAACCTGCTGATGTGGCAGGGCGAACTGTGGCTCATCGACCACGGCGCGACCATGATCTGGCAGCACAACTGGCCCGGCGCACAGGCCTCCGCGGAGCGCCCGTACGACGCCTTCGACCACGCCCTCGCCCGCTTCGCCCCCGACGTACGGGCGGCCGCCGCCGAGTTGGCGCCGCTGGTCACGGAGGACCTCCTCGCCGAGGTGACCGCCGAGATCCCGGACGCCTGGCTGGCCGCGGAGCCCGGCTTCGACACCGCGGACGACCTCAGGCGGGCCTACGCGCGTCCGCTGCTGGCACGGGCAGCCGTCGTCCACGAGCGCGTCAACGGAATCGAGGGGACCAAGTGAGCGACCGCCACTTCATCAGGCCGGGCCAGGGCGGCGACCGCGACGTCTTCGAGTACGCCGTCCTGCGCGTCGTGCCCCGCATCGAGCGTGGCGAGTGCATCAACGCCGGGGTGCTCGTGTACTGCCGGGCGAAGTCCTACGTCGCCGCCCGGACCCACCTGGACGAGACCAGGCTGCGCGCGCTGGACCCCGATGCCGACGTCGCAGGGGTACGGGCCGCACTCCGTGCCGTCGAGGGCGTCTGCGCGGGCGGCGACGCGGCGGGGCAGGCCGCGGGCGACGATCCGGGGCGACGCTTCCGCTGGCTGATCGCGCCCCGCTCGACGGTCGTGCAGCCCGGGCCCGTGCACACGGGGCTCACCGCCGACCCGGCGGCCGAGACGGAGCGACTGCTGGACCTGCTGGTGCGGTGACCGCCCCCGCGTCGGCACCGCACGCGCGCCGGGCGTCAGCCCCTGCGCCGCTTGACCACGTAACCGGCCGCGAGTGCGGAGCCCGTGACGAAGGCCAGGCCGATCGCGATGTCCCAGCCGCCGGGCCCGGACGACGTGGCCCCGCCCAGCCCGCCTCGCGTGCCGCGGGTCGGCGTGGCGGCCGGACGCGGAGTCGCAGGCGTGACTGGCGTGGCAGGAGTGGCCGGTGTGGCAGGCGTGATGGCAGTGGCCGGAGTGTCGGGCGTCACGGGCGCCGGGGGAGGGGTTCTGGGGCGTGTCGTGGACGAGATGATGCCCCCGTCGTCCCCGTTGCCGCCGCGGTCCCCGTTGCCGCCCCGACGGGGCAGCGACTCGCAGGCGATCCCGTCGTCCCGTCCCCGATCCTCGTCGAGTCGATCAGGATCATCCCGGTCCGAGTCGAAGTGGGCCTGCGCGTCCTCCTGATACGTGAAACTGCGGCAGTCCAGGTCCCGTGCATGAGCGGGTTCGGCGAACGGCACGATCGCGGCGAGCACGAACAGCGTGCCGACGGCACCGGTGCGACGGCGCATGGAGCGCCTCCTTTCCGGCCATCGATGACTTCGCGCTTCGACGCTATGGGCCCTTGCGCTCGGCGGCTCGCAGCCGTAGGCCGTTCGGGTATGCACTGCGGGCCACGGCCGAGCGGGGACCATGGCTGGGTGCGCCCGGTTCGCGCCGGTCGTACGGGGAATCGATCACACGCAGCCGGTCGGCCGTTGACACCGGGTGCCAGGGCTTCTAGCGTCACGTCTGCTGAAGGTACTAAGCGGTCGCTCACCAACGAGCGCGCCGCACGAGCCGCATCTCGAGGGCGAGGAGAACCAGCAATGTCCACCACTGAGCAGCGGGTCGCCGTGGTTACCGGCGGAGCGCGTGGCATCGGTGCCGCCACCGCCGTACGACTGGCCGCAGAGGGCCGCGCGGTCGCCGTGATCGACCTCGACGAGGCAGCCTGCAAGGACACCGTGGAGAAGATCACCGCGGCAGGCGGCAAGGCCATCGCGGTCGGCTGCGACGTCTCCGACGAGGCGCAGGTCGAGGCGGCCGTGGCGCGGATCGCCGAGGAGCTCGGCGCCCCGACGATCCTGGTCAACAACGCGGGCGTGCTCCGCGACAACCTGCTGTTCAAGATGAGCGTCGCCGACTGGGACACCGTCATGAACGTGCATCTGCGCGGCGCCTTCCTGATGTCCAAGGCCTGCCAGAAGCACATGGTGGACGCGGGCTTCGGCCGGATCGTCAACCTCTCCTCGTCCTCCGCGCTGGGCAACCGCGGCCAGGTGAACTACTCGGCCGCCAAGGCGGGTCTCCAGGGCTTCACCAAGACCCTCGCCAAGGAGCTCGGCAAGTTCGGCGTCACCGCCAACGCCGTCGCGCCCGGCTTCATCGCCACCGAGATGACCAAGGCCACCGCCGACCGCGTCGGCATGGGCTTCGAGGACTTCAAGGCCGCCGCCGCCACGCAGATCCCGGTCGCACGGGTCGGCGAGCCGGACGACATCGCCAACGCCATCGCCTTCTTCACGGGCGAGGCGGCCGGATTCGTCTCCGGCCAGGTGCTGTACGTCGCCGGCGGACCGCTCGACTAGGGCCTTGGGAGACACGGACATGACTGAACTGCCAGCACTCTCCGGCAAGGTCGCCCTCATCACGGGCGCCAGCCGAGGCATCGGCTACGGCGTCGCCGAGGCGCTCGTCGCCCGCGGCGACCGCGTGTGCATCACCGGCCGCAACGAGGACGCCCTCAAGGAGGCCGTCGAGCAGCTCGGCGCCGACCGCGCCATCTACGTGGCCGGCAAGGCGCACGACGAGGCCCACCAGGCCGTCGCCGTCGAGCGCACCATGGAGGCCTTCGGCCGCGTCGACCACCTGGTCAACAACGCCGGTACGAACCCGGTGTTCGGGCCGATCGCCGACCTCGACCTGAACGTCGCGCGCAAGGTCTTCGAGACCAACGTGATCTCTGCGCTCGGCTTCGCGCAGCGGACCTGGCACGCCTGGCAGAAGGACAACGGCGGCGCGATCGTCAACATCGCCTCCGTCGCGGGCATCGCGCCCTCGCCGTTCATCGCGGCCTACGGCGTCAGCAAGGCCGCGCTGATCAACCTGACCCAGCAGCTGGCGCACGAGTTCGCGCCCAAGGTGCGGGTCAACGCGATCGCCCCGGCCGTCGTGAAGACCAAGTTCGCGCAGGCCCTGTACGAGGGCCGGGAGGCGGAGGCTGCCGCGTCCTACCCGCTGGGCCGGCTCGGCGTGCCCTCCGACATCGGCGGCGCCGCCGCGTTCCTCACCTCGGACCAGTCCGACTGGGTCACCGGGCAGACGCTGGTCGTCGACGGCGGCATCTTCCTCAACGCCGGCGTCGGCTGACGGCGGCGGTGGGCGCCTGCGCGGCGAGGTCGACGAACGCGCGGGCGCCCACCTCGTGGGGGCGTGAACAGGGAGAGCGCCGTGGTTTCCTGCCACCGACATACCCGCTGATCAAGGGCTTGCCAGGGCGGAGGTCCAAGCGGCCGAACACTGCGGTATGGTCTGGCCACCCTTGTGATATGCCCGATCGAGGATGGTGCGCGTGTTCAAGCGGGACAGATACCTCCGCCAGCTGGCGGCGGTCACGGCCATAGGCATGGTCGCCGGTTGTGGTGTCTTCTCCTCGGACTCGTCCGAAAGTGAGAGTCCGATTGTTGTGGGGACCACCAGTGCCCCAAGCACGCTGGATCCGGCGGCCGCCTGGGACAGTTCCTGGGAGCTGTTCCGCAATGTCTTCCAGACCCTGTTGAACTACAGCCCCGGCGCGTCCGAGCCCGAGCCCGACGCTGCCGAGAGCTGCAGGTTCACGGACGCCTCGACCACGGTCTACAGCTGCACGCTGCGCGAGGGTCTGAAGTTCTCCGACGGACGGGACCTGGACGCTCAGGCCGTCAAGTACTCCATCGACCGGATCAAGAAGATCAAGGTCAACGGCGGCCCTGTGGGACTGCTGGGGAGCCTCTCCCGGGTCCAGGTGAAGGGCGACCGCGAGGTCCTCTTCCACCTCAACGAGCCCGACGCCACCTTCCCGTTCGTACTGTCCACGCCCGCGATGTCCATCGTGAACCCCGACGAGTACGCCGCGGACAAGCTCCGCGAGGACGGAAAGATCGGTGGCTCGGGGCCGTACAGCGTCTCCTCCTACCAGGACGGCGAGCGGGCCGAGCTCGTCAGCAACGACAACTACAAGGGAATCGCGGACCGCAAGAACAACGGCGTCACCATCCGCTACTTCAAGCAGTCGTCCGACATGGTCGACGCCCTGAAGGACAAGCAGATCGACGTCATCTACCGCGGACTGCCCGCCTCCGAAACCGTGGACATCCAGGTGAAGGGCAAGGACCAGGGGCTCCAGCTCGTCGAGAACTCCACGACGGAGATCAGTTACCTGGTGTTCAACCCCAAGGACCCATGGGCCAAGAGGCCCGAGGTTCGCAAGGCGATCGCCCAGGTCATCGACCGACCGCTGCTCGCCCACAAGATCTACAAGGACACCGTCGAACCGCTGTACTCCATGATCCCCCGGGGTCTGGTCGGCCACACCACCAGCTTCTTCGACAGCTTCGGGAACCCCAACCCCGACAAGGCCAAGAAGATCCTCACCGAGGCAGGCATCACCGATCCGGTCCCGCTCCAGCTCTGGTACACCAGCGACCGCTACGGCTCGCAGACCAAGCCCGCGTTCGAGGAGCTGAAGCGGCAGCTGGAGGAGTCCGGACTGTTCACCGTCACCCTCAAGAGCCGCCCCTGGAAGACGTACGTGCAGGGCTACCAGAACGGCGAATACCCGGTGTTCGGCCGTGGTTGGTTCCCTGACTTCGCCGATGCCGACAACTTCGTCGCGCCCTTCGTCGGCCCGGAGAACGCACTCGGTACCCCCTACGTGGCGCCCAAGATCACCGAAACGTTGCTGCCCCAGTCGCGCCGCAAGAGCGACCGCGGCGCCGTGGCCAAGGAGTTCGAGGAAGTCCAGCAGATCGTCGTGGAGGACTCGCGACTTCTGCCGCTGTGGCAAGGCAAGCAGTTCGTGGCCGCGAGCGAGGAGATCTCCGGCGCGGAGCAGTCCATCGACGTCGCCACAATGATGACGATGTGGACGCTGTCCCGGAAGACCAGCTGGTAGCGCGATTGTCAGTGGGCGCCTGTAGGTTCTGTGCTCGAAAGGGGGCCGCGCTCCGGCGCGGCCGTCCGCGGGTCGCACCTGGTGCGACCCTGAAGTGAGCGCACACCGGAGGAAGTTGACGTGACCGACATCGCCATGCTGCCCGAGTCCTGGCGCGGGGTTCTGGGCGACGAGCTTCAGCAGCCCTACTTCAAGGAGCTGACCGAGTTCGTCGAGGAGGAGCGGGCGAAGGGCCCCGTCTACCCTCCGCGCGAGGAGGTCTTCGCCGCGCTGGACGCGACTCCGTACGACAAGGTGAAGGTCTTGGTCCTCGGCCAGGACCCCTACCACGGTGAGGGCCAGGGCCACGGCCTGTGCTTCTCGGTGCGTCCCGGCGTGAAGACGCCGCCGTCGCTGCGGAACATCTACAAGGAGATGAAGGAGGAGCTCGGCCTCCCTGTCCCCGACAACGGCTATCTGATGCCCTGGGCCCAGCAGGGCGTCCTGCTGCTCAACGCGGTGCTCACGGTCCGCGGCGGCGAGGCCAACTCGCACAAGGGCAAGGGCTGGGAGAAATTCACCGACGCGGTGATCCGGGCCGTGGCGACCCGGCCCGACCCCGCGGTCTTCGTCCTCTGGGGCAATTACGCCCAGAAGAAGCTCCCGCTCATCGACGAGACGCGGCACGTGGTGGTCAAGGGGGCGCATCCCTCGCCGCTGTCGGCGAAGAAGTTCTTCGGTTCCCGCCCCTTCACGCAGATCGACGAAGCGGTGGCTCTGCAGGGGCACGACCCCATCGACTGGCGGATCCCCGACCTCGGCTGAACCCCGGCCGGGCCGGTTCCGCGCCGGACCGGCCCGGTGCCGTACGGAGCCGCCTGACCGGGATTGCCCGTGAGGGCCGTTAGCGTCGAGGGATCAGCCGACGAGGGCCCGGAGGACGCGGTGGCGGAGCGACAGGAGCGTACGGCGCCCGACGCCGTGCTGACGCGGATCGGCCAGGTCGTCATGCTGCATCACGCGGGTGACCGCGTGGAGGCCCGGCGTCGGCTGCTGGACCTGTGGACGGAGCTCGGCGAGGACGGCGACCCACTGCACCGCTGCACCCTGGCGCACTACCTGGCCGACACCCAGGACGACCCCTCGGACGAACTGGCATGGGATCTGCGGGCGTTGACCGAGGCCGAGGGGGCCGGTGCCGGCGACGGACGTGACGCGCCGGCCGTACGGGCGCTGTATCCCTCACTGCATCTGAATCTGGCCGCCGACTATGTGAAGCTCGATCGCGCCGAGGCCGCCCGCGTCCACCTGCACCGGGCGCGCGGAGCGGCGGGAGCGTTGGCGGACGACAGGTACGGGGACGGGGTGCGGGCGGAGATCAGGCGGTTGGAAGTGTGGTTGGGGGAGGGTCCGTAGCACAGGGGCGAACGAGGAGCCGGGCCCTGGCGGCACCGAGGCGGGCGGCGGATGTCCGCTCACCCGCCTCCGCTCACCCGCCGCTCAATGGCCGTATGTCTGCTCGCAGATCCTCGACTCCGGGCTGTCGGCCCGCCAGCCGCCGTACTGCTTGCCCAGCGCGCATACGTTCGTGTTCTTCGGGACCTCGGGGCGGGGCGAATCCCGCATGTCGGGGATGCTGGCCGGCGGCGCCTTCGGGACCCTGGGGGCCGGGCGGTGGGGCTCCTGGTGCTCGGGACGGCGGTGAGGGTGCGCGTCAGGTGCCGGTGGTGTGTGGGCCGGGGGCGGGGAGCCGGGGCGCGTCGAGTGTGCGGCGGACGATGTGGGGGTCGGTCGGCGGGACGGGCCGATGAACGCCAGGGCCTCGCGGGCCGGTGCCTGCACGATCTCGGGGTCCCTGTGCCCGCTCGGCCGCGGGGCCGCCGGCTGGGACGGCGCGTCGGACGTCGGCGGTCGCTGGACCGTCGTACAGCCGGAGAGGGCCGAGACGGCCACGGTGACCAGGAGCGTTGCGGTGGTCGTCGTTCGATGCACCCGCGCAACTCTGCTGGGTTCGGCGGCCGTCGGGACAGCGGATGGGTGAACCTTGCTCCCTACGGGTGATCTCTGACCCCGTTAGGGCGGCGCGCTCTTGCCGCGGCTGACGTCAGTCGCCGGTGGCACCGTCGGCGCGCTCGCGGAGCAGGTCGGCGTGGCCGTTGTGACGGGCGTACTCCTCGATCATGTGGGTGATGATCCAGCGCAGATTGAAGGGCTCACCCCTGCGGCTCCGGCCCTTGGCGAGGTCGTCCAGACCGAAGCCGGCCGCGTTGCGACGGGCGTTGTCGATCTCGCTCCGCCAAGTCGCGCGCGCCTCGTCCCAGGTGTCGGCCTCGGTGAAGTGGAAGTCGCCATCCGGGTCCTCCTCGCTGCAATAGAGCACCCCGAGGTCGTCGTCCAGGAGGATCTCGTGGAACCAGAACCGCTCGACCTCCGCCATGTGCCGCACCAGACCCATCAGGGTCAGCTCGGACGGCTCCACGGAGGCCGTCCTGAGCTGGGCGTCGGTCAGGCCTTCGCACTTCCAGGCGAGGGTCTGCCGGTGGTAGTCCAGCCAGCCCTCCAGCATGGAGCGCTCGTCGGCGGTGGTGTCGGGCTCATGGCGTTCGATGGTCATGCCCGCATCGTGGCCCAACTCGGGGCGTTTGAACAGGAGTTTTCGCTGTCGCGGGGCTCACCGGCCGAACATCCCGTCGAGCAGCTCGCGCAGACCCGTCCGCACTTCGTCCAGGCTCGGCGCCTCCGAGCCGAAGGACCCGGCGATGCAGCTGAACATCAGTCCGTCCGCCCAGGCGACCAGTGACAGCACGTGCCGGTCCGGGTCCGTCGACCCCATTGCGGTCATCAGGACGGTGAGCTGGTCGCGGAAGCGGGCGCCGGTCGCGTCGAAGTAGGCGCGCAGCTCGGGGCGGCGCGTGGCTTCCAGGGCCAGTTCGTAGCGGGCCAGCGTCAGTTCGCGGTGGCGGGTCAGGGCCCGGTGTGTCGCCAGGGCCAGGCCGTCGGCCAGCGAGTCGAGACCGCCCCGCGGGTCGGGCATCTCCTCCAGCGCCAGGACCCGCGCCTCGCGGTCGGCGAGGCGCCGCAGCGCAAGTTCCAGCAGGGCCTGTCGGGTGCGCGCCAGATTGGACGTCGAGCCCTGGGGGAGCGCGGCCGTCTCGTCGACCGCCCGGTGCGTCAACCCGCGCATCCCTCGCTCGGCGAGCAGCGCAAGGGCTGTGTCGGCGATGAGGTCGGGGCGCGAGGTACCCGGCGTGTGTACGGACATGGAGATCAACCTACCTCCTGCACTACGTCTGTAGTGCGCGTTACTACATCTGTAGTACAGTCGACGCACCGGAGCACTACACCTGTAGTCGCAGCAGGAGGAGCCATGGCACAGTCCAAGCGGGCCGTCGTGATCGGCGGCGGCATCGGAGGCCTGACCGCGGCCGCCGCGCTGCACCGGAGCGGGTGGGACGTCACCGTTCTGGAGCGGGCGCCGTCCCTGGAGCCGGTCGGCGCAGCCATCTCTCTCGCCCCCAACTCCCTGCGCGCGCTGGACGTCATCGGGCTCGGCGACGAGATCCGCGACCTGGCCGCATGGCAGGGCGACGGGGGAGTGCGGACACCGTCGGGACGCTGGCTCTCCCGCACCGACGCCGACGCCGTGGCCGCACGCTTCGGCGGCCCCCTCGTCCTCCTTCACCGAGCCACCCTCATCAACAGCCTCGCCGCGCTGCTCCCGTCCGGGACCGTCCGCACCGGGGTCGCCGCGACCGTCACCGACCCCGGCGATGCCGGTCGTCCGGCGCGCGTGGCGACCCCGGACGACGAGATGGACGCCGACCTCGTGGTGGCCGCCGACGGCATCCGGTCCGCCGTCCGCCCGGTGCTCTTCGCGGACCATCCCGGCACCGTGTACTCCGGTTTCACCACGTGGCGGGTCGTGGTCCCGGTGCCCGGCGCGCAGTTCGCCTCGCACGAGACCTGGGGCCGGGGCCGCATCTGGGGCTCGCATCCGCTCAAGGACGGCCGGGTCTACGCCTACGCCGCCGCGATCACGCCCGCCTCGGAGCGCGCTCCCGACGACGAGAAGGCCGAACTGCTCCGCCGCTACGGCGACTGGCACGACCCGATCCCCGCGATCCTCGCCGCCGCCCGCCCCGAGGACGTCCTGCGTCACGACGTCCACCACATCGCAGAGCCGCTGCCCGCCTACCACCGCGGGCGGGTCGCCCTGGTCGGGGACGCCGCGCACGCCATGCCGCCGATGCTCGGGCAGGGCGGCAACCAGGCCATCGAGGACGCCGTGGTCCTCGCCCACCACTGCGCGGACCTCCCGGCCTACTCGGCAGCCCGCCTTCCGCGTACGACCGCCCTGGCCCGCCAGGCCGTCAAGGTCGCCCGCCTGAACCTGATGACGAACCGCCCCGGGATCGCCGTACGGAACACCACGCTCGCCGGCCTGTCCAAGGTCGCGCCCGCGCTGTTCCTGCGCAGCTTCGAGGCGATCGCCGACTGGGGGCCGCCGCAGCAGCCGTATGCTTCCAGGCAGACCCCGGCAGGCAAGCAGTTGAGGAGAACACCCAGTGAAGGTCGGCTGCATCGGACTCGGTGACATCGCGCAGAAGGCCTACCTGCCGGTGCTGGGTGTGCAGCCCGGGGTCGAACTGCATCTGCAGACCCGTACGCCCGCGACGCTCGCCCGGGTCGCCGACGGCCTCCATCTGCCGGCGGAGCGGCGGCACTCGGACCTCGACTCGCTCCTCGCCCAGGGCCTCGACGCCGCCTTCGTGCACGCGCCGACCGTCGTACACCCGGAGATCGTGACCCGGCTGCTGGAGGCGGGCGTGCCGACCTACGTCGACAAGCCGCTCGCCTATCAACTCGCCGACTCCGAGCGGCTGGTGGCGCTCGCCGAGCAGCGGAACGTGAGCCTCGCCGTCGGCTTCAACCGGCGCTACGCCCCCGGATACGCGCAGTGCGCCGACCATCCGCGCGAGCTGATCCTGATGCAGAAGAACCGGATCGGGCTGCCGGAAGAGCCGCGCTCGATGATCCTGGACGACTTCATCCACGTCGTGGACACACTCCGCTTCCTGGCGCCAGGCCCGGTCGACGACGTGACCGTGCGTGCCCGCGTCGAGGGCGGGCTGCTGCACCATGTCGTGCTGCAGCTAGCCGGGGACGGCTTCACCGCGCTCGGCGTGATGAACCGGCTCAGCGGGTCGGCCGAGGAGATCCTCGAGGTGTCCGGGCAGGACACCAAGCGTCAGGTCCTCAACCTCGCCGAGGTCGTCGACCACAAGGGACAGCCGACCGTGCGACGGCGCGGCGACTGGGTGCCGGTGGCACGGCAGCGCGGCATCGAGCAGGTGGTGCTCGCCTTCCTCGACGCCGTGCGCACGGGCAAGGTGCTCAGCGCCCGGGACGCGCTGGCGACCCATGAGCTGTGCGAGCGGGTCGTACGCGCGGTTCAGGAGCAGGGCGCCTGAAGCGGGGCCGCAGGGTCGAAACGCCCTCGGTCGCGGCCCAGGCGGCCATGATCAGCACTGCCGCCTGCAGCGGCCAGTCGCCGAAGCGGACGTACGGCGTGACACCGCCGGCCAGCGGAACCTCAAAGACCGCGCTGGTGCTCTCACTCGTCCCCAGCCAGGACCCCATGCGCTGTCCGCTGGGACCGTAGACGGCGGAGACGCCGGTCAGCGTCGCGTGCACCATCGGCCGGCCGGTCTCCGCGGCGCGCAGTGCGGCGAGGGAGGCGTGCTGCTCCGGGGCCCAGCTCTGCTGAAACGTCGAGGTCGCCGACTGGGCGATCAGTACCTCGGCGCCGCTGTCGACGAGGTTGCGGCTCATGTCGGAGAACGCGGACTCGAAGCAGACCATCGGACCGACGCGCAGCCCGTGCCCGGCGTCCATCACGACCTGCTCCGTGCCCTGTCGGCGGTCCTCGGCGGCAGCCTTGCCGACGGACGTGGCCCAGCCCAGCATCGAGCGCAGCGGTATGTACTCACCGAAGGGCACCAGGCGCATCTTGTCGTAGCGGGCGCCGGTCGGGCCGTCCGGGCCGACGAGGATCGAGCTCTTGTAGATGCCGGGCCGGTCGGAGCGCTGCGCGTCCACGTTGACCAGGATGTTCGCCTCCGTCTCGCGGGACAGTGCCGCGAGACGGCGCGCGAAGTCGGGCCGGTCGTCGAGGTCGTAGCCGACGCTGCTCTCGCCCCAGACGACCAGGTCGACGCCCCGGCCGGCCAACTCGCGGGTGAGCTGCTCCTCCCGGTCGAAACGCCGGTCGGCGGTCTTGCCCGCGCCCGGGATGACGCCCGGCTGCACCACGGCTATCCGGACCCGGTCCTCGACGTGCGGGCGCGGGGACCACACCCAGGCGGCCGAGGCGGCGACGGCCGTGGCGAGCAGCCCGGCCAGCGCGGGGATCCGGCACCTGCGCAGCACCACCAGCACGGCGACCGCGACATTCACGGCCACGATCAGGAAGCTGATCAGCCACACGCCGCCCACCGAGGCGACCCGCAGCGCGGGCTCCACCTCCCACTGGCTGGAGCCCAGCACGCCCCATGGCCCGCCGAGCCCCTGCCAGGAGCGGACGAGCTCGATCAGCAGCCAGCCGGACGGCAGCACGACGAGAGCCGCCGCGACCCGCCCCGGGGAGGGCCGCGCGGCCAGGAAGCGGCGCACCAGCCAGCCCCAGGGGGCCCACAGCGCCCCCAGCAGGGCGGCGATGACGAACGTGAAGACATGCAGGTTCGGCAGCAGCCAGTGGTGCATCGCCAGCATGAAGCCGAATCCGCCCCACCAGCCGTCGTGCAGCGCCCGCCGCCCGGTCGGGGCGGAGCGCAGCAGCGCGATCCACGGGACCAGGGCGACGTACGCGAACCACCACCACGACGGCTCGGGGAAGGCCAGCACGGGCAGTGCGCCGGCCAGGACGGCGATGATCGAGCGCCGCCACGGGGAGGCGAGCCAGTGGTTGATCGTCTTCATGTATCGCCTCCTACCCCGTCGTCCTTCCAGTGTGAGGCCAGGCACTGACACTGGGACAGTGGGCGTCCGCTCAGGTGATCACGCCCCGTGACCAGGCCTGGTGATCAGGCCCGGTGATCACGTCAGGTGGCCACGGCCGGTGCGGTCCGGTCGGGCAGACGGCGCCACTTCTCCTGCACGACCACCTCGCGCAGCCGCCAGCCGTCGTCCGTGCGCAGCAGCCCGAAGGCGTAGCGGCCCCCGCACACGAAGTCGGGGGCGGCGGAGCCGGCGCCGTTCTCGGCGAACCGCATCGGATTGACGTAGTCGGCCTGCACCCCGGCGGTGTCGCCGATGTCCTGTTCCAGGATTCCGAAGCGCACCCTGCGGTTGACGATCAGGTACTGACGCATCGAGAACAGCTGCATGCTCTCCGCGAGCCACGTCGCGACGCTCCCGGCGTCCCCCTCGATGCCGCCGGCCGACCGGTAGTCCGCGCGTCCGTCCGGGGTGAACAGACTCCGGTACGCCTCCCAGTCCCCGTCGTCCACGGCCACGGCGTACTCGGTGACCATTCCGTCGACTGCCAGCCGGTCCCTCAGGGTGGCGAGCTCCACACGCTGCGTCATCGGCTCAGTGTTGGGCATGAGGTGCACGGAGCCAAGGGGGCGTGCAGCGATATTCGGTGGATGTGGATGTGGATGTGGGTGTGCTCGGGGGCGAGGCTGTTCCCGTGAATGATCAGAACGGTCGGTCCGTCGGGCGTGAACCCAAGTTCCGTGTGCGCGCAGCACACCGAGTCCACCGTCACCGTCTATCAGGCCTACCGACCCGAGATCGGTCGGGCCGCGGCCCTGGGGGGCGGTTTCCGTCCTCCTGGAACCGCGACCGCATGACGT
This sequence comes from Streptomyces sp. NPDC107528, assembly GCF_055639295.1. NCBI lineage: Bacteria > Bacillati > Actinomycetota > Actinomycetes > Kitasatosporales > Streptomycetaceae > Streptomyces > Streptomyces sp. NPDC107528. The sequence continues at coordinate 68,285 of NZ_JBVKAV010000012.1, forward strand.
GGATCAAGCCGTCGCTTCCTGTGGATGATGTACCGCTGCGGCTGGGCCACCAAGGAGGGTCAGGAGACCTTCCTCGCCGTCGGGATCAGCCGCGAGGGCTTCGTGTGGGCGCCGCGTCACGCGTGTCTTTCGCACTGCGTGCCTGCCCTGCACGGTGGCCGGGGCGCCTGGAGGCAGCAGTTGAGGGCGGCACCCGCGCGCGTGCAGTGGGGTCCGGAACGCGATCCGCGCCTCAACCCCCTGCCGTACCGGTCCCTGCAGTTCGGGCTCGGCGGGGAGGCGACGGCACGGTATGCGGACGAGTGGATCGTCGGCATCGAGGATGTGACGCCGCTCGCCAGAGAGACGCACGCGCGTGTGCGGGCGGGTGAACTGGTGCGCGCGGCCGAGTCGTTGCCGAAGGAGCGGCCGTACCCGTTGGGTGAGGGCGTCCTGGCGCACCTGGCCGCCTGGACGCGGCCGAACGTCAACCGGCGCTGCTCGCCCCGGGGGTCCTGCTTCAAGCCGCCTCGATGACCGCACCGCGGATCGCGGCCGCCCACTCGACGACCAACAGCTCGTACTCCGCGCGCTCTTGGGCCGACAGCGAGCCGCCCGCGCGCAGCCACAGGGCGCGAATCTCCTCGTTCACCTCGGCAGCAGACCGCACGGAACCAGGGCCTAAGGAATGGGGGGACATGCGGCCAAGCCTAGGGGCAAGGACTGACAGTGCGCTACCGGACGGCTACGCAGAACGTATGTGATTGGTCACGGATTTCGCGGCGGACGTTTCGGCGGGCGTTCGCACTGACTCAAGGTCAGCGGGTCGGACGCTCAGTCGGTCCACAGGACCATGCACTGCCCACGCCGCGTCGCGCCGCCGTAGAACTCCCGCATCGCCGTGAAGCGCGCGATGAGGTAGTCCCGTACGTCACCGGCGAATTCACGGCCGAACCCGCACGCGGCCGCCGCGTCCTCGGGGCGGGACGGCAGGTCGGCCAGGAGGGCGTCCAGGTCGACGGCGTGGAGGGCGCGGGCAATCTCCGCGACTGCGGCAGGGGCGAGCAGGCGGGGCGGGCCGTCGATGCCGTCGTACAACTCGTCGTGGTCGAGGAAGCCGATGTCCCCGCCGGTGTCCCCGGAGACAGCCCGGTCGAGCAGTGCGATCAGGTCCGCGTCGGTTCCCGTCGCGCGGCAGTACCGGATGAGGCCCCAAAGCGCCCAGCCCGTGTCGAGGAGATCGGTCGGTGGGGGACCCCAGCCGGGCGCTCCACCCGGCGAGTCGAGTGCCAAGGTGCGGCAACGTTCGAGGTAGGCCGGGGTGACGCGGGCGAACTGCTGCGTGAGCGCCATGGGCGGCGTCTCGTCAGCCCGCCGACTCCGCCGCGTGCGGGCTCAGGACGCCCGTCGCCACCAGGACGATGATGACGATGCCGAGCGCGATGCGGTACCAGACGAACGGCATGAAGCTCTTGGTCGAGATGAACTTCATGAACCAGGCGATGACGGCGTAGCCGGTCACGAAGGCGATCACCGTCGCGAAGATCGTCGGGCCCCAGGACACGTGGTCGCTCTCCATCGCGTCCTTGAGCTCGAACAGGCCGGAGGCGAGGACGGCCGGGATCGCGAGGAGGAAGGAGTAGCGGGCCGCGGACTCGCGGGAGTAGCCCATGAAGAGGCCGCCGCTGATGGTGGCGCCGGAGCGGGAGACTCCGGGGATGAGCGCCGCGGACTGGCACAGGCCGAAGATCAGGCCGTCCTTCACGCCCAGGTCCTCAAGTCCCTTGCGCTGCTTGGCGGCGCGGTGCCGGCCACCCGACTCGTCGCGTGCCGCCAGCCGGTCCGCGATGCCGATGATGATGCCGACGACGATCAGCATGGTGGCCGTGATGCGCAGGTCGCGGAAGGGGCCCTCGATCTGGTCCTTGAGCGTCAGGCCCAGCACGCCGATCGGGATCGAGCCGACGATCACCAGCCAGCCCATCTGGGCGTCGTGGTCCTGCCGCATCTCCTTGTTGGTCAGCGAGCGCAGCCACGCCGAGATGATCCGCCCGATGTCCTTGCGGAAGTAGATCAGTACGGCAATCTCCGTGCCGATCTGCGTGATCGCCGTGAAGGCCGCACCCGGGTCGTCCCATCCCGAGAACGCCGCGGTCAGTCGCAGGTGCGCGCTGGAGGACACGGGGAGGAACTCGGTCAGCCCCTGGACGAGTCCGAGGATGAGGGATTCAAACCAAGACATGAAGTTACGGAGTCCAAGTGCTGATGGTGGCAAGGGATGAAGGGGGACACCGCGTGGCGGCGCAGTGATCGCGGGTGTCGAGGGGCAGCGTAGCGTCCCTCGAAGTCGGCTCCGGCACAGGGGCCTCGCTCCGGCCGCGGCGACGGGCCTCAGGCTGCCGTCGGTCCCGTCACCGTCCATCCGGGCGCCTGGGGGTGCGCCGTGAGGTCCTGGTGGTGCACCGCGCCGCCACAGGCCCGGCAGGTGACGACCGCGACCAGTTCGTTGCCGCAGGTGTGCTCGATCACCATGGGACGGTCGCCGTCCGTGCGGAGGTGGCGGTCGCCCCACGCCATGAGGGTCATCAGGACGGGCTCCAGCTCCAGCCCCGCCGGCGTGGGCCGGTACTCGAACCGCTGCGGGCGCTCGCTGTAGGCGCGCTTGGTGAGGATGCCGGCGTCGACGAGGCGGCGCAGCCGGGTGGCCAGGATGTCGCGCGGGGCGCCGATGTTGCGCACGAGCTGGTCGAAGCGGCCGTTGCCCAGGCACACCTCGCGCAGGACGAGCAGCGAGTACTTCTCGCCGACCAGCGCCAGCGCATCGGCGATGGAACAGGGGCGCGGGTCTTTGGTGGCGGCCATGCGGCTCAGTTTAGGGGGAGGGTTCGACTTTCCAACCTGGAGGGTTTGATTTTCCAACTCGCCAGGCTATGGTGAGTTGGACTTTCCTACTCACCGGTAATCGCGCCGACGGGAACCCCGGCGGCCAAGGAGGCCCGCACCATGCGTGACGCAGTCATCGTCGAAGCCGTACGCACCCCGATAGGCAAGGGCAAGCCGAACGGCGCCCTGGCGCACGTCCACCCCGTCGAACTCCTCGCCCACACCCTGCGCACCCTTGTCGAGCGCTCGGGCGTCGACCCGGCGCTGATCGACGACGTCATCGGCGGCACCGTCGACCAGGTCGGCGAGCAGGCCATGAACACCACCCGCTACGCCGCCCTGTCGGCAGGCTTCCCGGAGACGGTCCCGGCGACCACCGTGGACCGTCAGTGCGGCTCCTCCCAGCAGGCCGTGCACTTCGCCGCCCAGGGCGTCATCGCGGGCGCGTACGACATGGTCGTCGCCTGCGGGGTCGAGTCGATGAGCCGGGTGCCGATGTGGTCGAACGTGCCGCCCGGCAAGGACCCCTTCGGCCCCGGCATCGCCGAGCGCTACCCCGAGGGCCTCGTCCCGCAGGGCATCAGCGCCGAGCTGATCGCGGCCAAGTGGTCGATCACGCGCGAGCAGATGGACGCGTTCGCCGTCTCCTCGCACCACAAGGCCGCCGCGGCCTGGGACAAGGGACTCTTCGACGCCGAGGTCGCGCCCCTGGACGGCGTCTCGCGCGACGAGTGCGTACGACCCGGCAGCACCCCGGAGATCCTCGCCGGCCTCAAGCCCGCCTACCAGGACCCCACCTTCGCCGAGCGCTTCCCGCAGATCGAGTGGAACGTCACCGCGGGCAACGCGAGCCCCATCAACGACGGTGCCTCCGCCGTGCTCATCACGTCCAGTGAGACGGCCGCCCGGCTCGGCCTGCGCCCCCTGGCCCGGCTGCACAGCTTCGCCGTCACCGGCTCCGACCCCGTCCTCATGCTCACCGGGGTGATACCCGCGACGGAGAAGGTGCTCCGCCGGGCGAACCTGTCCCTCGGGGACATCGACCTGTTCGAGGTCAACGAGGCCTTCTCCAGCGTGGTGCTCGCCTGGCGGCAGGAGACCGGCGCCGATCTCGCCAAGGTCAATGTGCACGGCGGCGCGATCGCGATCGGCCACCCGCTCGGCGCCAGCGGCACCCGACTGACGACGACCCTGGTGCACGCGATGCGCGAGCGCGGCGCCCGCTACGCCCTGCAGACGATGTGCGAGGCGGGCGGCCTCGCCAACGCGATGATCCTGGAGGCGGTGTAGCCGCCCTCGCAGCAGGCGAAACGGTTCAGCGGCCCCGGAGGTGGTGGCGCTTGCGCCACGCCACCACCGCGCCGGCCAGCGCCGGCAGGGCGATACAGGCGAGCGCGATCAGGAAGGCGGGCGACGTCGGCGTGGAGGCACGGGCGCCGGCGACGACGTACGCGGCGACGTTCGGGATCGACCCGATGGCCGTCGCGAGCAGGAACGGCACGTAGCCCATGCGGGAGACGGCGGCGGCGTAGTTCGCGGCCCAGAACGGCACACCCGGGAACAGTCGCACCGCCAGCATCGAACGGAAGCCGTGCCGGCTGAACTGGCCGTCCGCCGCCTTCAGCAACCGGCCGCGCAGCAGCGGGCGCAGCGCCTCCTGGCCGAGCAACCGGCCCAGCCCGAAGGCGAGCCCGGCCCCCAGGACCGTGCCCGCCATGGCCGCGCCGATGCCCCACTCGGAGCCGAAGAGCGCGCCCGCCGCGAGGTTCAGCAGCGGCCGTGGCACGAAGGCCACCGTGATCAGCCCGTACGCCACGGCGAACAACACCATCGCGGCCGGGCCCGCAACGTGGGGCGGCCAGCCGTTCGCCAGCAGCTTCTGAGGTTCGAAGAGCAGCACGGACGAAGCGGCCGCCGCGAGCAGGACCAGGAGCAGGGACAGCCGGGACCACGGCGACAGCAGCGTTCTCGTGCAGCGCGCGGCGAAGCCCGCGGGCACGGGGACAGGGACAGGAACGGTCACGGCTGCGGGGGCGGCTACTGCGAGCTCCGTGGCGGCGGCCCGGGAAGAGGCCTTGGCGGTGCCCCCAGAGCGGGTGGTGGCATCGTCGAGCATCCGGCGACACTAACCGACAAAGATGTGTGATCGCCGTATGGTTCGTCTCATGAGCGTCACAGCTGGGGGAACAACGGAAGTTCCCCGCAGTGGTCTGGCCGACACCGTCCTGGAGCGGCTCACCGCCGCGTACGCCGCCGCAGCGGACCCGGTGCGCGCTGCCGGCGCCCGGGCGTACATGAAGGACGTCGCCCCGTTCCTGGGCATCCCCACCCCCGAGCGCCGCGCCCTCTCCCGCGCCGTCCTCAAGGGCGTCGCACCACGCCCCGACGAGGCCGACTGCACCGCGATTGCCCTGCGCTGCTGGGAGCTGCCCGAGCGCGAGTACCACTACTTCGCCGTCGACTATCTGCGCCGGCACGTGGGGCGCTGCTCCTCCGGCTTCCTGCCGGTGACCCGGCACCTCATCACCACCGTCTCCTGGTGGGACACCGTCGACGCACTCGCCGCGCACGTCGTCGGCGGGCTCGTCGCGGCCGACCCGAAGCTCACCGCCGACATGGACGCCTGGATCGTCGACGACGACCTGTGGGTCGCCCGCACCGCCCTCCTCCACCAACTGCGCTACAAGGACCACACCGACACCCGGCGCCTCTTCGCCTACTGCCTGCGCCAGTCCGGACACACCGACTTCTTCATCCGCAAGGCGATCGGCTGGTGCCTGCGCGAGTACGCCAAGACCGATCCCGAGGCCGTACGGGAGTTCCTGGCGCGGGAGCGGGGGAGGTTCGCGCCGCTGTCGGTGCGGGAGGCACTGAAGAACATCGGGGCCTAAGGCCTCGAACTCCCCATCCGCGGAAAACCATTCGACGCCGGGCACGGCGTCGACGATGATCGACCTCATGTTCCGGCACGCCTTCGTCCTCGCAGCATCCGCAGTCGCGGATGCCACGAAGGCTGCCGTTCAGGTCTTCCTGACCGCCGTCGACGGCGCCCGAAGCTGACCCTCTCCGGAAAGTCCGGCGGACCCCGCAGGGGGAGGGTCGGCAGGTCCTTGGGGTCCCCATCTCGCACGAGAGCGCTCGTACGCGAGATCACCTTTGCAGAGACTTCAGAGACTTCGAGGTACAGCCATGTCCAAGACGGCATACGTGCGCACCAAACCGCATCTGAACATCGGCACGATGGGTCATGTCGACCACGGCAAGACCACGTTGACCGCCGCCATCACCAAGGTCCTCGCCGAGCGCGGGTCCTCCGCCTTCGTTCCGTTCGACCGCATCGACCGGGCGCCGGAGGAGGCCGCGCGGGGCATCACCATCAACATCGCGCACGTCGAGTACGAGACCGACACCCGTCACTATGCGCACGTCGACATGCCCGGCCACGCCGACTACGTCAAGAACATGGTCACCGGCGCCGCGCAGCTCGACGGGGCGATCCTCGTCGTCTCCGCGCTCGACGGGATCATGCCGCAGACCGCCGAACACGTGCTGCTCGCCCGGCAGGTGGGCGTCGACCACATCGTGGTCGCGCTCAACAAGGCCGACGCTGGTGACGAGGAGCTCATCGACCTCGTCGAGCTGGAGGTCCGCGACCTGCTCACCGAGCACGGCTACGGCGGCGACGCCGCGCCCGTCGTACGGGTGTCGGGGCTGAAGGCCCTGGAGGGGGACCCCAAGTGGACGGCGTCCGTCGAGGCGCTGCTCGACGCGGTGGACACGTACGTTCCGATGCCGGAGCGGTACGTGGACGCTCCGTTCCTGCTGTCCGTCGAGAACGTGCTCACCATCACCGGTCGGGGGACCGTGGTGACCGGCGCCGTGGAGCGGGGCAGGGTGCGGGTCGGCGACCGGGTCGAAGTGCTCGGGGCCGGGCTGGAGAGCGTGGTCACCGGCCTGGAGACGTTCGGCAAGCCGATGGACGAGGCGCAGGCCGGGGACAACGTGGCGCTGCTGCTGCGCGGGGTTCCCCGGGACGCGGTGCGACGGGGGCATGTCGTGGCGGCACCGGGGAGTGTGGTGCCGCGGCGCCGGTTCTCGGCGCAGGTGTACGTGCTCTCGGCCCGTGAGGGCGGGCGTACGACGCCTGTCGTCACCGGGTATCGACCGCAGTTCTACATCCGTACGGCGGATGTGGTGGGTGACATCGACCTCGGTGAGGTGGGTGTCGCGCGGCCCGGGGAGACGGTTGCGATGACCGTCGAGCTGGGGCGCGAGGTGCCGTTGGAGCCGGGGCTCGGGTTCGCCATCCGCGAGGGTGGCCGGACCGTCGGGGCGGGGACCGTGACTGCCGTCGTGTGAGGGTCGCCCGGCTCGGGGGGACTGCACAATGAGCAGGTGAGCGATCCCATACCCGTCACCCGCGCCGTCGACTACGGCACCGCCAAGCTGATGCCCGACGTCGATCGGAAGCGGGCTTGGTTGCTCACCGTCGACGGGGCTCCTCAGTCGTACGTCGATCTTGACGAGCCCACCCATCTGGAGTTCGAGTACGCGCGCCGCCTCGGCCATGTTCTGGACATAGTGGCCGAGGCGGGGCGTCCGCTGGACGTGTTCCATCTCGGGGGCGGGGCCTTCACCCTGCCCCGGTATCTGGCGGCCACCAGGCCCGGCTCACGGCAGGACGTGGTCGAGGCCGACCGTGGGCTGCTGAAGCTGGTCGCCGAGCATCTGCCGGTTCCGGACGGGGCCGGCATCCGGCTGCACGCCGGGGACGCCCGGGGCTGGCTGGAAGCGGCCGAGGACGACTCGGCCGACGTGCTCGTCGCCGATGTCTTCGGCGGGTCACGGGTGCCGGCCCACCTGACGTCGCTCGCGTACGTCCGTCAGGCCGACCGGGTCCTGCGGGGGAGCGGCGTCTATGCGGCCAACCTCGCCGATGCCGCACCCTTCGCCTTCCTGCGCTCCCAGATCGCCACCTACGGCACGGTGTTCGAGGAGCTGGCGCTGATCGCCGAGCCGGGTGTGCTGCGCGGCAGGCGGTTCGGCAACGCGGTTCTCGTGGCCGCGCACCGGCCCCTCGACCTGGCGCCCCTGGCCCGCCTGACCGCCTCCGATGCCTTTCCTGCGAGGGTCGAACACGGATCGGCGCTGCGGGACTTCATCGGCGGGGCCCGCCCGGTGCGGGACGAGGACGCCGTACCCTCACCCGAGCCCCCGGACGGGGCTTTCAGCATCGGCTGAGCCGAGGTGGCCGCTCGCGGTGACCTGCTTGGTACGGCGCCGTAGGTTCCGTACGTCCGGTACGCACAGGGCCCCCGCTGTGACGACCACGACCAGGGCGGCGCAACCCCACAGCGCGGACGTGCGCCCGACCGCCGCCTCCGCGGGGCCGGCCAGGGCTGTCGCCAGCGGGACCAGGGCGACCGAGCCGAACCAGTCGTATGCGGCGACCCGGGACAGCTTTTCCTCCGGGATCTCCTGATGGAGTGCCGTCATCCAGGAGACGCCGAACACCTCCACCGTCACGCCGGTCAGGCACATCACCGTGCACAGCACGCTGATCGGCGCCGGAATCGCGAGCGCGGCGGAAGGGAGGGCGAGCGGGAAGACGCACAGAGTGCCGGCGAGGAGCAGGCGGCGTGGCTTCCAGCGGGTCATGAGCAGGGCTCCGGCGACCGTGCCCGCGCCAAAGAAGCCCAGCGCCAGACCCCATGGGCCCGCCCCGCCCAGGTGGTCGCGGGCGACCAGCGGACCGTAGACCGCGTCGGCCGCGGCGACGACCGCGTTCGCGATGGAGAACTGGACCACGACCGCCCACAGCCACGGCCGCCCGGCGAACTCCCGCCAGCCGTCCCGCAGATCGGCGAGCATGCCGCCGCCCGGCGCGCGCTGCGGAATGTGACTCACGTCGAGGAACGCCCGCATGGATCCGGCGACGGCGAAGGCCGCCGCGTCCGCCGCCAGCACCCACCCGGGCCCGATCGCCGCCACCATGGCACCGCCGAGCGCGGCACCGCCGACCGCTGCCCCCTGCATGGCCATCCGGAACACGGCGAACGCCCGGCTCGCCTGCTCGCCCCGCACCGACGACAGCAGCATGCCCTCGGCCGCCGGGCTGAAGAACGCCTGCCCGGTACCGCCGAGGGCGGTCAGCAGCATCATCTGCCACAGCTGGGCCTCGCCGGCGAGGACGAGCGCGGCGAACACGGCTTGGGAGAGACAGTTGAGGGCGTTGGCCGCGACCATCACCCGGTGCCGCGGGACCCGGTCCGCGACGGCGCCCCCGATCAGCAGGAACAGCACCAGGGGCAGCGTGCGGGAGGCGGCCACCAGCCCCACGTCGCCCCCGTCGCCGCCGGCCTCCAGCACCGCGAACGCCGCGGCGATCAGCGCGCCGTGACTGCCGAGGTTCGTGACGAACGCCGAGGCGGTCAGAAGGCTGTAGTTGCGGCCCGCCCAGGCGGGGCGGCGGGAACGGCGGGGCGGATCGGCGGCGGAGGTCACCGGCCGACTATCGCCGTCCGGCCCTCGATTTGCCAAACGAATGGCAGGTCACGGGCCGGATGGACAGCTTCGAGCCGTGCGGCGTCCGTCGCCGTCGCAGCCATCGGGTCCCCTTCACGGACCACCTATCTGTTCCGTCACACGACCTGTTCGCCGGAGCCTACTCATGGGTAACATGACCGCCATGAGCGCAGACCAGATGTCGATCGGCGAGATGCTCGCCGCCACCGTGCCCATGGCCCGGACCCTGAACCTCGAGTTCCTGGAGACCACGCCGGAGAAGGCCGTGGTGGCTCTGCCGGACCAGGGCGAGTTCCACAACCACGTGGGCGGGCCGCACGCCGGCGCCGTGTTCACGCTCGGAGAGTCCGCCAGCGGGGCGATCGTGCTGGCCGCGTTCGGCGACCAGCTCTCGCGCGCCGTGCCGCTCGCCGTCAGCGCCGAGATCGCCTACAAGAAGCTCGCCATGGGCGCCGTCACCGCCACCGCGACGCTGGGCCGTCCGGCCGCCGACGTCGTCGCGGAGCTGGACGCGGGGGAGCGGCCCGAGTTTCCCGTGGCCATCGAGATCCAGCGCGGTGACGGAGCCGTGACCGGAGAGATGACCGTCGTCTGGACGCTGAGGCCGAACGGCTGAGTCGAACCGTACGACCACGAAGAGGGGCCCCGCCGAAGGTGCGGGGCCCCTCTTCTGTGTCCTGGCCGATTCTTCGTCCTGGCCGAGCGGCAGCCCTCATGTCGTCGGTCGATGCGGAGTTGAAGATTCCGTGGACCAAGTGCCCTTGGCTGCACACAACTTGGCGTACCGCTGGCGGTGCTATCGAATGCGGGTGCGGATACCGCCGGTAACTATTCTGAATTTCTTGTCTTTTGAACGTTGGTCACTCGAACTTCTTGTTTCTTGTGCGTCGCTTGTGCGAAAGTGAGCGGCCCCGATAGCCGGTCCACAGGTGACGCGGCCTAGGTACGCACCAATCAGGCACCTGCTTTCCGACGGGCGTGCATTCCCCATGCCGTCCTGAGGCCGGGAAGGAAATGGTTCAGTGCAATCCCCTTACCCCCCACGACCGCCCTACCCGCCACGGCCCGGGGCGAGCCCCACAGAGTCCGACCGTGATCTCGTCGCGCGCCTCGGCAAGGCCGGTGAGGACGCTCATGCCGTCGCGCTGCTGATGGCCCGGCACTGGCGCGCCACCTACGACTACGCGGCCATCTGCCTGGTGTCCACGGAGAGTTCGGCCTCCATGGTGGCCGCCGCCGCGTTCCACCGCGTGCTCGCCCGGCCGGGCGGCGGCGCACTGCGTCCCCAACTCCTCACCGCTGTAAGGGATCTGGTGAAGGAGTGGGCGTCCGACGGTCAAATTTCCGCTCTGCTGCCGGAACTCGGCAAACCGACGGGCGGCCGCGGGCTGCGTGCCGCGCGGTCCGTGACGCCCGAAAGGCGGCATATCGCAGAACGCGCTTTCCGTGCTCTGTCGGGGGCCTCGCAATGCCTTCTCTGGCACACCGAGGTCGAGGCGGAACCGATAACCATACCCGCTGGTCTGCTGGGGGTGGAAGCGGCAACCGCCTCCGCCGCACTGGAGGGAGTGCGCGAACAATTCAGACGAGGATGCGTCCGCGCCCACGGCGAACTCGCGCCCACCCGGGAATGCCGTTACTACAACCGGCTTCTGGATGTCCCCATTCGCCGGGGCGGAGCCCTGCTGCCCGATGTCCAGCAGCATCTGATGGAGTGCCGCTACTGCCGTCACGCCGCCGAGCAGCTCAGCCACTTCGAGGGCGGCCTCGAAGTGCTGCTCGCCGAGACCGTGCTCGGCTGGGGCGCCCGGCGCTATCTCGACTCCCGGCCCCGGCGGGGCGGCTCGGGGCCGACGCCGTTGGAAGGCCCGCGCCATGGCGGGCGGCACCGGCCGGAGCGCTTGGCTCCGCCGCGCGTCCGCCCGAAAGCCGTCGCCATGGGAGTCGGTCTCACCGCTCTCGCGCTGCTCGTGACGGTGCTCACGGCCAAGGGCTGGACCGAGGAGAGCGGCGTCCCCGCCCCGGGCGCCACCTGGGGTGCGCCCAGCGGCAAGACCGTCCGTCCGGGCGCGGAGTCCCCGCCCTCGTCCGGCGGCTCACCGTCGGCCGCCTCGGCCGAGGACCCGGTCGAGATCGCCCAGGGCCGGCTCCGCAATCTCGACAGCGGCCTGTGCCTGGACCTCCGCGACGGCGAGATCCGCACCGGTGCCCGAGCCGAGCTGGCGGCGTGCTCGTCCGCCGCGTCCCAGCAGTGGTCGTACCGGGACAACGGCCTGCTGGGCAGCGCCGCCGACCCCGCCCTCTGCCTCGACTCCGACGCCGACGAGGGCACCGTCGTCCTGGCGGACTGCCTCGCGCACGCCGGTGAGGTGCGCTACGACCTCACCGTCCACGGCGAGCTTCTGCCACGCCGCTCCGAGGGGCTGGCCGTCGCGTCCGGTGAAGGCGTGAGCGTGGTGGTCGCCGAACGGGACGGGTCCGAGGCGCAGCGCTGGATGCTCGACGGCGGGCTCGCGGACGTACGCGGGGAGAGATCCGGGTCCGACAAGAAGGCCGAGGAGAAGAGAGGGGAGAAGAAAGGGGAGAAGCCGGAGGAGAAGCAGGGGCCGGAGAACGGGGCACCTGCGCAGCCCGACGCCCCCTCGGAGCCCGAGCGCGAGTCGCCGGGCACCACCCGCCCCGAGCCGCCCGACGCGGAGTCTCCACGCGATGAGCAGGCCCCGCCGGAGGGGGATCCGCAGTCGCACTACGAGACCCGCTACGTCCAGGACGACTCCGGCAACGGAGCCGACCCCGCCACCCCCGTCGATGCCGTCGTGGCCCTTCCGGCCAATGTGACGGCCAAGGTGCCGACCACGGTCTCCACGGTCGTGGGCACGGCCGGCGCGACCGTCGACTCCATACTCCGCCGCTAGGACCTCAGTCAGTCAGGGGTCACCCCACCGGGGTGACCCCTCCTTCGTTCCCTGCGTCATTCGGCCGTTCCTTGCGTAGATCGTTGACACGAGTCACTGACGCTCATAGCTTTCCCGCCGCGCCCAGCAGCCCCGCTCGAACCTTCGACGACCTTCGACAGTCAACGAATGTGGAGGTGGACCGGTGTTACGTCGTATGTCCGTCGCGCTGATGGCCCTCGCGGCCGCCCTCGTCACGCCCGTGCCCGCGCAGGCCGCCGCCGACCCGCCCGTCATCCGCACGGACGCGGGCCGGGTGCGGGGTGAAATCACCGTCGAGGGGAAGCAGTTCCTCGGCATCCCGTACGCCGAGCCGCCGGTCGGAAAGCTCCGTTGGAAGGAGCCGCGACCCGTCCGGCCCTGGCAAGGGGTGCGTACGGCACAGGACTTCGGCAATACCTGTGTGCAGGGGGCGAGTTGGGACCCCGGCTACGAGGAACCCAGCCACACCGAGGGCTGCCTCGACCTCAATGTGTACGTCCCCCATGTGTCCGTCCCCGAGAGTGTGGCCCGTCGTGCGGTCCTGGTCTGGTTCCACGGTGGCGGACTCACCGCCGGGGCCGGTCAGGACGTCGTCCCCGACACCTTCGCCCGGCAGACCGGCACCGTCGTGGTGACCGTGAACTACCGCCTCGGGGCGATGGGCTTCCTCGCCACGACCGGGCTCGACGGCGAGGCGCACGACGGCGTCTCCGGCAACTTCGGCATGCTCGACCAGCAGGCCGCACTGCGCTGGGTGCGCGCCAACATCGGCCGCTTCGGCGGTGATCCGGGTCGCGTGACCATCGCGGGCGAGTCGGCGGGCGGCCGCTCGGTCTGCACCCAGCTGGCCTCGCCGACGGCGAAGGGGCTGTTCAGGGCCGGGATCATCCAGAGCGGGGCGTACGGCGACTGCGGCGCCCGTCCGCACGGGACGGCCGTGGCCCAGGGCGCCGACTTCGCACAGAAGCTCGGCTGTACCGACCTGGCATGTCTGCGTGCCAAGCCGGCCGCCGAGATTCTGGCCGCTCAGAGCGCGTTCGACTGGGCGCCCGTGGCCGGCGGCGACTTCTTGCCGAGGCAGCCCGAGGAGGCGTTCGCGCGCGGGGCGGCCGCAGGAGTGCCGGTCATGAACGGGGCCAACCAGGACGAAGGCCGGCTGTTCGCCTTCGCCCGGTTCGACCTGAGCGGAACCCCGCTGACCGCCGAGCGGTACCCGGCCGTCATGCGGGAGGACTACGGCGACGAGGTCCTCGCCCGCTACCCGCTGTCCGCCCACCCCTCGCCGACCATCGCGTACGCCACCGCCCAGGGTGACCAGCTGTTCGCCTGCCCGGCGCTCCGCCTCGACCGCACGCTCGCCGGGCGCGGCAAGGTCTACGCGTACGAGTTCGCCGACCGCACCTCCCCGCCGTTCGCCTCCCTGCGCAACCTCGGCACCGACTTCGACTTCGGTGCGACCCACGTCAACGAGGTGCAGTACCTCTTCAAGCACTTCGGGCTCCGGTCACCGCTGAACGCCGAGCAGCGGACGCTGGCGCGGCAGATGATCCAGTACTGGGGCTCCTTCGTCCGCGACGGAGTGCCGCGCGCCACAGGACAGCCCGCGATGCCGGCCCGGCCCGGCACGGTGCTGTCGCTGCGCACCTCGTCCGCCGGCGGGAACGTGCCGAGCACCGGTGTGCACCGTGAGCACCAGTGCAACCTGTGGGACTCCGAGAGCGTCACCCTGAACGGGTAGGCTGCCCCGGCGCACGCTCAGGACCGAGTGTGCGCCGGGAAGCACAGGGTGCACGACATGGGAGGAAGCGGCGTTGCACGTCCAGGAATGGCTCGAAACGGTGCCCCCGCTCGCCATCTATCTACTGGTCGGCGTGGTCATCGGTCTGGAGAGCCTGGGCATCCCGCTGCCCGGCGAGATCATCCTGGTCTCCTCGGCGCTGCTCGCCTCGCAGCACGGTGAGATCGACCCCTTCGTGCTCGGCGCCTGCGCGACCGCGGGTGCGATCATCGGTGACTCCATCGGCTACGCGATCGGCCGCAAGGGCGGGCGCCCACTGCTGGCATGGCTGGGCGCGAAATTCCCCAAGCACTTCAGCGAGGGCCATATCGCCACCGCCGAGCGCTCCTTCCAGAAGTGGGGCATGTGGGCCGTCTTCTTCGGCCGCTTCGTCGCCCTCCTGCGCATCTTCGCCGGGCCCCTCGCGGGCGTCCTGCGGATGCCGTACTGGAAGTTCCTGACCGCCAACGTCCTCGGCGGCATCCTCTGGGCGGGCGGCACGACCGCGGTCATCTACTACGTCGGAGTGGTCGCCGAGTCCTGGCTGAAGCGCTTCTCCTGGCTGGGCCTGGTGGCGGCCGTCCTGATCGGCCTGACGTCAATGCTGATCATCAAGCGCAAGGCGAAGAAGGTCCAGACGGCACACGCGGAGCCGGAACCGGTGGCCGCCGGGGACTGAAGCGCGTCCTGAAGGGGCGTGGAGAACGGCGCGACCAGCCACGGACGGGCCGCGGACCGCGTAGGACCTCTACGCCCCGTGCTCGTCCCGGTGGGCCTTCGCCAAGTCCGCATACAGGGTTCCGTTCAACGTGACGCCCTGCCGCTCTTCCTCCGTCAGCTCCCGCTTCACCTTCGCCGGCACCCCCGCCACCAGCGACCCGGGCGGCACCTGCATCCCCTGCGGCACCAGGGCCTGAGCAGCCACCAGGGACCCCGCCCCGATCACCGCACCGTTCAGGACGGTCGCCCCCATCCCGATCAGACAGTCGTCCTCGACGGTCGCGCCGTGCACCACGGCGTTGTGACCGACCGAGACTCGCGCACCGATGCGCACGGGGAAACCGGGATCGGCATGCAACGTGCAGTTGTCCTGGACATTGGACGCGGCCCCGACGGAGATCCGCTCCACGTCCCCCCGCACCACGGCGCCGTACCAAACGCTGGCCCCCGCCTCCAGCGTCACGTCGCCGATCACCGACGAGGTCGGCGCCACGAACGCAGCCTCGTCGATCTTCGGCTCCCGGCCCCCGATGCCCATGACCAGCGCCTTCTGCGTCATCGCCCTCTCCTCACCGCAAACGTCGTCGACACTGCGCACCGTACGCCACCCGGTAGGGCGAAGATCACAGGCCCTCGACCTCATAAGGGCCCGGCGCGCTCAGTACGGTAAGCGGGTGCCCAAGCGCAAGAACACGTTCTCGTCCTGGCGGCGCGGCCTCACGCAGCGCGCCGTCCATGCGGGCTGGGCCTGGGTGCAGCGCACGGGTTCGGTGACGTCCGAGAACCCCGGCCGCTTCCACTTCGGTTCGATCGGCGAGGCCACCCGGCTGGCCTTCCCGCTCGGCACCGTCTTCGGCGAACCCTGGATCCATCTCGGCTCCCACTGCATCGTCGGCGAGCAGGTGACGCTGACGGCCGGTCTGATGCCCGACCTGGACCTCGGCCCGGAGCCGATCCTGCGGATAGGGGACGGCGTCGTGCTGGGCCGCGGCAGCCATGTCATCGCCGACACGACGGTCACCATCGGCAGCGACTGCTACTTCGGGCCGTACGTGTACGTCACGTCCACGAACCACTCGTACGACGATCCGCACGAGCCCATCGGCAAGCAGTGGCCGCGGATGGAGCCGGTCGAGATCGGTCCCGGGTGCTGGATCGGCACCGGCGCGGTGATCCTGCCGGGGGCGCGGATCGGGCGGAACGTCGTCGTCGCGGCCGGCGCGGTGGTCCGGGGCGTGGTGCCCGACCACGCCGTCGTCGCGGGGGCGCCCGCCCGGGTCGTACGGCGCTGGACCCCCGACGACGGCTGGCAGCCGCCGCTTCGGACTCCGGCGCCCGTGCCGATACCCGACGGGATCACCCCCGCGCAGCTCCAGGCGCTGGCCGAGCTGGACGACGAGACGGTGGCGGAGCTGGTCGAGCAGGCGGCTGCGAAGCAGGACGGGCCGGGCGAGAAGGCGGCGGCCGAGCCGGATGAGCCTGCGGCTGCCGAGCTCGTTGAGCTGGATGCGGAGTCCTGAGTCAGCCGGTTGGGGGCGGCAGCGTCTCCAGCAGGATGAGCTGGGGGCTGCCGGGTTCGTCGGGCTGGATGCGGAGTCCTGAGTCAGCCGGTTGCGGGCGGCAGCGTCTCCAGCCGGATGAGCCTGCGGCTGCCGAGCTCGTTGAGCTGGATGCGGAGTCCTGAGTCAGCCGGTTGGGGGCGGCAGCGTCTTCAGCCGGATGAGCTGGGGCTGCCGAGCTTGTTGGGCTGGATGCGGAGTCCTGAGTCAGCCGGTCGCCAGCACCAGCGTCCCCACCAGGGCGAGCCCCGCGCCCGCCGCCTGCACGCCCCGCAACCGCTCTTTGAGGAAACCGCGCGCGGCCATCGCCGTCACCACCGGGTAGAGCGAGGCGAGCACGGCGGCCACGGTGACCGGGCCGTGGTGGGCGGCGACCACATACGTGCCGTTCGCCGCCACATCGGCGAGGCCGACGAAGGCGAGCGCCGGCAGGGAGCGCCAAGGGAAGATGCCGTCCGGGAGCGCGGCGGCGCCCCGCCGGACGGAGGCGTACAGGGCGAGGCCGCCCGCCGCCACGTTGACCACACGCTGGACGAAGAGCGCGAGGAACAGGCCGGTGATGGTGGTCGACGCCTCCGCGATCAGCGCGAACACCGTGCCGAAGCCGAAGGCGGCGATCAGCGTGAGCAGGATGGCCTGGCGCTGCACGGGTGCGCCCCGCAGCTGTGGTCCGCCCGCGAGCACCACACCGAGCACGGCGACGGCGATCCCCGCGACCTGCATCAGTCCGGGCCGCTCGCCGAGGAAGAGGCCCACCCCGACCGGGACGGCCACGCCCACGGTGCCGAGCGGGGAGACCACGCCCATCGGGCCCAGCGCGAGTGCCTTGTAGAAGCAGAGCAGGGCGACCGGGCCCACGATTCCGGCGGCGACCGCGAACCACAGCTGGTCACCGGCCTCGCTCCACGCGCCGGTGGCCACCACGATCACACCGAGCACGACCGCCGCGATCCCCTGCGAGACCACGACCACCGTCAGGGCCGGGGTGCGTCGCGTCAGCAGTCCGCCGCCGAAGTCGGCCAGCCCCCACAGCAGGCTGGTGGCCAGGGCGAAGAGTGCTGTCACGGATGCCTCGCAGTACAGTTCGGTGCACGATCGGGTGCATCCCACCGTAGTGCAGTGGGATAAACCCTGTCATCCAGAATATTGGACTCCGCAACGTTGGACGGAATGTGTCGGACCTCGACCTGCTGACCCAGTCCCTGGCGCGCAACGTCAAGCGCTGGCGCACCGAGCGCGGCTTCACTCTGGACACGCTCGCCGCGCGTGCCGGGGTCAGCCGCGGCATGCTCATCCAGATCGAACAGGCCCGCACGAATCCGAGCCTCGGCACCGTGGTCAAGATCGGCGACGCGCTCGGGGTCAGCATCACGACCCTCCTCGATTACGAGCAGGGCCCGAAGGTGCGCGTCGTCCCGCCCGAGCAGGTGGTCCGGCTGTGGCACACCGACGCGGGCAGCTACAGCAGGCTCCTCGCCGGCACGGAGGCCCCCGGTCCGCTGGAGATGTGGGACTGGAAGCTGATGCCGGGCGAGAACAGCGGATCGGACCCGCATCCGGCCGGCACCGTCGAGATCGCCCATGTCACGACGGGCGAACTGACCCTGACCGTCGAGGGTGTGGAGTACCGCGTCGCGGCCGGCTCCAGCGTCACCTTCGACGCCAACGCCCCGCACACCTATGCCAATCAGGGCGACGTCCCGATGCGGATGACCCTGACGGTCTCGGTTCCCCTCGTGCACTGAGGCGCCCGGCCGGAAGCCTCCGCGGTCCTGTTAGCGTGCGCTCATGGACGCACCCATCGGACACTTCGACCACGCCGCTCCCGCCCCGGACTGCCTCGACGAGCTCACCCGGCCGGTTGCCGACGCCGTACGCCAGTGGCAAGGCAGCGTCCCCGCCGAGCAGATCATCTACGTCGAGACCGATCCGCAGTGGGCCGACACCGCCGTGTTCGTGGAGCACTACGGGCGGGAGCTGCTCGAACAGTCCGCGAACTGCGTTGTCGTCGCCGGCAAGCGCGGCGGCGAGACGTCCCTGGCCGCGTGTGTCGTGCTCTCCACCACCCGGGTCGACGTCAATGGCGTGGTGCGCCGTCAACTGGGCGCCCGTAAGGCGTCGTTCGCCTCGATGGACACGGCGACGAGCGAGACCGGCATGGAGTACGGCGGCATCACCCCGATCGGGCTGCCCGACGGCTGGCCGGTGCTGGTGGACTCGGCCGTCCTCGATCTGCCGTACGTCCTGGTCGGCAGCGGCCGGCGGCGCGGCAAGCTGCTCGTGCCGGGCAAGGCGTTCGCCGAACTGCCGGGGGCGGTCGTGCTGGAGGGGCTCGGCGTCTCCTGAGTACGCGGGTTCAGGCCACGGTGTGGTGGGCGAGGGCGTGGTGCGGATCCGCCTCGCCCGGCACCGGTGCCGGGTCGGCGTGGACCAGGGCGGCGGTGAGCCGGGGCACCGCGTGCAGCAGCGCGTGTTCGGCGTCGACGGCGATGGCGTGTGCCTGCCGTACCGTCGCCTCGCCGTCCACGACGACCGCCACCTCGGCGCGCAGCCGGTGCCCGATCCAGCGCAGCCGCAACTCGCCGACCTCTCGTACGCCCTCGACCTCCCGCAGCGCCTGCTCGGACCGGTCCACCAGGGCCGGGTCCACGGCGTCCATCACCCGCCGGAACACCTCGCGCGCGGCGTCCCGCAGCACCAGCGTGATCGCGGCCGTGATCGCCAACCCCACGATCGGGTCCGCGAGTTGCCAGCCCAGTGCCGCACCGCACGCGCTCAACAGGACGGCCAGTGAGGTGAAGCCGTCCGTCCGCGCGTGCAGGCCGTCCGCCACGAGGGCGGCCGAGCCGATCGCCCGGCCGACCCGGATCCGGTAGCGGGCCACCCACTCGTTGCCCGCGAACCCGACGATTGCCGCCACGGCCACCGCCGGGATCTGCTGCATGGGGCGGGGGTCGAGGAGGCGGTCGACGGCCGTCCACGCCGCGAAGGCCGCGGACGCGGCGATCGTCAGCACGATGGCGATGCCCGCCAGATCCTCCGCCCGTCCATAGCCGTAGGTGAAGCGGCGAGTGGCCACGCGCCGGCCCAGTACGAAGGCGATCCCGAGTGGTACGGCCGTCAGCGCGTCCGCGGCGTTGTGCACCGTGTCGCCGAGCAGCGCCACTGACCCGGACGCGACCACGACGACCGCCTGGGCGAGCGCCGTCAGGCCGAGCACCGCCAGCGAGACCCACAGGGCGCGCATGCCGCGGACCGAGGACTCCAGCGCGGAGTCGAGCTTGTCGGCCGTCTCGTGGGAGTGGGGGGTGAAGAGGTGGGCGAGGCGGTGGCGGAGGCCGGTGGAGGAGTGGTCGTGCGGGTGGGGATGGTCGTGCGCGTGCTCGTGCTCGCTCGCCGGGCCCCGGTCGTGACCGTGCCCGTGGTGGTGCTCGTGCCGCTCGCCCACGGCGTTCCCCTTCCGTCGCCCGAGTGTGTGGAGGTCTGTTGCGCGGGTGTGGACGCGGGCCGTCCACGAGGCCATTATGTGCGTATGAGCGCACGCATGCACCTATCAACTGCGCACGATGCGCACCCGCGCACCCCGGGCGAGGAACAGTTCGCACTCGCCGCCGAACTCCTCGCCCTGCTCGGCGACCGCACCCGCCTCACGCTGCTGCACGCGCTGACCTCCGGCGAGGCGGATGTCACGACCCTCACCGAGGCCTGCGGCGCGGCCCGGCCCGCCGTCAGCCAGCATCTGGCGCGGCTGCGTCTCGCCGGTCTGGTGAACACGCGCAAGGAGGGCCGCCGGGTGATCTACTCGCTCGGCGACGGTCATCTGCGCCGCCTCCTCGACGAGGCGCTGAACGTGGCGGACCACCGGCTCAGCGACCGGCCGCTGCACGACTGAAGCCGGTCGCACCGCCCGGCGGACGAACGACCGGTCCCGGCGATAATCGGCTCCGTCACGACCGACGGAACGACCGGAGGCCACCGTTGCCATCGATACATGACTTCGCGACCTGGGAACCCATCCTGCGGGTCCTGCGGGCGAGCAACGAGGAGCGCTTGGCCGCCCCGGGCGGGTATGTGACCGGCCAGATCGGTGTGTACGGATGGAGCGTGCCCGTGCGGCGCCGGTCACCGGAGCCGGGACGAGCCGCCCAGGTCGAGGACATGCAGGACGAGTGGGACGCGGTCGAGGTGGTGCGCAACGCTCTCCTGGAGGCCGACACCGACGACATCGCCTTCGTGGCCGAGATCTCGCCGGCGGGTCGGACCGTGCTCCATCTGATCAGTTGTGGTCCCGCCGCGGATCCCGGCATCGCCGGTCCGTACCCGGGCTCGCTCCTCCTGGTCGAGGACGCCGTGGCCGAGCCGTGGCGCCGCCTCCCCGATCCGATGCCCGGCGCGGTACCGGCGCCGTCGGCGGACCCGGCGCAGCTGGAACGGACCCTGCGCGAGCGGCTCCCCGACGCCATCGGCGCCACCGAGGCGGAAGTCGCCGCCGCGGAAGCACGCCTCGGCGTCACGCTGCCCGACGAACTCAAGGCGCTCTACCGGGTGACGCGGGCGCGATGGGCGGACTGGGGCGACTACGAGACGGCGGAAGTCGTCTACGACGCAGTCGGCTGTGAACTCCTCGCGCTGGAGGACCTGTTCGTCGCCGACGCCTCCTCCCGCCCGTGCCGCTGGGAGTTCGCGGCGATGGAGGCGGTCGTCACCCCGCCCGACGCCGCAGTGCAGCAACTGGTCGGCTCACCCGGCTGGATCGTCTTCGGCGGCAACGGCGGCGGCGACCGCATCGCGGTCGACCTGACACCCGGCCCGCGCGGGCACCTCGGGCAGATCGTCATGCTCAGCCACGAGTGGAACATCGGCGCCGAACTGCTCGCCGACTCGCTGACCGCTCTGGTGCTGAACGGGGAGAGCGGGGAAGCGGGCAGTGACTCTCGCGGGGACCGGCCGCCGGCCGTGGTGCGGGTCAACAGCAGCAGCCTGACCAGCATCCAGGCCGCCGCCCACCCCGGGCTGGAAGCGCTGAGCATCGGTGTGTGGGACGGTGAGCCGTTCAGCCTCGCGCCCCTCACCGGCCTGCCGCGCCTGCGCACCCTCACCGCATACTCCGGCACACTCGCCGACCCGCAGGAGATCGCCAAGCTGACCGGGCTGGAGTTCCTGAAGCTCGGCCCCCAGGAGTGGCGCGCCCTGCTCGCCGCCGGGGCCGTCCCGCGCAGCCTGTCGGCCGCCGCCATCCAGGTGGACGGGGCCCCGCACCCGCTCCCGATCGTGGACCTCGCCAACGAGATCCTCGCCCTGTGGGACCGTCCCCCGATCACCCGGACCGTTCTCGAAGGCGACCTCGGTCCCGAAGCAGCGTAGTCAGGCGTTCGCGTGCTTGCCCAGGTACTGCTCCGCGAACGCCATCGCGGCCGTCGGGGAGTCGAAGATGCGGCGGAGGCGGGCGAGGGTGGTGCCCGCGCGGTACGGGTCGCCCGAGGACGTGCCGTGGTAGACCTCGGAGAGCCAGTGGGAGAACTCCTGGTAGTCCCACACCCGGTTCAGGCAGGCCTGCGAGTAGCCGTCCAGGCCGGAGCTGTCGCCCTTCGTCAGGTGGGCGATGAGTCCGTCGCCGAGCAGGAAGGCGTCGTGCAGGGCGAGATTCATGCCCTTCGCGGCGATGGGGGCGGTCAGGTGGGCGGCGTCGCCTGCCAGGAAGAGGCGGCCGAACACCATGGGCTCGACCACGTAGTTGTGCATGTCGAGGACACGCTTCTCGATGAGGCGCCCCTCCGTGAGCGGCGGCGCGCCGGTCGCCCCGAGCCGTTGCTGCAACTCCGTCCAGACCCGGTCGTGCGACCAGTTCTCCGGGTCGTCGCCGGACGGGCACTCGAGGTAGTAGCGGGTCACCTCGGCGCTGCGCGGCATGTGCCCGGCGAAGCCGCTGGGATGCATGCCGAACAGGACGCAGTCCGAGGACGGCGGTGCCTCGGCGAGCAGCGCCAGCCAGCCGATGCCGTAGTCGCTGCGGGAGATGTGGGCGCGGTCGGCGGGCAGGGCCGACCGCGTCACTCCGCGCGCGCCGTCACAGCCCGTGACGAAGTCGCAGTGCACGATCTCCCGCTGTCCCGTCTCCGGGCAGGTGTACGACACCGAGGGGCGGTCGGTGTCGAGGTCCTGCAGTTGTACGTCCCGCACGCCGAACCGTATGGCGCCGCCGCGCACGTCCGCGTACTCGCGCACCAGGTCCGTCACCAGGAACTGCTGGGGATAGACCCAGTGATGAGCGCCCGTCAGCTGTGCGTACTCGAACCGGTAGCGCTCCCCGGCGAACCGGAACTCGCACTCGGTGTGCCGCTGTGCCCGCTCCAGCAGCGTGTCGGCGAGCCCTCGCCGCTGAAGTCCGCGTACGGCCCACTCCTCGATGACGCCGGCCCGCGGCCGCTGCTCGATGAACTGGCGTGTCTCGATCTCCAGGACCAGACAGTCGACGGACGCCGCCCGCAGGATGTTCCCGAGGGTGAGGCCGGCCGGGCCGGCGCCAACGATGACGACCGGAAAGCGGTGCGTGGCGCTGGAGTTGGGGTGGGGGGAGGTGGAAGTCACCCGAGCATTATGGGGTGGTCGTCGTGGCCAGGGGAGGGTCCCGGAGGCGGCTCGGTGCAGTGGCGGCGCAGTGGGACGGCAGCTCGGCGGGGCCGGCGATTCAGTGGTGGGGACGGCCGAGGCAACGGCGATTCAGCGTTGGGGACCGCCGAGGCGCGGTATCTCGATCGCCGGGCAGCGGTCCATGACCATCTCCAGTCCCGCCGCGCGTGTGCGCTCGTACGCCGCCTCGTCGATGACGCCCAGCTGGAACCAGACCGCCTTCGCGCCTTTGGCGACCGCGTCGTCGGCGATCGGGCCGGCGAGGTCGCTGTTCACGAAGACGTCGACCACGTCCACGTCGAAGGGGATGTCCGCCAAGGAGGTATAGCCGCGCTCGCCGTGGACCGTCTCGGCCTTGGGATGAACGGGCACGATGCGCTTGCCGTAGCGCTGCAGCACATCGGCGACCCCGTACGCCGCCCGCCGCTCGTTCGACGACAGGCCCACGACGGCCCAGGTGTCGCCCAGTTCGGTGAGGATCCTGCGGACCGCTGCCTCGTCGCCGTACACCGTGGGCCTCCCTGTGCTTCGTACGTACCGGTGATTCGTACCACTGCCGTCCAGCTGTTTTCATGACCCACAACGGCCGACGGCCCACGAGGATTCCCCGACACGCCGCGGATTCTGGGAACCCAGGCCCGAACTCCTGTCCGGGCGGGCAGGTGCGCAGTACGGTTCGGGCAGTCCGCACGGCAGGGGGTGGCGATGCCCGGGTACGACAGACGCCTCGCGCGCGTGAGTGGGCCGTACGACCATGGATGACCAGCGAACTCCGGACGGACCGGACGCCCGCCACGCTGACCGGAAAGCGGGTCGGATGACTGCGGACGACCGCGCGGGCGCCTACGCTCGCTCCGTGCTGCGCATCATCGACGCCCGAACCGGCAAGCCCGTCGACGCCGCGCCCGCCCGCCGCGGCCTGACCCGCATCGAGGCGCATACGGAGGGCTTCGACGTCACCGCCCTGCGGGTGCTTTTGGTCGCCGACCTCCTCGTCCGCGCCCTGGAGCTCGGCGGTACGCCGGTCTGGGCGCTGCTCGACGAGGAGCGGCAGCAGGCGGAGCTCCAGGCGGGCGCCGCGGCGCTCGGCATCCGGCCCTTCGAGGACGGCCGGGACGCGGCCTCGGGCGGCCTGGGCGAGGCGCAGGTGATCCACGTCGTGCGCGAAGGCGGTGACGCGGAACCCGACGGCGTACGGGTCGCCGTCGCGCCCGTTCACTCGGAGGCGCCGCCGCAGGAGGGTGAACCCGCCGCCCTGCGCCTCGCACTGCTGTCCCGGCGCAGAGACGTGCCCGTACGGCTCGACGCGGCCGCGCTCGCCGAGGCCCAGGAAACCCTCGCCCGCTGGCGTGGTGCCGTTGCCGGCTGGGCGCAGCGGCCGTCACGGCCCATCCCCGACGAGGTGCGCACAGAGCTGCGTACCGCCTGGGAGGACGACCTCGACGTACCCGGCGTGCTCGGCGTCCTGCGCTGGGTGGAGACCGCGCCGGAGCTCTCGGACGGCGCTCGCTTCGAGACGTACGCCTACGCCGACCGGCTCCTCGGCCTCGACCTCGCGCGCGACCTGGGAAGCCAGGCGTGAGCGCGCGCATGGGAGCGGGTCCGCTGCGTCGCCTGGTCGTCCTGCGCCACGCCAAGTCCGCCTGGCCGGAGGGCGTCGCCGACCATCAACGTCCGCTCGGCCCACGCGGCCGCCGCGACGCCCCGGCTGCGGGACGGATGCTCGCCGAGGCCGACTGTCTGCCGGACCTCGCCCTGTGCTCGACCGCCGTACGCGCGCGTGCGACCTGGGACCTTGCGGCCTCCCAGTGGGGCACGCCGCCACCGGTGCGTCACGACCCGCGGTTGTACGCGGCCGACGTGCCCGACCTGCTGGCGGTCGTGCACGAGGTGCCCGCCGAGGTCGAGACGCTGCTGCTGGTGGGGCACAACCCCGGCCTGGAGGAACTCGTCCTCGCCCTCGCGGGCGACGACCTCGACGGCGCGCTCGACGAGGTCCGTACGAAGTTCCCGACGTCGGCGATCGCCGTGCTCGCCTGGCACGGCACCAGCTGGCGGGCTCTCACGCCGGGCACGGCGTTGCTGACGGGGGTGATGGTGGCGCGAGGCAAGAAGCCGACGTGAACCGATCCCCGGCTCGGGCCTCGGGCCTCGGACGAGGGTTGGCGGAAGGTCGGCATAGGCTGGCCGGATGCAGGACGAGTACCGCACAGTCGCCCACGCGGGCGTGCACGAGACCGAGGTCAACCGCTCGCGCTTCATCTGTGCGCTCGCCCCGGCGGCCACCGAACAGGAGGCCCAGGACTTCATCGCCGGCATCCGCAAGGAGCACGCCGACGCCACCCACAACTGCTGGGCCTACGTCATCGGCGCCGACGCCGCGGTCCAGAAGGCCAACGACGACGGCGAACCGGGCGGCACCGCCGGCGTCCCCATGCTCCAGATGCTGCTGCGCCGCGACATGCGGTACGTCGTCGCCGTCGTCACCCGCTACTACGGCGGCGTGAAGCTCGGCGCGGGCGGGCTCATCCGGGCCTACGGCGGCGCCGTGGGAGAGGCGATGGACGAGCTCGGCACGCTCACCCGCCGCCGCTTCCGGCTGGCCACGGTGACCGTCGACCACCAGCGCGCGGGCAAGGTGGAGAACGACCTCAGGTCGACCGGGCGCCAGGTGCGGGATGTGCGGTACGGGGAGGCGGTCACGATCGAGATCGGTCTGCCGGACGCCGACGTGGAGTCGTTCCGGGCGTGGCTCGCGGACGCGACGGCGGGGGCGGCGGGGTTCGAGCTCGGGGGAGAGGCGTACGGGGACGCATGAGCGGCCGTGTGAGGGGTCTGGTGGCGCGGCGTGCTGCACGGCGGGCAGGGCGTGCTGGGTGAAATGTCCGTAACGGGCGTATAGCGCCCCTGTCATGACGGGGCGATACGGGAGTAAGCGCCCGTGCTGTCAGACCCGGCCGTTAGTCTCGGGGATCATGAGACTGCTGCACACTTCCGACTGGCATCTCGGCAGGGCGTTCCACCGGGTGAACATGCTCGGGGCCCAGGCCGAGTTCATCGGTCACCTCGTCGCGACCGTGCGTGAGCGCGGTGTGGACGCGGTGGTCGTGTCGGGAGACGTGTACGACCGGGCGGTTCCGCCACTGGCCGCGGTCGAGTTGTTCGACGACGCCCTGCACCGGCTCGCCGACCTCGGTGTGCCCACCGTGATGATCTCCGGGAATCACGACTCGGCGCGTCGGCTCGGTGTGGGAGCCGGGCTGATCGGCCGCGCGGGTGTTCATCTGCGGACCGAGCCGGAGGCGTGCGGGACGCCGGTCGTGCTGCGGGACGACTTCGGCGATGTGGCCTGCTACGGGCTTCCGTATCTCGAACCCGCCCTGGTGAAGGACGAGTTCGGCGTCGACAGGCCCGGGCACGAGGCAGTGCTCGCCGCCGCGATGGACCGAGTGCGCGACGACCTCGCCGCACGCGCGCGTGGCACGCGGTCCGTCGTCCTCGCGCATGCCTTCGTCACCGGGGGCGAGGCCAGCGACAGCGAGCGGGACATCACTGTCGGCGGGGTGGCCGCAGTGCCCGCGGGGGTCTTCGACGGCGTCGACTATGCGGCGCTGGGCCACCTCCACGGCTGCCAGACCATCACCGAGCGCGTCCGCTACTCGGGCTCGCCGCTGCCGTACTCCTTCTCGGAGGCCGATCACCGCAAGAGCATGTGGCTCGTCGATCTGGACGCCGACGGAGCGGTCACCGCCGAGCGGGTCGAGTGCCCGGTGCCGCGTGCGCTGGCCCGGATCCGGGGGGCGCTGGAGGACCTGCTCGCCGACCCGGCGCTCACGCGGTGCGAGGAGGCCTGGGTCGAGGCGACGCTCACGGACGCGGTGCGCCCGGCGGACCCCATGGCCCGCCTCGCCGAGCGCTTCCCGCACACGCTCAGTCTCGTCTTCGACCCCGAGCGCGCACCCGACGATCCCGAGGTTTCCTATGCGCAACGGCTCGCGGGCAGGAGCGATCAGGAGATCGCGGAGGACTTCGTGGCGCATGTGCGCGGGGCCGGACCGGACGAGCACGAACAGGGCGTGCTGAGGGACGCCTTCGACGCGGTGCGCGCCGACGAGGTTGTGCGGGAGGTGGCGCGGTGAGGCTCCATCGCCTCGACGTGACGGCCTTCGGGCCCTTCGGAGGTTCGCAGACCGTCGACTTCGACGCGCTGTCCCTCGCCGGCCTCTTCCTGTTGCACGGACCGACAGGCGCCGGCAAGACCTCCGTCCTGGACGCCGTCTGCTATGCGCTCTACGGCTCCGTGCCGGGTGCCCGTCAGAGCGGTCAGGGCATGACCCTGCGCAGCGACCACGCCACGGCCGGCACGCGCACGGAGGTCCGGCTCGAACTCACCGTCGCGGGCCGTCGGTTGGAGGTCAGCCGGCAGCCGCCCTGGGAGCGGGCCAAGAAGAAGGGGCGGCCCGGGACCACGGTCGACAAGGCTCAGACCTGGCTGCGTGAGTACGACGCGCAGGCCGGCAGCTGGAAGGACCTCAGCCGTTCGCACCAGGAGATCGGTGAGGAGATCACCCAACTGCTCGGCATGAGCCGCGAGCAGTTCTGCCAGGTGGTGCTGTTGCCCCAGGGCGACTTCGCGCGCTTCCTGCGCGCCGACGCCGAAGCGCGCGGCAAGCTGCTGGGCCGTCTCTTCGACACCCACCGTTTCGCCGAGGTGGAGAAGCGCCTCGCCGAGCGCCGACGGGCGGCCGAGGCGCAGGTGCGGGACGGCGACGCCGCGTTGCTGGCCGACGCCCACCGGATGCAGCAGGCGGCGGGAAACGCCATGCGGTTGCCGCCGGACCTCGCACCGGGCGAGCCGGGCCTTGCCGAGGCCATCCTCGGTGCTGCCGCCATCGCCCGCAGCGCCGCCCGCGAGCAGCTGACCGTCGCCCACTGCCGCCTCCTGGCCGCCGAGTCCGCTCAGGCAGCCGCCGATCGCGCCCTGGCCGACGTACGCGAAGTGGCCCGGTTGCAGCGGAGGTTCGCCGAGGCAGGGGAGCGGGCCGCACTGCTGGAGGAGCGTGCCGACGGCTACCGGCAGGCGTTGGCCCGGATGGAGCGGTCCCGCAAGGCGGAGGCCGTGGCGCCCGCGCTGGAGCTGCGTGACACGGCCGAGGCGGAGCACCGCCGGGCGACGGCGGCCGAGGCACGCGCGCGTGGACTGCTGCCGGAGACCTTCGCGGGCGCCGGCGCCGCCGGGCTCGCGGTCGCCGCGCGCCGGGCGGCCGAGGAACTGGGCGGACTGGAGTCGGCGCGTCGCGGTGAGCAGCGCCTGGCCGAACTCGTCGACGAGCGCGGTGAGTTGGACCGTCAGGAGCGGGCCGACGAGGGCCTGCTGCAGGACGCCGAGGACTGGCTCGCCGGGTGGGAGGACAGCCGCGCCGCACTCCAGGCCCGGATCGACACCGCCCAGGACGCCGCGACCCGGGCCGAGCAGTTCGCCGTACAGCGGGAGCCCGCGCAGCAGCGGCTCGGTGCCGCGCGGATGCGTGACCAGCTCGCCGGGGACACGGACGCCGCCGCCGAACACGCCCGGCTCGCCCAGGAACAGGTGCTCGAGGCCAAGGCGCACTGGCTCGACGTCAGGGAACAGCGACTGAACGGCATCGCCGCCGAACTGGCCGCCCAGCTGCAGGACGGCGAACCCTGCGCGGTCTGCGGCGCCACCGACCACCCCGCCCCCGCCCGCAAGGACGCCGGGCATGTGGACCGGGAGGCGGAGGAGCGCGCGCTGACCGCCTACCAGCACGCGGAGGAGCGGCACAGCGAGAAGGAACGGCACCTGGGCGTCGTACGCGAGGCGCTCGCCGCGGCCACGGCCGAGGCCGGTGACTCGCCGACCGACCAACTCGCCGCGCACTGCGAGGAGCTGGAGCGCCTGTGGGCGCAGGCCCGCCGGGACGCCTCCGCGCTGCATCCGGCACACGAGGAGCTGCGCCGGGCCGAGGCGGAGTACGAGCAGCGGACCGCCGACCGGCAGCGGGCGGCGGTCAGAGTCGCGTCCCGGGTGGGCCACCGCGAGCGGCTGGACCGGGAACGGGCCACTCTGGAGGGGGAGTTGACCCAGGCCCGCGGCACCGCAGCCAGCGTGGCCGCGCGAGCCGGCCAACTGGAGCGGCAGGCCGAGCTGCTCACCGACGCCGCCGACACCGCGCGTATCGCCGAGGACGTCGCTCAACGGCTCAAGGACGCCGACGCCCGCCTGGCCGACGCCGCCTTCCGCGCGGGCTTCGACACCCCGCACGCCGCGGCCGCCGCGCTCCTCGACGACGCCGCCCACCGGGACCTCCAACGACGGCTGGACGCCTGGCAGTCCGAGGAGTCCGCCGTACGCGCCGTCCTCGCCGAGGCCGACACCGCGGCCGCCGCCCAGCAGCCGCCGGCCGATGTGGGGTCCGCGGAGCGGGCCGCTTCCGCAGCGGTCCAGCGGGCCCGCGACGCCGCCTCCGCGCGCGACGCCGCAGCCCGGCGCTGCACCGAGCTCGATCGGCTGTCCACGCGCGCGACCGCCGCCGTGCGCCAACTCGCCCCGCTGCGCCGGGAGTACGACCGCGTGGCCCGCCTCGCCACACTCACGGCCGGAACCTCGTCGGACAACGAACGCAAGATGCGCCTGGAGTCGTACGTCCTGGCTGCCCGCCTCGAACAGGTCGCCGCCGCCGCGACCGTACGGCTGCAACGCATGTCGTCCGGCCGCTACACCCTCGTCCACTCCGACGACCGGGCCGGTCGTGGCCGCAGCGGGCTCGGGCTGCATGTCGTCGACGCCTGGACGGGGCGGGAGCGGGACACGGCGACGCTGTCGGGCGGTGAGACGTTCTTCGCGTCTCTCGCTCTCGCTCTCGGTCTCGCGGACGTCGTGACCGACGAGGCCGGCGGGGTCCGCCTGGACACGCTCTTCATCGACGAGGGCTTCGGCAGCCTCGACGACCAGACTCTCGACGAGGTGCTCGACGTTCTCGACTCCCTGCGCGAGCGCGACCGCAGCGTCGGGATCGTCAGCCATGTCGCGGATCTGCGGCGGCGGATCCATGCGCAGTTGGAGGTCGTGAAGGGGAGATCGGGATCGGTGCTGCGGCAGCGGGGTGTCGGATGACGCTAGTGACCGAGCGGGCGGCGTGGCAGCGGGGACGAGTAGACGACGCTCGTCGTCACCGAGCCCAGTGTGCCGATCTTGCCTGACACCTCCTCCAGATGCCGCATCGAACGGGCCGTGACCTTGATGACGAAGCAGTCGTCGCCGGTGACGTGATGGGCCTCCAGGATCTCGGGCGTCGCGGCGACCAGGTCGTGGAACGGCTTGTAGTTGCCGTTCGGGTACCGAAGGCGGACGAAGGCCAGGATCGGCATGCCCAGCCGCTCGGGGTCCACCACGGCGGCGTAGCCCTGGATGACGCCCGCCTCCTCCAGCCGACGCACCCGTTCGGTGACCGCGCTCGCGGACATGGACACGGCACGAGCGAGCTCGGCGAAACTGGCGCGGCCGTCGCGCTGGAGGACGTCGAGGATGCGCCAGTCGGTGGCGTCCGGGGAATACGCGGTCATGGGCGAGGAATAGCAGGGCATTCCCCGGTGGAACAAGAGAAGCGGAGGGGATTTCCTCTTCAGGGCGTGGATCACCGGTCGTAGATTTCCGGTCATGACGACTACGCCCAACGCTGTCCTGCGCGTCGCGCCCGCCACGCCTGCCGACGCCGCCGCCCACTTCCGTGCGAGCCTCGTCTTCCACGCCGACGTGTCCGACGTCGCCGCCGCGCTCGCGGCCGATGCCGACGCCGGCTTCGTCGTCCTGGACTCCCGTTCCACCGAGTCCTGGGACCAGGGCCACATCCCCGGCGCGCTCCACCTCCCCACCGCGCTGATCCCCGAGCAGGCAGATCAGCTCCTCGACAGGTCCGTACCCGTCGTGACGTACTGCTGGGGCCCTGGCTGCAACGGCGCCACCCGCGCCGCCCTGGCCCTCGCCGAACTCGGCTACCAGGTCAAGGAGATGCTGGGCGGTTTCGAGTACTGGGCGCGTGAGGGCTTCGAGTACGAGACCTGGCAGGGGCGGGAGCGTCGGGAGGCCGACCCGCTGACCGCACCGCGAGCGGGTGCCGACAACTGCGGCTGCTGAGACGTGGGTTGGGCACGGTGATCCGAGCGCAACGCGGTGCGTGTAGGTTCTGCTGCCATGGTGCGATACGCGGAACCGGGCGCGGTGGAGTGGGTGGAGTCGGGCGGCGGCCCGCTGATAGCGGTGCCGGAGACGGTGCTGCCGTTCTGGGCGGGCGCGGACGGTGACGAGACGGCCTCGGACTACGACCGGGCCTGCGAGATCGACGGCTTCGTCGGACTGCTTCCTGTCGGAGACAGCGCGGCACTGGTGTTCGGCGACGAGCCCGCCTCGACCTCCTACCTGCCCGACCAGGGCATCTTCGTGCGCTGGTGCGCGGCCGACTCCGAAGCGGAACTGCTGGCCCGGGTTCCGGACGCCCTCGCCACGGCGGTCTGGGGACACGAAGTGCGCTGGAAGGTGCCGGGAACGGTCGTCCTGTTCGACTCCGCCTGGCCCGGACGGGAGACGGAACGCACCGAGCATCTGCGAGTGGCCCTGGAGCCGGGGGCGTACGCCGTCCGAGCCGCCCAGGTGCAGCCAGGCCCCGAGGTCTGGCTGGGGCTCGTCCAACTGAGACGACTGCCGCACTGACGCCACGTAGCTGCGTGAATATCCAGGTGCGCCGCACCCGGCAGATCACCATCATGATCTGCCATGCCCCGACTCCCGCACCCCACCCTCCAAGACCTGCGCCGCGACCCCCTGCCCCTGCGCGGCCGGACCGCTCTGGTCACCGGAGCCAGCAGACGCGCCGGCATCGGCCATGCGGTGGCACGGCGGCTCGCCGCGTACGGGGCGAGCGTCTATCTGCACCACCATGTGCCGCACGACGCCGCGATGCCCTGGGGAGCCGACAGCCCGGACGACGTCGTCGCCTCCGTGCGTGAGGCGCTCGGCGACCCCGAGGCCCAGGTCCTCGCGGGACCCGGTGACCTGTCGGACCCGGCCGCGCCCGCCGAGCTGATCGCCACGGCCACGGAGGCACTCGGCGGAAGACTCGACATCCTGATCGCCAACCACGCCGTCAGCGGCTCCGACGGCACCCTCGACGAGATCGACGCCGCGATGCTCGACACGCACTGGGCGGTCGACACCCGCGCCGTACTGCTCCTCGTCCAGGCCCACGCCCGGCTGAGGCCGGCCGGTCCCGGCGGCCGTGTCGTGATGATGACCTCCGGGCAGGACATCGCGGGCGGCATGCCGGGGGAGATCGCCTACGCCCTTCAGAAGGGCGCCCTGGCCTCGATCACCCGCTCGCTCTCGACCACGCTCGCCGAACAGGGCATCACGGTGAACACCGTCAACCCCGGCCCCGTGGACACGGACTACCTGACCGGTGAGGCGTACGAGGCCGTGGCCGACCGCTTCCCGACCGGCCGATGGGGTATGCCCGACGACCCCGCCCGCCTCATCGCCTGGCTGGCGACGGACGAGGCGGGCTGGATCACCGGGGAGGTCATCAACTCCGAGGGCGGATTCGGGCGTTGAGGGTGCGATGCCGGCGTCGAGGGGGGCGATGCCGGCGCGTGCAGCAGAAGGTGACTTCCGCAGCAGGCGCCGGCGTCCGCCTCAGAGCCGGGCCAGCTCGTCCACCAGGTCGTCCAGGCCCAGGGAACCCTGGGACAGGGCCGCCATGTGCCACGCCTTGAGGTCGAAGGCGTCGCCGTGCCGCTCGCGTGCCTTCTCGCGGCCCAGCAGCCACGCCCGCTCACCGAGCTTGTAGCCGATGGCCTGGCCCGGAATCGTCAGATAGCGGGTCAGCTCGCTCTCCACGAAGTCCGCCGGACGGCTGCTGTGCGCGCCGAAGAACTCCTGGGCGAGCTCCGGAGTCCAGCGCTCACCCGGGTGGAACGGGGAGTCGGCCGGGATCTCCAGCTCCAGGTGCATGCCGATGTCGACGATGACCCGGGCGGCCCGCATCATCTGCGCGTCGAGGTAGCCGAGCCGGTGCTCCGGGTCCGTGAGGAAACCGAGCTCGTCCATGAGCCGTTCCGCGTACAGTGCCCAGCCCTCGGCGTTGGCGCTGACCCCGCCGATGGTGGCCTGGTAGCGGGAGAGGTTCCCGGCGACGTACGTCCACTGCGCGAGCTGGAGGTGATGGCCCGGCACGCCCTCGTGGTACCAGGTCGAGACCAGGTCGTAGACCGGGAAGCGGGTCTGCCCCATCGTCGGCAGCCAGGTGCGACCCGGCCGTGAGAAGTCCTCGGAGGGGGCCGTGTAGTAGGGCGCCGCCGCGCCGCCGGGCGGGGCGATGCAGGACTCCACCTTGCGTACCGGCTCGGCGAGTTCGAAGTGCGTGCCGTCGAGCTTCTCGATCGCCTCGTCCATCAGGCCCTGGAGCCAGTCGCGGACCTCGTCGACGCCCTCGATGTGGTGGCCGCGCTCATCGAGGTGCGCCAGCGCCACCCACGGGGTCGCGGCGCCGGGAAGGATCCTCTCCGCCTCCTTCTTCATCTCGCCGAGCAGCCGGTGGTACTCGGACCAGCCGTACGCGTACGCCTCGTCCAGGTCGAGGTCCGTGCCGTTGAAGTAGCGCGCCCAGCGGGCGTAGCGCTCGCGGCCGACCGTGTTCGGGGCGCTCTCGATCGCCGGCGCGTACACGTCGCGCATCCAGTCCCGCAGCTCCACCACGGCGGCCGTGGCCCCGCGGGCGGCCTCGTCCAGCTCCGCGCGCAGCGCATCGGGCCCGGCGGACACGAAGTCCTCGAACCAGCCATGCCCTTCGCCCGTGTCGGACCACTCGGTGAGCTGCTCCACGAACGTGGCGGTGGGACGCGGGGCCGCGTACAGCTTGCGCTCCAGGCCCAGCGCGAGGGACTCGCGGTAGCCCGCGTACGCGACCGGCACCGCGCGCAGCCGCTCGGCGATCGCGGCCCAGTCCTCGTCGGTCTGATTCGGGGTGACGGTGAAGATCTCGCGCACCGAATGCGCGGGCGTGGCCATGTTGCCGACCGCGCGCAGGCCTTCGTCGGCCTCGTGCACGGCGAGTTCCGCGGTGAGACGCTCGCGCAGCAGGCGCGCGCACCGGCGCTCGATGTCACTGTCCGCGCCGGGCTGCCGCTCGGCCTCGTCGAGCCGGGCGAGCGTGGCCCGCGAGAGGTCCGCGAGCGCCTCCTGGCCCGCGGGCGAGAGGTCGGGAAGCTTGCTCGAACTCTCCCTCACGCCGAGGTACGTACCGGTCACCGGGTCGAGGGCGATGAGTTCGTCGACATACGCGTCGGCGACCTCGCGGGGCAGCGGGCTGTTGGTCTCAGACATGCGGTCCATCCTCATACGGCGACCGGCGCCGCGTCAGCCCGGTTTCACCGGCGCTTGTCCCACATCAGCCCGATTTCGCTGAGGGCGTGTTCTCCGGCGCGTCATGGGGCAGAAGCGGCCCGCAGTCCCACTGCTGGAAGATCAACCGGGTCTCCACCCTCGCCACTTCGCGCCGGGAGGTGAACTCGTCCAGCACCAGCCGCTGCAGATCCGCCATGTCCGCTACCGCGACGTGGACCAGATAGTCGTCCGGCCCGGTCAGATGGAAGACGGTCAGCGACTCCGGCATCGCCCGGATCCGCTCCACGAACGGTCCCACCAACTCCCGCCGATGCGGCCTGACCTGCACGGACAGCAGCGCCTGAAGCCCACGGCCCAGCTTGGCCGGGTCCAGCCGGAGCTGATGCCCGAGGATCACGCCCGAACGGCGCAGCCGCGTCACCCGGTCCAGACACGTCGACGGCGCGACCCCGACCTGCGTGGCGAGGTCACGGTAGGTGGTCCGGGCGTCGTTCTGCAGGAGCCGCAGCAGATGCAGATCGACCGGATCCAGTGCGACAGATTCGGCCATTGGCCGAACGTAACACGGTCCTCCACCGCTGAACCCCGTCCACTGTTCAGTCTTCCGCTGTTCGGCCTTCAGCCCATGGATGCCCATGGACCCCGCGAGCAGGGAGGCATACGACCTTATGCACGGGTACGACGACGTACGCACCGCACCGAGAGCACTCGCCACCGAGGCCGTCCACGCCGGCCGCGACGACCTCGCCCGGCAGGGCCTGCACGCTCCGCCGATCGACCTGTCCACCACCTACCCCTCCTACGACAGCCGCGGCGAGGCCGCCCGCATCGACGCCTTCGCCACCACCGGAGCCGAGCCGGACGGCCCACCCGTCTACGGCCGCCTGGGCAACCCGACCGTCGCCCGCTTCGAGACCGCCCTGGCCCGGCTGGAGGGCACCGAGGCGTCGGTCGCCTTCGCCAGCGGGATGGCGGCACTGAGCGCCGTCCTGCTCGCACGCGCCTCGATGGGCCTGCGCCACGTCGTCGCCGTACGCCCCCTGTACGGCTGCAGCGACCATCTGCTCACCGCCGGAGTGCTGGGCTCGGAGGTGACCTGGACCGACCCGGCCGGCATAGCGGAGGCGCTGCGTCCGGACACCGGCCTGGTGATGGTCGAGTCCCCGGCGAATCCCACGCTCGCCGAGGTGGACCTGCGGGCGGTGGCCCACGCCTGCGGCTCCGTGCCGCTGCTCGCGGACAACACCTTCGCCACCCCGGTGCTCCAGCGCCCCGCGGAACAGGGCGCGCGGCTGGTGCTGCACAGCGCCACCAAGTACCTCGGCGGGCACGGGGACGTGATGGCGGGCGTGGTGGCCTGTGACGAGGAGTTCGCCGGGCGGCTGCGGCAGATACGTTTCGCCACGGGCGGTGTCCTGCATCCGCTGGCCGGCTATCTGCTGCTGCGGGGCCTGTCGACCCTCCCGGTGCGGGTACGGGCCGCCTCGGCGAGCGCCGCCGAACTCGCCCGCCGCCTCGCCGACGACCCGCGCGTCTCCCGCGTCCACTATCCGCGCATCGGCGGCGCCATGATCGCCTTCGAGGTCCACGGCGACCCGCACGAGGTCATCGCCGACGTCCGTCTGATCACCCCCGCCGTGAGCCTCGGCAGCGTCGACACCCTCATCCAGCACCCGGCGTCCATCAGCCACCGCATCGTCGACGCGGACGACCGACGTGACGCCGGGGTGAGCGACCGACTGCTGCGGATGTCGGTGGGGCTCGAAGACGTCGAGGACCTGTGGGCGGATCTCGACGCAGCGCTGGGAACGCCGGCGCGCCCCGACAAGGGAGCGGCTTCGGCACGGCATGCGGCCCGACCGCAGGTCACGCCCAGCCACAGCGCACCCGCGGCCGTCAAACGGCCCCTGGCCTCTACGGCGCTTGGACCCTCCCCATCTCACCCGCACTCGACAGTCGCCCCGTAACCCCCACGGCGCCCTCCGGCTCGACTTCCGACGCAGCCAGGCGGGCCGTGATCACCAGGGTCCCCTCCTCGATCTGATAGTCGAGGGGGAGGCCCAGGGCGCGCATCGCGGCGACCATGCCGGTGTTGGACGACTGCGTCACGGCGTACACGCTCTCGCAGCCCGCCTCGACCGCCATCCCCACCAGCCTGCGCAGCAACTCGCTGCCGATGCCGCGCCGCTGCCAGGTGTCCTCGACGAGCAGTGCGACCTCCGTCTCGTCGCCGTCCCACAGCAGGTGGCCGAGCCCGACGATGCGGCCCGACGCGGTCTGCACGGCGATCGTGCGGCCGAAGCGGGGGCTGAGCAGGTGGTTCAGATAGCGGTCCGCGTCACCGACCGGCCCGTGGTACCGCATCCCGAGCGTCCGCGTCGAGCACCGCTCGTGCATCTCCTTGGCGGCCCGAACGTCACCGGTGTCCGCTCGGCGCACCGTGATGTCATTGCCCTCGGGCAGGGTCAGCACGTCCTGGCTGCGCGGCACGCGCGGGCCGAGCCGGGCGTCCAGCTCCACGAGGGCCCGCGCCCGCGCGAACTCGGTCGGCGTGAACGGCAGATACGGCCGCTCCACGGTGA
Organism: Streptomyces sp. NPDC107528; assembly: GCF_055639295.1. Lineage (NCBI taxonomy): Bacteria > Bacillati > Actinomycetota > Actinomycetes > Kitasatosporales > Streptomycetaceae > Streptomyces > Streptomyces sp. NPDC107528. Next base: position 105,292 of record NZ_JBVKAV010000012.1, read on the forward strand.
TCACTCCGCCTTCCGGCGCCCGCAGCCGCATCACGGTGTCCTCGAGCGCGCCCTCCACCGGGACCGGTGCGGGGCCCCTTCCGCCCACGGCGGGCAGCGAGCGGATGGTGCACCGGCCGAGCAACTGACGCAGCGCCAGCGGTAGTTCGGCGGCGTCGAGAGCGGTACGGGTGGCAAGCCCCAGCACCCTCGTCGGCGCGTCCACCAGGTCGTGGGCGTCGGCCCGCTCGATCCAGGTCTCGGCACCGCCGGCCTCCGAGACCGCACGGGCGATGTCGGCCGCCGTGAGACCGCCGGGCGCACGGAGCAGGAACTCGTCCACCGTGCCCTCGGCCAGCGGATGTGTCTGCAGGCTCAGGATGTCCACCCGCCGGCCGGCGAGGGCCGTGCACAGCACGGCCAGCGACCCCGGTTCGTCCTGCACTGTCGTCCGCATCCGCCAGAGGGCGCCTTCATCGGTCACCGTCGCGGACGTCTCCGGCGACGGCTCCGACGGCCCGGCCTGCGCCTCGGGGCGCGGCCGGGCACCGGTATCGCTCGTCGGAGGCGCGTGACCGTGGCGGCGTGACCACCATGAGTGGAACCCCGCCGTGAAGAGTTCGGCGACCTGGACGACGTTCCTCCGCCAGGGGTGGGCGGAACGTCCGGATTTCGCACGCGTCACATCAGATATGTCTCGACTCATGCATCCACTGTGAAGGAACGGTGTTGCGTGATCACGAACGCTTTGTGACCGGGCGGTAAAGAACCTTTTTGTATTGTTTTTTACTTTTCTCGTCGAGTCAGGCGGCCGTCAACGCGCTGCGCAGTCGCCGAGCCTGGGCCACGAGCCGGGACGAGCCACGGCGATCCGCTGTCCGCGCCAGATGCGGCAGTTCCCCGCGTGCCCCCGTTCGCTCGGCGCACTCCGCAGCGACGGCCACGAGAGCCGCGAGTCCTCGTGGGGGCGCGGTTGCCCCGGTGGCAGTCGCGAGGTCTTCGAGCAGGACGGGCAGGGTGTGCCGGAGCATCCCCCAGATGGTGGCGTTCGCCCCCGTGGCCGCCGCGGTGCGCGCCGACTCCACGAGCCGCGACGGCTTCACGGCCCCGCGCCGCACCAACTGCCCCAGATCCGCGCCCATCCGGGCCCCGTCGAGCTGCCCGCGCGCCGCCAGCACCAGCAGGGCGTCCACGGCGGCGAGCCGGTCCTCCGGGTGCCGCGCACCCAGCCCGTACGCGACGGCCAGGTGCACCGCGTCACCGGCCTCGCCGCCCGATTCGGCCAGCCGCGGCAGGACCTCCGCGTCGCCCCGGGTGTCGTCGACGGCGACCGACGACATCTCGCGCAGCATTCTGACCGCCACGAGTTCGCGCTGCTCCGGCAGCAGGGCCAGCCAGTGCCGGCGCATGCCGTCGCCCCAGTGCCAGCAGTGCCGGCGATCCTGGACGAAGCTCACCGGCCGTCCCAACGGACGGAACTCGGCCGGCAAGTCGCTCTGCAGCTCGGCGATCTCCCCGGATTCGACGAGTATGCGGTCCCCCGACGTCTGCCGCCGGAACGCCGGCGCGGCCGGAGCCCCGGCTGTCAGCCACCCGGCGAGACGCGTCCCTTCCGCCGTGTCCAGCGCCGCCGCCCGCTCCGCGGCCGCCTCGGCCACCGCACGGTCGCCGCGTCGGACCCGCAGCAGCGCCTGCGCGAAGTCGGCCTTCGACACCCGTGCGCCGAGCTGTCGGTACTCGTCGAGACGCGTCACCAACTCGTGCGGCTCCAGCAGGCCCGTGCCCCAGGTGGGCGTGGAGAGCAGGAACGGCAGAGGCTCGGTGCGGATGCGGTACGCCACCTCCCAGATGCGGGCCTCGAAGGCCCGGGTGAGGGGGCTGTGGCCGCAGTCGCTGGTGACGGTCCCGCTGTGGAGGGCCTTGTGGAGCGTGGTCGTGAGCACTTTGCCCCGCAGCGTCGCCAGCAGGAGTTCGAGACCGTGCGCCGCGTTGATCAGGCCGTGGTGCCTGGTGAAGTAGTCGTCCGCGCTGTACGCGTACGCCTGTTCCCGACCGTCCCACCAGCGGCGCGCCACGACGGGGTCGAGTGCCTCCAGCAGCACGTCCCGATCGCGGTACGCGTGCCGCACGAGTCCGTCGAGGGCCCGCTCGAACGCCGCCACGTCATCGTCGGACGCAAGCAACGCGCCGACTTCCTCGGCCAGTTCCTCCGCGGACTCGGGTGCGGGCGCGAGTCGGACGGGCTCAGGCGCGGGCGGCAGCATCTCCTCGTAGGGCACCGGCTCCGACGCCACGGAGGACGCCCCCAGGCTCCGGGCGGCTCGCATCCGGAGCGTGGGGATCAACTGTACGGCGGCGCAGCCGAGTTCCTCCCGTGTCTTGGCCGTACCGACCTTGCCCGCATGCCGTTCCACCAGTTTCAGTGCCCGCTCCTGCACGTCCGAGTCCTCGTGTCCGAAGGCCTGGGCGGCGGCGGGCAGCAGCTCATCGGCTGCGGCTGCGTCGCGGGCGAGAACGTTGCCCAGCAGGACCAGCTGGGCGCGCACGAGCTTCTTCTCGGTGCGGAAGAGGACCGCGCCCGACATCTCGGCCAGTTGACGGGTGGTCAGTTCGCCGTCCAGGGCCAGCGACGCCAGCACCGACTGGGCGTGCGCGGCCACCACGGACGCGGCGTCGGAAGCCAGGGCCAGCCACTCGGCCGTGTGCTCCCGCTCCTCGTCCCGGGTGAGTGCGAGGGCGCGCAGCATGCGCAGGAACACCCGGTGGTCGGCGGCCGGACCGCCGCGCAACAGCCGGGCCAGGCATGCGTCGACCGTCGCCTTCCGGTCCAGGACGCCGTCGGCGGTGAGCGTAGCCAGCGCCTCGGTCCAGCTGTTCGGACCCTCGTCCGCGGTCCATGCCAGACGGCTGCCGATGTCGTTCGTCTCGAAGAGCGCGGCCGCGAGCTGCGCGAGGTGCGGGTCCTTGCGCAGCCGGTCCAGGATCGTGTCACCGCGCTGCCACACATGGCCGATGTGCTCCACCCACCCGTGGACATAGGCCTCCGTGGTCGGCACCGGGCAGCCGGAGAGCCGCACCAGTCCCGCCATCAGTTCGTACGGCACACGCGAGCTGGTCGGCCGCTCGGCCAGCCGGTGCGCCACGTCGCCGAGCCAGCCGGGGGACCGGTCGCCCAGGAGGTCGATCAGCACCCCGGGCGGAGCGGGCCACCAGCGCATGTCGGAGGCCGCAAGCCAACTCGATACGCCGGCCGCACCGGTCTGGCAGGCGGTCCCCGCCGCATGCAGGGTGGGATAGGCGCTGCGCGCCTGCGCGGTCCACTGATCCGCCCTCAGCTCCTTGCGCAGCGCCTTCAACTCCGGGAAGACCGCCCGTCGTTCGGCATCCGTCATCCCGTCCAGCAGGCTCACCACCTCGGCCGTCCGCCCGGCCCGGACCGCTTCCATCAGCGAACTCATCGCGCACCCCCGTCGATTCGTGCCATGTCCCGCTCCGCAGCGGCGATGCCCCGCCGCACCATCCGCACCGCCAGCGCGTGCTTGCACGGCCCGCGCCCACCCCGGTACTTCGCCCACCACGGACAGCTGCAGCTGAGCACGCCCGCCGCGTCGCGCACCCGGTGCACATGCCCGTCCTCGGCCGTCACCGTCCCGATGGCGCCGTCCAGCGCGACCGCGCCCGCCGCCACCAGTGCCTGTGCCGAACGCAACCGCGGGTTGTGGCGCTCCACGCGCTCGGCGTCGTACGGCAGCTCCCGGTGGAAGTAGGCCGCCTCCGCCGTGTCGTATCCGACCCGCCCCGACGTGCCCAGGCGGACCAGCGCCGCCCGGACGCGCTCGGGCGTGAGTCCCGAGGCGGTGGACAGGTCGGTCACCTCGACGCGAGGCTCCCACGCGAGGAGTACCGCGATCAGCTCCGCGTCCTCGGCGGCCTCGTCCGCCGCGAGGGCGTCCAGGACACCGCCCTCGCCGGAGAAGCCGCGCGAGGCGTCGGGTGACAGCGTCAGGGTCAGCCGCATGCCCGGCAGGACCACCTCCCAGGCACTGGCCGTCGCGGCGGCGCCGCCCGTGACCGAAGGGCCGTAGACCCGCAGAGCCGTGGCATGCCTCAGCACCCGCTGGAGCGCGACCAGCCGCTCGGGGCCGGGCAGGCACACCGCACCGGGCACCGCGCGCATGGTCGGCCGCAGCCCGCTCCCCGAAGACACCACCCATCGCGCGCCGATCGAGGCGCCCCGCGCCCCACCGCGCGGCAGCGCCCGCAGGAACCGCACCGCCTCCGCGGCCGGCAGCTCGGCCCGCAGGTCGAAGCCGGCCGCTATCACCTGCGCCTCCGCGAAGCCGCGCAGCCAGCGGTCGGGGAGGGGCACCTTCTTCTCCACGACCGGGCCGTCCAGCGTGGTCACCGCCAACTCCTGCGGACCCACCCGCAGATGGAGCGGATCGTCCGCGCCGATCCTCGACAGGGCCTCACGCAGGGGGTTGTTGACGTCGACGTTCGTCGTGCCGTGTCCCACCTCGCCGCCGTCCAGGCCCGACTCCAGCACGTCCAGGCGGGCGTACACCCCGCAGCAGCCGGAGAAGGACTCGAAGCGCAGCCGGTCGCCGTTCCCCGTCACCACCGGGTCGAGAGAGGCGCGCAACTGCCGCTGGTAGTACCGCGCCGCCGCCACGTCGGCCACCGCGAGCAGCCCGGCGGAAGCCACCTGAGGAGACGTCAGGAAGCCTGCGAAGAAACGCGGATGGTCCTCCACGCCCGAGGGCGTCGCACCCCGTGAGGTCTCGAGCCCCAGGCGCTGTCCGTCCGCCGCGGACTCCAGCACGGAGGGTCGGCTGTAGGCCACGGCCTGCAAAGATCGCGTCATGGAAAGACCGTAGAGGCGACCACTGACAATGGACTCTGACCTGCGAAGACACCGTCTGGGGCGGGGAATACGACCGTGCCGCGCCCCGGGGGATGACGCCGGTGCGCGGCACGGATTCCAGGCTACGGCCTCCCGGGCACGGGAGTTACTGACCGATCCGGCCCGGCTGCAGGACCTGCGTGAACAGCACGGTGCCGTCGGACTCGCGCAGCCGCACCGTCAGCTCGCCGCTGCCGCCGTCGATGTCGACCTCGCCGAAGAACTGGTAGCCGCCGGCGGGCGAGACGTTCGCGGTCGTGGGCGCCTTGATGAACACCCGGTCCGGACCGAAGGTGTTGTCGAGGGTGTTCGCCGGGAACGCGCCCGCGTTGAGCGGGCCGGAGACGAACTCCCAGAAGGGCTCGAAGTCGGTGAACGCGGCCCGCGACGGCTGGTAGTGCTGGGCCGACGTGTAGTGCACGTCGGCGGTCAGCCACACGGTGCCGGTGATCCTGCGGTGCTTGATGAAGCGCAGCAGCTCGGCGATCTGCAGCTCCCGCCCGAGCGGAGCTCCCGGGTCGCCCTGCGCCACGGCCTCGACGTTCGGCTTGCCGTCGCCGGTGTCCGGTACCACCAGGCCCAGCGGCATGTCGGAGGCGATGACCTTCCACACCGCCCGCGAGCGGGACAGCTCGCGCTTGAGCCACCTCAGCTGCTCGGCGCCGAGGATGCCCTGCGCGTCGGTGGCCTGGTCGTCCGTCGAGTTGGCGTTGCGGTAGGTGCGCATGTCCAGCACGAACACGTCCAGCAGCGGACCGTGGTTGACCACCCGGTACACGCGGCCGTCGGGGCGGCGCAGGGTGGAGATGGGGAAGTACTCCGAGAACGCCTGCCGGGCGCGTGTGGCCAGGACGTCGACGTTCTTCTCGGTGTAGCGGGAGTCGGCGAGGATCTCGCCGGGGTACCAGTTGTTGGTGACCTCGTGGTCGTCCCACTGGATGATCGACGGAACCTGCGCGTTGAAGCGCTTGAGGTTGTCGTCGAGCAGGTTGTAGCGGAAGTTGCCGCGGAACTCGGCCAGGGTCTCGGCGACCTTGGACTTCTCCTCGGTGGTGATGTTCCGCCAAGTGCTGCCGTCGGGCAGCGCGACCGACGCCGTGATCGGGCCGTCGGCGTAGATGTTGTCGCCGCTGCAGAGGAAGAAGTCCGGGTCCAGCGCCGCCATCGCGTTGTAGATCCGGTAGCCGCCGAACTCCGGGTTGATGCCCCAGCCCTGCCCGGCGAGGTCGCCCGACCACACGAAGCGCACCCCGTCGCGCCGCCGCGCGGAGGCCGTACGGAACGTGCCGGCGACCGGCTCACCGGTGCGGCGCGGGTCGTCCGGGTCGGCGAGCAGCACGCGGTAGTGGATCTGCTCGCCGGACGGCAGGCCGCGCAGTCGGGTCGTGCCGGTGAAGTCCGTGTCCGCGCCGAGCAGCGGGCCGTGCCATCTGTGCGGTTTACGGAACGACTCGGTCGCGGACGTCTCGACGATCATCCGGGCCGGACGATCGGACCGCACCCACACCAGCCCCGAGTCGCAGGTCACGTCGCCCGTCTGGACGCCCCAGCCCGCCTTGGGACGCCCCGACAGGGCGAACGCCGGTGCCGAGCCGAGTGCCGTTGGCAGGGTGAGCGCCGCCGAAGCGGCGAGCGAGCCGCGCAGAACGCTGCGGCGGCCCGGGGACGGATGGTGTGACATGAAGGCCTCCAGAGGCGGGATCCGGCCAGTGTGCAGTGCCACAACTACTGGTGCGCCGCAGCGCACACGGAAACCACAAGTGAACAACCGACCGCATCCGCAAGGTAACCGGCGTGCCGGGTGCAGTGCCCGTGCGGCGCCCGTGCAGTGCCGATCAGCGCGGACTCGCAACGACCGCCTCGGCCATGAGCCGTACACCCGCCCGGATCCGCGTCGGCGACAGATGCGCGTATCCCAGGACCAGCCGCACACCCGGCCGGCCGCCCTCCCCGGCACGCGCGTGTGTGTAGTCCGTCAGAGGCCGCACCGCCACCCCGGCCGCGGCCGCGCGCGCGAGGAACCGCTCCTGGGGCCCGTACCGCTCCGGCAGCGCGGCGATGACGTGCAGGCCCGCGGCGATCCCGGTCACCTCCGTGCCCGGGAAGTGCTTTTCCAGGGCGGATACGAGGGTGTCGCGGCGCTCCCGGTACGCGCGCTGGCACCGGCGCAGCTGGCGGTCGTAGTCGCCGCGCTCCAGGAACCGGGCGAACAGCGCCTGATCGAGGGTGGGATGGCCGAGATCCATGGTCCGCTTGCGCTCGACGACATCCTCGGCCAGCGCCTCCGGCACGAGCAGCCAGCCGAGCCGGAGGCCAGGTGCGAGGGACTTGCTGACCGATCCCGCGTACGCGACGCGCTCGGGGTCGAGCCCCTGGAGCGCGCCGACGGGCGCACGGTCGTACCGGAAGTCGCCGTCGTAGTCGTCCTCCAGGACGAATCCGTCGAAGGACCGCGCCCAGTCGAGCAGTTCGGCACGGCGGCGCGCGGAATAGGCGATGCCGGTGGGGAACTGGTGCGCCGGGGTCGTGACGACGGACCGTACGCCGGACTCCCGCAACGGTCTGACGGCGAGCCCCTCGTCGTCCAGCGGCAGCGGCACGGTGGTCACCCCCGCTGCCGCGTAGAGCGCTTCGTGCTGCGGGCTCCCGGGGTTCTCCACGCCCACTTCGCGCATCCCGCGCGCGTGCAGCACGAACCCGAGCAGGGTCGTCGCCTGCGCCACCCCGGAGACGACCACGATGCGCTCGGGGTCCGCGACCACGCCCCGGCGGCGCGCCAGCAGTTCTGCCAGCGCGGTACGCAGCCGGGGCAGCCCGCGCGGGTCGGGATAGCCGAGTTCGTGGTGCGGCAGCTCGGCCAGCACCCCGCGCTGCGCGGCAGCCCACGCCGCGCGCGGGAACAGGGACATGTCCGGTGTCCCGGGTACGAAGTCGGCGTGGGCGCCGGTGGCGCGTGGAGCGAGATCACGCGCGCGTGGCCGGGCGGCCCGTACGGCACTGCCCACCCAGGTTCCGGCACCCCGGCCGCTGCGCAGGTATCCCTCCGCCGTCAGCTGCTCGTACGCCTCGGTGATCAGCCCGCGCGACACACCGAGATCGGCCGCGAGATCCCGGCTCGACGGCAGCCGGGTGTCCGGCGCCAGCCGCCCCGACCGCACCGCCTCACGCAGCGCGGCCTGCAGCGAACGCCCACGCGCGCGTGCCGGCGCCGACGCGGCAGGCAGCAGCAACTCCCAGGCCGCGGAGTCCACGGGAGGCTGCGGGCCACCTGCGGTCGGCGCCGCTGAGGCTGCGCCCGCCCGCTGGGGCCGCTCGCCCGTCCCGAGGAACCGTCTGCCGAGGCCTCCGAGGCCTCCGAGGCGTGCCGTGCCGCCCTCCCGGCCGGATTGGTCTGCGATGGCGTCATGAAAGTGGACCTTAATCCGGGCCGCTGCGCTTCCTACCGTCGCTGCCATGAACGCCACCACCACGCGCGGAGCCCTGCTCGCCGCGCTCGCCTGCGTCCTCGTCGGGGGATCCTTCACCGCCAACAGCCTCCTCGGCGACTACCCGTACGCCGGCGGCCAGTTCCTGCGCTACGCCCTCGCCTGCCTCCTGCTGATCCCGCTGGCCGGGCGTGGCGCCCTGGCCCGGCTGCGCGCGCTCGCGGCCCGTCAGTGGGCCCGCCTCGTGGTACTCGCCGCCGTCGGTATGGTCGGCTTCAACCTGGCTGTGATCGCCGCCGAGCGCACGGCCGAACCGGCGGTTCCCGGAGTCTTCGTCGGCTGCGCGCCCGTGGTCGTGGCCGTGGTCGTCCCCCTGCTGGACAAGCGCCGCCCCCAACGGACCGTCCTCTACGGGGCGTTGTTGGTCGCGGCGGGCGCGGTCACGGTCCAGGGCTGGGGGCGTACGGACGGCGCCGGCATCGCCTTCTCCGCCTGTGCGCTGGTCGGCGAGGTCGGTTTCGCCGTCCTAGCCGTGCCCGTGCTGCGCCCGCTGGGCCCGCGGTTGCTGTCCGCCGCGGTGTGCGCTGTCGCGGCGGTCGAGTCCGCGGCGGCCGGACTGCTCCTGGACGGCACCGCGTGGCTGCGCCGGCCCGGCACCACCGAGGCGGCCGCTCTGCTGTGGCAGGCGGTGGTCGTGACCGTGGTCGGCTTCGTGTGCTGGTACATGGGCATGCAGCGGATCGGCGCCGAGCGCGCCACGCTCTTCTCCGGCCTCATCCCGGTGGCCGCCGCCTGCACCGCCCCGCTCGTCGGAACCGGCTCCTACGGCGCCGTACAGGCGCTGGGCAGCGCCCTGGTCGGCGCCGGAGTCGTCCTGGGGTCGGGCGCGTTGGCGCGCGCCCCGCGTGGGTCAGCGGCTGCCGTCGAGGATGACGCGCGCGACCAGGGCCGGGTCGTCGTTCATGGGGCAGTGGCCGCAGCCGGGCAGCCTGACGAGGCGCGCCCGGGGGATGATCTGCTTGGCGCGCACGCCCTGGCGGCGCACGAGCAGCCGGTCCCTGGTGCCCCAGGCCACGGTGACCGGGATCCCGGGGATGTCGTCGGTGAACCGGACGGCCCGGCCGGCGTCGAGGGTCTGGTCGAAGCCCGTGGCACGCGCCAGCGCCAGGGTCTCGGCGACCACGGCGTCGGGTGACCGGCGGCCGGGACGGGCGTAGATCGTGCTCGTCAGCACCGTACGGCCGGCCGCCGACCGGGACAGCTGCTCCACCAGCGGCAGCGGCAACCGGCGGGAGATCTGCCGCATCGCGAGCAGCACGCCGAAGGCGTAACGCCGCTCGGCCTCCGACCAGAACCCGGCCGGGGAGAGGGCGGTGACGGACCGCACGAGCTTCTCGCGGCCGAGTTCGAGTGCGATCAGGCCGCCCAGCGAGTTGCCCACCACATGCGGCCGGTCGAGCTCCATGGCCTCGCACAAGGCACCGAAGACGGCCGTCGTCGTCGCCAGGTCGTAGGAGAGGGCGTTCGGCAGGCCCGGGGACGTTCCGAAGCCGGGCAGGTCCACGGAGATCACATCGCGCTCGGTCGCGAGGATGTCGATCACCGGCTCCCAGACCTGCCGGTGATGCCCGATCCCGTGCAGCAGGAGCAGCGGTTCGCCGCTGCCCACGCGCGTGTAGTCGACGCTCACGCTCTGCGGGCCGTGGGGAGAGGCGACCTGGAAGGAGACGGTGGCGGACATGGGGTTGCTCCTCGGCTGGGACACGCTGACGGACGGCCGTAGACAGCTTGTCAGCAATTGCTACCGACGGGTAGACCCTGACCGTCGCGGACATCGGGCTCGCGTGCTCCCCAACGCGCCCCGCGCCCACCGAGGTTGAACGACACGGGGTGGAGGGCGCCGATTTCGCCTGGACACGGCCGGACGCGTCGGCTGGGATGGAGCGGTGACCACCGACACCGAGACCGACGTCTTCGAAGAGCACCGCCCCGTCCTCCTGGGGGTCGCCTACCGCATGCTCGGCCGTGTGGCCGACGCGGAGGACGTGGTGCAGGAGGCCTGGCTGCGCTGGTCGGGCGCCGAGCGGTCCGAGGTGCGCGAACCGCGCGCCTACCTGGTGCGCATCACGACCCGGCTCGCCATCGACCGACTGCGCCAGGTCAAGGCGCGAGGCGAGACCTACGTCGGTCCCTGGCTGCCGGAGCCGTACGTCACCGACTTCGGGGACGCCGTCCCGGACACCGCCGAGCGGGCCGTCCTCGCTGATTCCGTCTCCCTCGCCGTGCTTGTCGTCCTGGAGTCGCTGTCGCCGCTGGAGCGGGCGGTGTTCGTTCTCAGGGAGGCGTTCGGCTACCCCTACGCCGAGATCGCCGCCATGCTCGACCGCGGCGAGGCGGCGGTGCGCCAGCTGGCCGGGCGGGCCCGCAAGCATGTCGACGAGCGGCGGCCGCGGTACGAGGTCGACCCCGCCCAGCGACGCGATCTCACCGAAAGGTTCCTGGCCGCGGCGGCGGAGGGCGACCTGGAGGGCCTCATGTTGCTGCTGGCCCCGGACGTCCGTCTCGTCGGCGACAGCGGCGGCAAGGCCAAGGCGCCGGTACGCGTCCTTGAGACGGCCGACAAGGTCGGGCGCTTCCTCGTGGGCGTCACCCGGAACGGCGTCCCCGATGTCACCTTCCGGTTCCTGGAGATCAACGGTGGCCCCGCGGTGCTGGTGCGGTCCGGCGACAAGCCCGACAGCGTCTTCCAACTGGACGTCCTGGACGGGCAGATCCAGTCGGTCTACATCATCCGCAACCCCGACAAGCTGACGTCGCTGGCGACGGCGTAGCTCTCACCGCCCCGTCCCGGCGGTGGCGGCGCGAGCCGTCCCGTGAACGTTCCCGGCGATTGGTATTGACCAAGGGTGGGGGCCGCCCTATGGTCGCAGATAAGTGCAACAACCTTTAATAAACAAGGGCGCTAAAACGCCGACGGGCCACGGCGATTGCGGAGGACAGGGTGGGGACCACGCAGCTGGAAACGGTGCCGGAACCGAAGTACTGGCATCTGAGGACCGTGCTCAGTGAGGCACTGGACTCCGAGTTCACCGTTGGCGAGATTCTGCCCAACGAACGCGACCTGGCAGCCCGCTTCGGCGTCGCCAGGGCCACGCTCCGGCAGGCCCTGGAACAGCTCGAACTGGAAGGCAGGCTGCAGCGCCGCCGCGGTGTCGGTACGACTGTCGCGCCGCCGCGCGTGGGCGTGTCCGTCGGGGGCGAGCAGCACGCCTGGCCGGGGGCGACCGACGACGTCTGGCAGCCCGCGGACTGCGCACTGGCGGTGCCGCCCGCGTCCGTCGCGGACGCCCTGGAGAGCGGCCGGGACGAGGCCGTGCACACCGTGCGCCGCTCCCGCGTGACGCACGGCCAGCCCGTCGCCGCCGAACTGCTCTACATCCCGCAGTCCTCGGTGCCCGACCTCTCCGCCATCGACGCCCCGGCCGGAGCGGCACGCGCGCGTGCCGTGCTGCGCGAGCTGCAGCGCCTGGAGCTGGAGGGCCAGGACAGCGCCGTCGAGCTGGGCTCGGCCCGCGCGGACGACGCCAAGGAGCTGGACCGCCTCCCGGGGGCGCCCGTCCTCGTCGTGACCACCCGCTACCTCGCCGACGGCCGCACCGCCGCGCTCTCCGTCGCCACGTACCGCGCGGACACCTGCCGGCTGACCTTCGGCGACTCCGGCGGCGTGGAGATCCACCAGGGCCCGGAGCGCCAGGCGTCCTGACCGTCGTACCGGCACATGCCTCGCGCCCCGGATCGACTCCGGGGCGCGTCGCGTTGGGTGGCGCAGAGGTCGCGCCGCTGCCTGCCGGCGGCGCGCCGGACCGGCGTCGACCGGGTGACCGTCAGCGTCGCCCCGTCACGGTCCCCTCGACCGCGAACAGCTGCTCCTCGACATGGTCGAGAGCGAGCCGCAGTGCGCCGGTCGCCACGGCGGCCTCGCCGAGGAGGGACAGCGCGACCTTCGGCGGACGCAGGCAGTAGCGGGCCAGTTCGCGGCGCAGCGGCTCCAGTACGCCGTCCAGGCCGGCCGCCCAGCCGCCGACGACGACCAGCTCGGGGTCGAGGGCGAGGACGAGCGCGGCCACGTCGTGGACGAGGCGCTGGATGAAGCGATCGACGGCAGCGAGGGCCTGCTGGTCGCCGTCGCGGGCCTGGGCGAAGACCTTGGCGACGGCGTGCTCGTCCAGGGGGCGCAGGGGCTCGTCCGTGGTCGACAGCAGCGTCTCAGGTGTCGCCTCGCGGCCCAGCAGATGCAGTGCGCCGATCTCACCGGCCGCGCCGCCGAAACCCCGGTGCAACTGACCGCCGATCAGCGAACCGGCGCCGGGGCTCAGCCCGGCCAGGACGAACACCACGTCGTCGGACTCGGTGGCGGAGCCCTTCCAATGCTCGGCAACGGCCGCCGCGTTGGCGTCGTTCTCCACCAGGACCGGGCACTTGAAGGAACGGCTCAGCCGCTCGCCCAGCCTGAGCCCCGTCCACTCTGGAAGCGCGGCGCCCAGCCGCACGGTCCCGTCCGCCTCGACGATGCCCGGCGTCGCGACCCCGACAGCCCGCAGCGAGCTGCGCGCCACACCGGCCCTGCGCAGCAGCTCGACCACGCCCGTACGCACCCGATCGAGGCGCTCGTCGGCCGGAGCCGTCTCGTCGACGTCCTTGGCGATGGCGCCGAGAATCCGGCCGTCCAGGTCGGCAAGGAGCGCGGCGACCCGATGCGATCCGATCTCCACGCCGAGCAGGTGACCGGCCTCGGCCCGGAACCGGAACCGGCGCGCGGGCCGGCCCTGGCGCCGCACGACACTCTCGTCGGCCGCCTTCTCGACGACGTACCCCGCCTCGATGAGCCCCTCGACGACGCCCTCGACGGTGGGCCGGGACAGCCCGGTCACCCGGGTGATCTCCGTCAGCGTGGCGGCGTCCGTGGCACGCAGCGCGTGCAGCACCACCGCGGAGTTGATCCTTCGCAGCAGCGAGGGATCCCCGCCGGTCAGTGGCCCCAACGTCCGTCCTCCCAGCTCGTGCGCATGTTGGGCGGATGGTACTCGCAGTGGCGAACCCGGGCGAGTGTCGGGCACCCCCCGGACCTACTGGTCGGTCCGTCCGGCTGTCCGCGCCCCGGTCCGGGGGAGGGCTCACCCCGGCGCCACGAACCCCGACTCGTAAGCCGTGATCACCGCCTGCGTGCGATCCCGCGCCCCCAGTTTGGCCAGGACGGCGCTCACATGGGACTTCACCGTCTCCGTCCCGACCACCAGCCGGGCCGCGATCTCCGCGTTCGACAGTCCGCGTGCCATCAGCCGCAGCACCTCGGCCTCCCGCTCGGTCAGCCGGGCCCGCTCCAGTACCGCGCGCGCCGCCCGGTTGCCGCCGTCGTCGCCGTACTGTGCGGCCAGCTGCCGCACCGACGCGGGGAACAGCAGCGACTCGCCCTCGGCGACCAGCCGCACCGCGTGCACGATCTCGGCTGGCCGGGCCCGCTTCAGCAGGAACCCGTCGGCACCGGCCCGCAGCGCCTCGTACACATACTCGTCGTTCTCGAAGGTCGTGACGACGAGGATCTTCGGCGGCTCGTCGACCGTGCGCAGCACCGCGCGCGTGGCCTCGATCCCGTCCAGCAGCGGCATCCGTACGTCCATGGCGACCACATCGGGCCGCAGTTGCCGCACCAGTGGGATCACCGCCGCCCCGTCGGCGGCCTCCCCGACCACCTCGATGTCGGGCTGCGCCTCCAACACGGCCCGCAGACCCGCGCGTACGAGGGGTTCGTCGTCGACGAGGAGGACGGTGACCGGCATCCGGCCAGCCTAGATCAACTCAGCGGCAGCTCAACATGTACCTGCCAGTCACCCTCGTCGGGGCCGGTCCGCGCCTGTCCGCCCAGCAAGGCAGCGCGCTCGCGTATCCCGCGCAGGCCACTGCCCCGGCCGGGCCCGGGTATGTCGGCGGTCAGCGGATTGCGGACCTCAAGGGTGAGCGTGCCGTCCGCGACGGCGATGCGTGCCCCGACCGGGACCGCGCCCGCGTGCCGCAGCACATTGGTCAGCGATTCCTGGAGGATGCGGTAGCCCTCGCGGGAGACCGGGCCGGGCACGGTGTCCAAGGGTCCCGTCAGCTCGACGTCGACCTTCGCGCCCGACGCCCGCGCGGACTCCAGCAGACGGTCCGCGTCCGTCAGCGTCGGTCGGCTGCTGACCGGCCGCTCCGACTCGCGCAGGATGCCGAGAACCCGCTCCAGGTCCTCCAGGGCGGCCCGGCCGGTCTCCTCGATGGCGTCCAGGGCCCGGTCGGTGAAGGCGGGGTCGCGGGCCGCGCGGGCGGCGCCCGCCTGCACCACGGCGACGGTCAGGGCATGGCCGATGGAGTCGTGCAGTTCACGGGCGATACGCGTGCGTTCCAGGAGCTGTTCGGTGCGCTCCTCCATGGCCGCGAGGCGCTCGGCGGGCGTGGGGCCCAGGAGGCGGCGGGCGAGTGCCGTGATGAGGTGGCCGGAGGCGACCACCGTCGCCGCCAGTGCGACCAGCAGCAGGGGCACCAGCAGGACGTTCCACCAGCCGCGGACACCGAGGGTGAACAGTCCACCCTCCTCGAAGTCCCGGTCGAACGGCGCCGACAGCAGGTGCACCGTGCCGAAGAGCAGTTGGGCGACGCATGTGACGGTCGCGTAGCCCAGCAGCAGCCGTGCCTCCAGCCAGACGACGAGCCGTCCCCGGTCGCCCCAGGATGCCGACGGCGCGACCACGATGTTCGTGCTCCCGTGGTCGTGCCGGTGCCCGGTCAGCAGTAGCCTCGCCTGGAGCCCCTCCGCGGTCCGCATCGCGGGCACCAGTGCGGCGGGGGCGAGCGCGGCGGCGGCCACCGGCCAGATCCACCACGCTTCCTGCACGAACAGCCACATGCTCGGCCACACGATGCCGATGAACAGATGCAGCAGCCGTGTGTACGTCACCGCCCGACCCAACGGGCGCAGCAAGCGGACCATTTCGTCATCGTGCCAGCCGCCACTGACAACGGACCTCCCCCGCGTGGGGGAGACGATCTCCACGGGCGGGGGAGGAGCCGACCCACCCCCGGCGGCCAGGGTTATTGCCATGACCAGCATCGAAGTCCAAGCCCTCACCAAGGAGTACGGCAACCGGCGAGCCGTGGACGACCTCACCTTCACCGTCCTCCCCGGCCGAGTCACCGGCTTCCTCGGCCCCAACGGCGCCGGAAAGTCCACCACCATGCGGCTCGTCCTCGGACTCGACCGGCCGACCTCGGGAGCCGCCACCATCGGCGGTCACGCCTACGCCACCCTGAGCGAACCCCTGCGGCAGGTGGGCGCGTTGCTCGACGCCCGGGCCGCGCACGGCTCCCGAACCGGCCGCGACCATCTGCGCGTCCTGGCCGCGACCAACCGCATCCCGAACCGGCGCGTCGACACGGCGCTGGAGGAGACGGGGCTCGCGTCGGTGGCGGGGCGCAGGGTGCAGACGTACTCCCTGGGCATGCGCCAGCGGCTCGGTATCGCCGCGGCCCTCCTCGGTGACCCCGAGGTCGTCCTGCTGGACGAGCCGTCCAACGGCCTCGACCCCGAAGGCATCATCTGGATCCGCGGGTTGCTGCGCCGTCTCGCGGGGGAGGGGCGAACGGTCCTGGTCTCCAGCCATCTCATGAACGAGACCGCGTCCTTCGCCGACCACCTCGTGGTCCTCGGCAGGGGGCGCCTGCTGGCCGACACCCCCATGCGGGAGTTCATCCACGCACGCGTGGAACCCCGCGTCCGTATCCGTACCTCGGACGCCACCGCGCTCAAGACCGTCCTCGCCCGCCACGGTCACGACGCCGTCCAGCACGACGACGGGCACTGGAGTGTGCACCAAGCGCGCGTGGACGACATCGGCCGCCTCATGTCCGAGGCAGGCGTCCCCATCCTCGAACTCGCGGCCGAAGAGGGCACATTGGAGCAGGCGTACCTCGATCTGACCGCGGCCGAGGCCGAGTTCACCGCACAGCCTCAGGAGGCCTGAACCATGGCATTCGCGCCCGTACTCCACTCGGAATGGCTCAAGATCCGTACGCTCCGCTCGCTGCCCGGAGCACTGCTGGCGCTGTTCGCCGTGACCACGGCGTTCTCCGCCCTGGCCGGTACCGACGGGAGCTCCGACCCGGAGTTCGACCCGCTGTTCACGGCCATGTTCGGGATCCTGCCCGGCCAGATCGCCGCCATCGCGTTCGGGGCGCTGGCCGTGTCGTCGGAGTACCACGGGGGTGCGTTGCGACTGTCGCTCGCGGCGGTCCCGCAGCGCGGACGCTGGTTCGCGGCGAAGGTGACAGCCATCGCCGTGCCGGCACTGCTCGTGGGACTGGTCACCGCCTTCACCGCGCTGGTGGTGGCACGCGCGGGACTCGGTTCCGCGGCCGGCGCGCTCACCTCGGCCGAGCAGGTGCGCGGAGTCGTGGGCTGCGGGATCTACCTCATGCTGATGGCGTTGTTCGCGGCGGGCCTCACCGCGGTGCTGCGCAGCGGTGTCGCCACGCTCTCCGTCCTGATCCCGTTCATCCTCGTCGTGTCGTTCGTGATCGGCGACGCCGCCGGCACCGCCGCGGACCTCCTGCCCGACAAGGCGGGCCAGATCGCCCTTCACCAGACCTACGACGGCACCCTCGGGCCCTGGTCGGGACTCGCGGTGACCGCGCTGTGGACGGCGGCGGCGCTGCTGGCAGGGGCGTGGAGCGTGCGGCGCCGGGACGCCTGACGGCACGCCAATTGTCAGTGCGGCCGGGTTTACTGGGACCCATGAACATCGCACGGCACATCGCCCTCATCGACGAGCTGTGCTTCCGCCCCTTTCCGGCGGAGCACGGCCCGTCGGACGTCGGCGACGGGGGGCCGCGGTATCACGTCGTGGTGTTGGAGAGGAGCGAGGACGACTGCGGGACGCGCGCGGCGACGGTGGAGCAGTTCGAGAAGTACCGGGACGCCCTGTACGAGGTGTACGCGCCCCAGTGGCGGCACACGCATCCGTTGAACTTGCAGACCACGCTACTGCGCACCGAGCGGGAGGACATACCCGAGCCCTGGCGGTCTCTCAGCTCCGGCGCCGCCGTCGCCCACCTCTGGGAGGCGCAGGGGACGGGCCGCTGGATCGCGGTGGCCGTCGCCGACCGGGACCCCGCCGCCTACGTCCAACTCCTGGCCGTGGTCACGGACGTCGCCCCACCCTGAGCTGTTGGGGCCCCGAGCTGTCAGGCCTGCTTCGCCGCCCTCCGCAACCGGGCGTACTCCTCCGCCATCGTCTGCGCCGTCCAGTGCGCGTTCAGCCCGCTCGGGTTCGGCAGCACCCACACGCGCGTGTCCCCGATCACCCGCTCCTGCGGCCCCACCGACGCTTTGCGGTCGTCGAACGCCGCCCGGTAGGCGGTCACCCCGACGACGGCCAGCCAACGCGGCCGCAGCCGAGCCACCTTCGTCGCCAGCAGCCGCCCGCCGTCGCGGTACTCCTGTGCGCTCAGCTCGTCGGCTCGCGCGCTCGCCCGCGCCACGACGTTCGTGATGCCGAGCCCGTAGGACAGCAACTCCTCCTGCTCCGACGGTTTCAAGAGCCTCGGCGTGAACCCGGACAGGTGCAGGACCGGCCAGAAACGGTTGCCCGGGCGGGCGAAGTGATGACCGGTCGCGGCCGTCATCAGACCTGGATTGATGCCGCAGAACAGCACCTGGAGACCGTCCCCGACGACGTCCGGCACCAGACGGTCGCTGGCGGCCTCCAACTCCTCGGCGGTGAAGCGCGTCATGCCGTGCCTGACGTCAGAGGATCGCCCCCGGCGTGTAACCGGCGGCCTCCGGGCGCTGCTTCACGATCTCCTCGATCCGGCCAACGACGACGCCTACCTGGTCGGCCGCGGCGCCCGTGAAGGACAGCTTGTCGGCCATCAGGGCGTCCAGGTCGGCGCGGTCGAGCGGGATGCGCTCGTCGTCGGCCAGCTTGTCGAGCAGTTCGTTGCGCTCGGCGCCCTGCTCGCGCATCGCCAGCGCGGAGGCGACGGCGTTCTCCTTGATCGCCTCGTGCGCGACCTCACGGCCGACGCCGGCGCGCACCGCGCCCATCAGCACCTTGGTGGTGGCGAGGAACGGCAGGTAGCGGTCCAGCTCACGGGCCACGACCGCCGGGAACGCGCCGAACTCGTCGAGCACCGTCAGGAACGTCTCCAGCAGGCCGTCCAGTGCGAAGAACGCGTCCGGCAGCGCGACCCGGCGCACCACCGAGCAGGACACGTCACCCTCGTTCCACTGGTCGCCCGCCAGCTCGCCGGTCATCGAGGCGTAGCCGCGCAGGATGACCATCAGGCCGTTGACGCGCTCGCAGGAGCGGGTGTTCATCTTGTGCGGCATCGCGGACGAGCCGACCTGACCCGGCTTGAAGCCCTCGGTCACCAGCTCGTGCCCGGCCATCAGCCGGATCGTCTTCGCCGTCGACGACGGCGCCGCCGCCAGCTGCACCAGCGCGGTCACGACTTCGTAGTCCAGGGAGCGCGGGTAGACCTGGCCGACCGAGGTGAACGCCTGCGCGAAGCCGAGGTGCCCGGCGATCCGGTTCTCCAGCTCCGCCAGCTTCGCCGCGTCGCCGCCGAGCAGGTCCAGCATGTCCTGCGCGGTGCCGACCGGGCCCTTGATGCCGCGCAGCGGGTAGCGGCCGAGGAGTTCCTCGACCCGGCCGTACGCGACGAGCAGCTCGTCGGCAGCGGTCGCGAACCGCTTGCCGAGCGTCGTGGCCTGGGCGGCGACGTTGTGGGAGCGGCCGGCCATGACCAGCTCGCCGTACTCGCCGGCCAGCTTGCCCAGGCGCGCCAGCACGGCCACCGTGCGGTCGCGCATCAGCTCCAGCGAGAGCCGGATCTGCAGCTGCTCCACGTTCTCGGTGAGGTCGCGCGAGGTCATGCCCTTGTGGACGTGCTCGTGCCCGGCGAGGTCGTTGAACTCCTCGATCCGCGCCTTCACGTCGTGCCGCGTGACCTTCTCGCGCTCGGCGATGGAGGCCAGGTCGACGGTGTCGAGGACACGCTCGTAGTCGGCGAGCGCCTCGTCCGGCACCTCGATGCCGAGGTCCTTCTGGGCCCGCAGCACGGCGAGCCAGAGCTGCCGCTCCAGCTTCACCTTCTGCTCGGGGGACCAGAGCGTGGCGAGCTCGGTGGAGGCGTAGCGTCCGGCGAGGACGTTCGGGATGCGGGGCTTGGCGGGCGCAGAAGTCACGTGTCCAGATTCTACTGGCGGTTTGTGCAGGCCAGCGCCGCGGCCCGGTTCGGTTGAATGTACGAGACGTGCGTCACGTCCCGACGAGTCGTGCCCCGTCAGCCGGAGAGGGTGGGTGAGCGGCCTCCCGCAACCAGAGCCGGGGCTACTCCGCAGTCTCCTCGTACGGCAGCAGATCCGGCCGCTTGGCCGGGCGGCCGTCGCCGGAGGAGCGGCCGGTCAGACGGCGGCCGATCCACGGCAGCAGGTGCTGCCGGGCGAACCGTGCGTCGGCGACCCGCCGCGAGGTCCACCCCGGCGGCAGCGTGGCCGGCAGCGGCGTGCGCCACTCGGTGTCCTCGGGGTCGTACCCGAGCGTCTGCCACACGGCCTCCGCGACCCTGCGGTGTCCCTCGGCCGAGAGGTGCAGCCGGTCCACGTCCCACAGTCGCGGGTCCCTGAGGGACGGGGCGCCGTACAGGTCGGCGACGACGGCTCCGTGCTTCGCCGCCAGCTCGTCCACGTGGGCGAACAGCTCCTCCATACGCGGCCGGAACCGCTCCAGCACGGGGCCCTGGCGGCCGGGACTGCGCATCAGGACCAGCTGCTTGCAGGACGGGGCCAGCCGCTCCACGGCCTCGGTCAGCAAAGCGCGCACGCGCACCATGTCGCACTTGGGGCGCAGGGTGTCGTTGAGCCCGCCGACCAGGGTGATCACGTCGGCCTGCATGGCCGCGGCGACCTCGACCTGCTCGTCGACTATCTGGCCGATCAGCTTCCCGCGCACCGCGAGATTGGCGTACCGGAAGCCGGGCGTCTGAGCGGCCATCCGGCCGGCGAGGAGGTCGGCCCAGCCCCGGTAGGAGCCGTCCGGGAGCAGGTCCGACATGCCCTCGGTGAAGGAGTCGCCGACCGCGACCAGGCTGCTGTAGGTGGGGTTCTTCTGCATGGCGACAGAAATAGTATCCCGTGCACATACCCGTCGGTCGGTCGGCCTCCCTCGCCGGACCTACGCCCGCTGTCCGAACAGCTCCCGCAGCACGTCCTCCATGGTCACCACCCCGCCCAGTCGTCCGTCGCTCCCCAGCACGGCCGCCAGATGCGTACGGCTGCCGCGCATGGCGGTGAGCACGTCGTCCAGCGGCGTGCTCTCCCGGACACGCGCGATGGGCCGCATGTCGTCCACCTGGAAGGGCACGTCCCGCGGGGAGGCGTCCAGCGCGTCCTTCACATGCAGATATCCGACGATGTGGCGGCCGGAGTCGACGACCGGGAAGCGGGAGAAGCCCGACTCGGCCGACAGGCCCTCCAGCTCCTCCGGAGTGACGCCCACGCGCGCGTAGACGACATGTTCCAGCGGGAGGACCACGTCGCGCACCGGCCGGCGGCCCAGTTCCAGGGCGTCGTGCAGCCGCTCCCGCGCGCGTTCGTCGATGAGGCCGGCCTCGCCGGAGTCGCGCACCAGGCGAGCCAGTTCGGCGTCCGAGAAGGTGGCGGTGACCTCGTCCTTGGTCTCGACCCGCATCAGTTTCAGGAGCGCGTTGGCGAAGGCGTTGATCGTGAAGATCACCGGCCGCAGCGCCCGCGACAGGGTGACCAGCGGCGGGCCGAGGACCAGGGCGCTGCGCACCGGCTCGGCCAGCGCGATGTTCTTCGGCACCATCTCGCCGAGCAGCATGTGCAGATACGTGGCCAGCGCCAGCGCGATCACGAAGGACACCACGTGCCCCGCGCCCTCCGGCACGCCCACCGCGTGGAACAAAGGCTCCAGCAGGTGCTCGATGGCGGGCTCCGCGACCACACCGAGCACCAGCGTGCACAGCGTGATGCCGAGTTGCGCCGCGGCCATCAGCGCGGACACGTGCTGCAGGCCCCACAGCACGCTCTTGGCGCGCCGGTCGCCCTGGTCGGCGTACGGCTCGATCTGCGAGCGTCGTACGGAGATGAGCGCGAACTCGGCGCCCACGAAGAAGGCGTTCACGACCAGCGTCGCGAAACCGATGAGCAGCTGTACGGCGGTCATCGCTCGCCCTCCTTCTTGTCCTGGTCCGCCTCGTCGGCCGACGGCGCGTGCATCAGCACACGCGCGGCCCTGCGCCCCGCGGCGTCCACGACGTCGAGGCGCCAGCCGGCGACCTCGACGCAGTCCCCGACCGCGGGGATGCGGCCGAGCTCCGTCGCGACGAGACCGGCCAGGGTCTCGTACGGCCCGTCGGGCGCTCTCAGCCCCACGCGCGCGAGCTGGTCCACGCGCGCCGAGCCGTCGGCCGAGTACAGGGTCCGGCCGTCGTCGTCCTTGCCCGCCTGGGCGAGGTCGGGTGTCTCGTGCGGGTCGTGCTCGTCCCGCACCTCGCCGACGACCTCCTCGACGATGTCCTCCAGAGTCGCCACGCCCGCCGTACCGCCGTACTCGTCGATCACCACGGCCATGGTGCGCTTGCCCGACAGGCGGTCCATGAGCCGGTCGACGGTGAGTGTCTCGGGGACGAGGAGCGGCTCGCGCATCAGCTCGGCGACGGAGACGCGCGGACGGCTCTCGGCGGGCACCGCCAGGATGTCCTTGATGTGCGCGGTGCCCACGACCGAGTCGAGGCTGCCGCGGTAGACGGGGAACCTGGACAGCCCGGTCGCCCGGGTCGCGTTCGCCACGTCCTCGCAGGTCGCCTGGGCGTCGAGGGCGACGACCTGGACGCGCGGGGTCATGACGTTCTCCGCGGTCAGGTCGGCCAGGTTCAGCGTCCGCACGAAGAGCTCGGCGGTGTCCGCCTCCAGGGCGCCTTCACGGGCGGAGTGCCTGGCCAGGGCGGCCAGCTCCTGGGGGCCGCGCGCGGCGGCCAGCTCCTCGGTGGGTTCCACACCGAAGAGGCGCACGATGCGGTTCGCCGTGTTGTTCAGGTGGGTGATGAAGGGGCGGAAGATCGCGCTGAACCAGCGCTGCGCGTTTCCGACCCGCTTGGCCACGGCCAGGGGCGAGGAGATCGCCCAGTTCTTGGGCACCAGCTCGCCGACGACCATCAGGACGATCGTCGACAGCGCCGTACCGATCACCAGCGCGATCGAGCTGGACGCCGAGTGGGAGATGCCGAGCGATTCGAGCGGGCCCGCGATGAGCCGCGCGATCGACGGCTCGGCGAGCATGCCGACGACCAGGTTGGTGACCGTGATGCCGAGCTGTGCGCCGGAGAGCTGGAACGTCAGGTTCCGTACGGCCTTCAGGGCACCGGACGCGCCCCGCTCGCCGCGTTCCACGGCGCGCTCCAGCTCGCTGCGTTCGACCGTGGTCAGCGAGAATTCCGCCGCGACGAAGGCACCGCAGGCGAGCGACAGCAGGATCGCCACCAGCAGGAGGAGCACTTCGGTCATCGGGTCACCTCCGTCCCATGGTCGGACAGGGTGGGGAGGATCGCGCGATGTCGGGTACTGGGAGGCTCGCCCATGGGCGGACGCTCACACCTTTCCTTGGAGGACCGAAGTGGTCCAGCAATAGTAAAGGACGGGCAAAGTGATTCGGTATGTGATCCGTGTGTGATCCCTGTCCGAGGTGAATCAGTCGTTCAGCGGCTTCACCCACCGCCGCCAGTGATCCTCCGGCGAGTACCCGGCCGCGCGCCAGGCATGGTGCGCGTTCTCGTTGCGCTGAAGCACCATCGCGTCGCCGCGGCGCCCTCCCAGCCGTACGAACCGTTCCTCCGCGGCGGCCAGCAGCGCCGAGCCGATGCCCCGGCGACGGCGCTGCGGGTGCACCGCCAGCCGGTACAGATGGCAGCGCCAGCCGTCGAAGCCCGCTATCACCGTGCCGACCAGCTCGCCGTCCAGCTCCGCCAGGATCAGCGCCTCGGGATCGCGGGCGACCAGCCGCTCCACGCCGTCCCGGTCGTCGCTGATGCTCGTGCCCTCGGCGGCCGTCTTCCAGAAGGCCAGCGCACTGTCGAGGTCGTCGGCCGTCGCGGGCCGTATCCGCAGATCAGTCATGCCGTGATCCCATCACGGGCGGCGGAACAGGAAGCGGAATTCCAGTATCCGGACGGCTACTTGTCGCGCAGCCGCGCCATTACCGGAGCGAATGCCTCCATGTATGGCTCCAGGACCGTCAGATACGAGAACCCGTACCGCTCGCGCTGGGCGAGCACCTGCGCGGTGATCTGGTCCAGGCTGCCGGTCAGGACGATGGGCAGCTCCAGGGCCTGCTCCAGGGTCAGCTCCGGTACCCGGTCGAGGAGCGGCTGGAGCACGGCCTCGCGGTCCTCCGTGACGGTCACCATCTGGAGGAGCAGGTTCAGCTCGGCGGGTTCCGGCCGGCCCGCTGCGAACTTCCGGTAGCGGGCCACCCGTTCGTCGAGCTGCTCGGCCGTGACGGGGAGCAGTCGCCCGGTCGAGCTCTTCGGGTCCGGGTAGGCGCCCCCGAACGCCGCGATGTCGGCGTGCTCGGCGGTCAGCCGCAGCACGCGGTCGCCGTTGCCGCCGACCAGCAGCGGCACTCGCGGCTGCTGCGTCGGCTGCGGCTGGTAACTCTCATTCCCGAGCAGCCGATCGAGCTCCTCGACCGTGCGACGCAGATGGTCCACGCGTTGTCGAGGAGTGCCGAACGGCAGACCCGCCGAATCGTGCTCCGCCTGCACATAGCCCGCGCCCAGCCCCAGTTCCAGCCGCCCGCCCGTCAGTGCGTCGGTCGTCGCCACCTCCCGGGCGAGCAGGGCCGGATTCCAGAACCCCGCGTTGAGCACGAACGTGCCCAGGCGTGGCCGCTCGGTCGCCTCGGCCGCCGCTACCAGGGCCGGGAACGGCGCCGGCATGCCCAGATGGTCGGGGACCAGGATCACGTCGTAGCCGAGCTCCTCGGCCCGGCGGCACTTGGCGCGCCACTCGTCGGCAGGGGCGGAGGTCATCAGGTTGACGCCGAAACGGAACGGACGCGGGCCCACCGGTCGCGACATGAACTCTCCTCACCTTCAGGGGACTTGAGTGCCTGCCGCGATTCCATCACTCGTGCGCGATGGCCGCCAGCACATTCATGCGCGATGCACGCAACGCGGGCAGCAGTGCCGCCACGACACCCACCACCGCCGACCCGATCACCACCGCGACGATCGTGCCCCAGGGGATCGCCAGCGCCGTCATGCCCTGCAACGCCAGCACCTGCTGCGTGCACACACCCCACACCAGCCCCAGCGCGAGCCCGAGGACCGCGCCGAACACGGCGATCACCACCGACTCCAGGCGGATCATCCGGCGCAGCTGCCGGCGGGCGAGCCCGATGGCCCTGAGCAGCCCGATCTCCCGGGTGCGCTCGACGACCGACAGCGCGAGGGTGTTGACCACGCCGAGCACCGCGATGATGATCGCGAGGCCGAGCAGGGCGTACACGAGGTAGAGCAGCACGGCGATCTGGTCGTGCACCAGCTGCTTGTAGTCGGCGATGTCCCGGACCTGCACCTGCGGATACGGGTCCAGCGTCTTCTCCAGGCCGGCCCGCAGGTCGCCCGCGCTCGTGCCGGAGGCGGCGTTGACGTACACGGCGGCGTCCTGCCCACCGGGGGCGTACTTCTCCAGCGTCGCCAGGCCGAAGTAGATCCCGCCCTGGGAGCCGAACCCGTCGGCGGACTCCTGGTCGGTCAGTGCGCCCACCGTCAGCTCGGCCCGCCGGTCGCCCTGGAACTCGACGGGGAGGGTGCTGCCGACGCGTACGCCGTGGTCCTCGGCGAAGTCCTTGTCCATGGCGAGGCGCCCGTCCGCGAGGGCCGCCGCGCTGTCGCCCCGGGCGTAGGTGATGTTGGCGACCTCGTCGAGCTGCGGTTCGTACGCCGCGGCGGTCGTCTGCACCCGGTCGCCGTCGGGCAGGCGTACCGCGATCGTGGTGAACTGCGAGCGCACGACGAGCCCCACGCCCTCGGTGTCCCGGATCCGGTCGGTGATCTCCCGCGGGAACGGCACGAAGTTGCTGTTCTGCACGACGAAGTCGGCGCCCAGCGTCTTGTCGATCTGCTGGTCGAACGACTTGGTCATCGAGGCACTCGCCACCGACATCCCGCCGACCAGGGCGAGGCCCACCATCAGGGCGGCGGCCGTGGCACCGGTGCGGCGCGGATTGCGCAGGGCGTTGCGCTGGCTCATCCGGCCGATCGAACCGAACACCGCAGGGAAGGCCCCGCCGAGGACCCGGATCACGGGCCGTACGAGCAGGGGTCCGGCGATCACGGTCGCGATGAGCGTCAGGATGACGCCGAGGCCCAGGAGGGAGGCCGCCGTCGACGTCTTCGACGACATGGCACAGCCCACGAGCGCCGCCGCACCGCCCGCCCCGACCACCGCGCCCACGACGGCCCGCAGCCGCAGCGGCCGTCCGATGTCGGCGATCTCGGCGTCCGCGAGGGCCGCCATCGGCGAGACGCCCGCCGCGCGCCGGGCCGGGAGGTAGGCCGCGACGAAGGTGACACCGAGGCCGACGACGTAGGCGACCACCGGCGTCCCCCAGCCGATGACCATCTCGGCGGCCCGGATGTTCATGCCCAGCAGGCCCATCAGCTCGATGAGCGCGACGGCCAGCCCGATGCCGGCCGCGAGGCCCAGCGTCGAGCCGACCAGACCGAGCAGCAGCGCCTCGGTGAGGACCGAGCGCCGCACCTGGCGCCGGTCCGCGCCGAGGGCCCGCAGGAGGCCCAGCTCACGGGTGCGCTGGGCGATCAGCATGGAGAAGGTGTTGACGATCAGGAAGACGCCGACGAGCACGGCGATGCCGGCGAAGCCGAGCATGACGTACTTGATGATGTCGAGGAACCCGCCCAGCTGTTCGACGTCCGACTCGGCCTGCTCGTCCGCGGTACGCAGCTCGTAGGCGCCCGTGTCGCCGCCGAGCGCGTCGGCCACGCGCCGCTTGAGGTCCGCGTCGCTGACGCCCTCGGCGGCGTCGAGCGAGATGCTGGTGGCCGCCTTCGGATCGCCCAGGAGCTTCGTCTGCGCGGCCTCGGTGTCGAAGAAGACCAGTGCGGCGCCGGGGTTGGTGGTGGTGAACGTGGCGATGCCGACGACCTCGACCGGGAAGGAGCCTTCCTGCCCGATGACCGTGAGCCGGTCGCCGATCCCCACGTCCTTGCTGTCGGCGGTCTCCGCGTCGACCAGCACCTGCGCATCGCCCTTGGGCGCGTGTCCGGAGGTGAGCTCCACGGGGCTGCGCTCGGTCGGGTTCCAGGCGGTGCCGATGGTCGGGGCGCCGGTCGTCGGGCCCACCGACTTGCGGTTCTTGTCGGCGACGGTGAGGCCCTCGACGTCCACGTCAGGGCGGGCCGCCGCGACTCCGTCGATCTGCGCCAGCCGGTCGGCCAGCGAGGCCGGGAGGGTCAAGGTCTGCCCGGAGGGGATCGTTTCGTCGAGGGTTTCCTTCGGGGTGACGGTGACGTCCGCGGCGGTCGAGGCGAAGAGCCGGTCGAAGGTGCGGCTGACGGTGTCCGAGAAGATCAGGCTGCCCGTGACGAACGCGACGGACAGGATCACCGCCAGGGCGGAGAGCAGCAGCCGTCCCTTGTGGGCG
This sequence comes from Streptomyces sp. NPDC107528, assembly GCF_055639295.1. NCBI lineage: Bacteria > Bacillati > Actinomycetota > Actinomycetes > Kitasatosporales > Streptomycetaceae > Streptomyces > Streptomyces sp. NPDC107528. The sequence continues at coordinate 132,378 of NZ_JBVKAV010000012.1, forward strand.
AGGAATCTCCTGAGCGTCGCCTTGAGCACCGGGTCAGCGCTCCTCGGGCGGGGCGGGCCACTCGGACGGTGCGGGCGAGGCTGACGACGGCCGGTCGTCCGGTACCGCCCCCGGCGCCGGGCCGCCGCCGTCGAACGGGCCGCGGGTCACGTCGAAACGCTTCAAGCGCTCCAGTACGGCTTCCGCCGTCGGCCGTTCCATCTCGTCGACGATCCGCCCGTCGCCCAGGAACAGCACCAGGTCGGAGTGGGCGGCGGCGCCCGGGTCGTGGGTGACCATCACGACGGTCTGCCCCAGCTGGTCGACGGCCTCCCGCAGGAAGCCGAGCACCTCCAGGCCTGCTCGCGAGTCGAGGTTTCCGGTCGGCTCGTCCGCGAAGATCAGCTCCGGCCGGGAGGCCAGCGCGCGGGCGCAGGCGACGCGCTGCTGCTGGCCGCCCGAGAGCTGGGACGGCCGGTGCTTGAGGCGGTCCCGCAGCCCGAGGGTGTCGATGACCTGGTTCAGCCACTTCTCGTCGGGCTTCTTGCCCGCGATGTCCATGGGCAGGGTGATGTTCTCGGCCGCGTTCAGGGTCGGGATCAGGTTGAACGACTGGAACATGAACCCGATCCGGTCCCGCCGCAGGCGGGTCAGCTCCCGGTCCTTCAGCCCGGTGATCTCGGTGTCACCGAGCCACACCTGCCCCGCCGAGACGTTGTCGAGGCCCGCCAGACAGTGCATCAGCGTGGACTTCCCGGAACCCGACGGCCCCATGACCGCGGTGAAGCGCCCGCGCGCGATGTTCACGTCCACCGAGTCGAGGGCGAGCACCGTGGTCTCACCCGAGCCGTACGCCTTGGTCAGACCGCGCGCGCGGGCCGCGATGCCGTCGGCCGACGCGGGCCCCGGGGCGTACCGGGCAGCTGCTGTGGACAAGACCGCCTCCTCACGGAACGGACGGGACGACTCGACGGAACGACTGTCGTCACCGCCGAGACTAATGTGATCCACCGCACACCTGGTATCCCCCCGAGGTCCCGGTCGGTCTCCGCCCCAGGTCGGGTCCCTGATATCGATGTAAGGGGCACTCGCCGATCCGGGGCGGCCCTCGATCCCCGGCTGATCCCCGGGGGGCGGACCCTTGCCGTGCTAGCGCGATCGCGCTAGCTTCGAAGTATGGCGAAGACCCAGTTGAACGTGAGAGTGGACGAGGGCACGGCCCGCGCCGCCCGCGAACGCGCGCTGGCCCGAGGCGTGAGCGTCAACCGCTACATCGAGGAACTGGTCCAGCAGGACACCGGTGAGGTCGGCAACACCTTCGTGGAGGCCGCCGCCGATTTCATGAAGCAGTACGAGTCGGTGTTCGCCGAGGAGTTCGGCGCGGACCGCGAGGGCACGCGCGAAGGTCGCCACTGATCCGTTGAGCCATCTGAACATCGACCTCGCCTGGCTGCTCATGCTCGCCGAACAGAACACGCCGGGGGACCCCCAGGTCACCGACTGGGGAGCCCTCGTCGCCGCCGTCGCACGCCATGAGGCCGAGATATTCGACGTCCCGGTCTACGACAGCCCGCAGACCAGAGCCGCCTCCCTGCTCCAACTCCTCATCCACGTCCCCGCGTTGGAGCGCTCCAACGCCTTGTTCGCCTCCGCCGTCGCCTACGCCTATCTCGTCGCCAGCGGCCTCAAGGTCGTCACCTCGCCCGAGCAGGTACGCGACCTGGCCCGGCTCGTGAAGAGCGGCGAGGCCACCGTGCACGACATCGCGAGGGAACTGCGCCAGTGGAGCCTGTGACTAGTCGCTGATCCGCGGTCGCCACGCCGTCCCCAGCGCGCAGTACGACGAAGGGAACGCCGGCCCCTTCTCCGGCATCATCACCCGCCGAACGGGGCCGAGTTCGAAGCCGGCCCCGCGCAGCGCCCCGACCGGGTCGCGGGAGACATGGCAGCCGCCACTCACCAAGGGCCACACCGACCGGTCCAGGGCGCGCTGAGTGAGGAGCATGGCGCGTCCGCCGCCCCGGCCGTGCTCGAAGAACCGCACCTCGCCGCCGGGCCGCAGCACCCGCCGCACTTCACCGAGCGCCCGCGGAACGTCCCGCACGCTGCACAGCACCAGCGAGAGCACGACCGCGTCGAAGGCCTCGCTCTTGACCGGCAGCGCCTCCGCCGCGCCCGGCACGACGTCCACGGGCACGCCCGCCCGCAGCGCCGACTCCACCGCCAACTGCCGCAGCAGACGTTCCGGTTCGATGGCGACGACCTCCGAGACGGCACTCGGATAGTGGGCGAAGTTCAGGCCGTTGCCCGCGCCGATCTCGATCACCCGGCCGGAGAGCCCGGCCAGCAGCCGCTCGCGGACGCCGCCCATGCCCATCCGGGTCTCGGCGGTGACGCTGGTCCGGGCGTAGAAGCGGGCGAACAGCGGGTGGTGCACGGCATCCCGTGGCACCTTGCCTGAGGCGGCGGACCGTGGGGACCGTAGGGCCATGGGGACCTCCCGGGCGGGACGGGGCTCACCCTGATTGTCCCCCGTACGGGCCCGACGCACCCCCCGCCGTTGCGGTGGCTGTCGTTCCGGGCCGGCTCAGCCGATGAAGTCCCGGACCTGCTCGTACACGCCGTGGTCGTTGTTCATGTCGGTGTGCGAGACACAGCCGACCTCGACGTTCGTCGCGCCGCTCAGGATCGCCGTGGTGTCGGGGGTGAGTGCCTCGTCGCAGTTCGACCAGTAGCTGGCGTACGACACACTGCCCGGGGTCTCGTCGCCGGAGTTCAGGGCGGTCAGGAACGAGCTGCCGGTGTTCATCTCCGCGCAGGAGGTGTACAGCCATGAGCACCACGAGGCGGTGGACGTGCCGTGGTTCACCCCGGCGGTGGAGACGAAGTCGTCGACGTACGACGTCCCGCCGAGGTTCTTGAGGTAGTAGCGGGAACTGAGCGCGCCGAGCGAGTGGACGACCAGGTCGACCTTCGAGGCGCCGGTCCGGGCGAGCACGTTTCTGATCTCGGTCCCGAGCTGCTGGGCGGTGGTGGCGTTCGACTGGGCCCAGTCGTAGGACCAGGCGTCCAGTTCGGCGGCCGTGTAGCCGTCGGCCCGGAAGTAGCCGGCCCAGTCGTCCCAGCTGCTCGCCGAGCTGCTCAGGCCGTGCACGAAGACGACGGGGTCGTGGGCCGCGGCGTGCGCGGCTGTGGGGGAGAGGGACAGTGACAGCAGGAGCGATGCGGCCAAGGCCGAGGCGGCCGTGGCGATGCGACGCTTGTGGCGCTGCATGATGCCTCCTGAAGCGTGTGGGGTTGTCAGGAGTGTCAGCCGGGTCTACGCGCGCCGCATCGGTGAAATCGCCGGTCTTTACGGTTCAAATAACTCGCCAGTAACGTCATGTGTGTGGTGACACCGGTGAACCCCCCACCTCTTGACCGCACTTCGCCACCGCAGCTCACAAACGCGTGGCGAGAGCTGGCCGCCACCCTTGCGGACGGTGTCCGCGTACGGGTGCTGCGCGCCGTGTACGGCGATCCGCGCGCCGCCGCCGAACTGGTCCCGCGCCTGACCGGCCGCCAGGCGACGGGCCTGGACCCGCTGCCCACGGACCCCGCCGAGCTGGCCCCGTCCCTGCTGCGTGAACGCCGCGCACAGATACGGGCGCTGCCGGACAGCACCCGCCTGCTCCTGCTCCTCGCCGCGGCCGATCAGTACCCGGTCCCCACCGACGCGTTCCTGCGCGCCGTCATGGCCGCCCGCCTCGACACCGGGTCCCTGGATGCCGCCGAGGCTGCCGGGATCGCACACGCGGGTGCGGGCGGGGTGGTGTTCCGCGACGCGTGGACGCGGATCGCGGCCTACGAAACGGGCTCACCGGCCGACCGCCGCGACGTCCACCGCCTGCTGGCCCGCGTGCTGGGCGGCGCGGGCGAGACACCATGGCGCTCGTGGCACCGGGGCGCCGGCGCGCCCGGCCCCAGCGGCCGACTCGCGGCGGAACTCGGCACCGCCGCGCGCAAGGCAGCAACCGCGGGGCGGCTCCCCTTGGCGCGGGCGCTGACGGAACGGGCCGCCGCCCTGTGCCCCGAACCGTCCGAGCAGGCCCGCCTGCTGAGCCGGGCAGCCGGGTACGCCTGGCGAGCCGGCGACGGGGAACGGGCACGGCGACTGGCGGCAGCCGGCTCCGAGGACGCCCTGACGGGGGTGCTTGCTCTGCGGGCGGGGAATGCGGGAGAGGCGTTCGACGCGTTGGTGTCGGCGGTGGTGCGAGTGGGGGCCGCTGGTGCCGGGGCGGGCGGGGCGTGGTCCTTTGCCTCGGGGGGTGCAGGGATCGGTGCCGTGGAGGGTGGGGAGTCTGCGGCGGGTGGTGCGGGGGCCGGCCCGGTGCCTGGGGAGGGTGGTCCGGGGCCGGGTTCGCCGACCACGGATGCTGGTGCGGGGTCGGCCGCGGTGTCGGCGGAGGCCGATCCCGGGGCGGGTCCGCGGCCGACGGTAGCTGTGCCCGGTGGGGGCACTCCGCCGGGCGCCGCCGACTCGGCGGGCGTCCTCCCGGCGAGTCCCGTTGGCGAGGGCGAGGGCGAGGGCCGCTCGCGGCCGACGGGAGTCGCCGCCAACAGGGCTTCCCTGTCCAGGGTTCGCACTCCTCCCGGGGCCGCGGCGGCTCCTGCCGGCCCAGCACCGGTCGCGTCGGCTGCCGTTGTCGCCCCTGCCCCTGCCCCTGCCTCTGCCCGTGCCCCTGCGCCGTCGGCTGCTCTCACCGCCCCTCCCGCCCCGCCGTCGGCCGTCGTCGCCATCCCGGCCTCCGCGCCCTCGGGCGCCAAGGCCACGCCCTCGGCGCCCGCGGCTGCCGTCGTCAGCCCGGCTTCAGCGCCCCGAGCCGCTGTCGCCACCCCCGCCCCCACACCCCCCGTTGTCGCCCTTGCCCCCACCACATCAGTCACCGTCGCCCCCGCGCCCACCACGTCAGCCACCGTCGCCCCACGCCCCCCGGCCCCCGCCGCCCACCTCCTCGCCCGAGCCACCGAAGCCGCCATCTACACCGGAGACCTGCGTCGCCTGCGCGAGGCCGCGCGGGTGGCCGATCGGCTCGGGGTCGATTCGCCAGGGACGCTGGGCGGGCTCGTGGCGGCGTTCGAGGGGCGGTACGAGGATGCGCGGGAGCTGCTGGAGGCGGCGGCCGGGCGGTGCGGGCCAGGGGGTGATCCCACCGTTCTGATCCACGCCGGAATCGCCGCCCTGCTCCTCGGCGACCACACCCGTGCCGTCACCGCGACCCTCCGCGCGGCCGCCTCCGCCCGGGCTCGCGGCACACCGGTGACCGTGCCGCAGGCGATGGAGTTCCGTGCGTACGCCGACTTCTGGACCGGACGCCCCCGGGTCGGCGAGGCCGCCGCGGCGGACGCGCTGTTGCAGGCCCACGCCACCGGCCAGGACAACGGCGCCTGTCATCTGCAGGCGGCCCTGGCCATGTTCTCGGCGCTCACCGGAGACGCGGACCTCTGCCACGAACGCGCCGCGAGCGCACGGTCGTACGCCCTCGCCCGTGGCCTGGGCCTGCCCGCCGCCCTCGCCCAGTGGGCGCTGGCCTACCTCGACCTGAGCAGCGGCCGCTTCGCCGCCGCAGCCGCCCGATTGCGCGCCCTGGCCGGGTTCGGCCCCGGGCACGGCCACCGGGCCATCCGCCACCTGGCCGCCCCGCACTACGTCGAGGCCGCCGTCCGCGCCGGGGACACCCGGGTCGCCCGCGTCGCGCACGCCGACTACCACCGGTGGGCAAGCGCCGTGCGCAGCCCCGACGACCTCGCCCTCAGCGCCCGCTGCCGAGCCCTCCTCGCGCCCGGCGCGGAGGCCGTGGACCACTACCGCGTGGCCCTCGACCTGCACTCCCACGGCACCCGCGACTTCGAACGGGCCCGCACGGAGCTGCTGTTCGGCAGCACCCTGCGCCGACTGCGCCGCCGTACGGAGGCACGCGACCGCCTGCACAGCGCCCTGGAGGCGTTCGGCTCCTTCGGCGCTCCGCACTGCGCGGCCCAGGCCCGTTCCGAACTGCGCGCCCTGGGCACCCCGGCCGGGCCCAAGCGGACCGGCCCCGACACTCCGACCGGCCGCCTCACGGCCCAGCAGCTCCTGGTCGCCCGTATGGCCGCCGAGGGAGCCACCAACCGCGAGATCGCCGATCGCCTCGCCCTCAGCCCGCGCACGATCGACCACCACCTGCGGGGCGTCTTCAGTCGGCTGGGGATCCGCTCCCGTATCGAGCTGGTGCGGCTCATTGCCGAGGTCGACGAGGGTGAGGGAGGTACGACCGGCTAGGCGCCGACGAAGGCCCGGGCGAGCCCGGCGAGGTTGCGCGGGCAGGCCCAGATCTCCCGCGTCATCCGGTGTTCGAACCAGTTGTCCGACTCGTCGTCGGGAGAGGGATCGTCGGCTGCACCGTCCCGCTCCGGGTGGGCCAGCATGTCCAGGACACCGCGAAGGCCGTCCAGCTCGTCGTCGAGCGGCATGGCGTCACACGGATGCTCGTCATGGGCGCAGCTCGCCCCTCCGAGAGCCTGCTCGACGGCGCCCATCGCCCGCAGCACACGGGCCTCGGCCGCCGCATCCGGGCGGGCGTAGATCACGTAAGGCCCTGTCAGCACCAGTCCGAGGGTCCACAGAGCGGTGTCCGGACTGTCGGCCCGGACGCTCGCCTCAAGGTTTCTCGCGCATGCCAGTACCGCCTCCGGCGCATCGCCGAGGTAGTAGCCCTCGCGGATCTCGTCCCACGTGTCGAACAAGTCGTCCCACTCGGCGGAAGCGGCAGGCGTCACGGCGTCTCCCGCCCTCGGAACCCCTCCGCGTCCCAGGTCCCGTACAACCGTGGCGCCAGCCAACCCGGCGCCGCAGCACGGAAGTCGGCCGGTGCCAGCGCCCCCGCACCGGCCGGCACCGCACCCAGCAGGGGCGCCCCCGCCACCTCGGGCAGGTCCGCGACGTTGCAGCGCGACGCCAGATCGGGTGCCGTGGGCCAGCTGCCGATCACCACGCCCAGCAGGTCCACTCGGCGTGAGCGCAGTTCACGCGCCGTCAGCTCCGTCGTGTTCAACGTGCCCAGGCCGGCCGACGCCACCACGAGAACCGGCGCCGCCATCAGCTCGGCCGCGTCCGCCAGCGTGCCGCCCGTCTCGTCGAAGCGGACGAGCAGCCCGCCCGCCCCCTCCACCAGCACCAGGTCGTGCTCGGTGGCCAGCTTGGCGGCCGCCTCGGCGATCTCCTGCGGGCGCACCGGAGGCAGGCCGGCCCGTCGCGCCGCCGTCGCCGGAGCCAACGGGTCGGGATAGCGGGCGAGTTCGGCGGTCGTCACGGCGCCCGCCAGCCGCGCCGTCTCCTCCGCGTCCCCGCACTCGTCCGGCCCGACGCCGGTCTGCGCGGCCTTGAGCACCGCCACCGACCGGCCCGCGCCCAGCGCCGTCGCGGCGACCGCGGCGGTCGTGACCGTCTTGCCGACCTCCGTGCCCGTCCCCGTGATCACCAGGATCGGCACGTTCATCCCTCCCGCACTGCCGCGCACACCGCGCGACCGATCCGTGCCACGTCCACGTCGCCCGTGACGTACGGCGGCATCGTGTAGACGAGGTCCCGGAACGGCCGCAGCCACACGCCCTCGCGCACGGCCGCCGCCGTCGCCGCCTCCATGTCGACGGCGTGGTCGAGTTGCACGACCCCGATCGCACCGAGGACCCGTACGTCCTTCACGCCCGGAATATCCGCCGCGGGGGCGAGCCCCTCACGCAGCCCCGCCTCGATCCGCTTGACCTCGGCCGGCCAGTCCTGGCCGAGCAGCAGCTCGATCGAGGCGCAGGCGACCGCGGCGGCGAGCGGGTTGCCCATGAACGTCGGGCCGTGGGCCAGCACCGGTACCTCGCCCCGCGAGATCCCGTCGGCGACGCGGGACGTGCACAGCGTCGCGGCCATCGTCAGGTAGCCGCCCGTCAGCGCCTTGCCCACGCACATCACATCCGGCGTCACCGCCGCGTGATCCGCCGCGAACAGCGCACCCGTACGCCCGAACCCGGTCGCGATCTCGTCGAACACCAGCAGCACGTCGTGCGCGTCGCACGCCTCCCGCAGCACCCGCAGATACGCGGGGGAGTGGAACCGCATCCCGCCCGCGCCCTGCACGACCGGCTCGACGATCACCGCCGCCAGTTCGTCGGCGTGCTGTTCGACGAGCGAGCGCAGTTGATCGGCGTAGGACTCCTCGTACTCCGCCGGCGGCGGATCCGCGAACACCTGGCGCTGGAGCACCCCGGTCCACAGCTCGTGCATCCCGCCCTCGGGGTCGCACACCGACATCGGCTGCCAGGTGTCGCCGTGGTAGCCGCCGCGCCAGGTCAGCAGCCGCTGCTTGCCGGGGCGGCCCAGCGAACGCCAGTACTGCAGGCACATCTTGACCGCGACCTCGACCGACACCGACCCGGAGTCCGCGAGGAAGACATGCTCCAGGCCCTCGGGCGATATGTCGACAAGGAGCTTCGCCAGGCGTACGGCGGGCTCGTGGGTGAGCCCGCCGAACATCACATGGCTCATCCTCGACAGCTGCTCGCGCACGGCCTCGTTGAGCACCGGGTGGTTGTAGCCGTGGATCGCCGACCACCAGGACGACATGCCGTCGATCAGTTCGCCCGAGCCGTCGGCCAAGGTCAGCCGCACCCCGCTCGCCGACTCCACGACGAGCGGCTCGACACGGCCGGGCATGGGGCCGTACGGATGCCAGACGTGCCGTCGGTCCAGCTCCAGCAGCTCGGGCACGGTCAGGTCGGCCACGGGGCGCGGGTCAGGCATTGGGTGCGAGGTCCGTTCCGGCACCCCGGCGGCGCACGGCGACCAGGTCGGTGCGCGGCTCGCCGACCGGAGCGGCGGGGTCGGCCGTGCCGCACACACCGCCACCGTCGTGCGACCCGCACCCGGCGCTCTCATGCGATCCGCATCCGGCACCCTCGTGCGATCCGCACCCCGCGCTCTCGTGCGAGCCGCACCCGCCCCCGGCCGTCGCCCGGTGCTCCGGCAGCGTCACCTGGTCGGTGCCCTCCACCTCGAAGCCGGCGTCCGCGATCATCTCCAGGTCGGCCTTGCCCGCCTGGCCCTCGGTGGTCAGGTAGTCGCCGAGGAAGATCGAGTTGGCCAGGTGCAGGGCGAGGGGCTGCATCGTGCGCAGATGGACCTCGCGGCCACCGGCGATCCGGACCTCGACGTCGGGGCAGACGAACCGCACCATCGCCAGGATGCGCAGGCACCGCTGCGGGGTGAGGTTCCACTCCTTGGCGAGCGGGGTGCCCTCGACCGGGATCAGGAAGTTGACCGGGACCGAGTCCGGGTCCAGCTCGCGCAGTGAGTAGACGACGTCAACCAGGTCCTCGTCGCTCTCGCCCATGCCCGCGATCAGACCCGAGCAGGCGGAGAGGCCCGCCGCGTGCGCCTTGTTCACGGTGTCGACGCGGTCGGCGTAGGTGTGCGTGGTCGTGATGTCCGCGTAGGTGCTCTCGGAGGTGTTGAGGTTGTGGTTGTAGGCGTCCGCGCCCGCCTCGCGCAGCCGCTCGGCCTGGCCGTCGGAGAGGAGGCCGAGGCAGGCGCACACCTCGACGCCCTCGTTCTCGTCCTTGATCGCCTTGATGGTCTTGGAGACCCGGTCCACGTCACGGTCGGTGGGGCCGCGCCCGGACGCCACCAGGCAGACGCGCTTGGCGCCTCCCGCCAAACCGGCGGCCGCGGCCTGGGAGGCCTCGTCGGGCTTGAGCCAGGTGTACTTGAGGATGCCGGTGGTCGAGCCGAGCCGCTGGGAGCAGTAGTTGCAGTCCTCCGGACACAGGCCCGATTTGAGGTTGACGAGATAGTTGAGTTTCACCCGTCGGCCGAACCACTGCCGGCGCACCTTCCCGGCCGCGGCCACCACATCGAGCAGGTCGTCGTCGGAAGTGGCGAGGACGGCCAAGGCTTCCTCGCGGGTCGGCAGCTCGCGCCGAAGCCCCTTGTCCACCAGCGTGTTCAGCAGGTCCATGGGAGCTGATCCTGACGTACGGAGGGGCTCCGAGCCAAGGAGAGTTTGCACAACGCTGTCCATTCGATGTGTGGGTATTGCCACACCGTGGGGGCCCGCCGCTGCGGCTAGTGTCTGTCCACTGCCTACAAAAGCCCGGAGGAGTCATGGCGTTCGGCTGGATCGACGAGCAGGCGGAGCTGCGCCGCCGCGCCGGACTCGTACGGACGCTGCGCCCCCGCCCCGCCGAATCGCCGCTTCTCGACCTCGCGAGCAACGACTACCTGGGCCTGGCCCGCCACCCCGAGGTCACCGAGGGTGCGGCGCGGGCCGCCCGGGCGTGGGGCGGCGGCGCGACCGGCTCCCGGCTCGTGACGGGCACGACGGAGCTGCACGCCGAGCTGGAGCGCGAGCTGGCCGACTTCTGCGGCGTCGAGGCGGCCCTGGTCTTCTCGTCCGGCTACGCGGCCAACCTCGCCGCGGTCACCGCGCTGGCACCGCACGGCTCGCTGATCGTCTCCGACGCGGGCAACCACGCCTCGCTGATCGACGGCTGCCGGCTGGCGCGCGGCACGACACAGGTCGTGGCGCACTCCGACCCGGATGCCGTGCGCAAGGCGCTCCAGACGCACGACGGGCCTGCCGTCGTCGTGGCCGACACCGTCTTCTCGGTCGACGGCGACGCGGCCCCGCTGGCCCGGTTCGCCGAGGCCTGCCGGGACCACGGCGCCGGGCTGGTCGTCGACGACGCCCACGGCCTGGGCGTGCTCGGGGCCGGCGGCCGCGGGGCCCCGCACGCGGCGGGGCTCGCGGGCGCCGACGACGTCGTCGTCACGGTCACGCTGTCCAAGTCGCTCGGCAGTCAGGGCGGCGCCGTGCTCGGCCCCGCCCGGGTGATCGACCACCTGGTCAACGCGGCCCGGACCTTCATCTTCGACACGGGCCTCGCCCCCGCGGCGGCAGGCGCGGCCCTGGCGGCACTGAGACTGCTGCGCCGCGAGCCGGAGCGCGCGGCACGGGCCCGCGAGGTGGCGAGCGAACTGCACGCACGCCTGACCGCGGCGGGCCATCAAGCCGTACGGCCGGACGCGGCGGTCGTCTCCGTGCGCGCGCCGTCCCCGGAGGAGGCCGTGCGCTGGGCGGCCGAGTGCCGTGCGGCGGGCCTGGCCGTGGGCTGCTTCCGACCTCCTTCCGTCCCCGACGGCATCTCACGGCTGAGGCTGACCGCCCGCGCGGACCTCTCCGAGGGGCAGATCGAACGCGCTGTACGGGTCATCGGCGAGACACGACCATGAGTCGGCGTGACACGGCCCTGCCGTCGCGCCCGGCGGCACCGATCAGAAATGATCGGAATCGGTCAGGCTGATCGGGAAACTGTCAGGACTGGAGCGCCGCCGTGAAGCCCGCCCAGCTCTCGGGGGAGAAGAGCAGCGCGGGTCCGGCCGGGTCCTTGGAGTCGCGCACGGCGAGCAGCCCGGTCCAGGGACCCGAGTGCGGCCGCGCCGTCTCGACGCAGTTGTTGGCTCCGGTGCTGTAGCTGCTGCGCAGCCACCGTGCACCAGGTAGTTCGGTGCTTGAACTCACCTTCCGAGGCAGGGTGGTCATGGTGCCTCCTTACGCGCCGCCAGCCAGTGCGGCGATGTAATCCATCGATTCCTCGGGCGAAAGGGCGTGGATCCGAAGGGCGTTGAAGGCCTCCGTGTAGGCCTGGAGGTCTTCTTTCCGTTCGAGGTAGAGGCTACTCGTCAAGTGGTCGAGAACAACCACATCCAGATCAGAAGTGCGCGAAAATGAGAAGATAACGAAAGGCCCGGTGATGCCGATATGCTCGCCGGCCGCGAACGGCAGGACCTGCAGCCGGACTTGCGGCAGTCGCGCCGCCTCCACCAGTCGCCTCAGCTGCCGCTCCATCACCTCGGGCCCGCCGATCTCCCGGCGCAGTACCGCCTCGTCCAGCACCGCGCTCAGCTCCAGCGGCGGCTCGGCGCGCAGCACGTCCTGCCTGGCCAGACGGACCGCGACCAGCGCGTCCAGACGTTCGTCGGCGTCGTCGTCGAGCCCGCCCACCGCCGCCCGGGTCACCGCGCGGGCGTACTCGGGCGTCTGCAGCAGCCCGGGCACCACGGAGGTCTCCAGCGTGCGCATCGCGCTCGCCTGGGACTCCAGGCTGATGAAGTCGCGGTACGTCGTCGGCAGCACTCCGCGGTACGCGTGCCACCAGTGATCCCGGCCGTCACCCTCGTCGGAGCCCGCCAACGCCAGCATCAACTGGCGTAGTTGGGCATCCTGTACGCCGTAGACGTCGAGCAGTAACCGCACATCGGCCGGTTTCACCCCGCTGGCGCCCGTCTCGATCCGGCTCACCTTGGACTGGTGCCAGCCCACCAGCCGGGCCGCCTCACCACTGGTGAGCCCGGCCCCGGTGCGCAACGCACGCAGTTCCGCGCCCAGTTTCCGGCGGCGCACCGCGGGACCGTGCTGCATGCGTAACTCCTTACTCCAACCGAGCCGTCCAAATACGGTCTGCCGTCGCAGAGTTCACCGCTTCGAGCGACAGATATATGCATATCTCGGGGGATCGGCACCGTGACGGCCCTGGTAATGGCAGTCTGGCGACGAAGCACCAGTCCGGGACCGTACTCGAACCCTCCGCTCTGTGTCGGACTGCGGTCCCGTTGGGAAAGGGACGACATCGCCATGGCAGACCATTTGGAAGCATCCGTCACTCTGCCGAGCGATCCCGCCTCGGTCTCCGCGGCCCGGACCTATGTGGTCACCACCCTTGCGGAGTGGGGACTGCCACCGGACACGGAAGTGGCCGACACCATCCGCCTGATCGTCTCCGAACTCACCACCAACGCCGTACAGCACACCCTCGGCCAGTCACCCACCTTCACGGTGGACCTCGTGCTCGACCGTGACGAACACCTGCGCATCGGGGTCACCGACAGCCACCCGCGCTTCCCCAAGCGGCTGCCCGCAGCCGTCCAGCAGGACAACGGCCGTGGCCTGGTCATCATCCGCTGGCTGACCGCGGAATGCGGCGGCAAGCTGAGAGTGCGCCCGACCCGCGAGGGCGGCAAGACCATCTCCATCGAACTGCCGTGGACGGTGCCCGCGGAACCCGTGCCGACTGCAGGGCCCCAGGAACCGTAGCCGCAGGCCCGCCCCTCAGGTCTGCCGTGACCGGCCGAACGAGCCGCGCAGCAGAGCCCGGAAGGCATCCGCGGCCGGGGCCGCCTCCTCGCTCCGGAAGGCGACCGAGATCGTACGGCGCAGCTCAGCGCCCTCCAGCGCGCGCACCCCGACCGGCGTGACCGACGTACGCGCCACCATCTCCGGTACGACCGCGACCCCGAGCCCCGCACTGGCCAGCGCGCACACCAGGAGATAGCCCGGCGTCGGCACCAGCACCGAGGGCCAGGCCCCCGCCCGGGCCAGCACCGCCTCCACCCCTCGCCGGGCCGGAGCGTCCGGCGCCATGCTGATCAGCGGCTGCCCGGCGAGCTCGGCCAGCGGCAGCCGTGCGGTCCCGGTGGTGAGGGCGTGGCCCGGAGCGGACACCAGGACCAGTTCCTCGACGAGGATCGGCTCGACGCGGACCGAGGACGCGAGCGGAATCGGGTCGCCCGGCTCATACGCGTGCGTCAGCGCCAGATCCACCTCCCCGGCCGCCACGGCGGCGACACCCGCCGACGGTTCGTAGTCGGCGACCGTCAGCTCCACGTCCGGATGGGCCCGCCGGAAGGCGCTGAGGGCCGGCGGCAGCAGATGGATGCCCGCGGTCTGGAAGGTGCCGAGCCGGAGCGTGCCGCCCGACAGGCCGGTCAGCCGGGCCAGCTCGTGCCGGGCCCGCTCCAGCTCGTCGAGTACTCGCCGCGCCCGCGCCACCAGCAGCTCGCCCGCACCCGTCAGCCGCGCCCCGCGGTGATGCCGTACCAGAAGGGCGGTGCCCGCCTCGCGCTCCAGCTTGGCCAGCTGCTGGGAGAGCGCAGGTGTGGTGTAGCCGAGCCGCTCCGCCGCCCGGGTGATCGAGCCCGCCTCGGCGACCGCCACCAGGGCGGCGAGCCTGGTCGGGTCTTACATGCCGGGCTCCTCGTCCGTCCAAGCCTGTCTGCCTAAAGCAATGCTTTAGGCAGACCCAGGATATTCGACATACCTGCTGAAGGCTTCCCCGCGGCACGCTGGGTGCCATGGACGCTCAGCTCATCGCCTTCGCCGGGGTTTCCGCCGGCCTCGTCGCCATGCCCGGCGCCGACTTCACGGTCGTCGTGCGCAACGCCCTCGTCTCCCGCCGGGCCGGTATCGCGTGCGCGCTCGGGATCGGGGCCGGGCTGCTGGTGCATGTGACGCTGGCCGTGCTGGGGGTCGCCGCGGTCCTGGCCGCCGTACCGGCGCTGTTCCGCGCGCTCCAAGTGGTCGGCGGGGTCTATGTGTTGTATCTGGGCGTCCAGACCCTGCGGCAGCGGCGCAGTGAAGTGGCGGACACGGGCGAGGACTCCACCGGGCGACCGCTGCGGCAGGGCTTCGTCACCAACGCCCTCAACCCGAAGGCGTCCCTGACCTTCCTCAGCGTGCTGCCCCAGTTCGTGCCCGCGGGCGCTCCCGCGCTGCCCCGGACGCTGCTGCTCGCACTGATCGTGCTCGCGATCGCACTGGTGTGGTTCCAGGTGGTCGCCCTGCTGGTGGACCGGCTCGGGCGGTGGCTGCGCCGGCCGCGCGCCGCCCGGGCGGTCACGACCGTCACCGGCGTCGCGCTGACGGCCTTCGGCGTCGGGCTCCTCGCCGGGCCGCTGATGGCCGTCTGACGGCCCTTCTCGTGCCCCGAGGGCGATGACGGCGTGTCAGGCCGCCGCCATCACCCCCGGGTGGGTCACTTGACCCGGCCGTACCAGACGCTCCTGGTCCAGATCTTCTGCAGCCTTACCACGTCCCCGCTCTTGGGGGAGTGCCAGATCTTTCCCTTCCCGGCGTAGATGCCGACGTGGTAGACGTACGACCCCGAGTGGAAGAACACCAGGTCTCCGGCCTTGCGGCTCTTGGCGGAGATGTGGCGGGTCTTGTTGTACTGCTGGGCCGCCGTACGGGGCAGCTTCTTGCCCGCCTTCTTGAACGAGTAGAGCGTCAGCCCGGAGCAGTCGAACCGGTTCGGCCCCGTGGCGCCCCACCTGTACGGGGAGCCCTTCTTGGAGGCCGCGATCTGAAGTGCCTTCGTCGCCGGTGTGGCTGCCTCCGCTTCGGACGTGAAGCCGGGCGCCATTATCGAGCCGCCCACCGCGGCGATGGTGAGAGCCGAGGCCGTACCGGCCCGGGCCATGAGCGACGGGACACGATTGAGCGCAGTCATGCGCAACCCTTCGTCAGCCGCCTGTGAAGGATGACCTGTCGGATTCGGGCTGGCGAAGTTGCCCGGCCGCATTGCTGCGGCTTCACCCCAAGGGCTGCTCGGATCGAACGAACGTCCGCTCCGGCGACCCGTCTTGCTCGGGTCCTCCACTCCTGCCGATCCACTCCTGTCGACCGGTCATCCAGGCGGCGGCAGGACTCGGCGTCCGCCCGGACCGCCCCGCCGCTGCGGCGGGGGCTTGTCGTCAGACAGGGATCTTGGTGCACGGATGAGCGAAATACCCAGCGGAACCGGTGATTTGTGGTGTTAGTCACCACTCACCCGTTCGGGTGGGTACCCGTGTGTTCGAGAGGGTGTCCAGAGGGTGAAGGCGTCCCGGACCAGCGATGGAGCGCCTTGTTCCGCCTTGGACTCATGCCCGATGCGCAACCCTGACGGGCCCGCAAAAGGAGCCACGGATACGCCGAAAGGGGGTACGCCGTTTGGTCCGTTTCAGCCTTGGTCCGGACGCCTCGTCAGTGGGATCGAGACGTCCGGGACCGTCCTGTACACGTCGTCAACTGTCGGAGCGCGGCGGCAGCGTGACGCGAGCCGTGCGGCGCTCCCCGTCCAGCACGCGCAGCGCACGCGCGAGCGTGGGAGCGTGCAGCTCCGTCTCGCCCCGCTGGTGCATCAGCGCCAGCGCGTCCCGCAGCTCGGCCGCTCTGCGGACGAGCGCCTGGGCGGCACGCAGTCCGCGGTAGGTGTCGCCGTCCTGCGCCGGGTTGATCCGGCCGAGCAGGTCCACCACATCGAGATAACGGTCGATCAACTCGCCCTCCGCACGGGTCAGCGCGGGCAGCGGCGGCAACTCGGGTGGCAGCACCGGCCGATCACCGCCCCGTGGGTGGCGCGAGGGTCGCCTTGCGGCTGGGGATGATCCGGTCCACCAGTCCGTACTCCAGCGCCTCCTGGGCGTTCAGGATCTTGTCCCGCTCGATGTCCTTGGACACCTGCTCGCGGCTGCGCCCGGTGTGCCGGGCGAGCATCTCCTCCAGGCGGGCCCGAATCCTCGTCAGTTCGTCGGCCTGGATGGCCAGATCGCTGGCCTGGCCCTCGACCGGCTCGGGCAGCCCCGGCTGATGGATCACCACCCGGGCCCCGGGCAGGGCGAACCGCTTCCCCGGCGTGCCCGCGGCGAGCAGCACCGCGCCGGACGCGCCGGCCTGGCCCAGGCAGATCGTCTCCACGTCGCAGGTGACGTACTGCATCGTGTCGTAGATCGCCGACATCGAGCTGAACGAGCCGCCGGGTGAATTGATGTACAGCGAGATGTCCTGGTCGGGGTCCTTGTGCTCCAGATACATGAACTGGGCCATCACGTCGTTCGCCGAGATGTCGTCGATCTGCGTGCCGAGAAAGACGATCCGCTCCTCCAGCAGCTTCGAGTACGGATCCTGCGTCCTGGTGCCTGAACTCGTGCGCTCGGTGAACTCGGGCAGTACATAGCGGGCTGACGGTCGGGTCATGGCTCACGCTCCCTCGTCGGGTGCCTGTAAAAAATGTACAGGACGTACATGACGTAATGTAGGGAGCATGGCCTACGAGATTCCGGTGACGCAAGCCAGGGCTGAGCTCGCCGAACTGATCAATCGCGTGGTGTACGGCGGTGAGCGCGTCGTCGTGACGCGCCACGGAAAGCCCCTCGTCGCCCTTGTCTCCGCCTCTGACCTCGAACGACTGGAGAAACTCGGGGAGCCGGCGGAGCTCACCGAGGAGCAGGTGATCAGCGCGGTCTCCAGCGTCCGCGAGGTCGCGTCCGCTCCCCGCGAACGACAGCGCTTCGGTATCGCCGCGGAGCACCGCGGGTCGAGCCCCTCGTAGGGTTGCCGCCTCTCCGGACGCCGAGCCGGCGTTCGGACTTCCCTCCGCCGCGCCCCGGAACGACAGGACCATGCACCCCCGTCCGCTACAGCGGGGGTGCACGGTCGGTTCGGTGTGGTCGGGCGGCCGCTCAGCCGACGGGGGCGAGCTCCCTCTCGGCCGCGGGCTCGGTGCTCGGCGTGCGGGACCTCAGGGCGTTCCCGAGCAGAACGGCGCCCAGTCCCAGTGCGGCCCACCAGGTCAGCGTCATGGCGGGACCGATCGCCGCCGCGCCGTCGAAGAAGGACACCGAGCGCAGCAGGGTCGTGCCCGCGCCCGGCGGCAGCCACTGGCCGATGACGCCGACCGGCTCGGGCAGCATCTGCGGCGCCGAGGCCGCCCCGGAGAAGGGGTTGCCGAGGAACATCACCGTGAACGACACGATGCCGATGCCCGCGTTGCCGATCAGCGCGGCGAGCCCGGCGACGGCCGCACTCACGGCCAGCGTCGTCAGCGCGAACACCCCTGCCTCCGCCCACCAGGCGCCGGTGAGGATCCCCAGCCAGCTGTGCGCGAGCGTGGCCGCGACCACGCCGATCAGGGCGGCGGCGCCGGTAAGGGCGCTCACGGCCCGGATGCCGCGCAGCCCGAGCAGGGTCACGGCGGCTCCCGCCGCCATGCCGGCGAGGGCGAGCGGCAGGACGCTCGCGCCGAGGGCCGCACCGCGCGGGTCGTTGTCGGGTGTGGGGACGACGTCGACGGCCTTGACCTGGGTGCCCTCGGCGGCGGCCTGTTGGGTCACGGCCTGTTGCAGCAGCTGGGCGACCGCCGGGCCCGCCGCTGACGCGGTGAGCAGTTCGGGGCCCTGGGGGGTCACGACGACAGCGCCGTAGACGGTCCGGTCCTCGATCGCGTCCCGGGCGGCGGACGCGTCCGCGTAGCGGTGGATCTCGAACGCGCCCTCGTGCCGGCCGAGTTCCTTCTTCATCTGGGCCGTGGCGGCGGCCGGTCCCGCCACCCCGAGTGGCAGGTCGCGGGGAGCGGTGCGGGCGGCGGGCCAGGCGAACGCCCAGAGGGCGAGGGCGGCGAGGACGGGGACGAGGACGACGACCGCGATCAGGCGCCTGGGTGCGGCGGACCTGGGCGGCGTAGCGGACGGGGTGGGCATTGGGGGTCTCCCGGCTAAAAAGAAGGATCGTTCGTTTTTGATGACGCTCCCACCGTCCTGCCGATGCCGCTCCTTGTCAAGAAGGAATGTTCGTTTTACTTTGTGACCATGGCCCGCGTATCCCAGGAACACCTCGACGCCCGCCGCCGGCAGATCCTCGACGGCGCCGCGATCTGCTTCGCCCGCAACGGCTTCCACGCCACGTCCATGCAGGACGTGCTGAAGGAGGTCGACCTCTCGGCGGGGGCGGTCTACCGCTACTTCAGCGGCAAGGAGGCGCTGATCGCCGCGATCGTCGCCGAGGTGCTCGGGTCGGTCCGCGGTGCCTTCGAGGAGGCGGCACGGCAGAGCCCGCCCCCGCCGCCGGACGAACTGGTCGCCTCGGTCCTCGGCAGGACCCTCGCCGCCCGCGAGTCCCTGGTCGTCGACGGCAGGCCCGCGTTTCCGCGGCTGGTCATCCAGGTGTGGACGGAGACACTGCGCAACGAGGAACTGGCGGCGATCCTGCGGGAGGGCTACGGCTCGGTGCGCACGGCCTGGGCCCGGATCGTCGAGGGCTACCAGGAGGCCGGGATGATGCCGGCCGACGCGGCGCCGGACCATGTGGCCCGCACGATGATCGCCGCGGTACTGGGATTCATCGCCCAGCAGTCCCTCTTCGGGCCCGCCCCCGTCGACGTACTCCGGGACGGGCTGCGGGCACTGATGAGCATGCGGGACGACCACGGGGCGACCGATGGATCACAGCTTGGTTAACGTGCCCGAAACTCGGTCCAACTAGCCTGCCGATCCACGCCACCTGGCACTTTGCCCCGTGGCTGCGGCAACCGGACCCCGCACGGTCCGGAGCGAGGACTTGAGGTGGGACGTGCAACTGACCCCGCACGAGCAAGAGCGGCTGCTCATCCACGTGGCGGCCGACGTCGCCGAGAAGCGCAGGGCCCGCGGGCTGAAGCTCAACCACCCCGAGACGGTGGCCCTCATCACCTCGCACATCCTCGAAGGCGCCCGCGACGGCCGTACGGTCGCCGAGCTCATGTCCTCCGGACGCAAGCTGCTCACGCGGGACGACGTCATGCAGGGCATCCCCGAGATGATCCACGACGTCCAGGTCGAGGCGACCTTCCCGGACGGCACCAAGCTCGTCACCGTCCACGACCCGATCGTGTGAGGGGGCCTCGATGATCCCCGGAGAGATCCTGTTCGCCGATGGCCCGATCGCATACAACGAGGGCCGTGAGGTCACCCGGCTGACCGTCCTCAACGCCGCCGACCGGCCCGTCCAGGTCGGCTCCCACTACCACTTCGCCGAGGCCAACCCCGGTCTGGAGTTCGACCGCGCCGCGGCCCGCGGCAAGCGGCTCAACGTCGCCGCCGGCACCGCCGTGCGCTTCGAACCCGGCATCCCCGTCGACGTCGAACTCGTCCCGCTCACCGGCGCCCGCGTGGTGCCCGGCCTGCGCGGGGAGACCGGAGGTGCCCTCGATGCCTGAGATCTCCCGTGCCGCGTACGCCGACCTGTTCGGCCCGACCACCGGTGACCGCATCCGGCTCGCCGACACCGATCTGCTGGTCGAGATCGAGGAGGACCGTTCCGGCGGTCCCGGACTCGCCGGTGACGAGGCGGTGTTCGGTGGCGGCAAGGTCATCCGCGAGTCCATGGGCCAGTCGCGGGCCACCCGCGCGGAGGGCACCCCGGACACCGTCATCACGGGCGTCGTGATCATCGACCACTGGGGCATCGTCAAGGCCGACCTCGGCATCCGCGACGGCCGGATCACCGGCATCGGCAAGGCGGGCAACCCCGACACGATGGACGGGGTGCACCCGGACCTCGTCATCGGGCCCGAGACCGAGATCATCGCGGGCAACGGACGGATCCTGACGGCCGGCGCCATCGACGCGCACGTCCACTTCATCTGCCCGCAGATCGCCGACGAGGCTCTCGCGTCGGGGATCACGACCCTGATCGGCGGTGGTACCGGACCGGCCGAGGGCTCTAAGGCGACCACCGTGACACCCGGGCCCTGGCATCTGGCCCGGATGCTGGAGGCGATGGAGGGCCACCCCGTCAACTTCGGCCTGCTGGGCAAGGGCAACACCGTCTCCCACGAGGCGATGCTGTCCCAGATCCGCGGTGGCGCGCTCGGCCTCAAGCTGCACGAGGACTGGGGCACCACCCCGGCCGTCATCGACGCCTCGCTGACCGTCGCCGACCGGACCGGCATCCAGGTCGCCATCCACACGGACACGTTGAACGAGGCCGGTTTCGTCGGTGACACGCTCGCCGCCATCGCCGGCCGGGGCATCCACGCGTACCACACCGAGGGCGCGGGCGGCGGGCACGCGCCGGACATCATGACCGTCGTATCCGAGCCGCGCGTGCTGCCGAGTTCGACGAACCCGACCCGCCCGTTCACCGTCAACACCGCCGAGGAACACCTCGACATGCTGATGGTGTGCCACCACCTCAATGCGGCGGTGCCGGAGGACCTCGCCTTCGCCGAGTCGCGGATCCGGCCGTCGACCATCGGGGCGGAGGACATACTGCACGACCTCGGCGCGATCTCGATCATCTCGTCCGACTCGCAGGCCATGGGGCGGGTGGGCGAGGTCGTCATGCGGACCTGGCAGACCGCCCATGTGATGAAGCGGCGGCGGGGCGCGCTGCCGGGGGACGGGCGGGCCGACAACCTGCGGGTGCGGCGGTACGTGGCCAAGTACACGATCAACCCGGCGCTCGCACAGGGCCTCGGCCGCGAGATCGGCTCCGTGGAGACCGGCAAGCTCGCCGACCTGGTGCTGTGGGAACCGGCGTTCTTCGGAGTCAAGCCCCAACTCGTCATCAAGGGCGGGCAGATCGCATACGCGCAGATGGGCGACGCCAACGCCTCCATCCCGACGCCGCAGCCGATCCTGCCCCGCCCGATGTTCGGTGCGATCGGACGGGCGCCGGCGTCGAACTCGGTCAACTTCGTCGCCCCGCTCGCGATCGAGGACGGGCTGCCGGAGCGGCTCCAGCTCGGGAAGCGGTTCGTGGCCATCGAGTCGACGCGTGGGGTCACCAAGGCCGACATGCGGGAGAACGACGCGCGGCCGGAGGTGCGGGTCGATCCCGACAGCTTCGCCGTGCACATCGACGGGGAACTGGTCGAGGCCACGGCTGCCACCGAACTGCCCATGGCTCAGCGGTACTTCCTGTTCTGAGGGTCGAGTTCTGAGAGTCAGGTTCTGAGAGACGGGTTCTGCGGGTCGGGTTCTGAGGTTTTTCGGGTTCTGATGGTTGGGTTCTTATGTCACGAGCTGCACTCCTCCTCCTTGCCGACGGCCGATTTCCCGCCGGGGGCCACGCGCACTCCGGTGGGGCCGAGGCCGCCGTCAAGGCGGGGCGGATCACCGGGGCCGCGAGCCTGGAGGACTTCTGCCGGGGGCGGTTGCACACGGCGGGGCTGGTCGCGGGCTCGCTCGCCGCGGCGGCGGCGCTCGGGGGTGATGCGGTGGCCCTGGACGCTGCTGCCGACGCCCGTACGCCTTCGCCTGCATTGCGGCTCGCAGCCCGGAAGCTGGGGCGGCAGTTGATGCGGGCCGCTCGGGCCACTTGGCCGTCCGGGGAGCTGGATGAGCTGGCTCGGTGGTTTCCCAAGGGGGCTCATCAGCCGGTTGTGCTGGGGGTTGTGGCTCGGGCCGCGGGGTTGGGGGCCGTGGAGGCGGCCTACTGCGCGGCCTACGAGTGTGTGAGTGGGCCGGCGAGCGCGACGGTGCGGTTGCTGAGTCTTGATCCCTTTGACGCCACGGGGGTGCTGGCTCGGTTGGCGCCTGAGGTGGACCGGGTGGTGGATCGGGCGGTGGAGGCGGGGCGGTGTGCTGTCGGTGACGGGGTCGATGCGTTGCCTGCCGCTTCTGCTCCGCTGTTGGAGGTGGGGGCGGAGGTGCACGCGGGTTGGGGCGTGCGGTTGTTTGCGTCCTGAGTGTTTTCGCCCCCGCCGCCTCTACCCGTCCCGTACCTGGGGGCTGCCGCCCCCAGACCCCCGCTTTCGGCCTGTACGGCCTCGTCCTCAAACGCCGGACGGGCTGGAATGCCTGGACCGGCGCTGAGAAGCCAAGCCTCAAAGCTGAGAAGCCAAGCCTAAGAAGGAGCCGCCCCATGCACCTCGACCACTCCCGCCCCGGCCCCTCCGCCGTCAGTGCCGACGCCCGCCGTCCCGACGGGTCGCGGCGTGCCCTGCGGATCGGGCTCGGTGGGCCCGTGGGGTCCGGTAAGACGGCCACTGTCGCCGCGCTCTGCCGTGCTCTGCGTGACGAGCTGGCCCTGGCCGTTGTCACGAACGACATCTACACGCGCGAGGATGCCGAGTTTCTGTTGCGGGAGGCCGTACTGCCGCCCGAGCGGATCACCGCGGTGGAGACGGGAGCCTGTCCGCACACCGCGATCCGGGACGACATCTCCGCGAACCTCGAAGCCGTCGAGGATCTGGAGGACGCGGTCGGGCCGCTTCAGCTCATTCTCGTGGAGTCCGGTGGGGACAACCTCACCGCCACCTTCTCCAAGGGGCTCGTCGACGCGCAGATCTTCGTGATCGATGTCGCCGGTGGGGACGACATTCCGCGCAAGGGCGGGCCGGGGGTGACGACCGCCGATCTGCTCGTCGTCAACAAGACCGACCTCGCGCCGTACGTCGGCTCCGACCTGGCGCGGATGGCGGCCGACGCCAAGGCGCAGCGGGCCGAACTGCCGGTCGTGTTCCAGTCGCTGAGGAGCGAGCCCGGGGTGAACGACGTCGCCGACTGGGTGCGGGCGCGGCTCGTGGCGTGGACGGCATGACGGCCACCACCGGTGAGGTGCGGGCACGTGCGCGGATCGTCGCCCGGGACGACGGGCGGGGCGGCACCTCGCTGCCCGTGCTCGACGGCGACGGGCCCCTGGCGCTCCGGCGGACGCGGGGCAGCGGCGCCGAGGCGCGGGTCGTGCTCGTCGGGGCGATGAGCGGGCCGCTCGGGGGTGATCGGTTCGCCATTGAGGCCGACGTGGAGGCCGGCGCCCGGCTGCGTGTCGGGTCCGCCGCGGCCACCATCGCGCTGCCGGGACAGAGCAAGGGCGAGGCCCGTTACGATGTACGGCTTTCCGTGGCCGACGGGGGTGAACTGCGGTGGCTTCCCGAGCAGTTGATCTCCGCCCGGGGGAGTGATCTGCGTGTGACCACCCGCGTCGATGTCGGCGCGACCGGTCGGCTCGTGCTGCGTGAGGAGCAGGTGCTCGGGCGGGTGGGGGAGGAGCCCGGGCGGCTCGGGAGCCGGATCCGGGTGAGTGTTGCCGGGCGGGTCGTTCTTGATCAGGAGCTTGCCTGCGGGCCCGGCGCGCCGGGTGGGTGGGACGGGCCCGCAGGGCTCGGCAGGTTCCGGGCGGTCGGTCAACTCGTGGTCGTACGGCCGGAGTTCGCGCAGACTCCGGTGGTGGCTCGGGTGCTGGGGGAGAACGCTGCTGTCATGCCCCTCGCCGGGCCCGCCGCGCTGGTGAGTGCCGTGGCGGCGGACGCGTTGCGGCTGCGCCGGGTGCTCGACGAGGCGCTCGACCGGCTCGGCTGAGTACCCCGGGGCGCGTCAGCTTATGGGCAGCCGCGGCAGCTTGCGGTCTTTCCCCGCCTTGGCCTTGGCTTTGGCTGCGGCTTCCTGCTCCGCCTTGGCGACGGCCGCGTACTGGTCGACGTACTCCTGCTCGGACAGCGCCAGGATCGCGTACATGATCTCGTCGGTCACGGCGCGCAGGATCGCCTTCTCGTTCTCCATGCCCTCGTACCGGGAGAAGTCGAGGGGCTCGCCGAAACGGATCTTCACCGGGTGGACGTTCGGGATGACCTTGCCGGGCGGCTGCGCCTCGAAGGTGCCGATCATCGCGCAGGGGATGACCGGGACGCGCGCCTTGAGAGCCATCACCGCGACCCCGACCTTGCCCTTGTAGAGCCGGCCGTCGTGCGAGCGGGTGCCTTCCGGGTAGATGCCGAGGAGTTCGTCCTTGGTCAGGACCCCGAGTCCTTCGCGGATCGCGGCCTGGCCCGCCTCCTTGCCGGTGCGGTCGACCGGGATCTGGCCGGCGCTGCGGAAGAAGGCCGCGGTCAGACGGCCCTTGATGCCGGGGCCAGTGAAGTACTCCTTCTTCGCGAGGAAGGTGATGCGCCGCTTGAGTATCGCCGGCATCAGGAAGTGGTCGGAGAACGACAGGTGGTTGCCCGCGACGATGGCCGCACCCGTGGCCGGTACGTGTTCGAGGCCCTCTATTCGGGGCCGGAAGACCAGTCTCAGCAGAGGTCCCAACAATACGTATTTCAGTACGTAGTAGAACAAGGGGGGCGCTCCTCACTCCGGCGGTTCAGCTTGGGCCGCCGTGTTCTGGCAGGTCAACCAGCGTGCCGTGGGGCTGCCAGTGTAGGCGCAGGGGTGACAGGCCGGAACCGGGCCGGGACGGGCGGATGCCGGCCGACGAAGACCGTTCTGAGTGGATGTCAGGTAGTGGGCGGGCGGCGGGGTTTGCGGGTGGGGAGGACCGCGGGACCAGCCTGGTGTCCGGGGTCGGTGTGCGGCAACTCGATGGCGGGGTTTGGCGTGATCACGATCGCCGCGTGGCAGGTGGCCCGCCCTTGCGGGGAGCCGTCGGGTCTGCTCGTTCATCACAGCCGCACGATGACGAGCGCCGTGTCGTCCGTCGCGCCCCCGGGCGGCAGCAGCTCCAGCAGGACGGAGTCGGCGAGGGACTCGGGGGCGGAGGTGCGATGGCGCACGAGCGCGTCGGCGAGACGGCCCAGGCCCGTGTCGATGTCCTCGCGGCGGCGCTCGATCAGTCCGTCGGTGTACAGCGCGAGCGTGGCACCTTCGGAGTAGGTGGTGACGGCCTGGGGCCTCGGCTTCGGGTCGGGGCGGGCGTCCAGGGGCGGATCCGTGGCCAGGTCCAGGAACTCCACCCGGCCGTCGGTGTGCACCAGTACCGGCGGCGGATGGCCGGCGCTGCTGTACGTGATGGTGCGGGCGTCGAAGTCGATGAACGTCGTGACCGCGGTGGCCGACTCGGCGCCGTCGACGACATGGGCATACCTCCCCAGCACGTCGAGCGCCTGCGCCGGGCCGTCGGCGACCCGTGAGGTGGCGCTGAGCGCGCTGCGCAGCTGCCCCATCACGCCGGCCGCCTCCAGGCCGTGGCCGACCACGTCGCCCACGGAGACGCCGATGCGGTTGCCGCCCACCAGGTCGATCAGGTCGTACCAGTCGCCGCACACGTTCAGCGCGCCCATCGCGGGCCGGTAGCGCACGGCGGCCCGGTGGTTGCCCACCTGCCGGCGGGCCGGCAGCATCGCCTCCTGCAGGGCCAGCGCCACCTCGCGTTCGCGGGCGTGGGACTGCCGCAGCCGTTCGTTGAGCTCCTGAAGCTCCCGGGCTCGGGTGTACAGCTCGGCCTCCAGGACCCTCACCCGGCTGTCGCCGCTCGTGCCGCCGCGCAGGCGGATGAGTTCGGTGACCTCCTCGACCCGGTGCGCGACGAAGGCCACCTGCCCGTCGGGGCCGAAGACGGGCGCGTTGATCGGGCTCCAGTAGCGCTCCTCCCAGTGGCCGGGCAGGGAGGCGTCCTCGACGTCGTAGCGCTGCAGCGCCATCGTGTCGCGCTCGCCGGTGGCCACCACGCGCAGCATCGACGCCCGGACGTCGCGCATGCCGGTGGCGGCGGGGTCGTTGGGGTTGTCGGGGAAGACGTCGAAGATGTACCGGCCCACCAGCTCTGCGCGGGCGCGCCCGGACAGGCGCTGGAAGTCCTCGTTGGCGTCGGCGTAGACCAGCTCCGGGGTCAGCAGGGCCACCATTCCGGGCAGGCTCTGGAACACCGCCTCGTAGTCGATCGGCTTCTCGTTCATGGCTCCCGCCTCACCACCGGGATCACACCAGTTTCCCATGCTGCGCGTCGTATGTACCGATGTGCTACATCTGTCGAGATTCCACAGTTCAGGGCGCCGGATCCGTCAGCGACTGCTCGGCCCAGATGATCTTCCCGTCGGGGACGAAGCGGGTGCCCCAGCGCTGCGTGACCTGGGAGACCAGCAGCAGCCCGCGGCCGCCTTCGTCCGTGGTGCGCGGATGTCGCAGATGTGGGGCCGTGGCGCCGCCGTCGAAGACCTCGCAGACCAGAGCGCGCTCCTTGATCAGACGCAGCCGGATGGGGCCGTCGGAGTACCGGATCGCATTGGTGACCAGCTCGCTGACGACCAGTTCCGTCGTGAAGACCAGCTCCTCCAGGCCCCACTCCGACAGCATCCGGGAGGCCGTCTTGCGGGCGTCCGCGACGGCGGCGGGGTCGGAGGGCAGATCCCAGTCGGCGACCTGCTCGGCGCCCAGGAGGCGGGTGCGGGCCATCAGCAGGGCCACGTCGTCGTGCGGGCGGTCCGGCGTCAGGGCGTCGACCACGGTCCGGCAGAGCAGTTCGACCGAGGCCGCCCGCTGCTCCAGCGCCTGCCGCAGCCGGTCCCGGTCGGCGTCCACGGCCCAGTCGTCCCCGCGCGCAAGCAGCCCGTCGGTGTGCAGCGCGAGTGTGCTGCCCTCCGCCAGGGCCAGCTCGACCGACTCGAAGGGGGGACCGCCCACGCCCAGCGGCGGACCCTGCGGAAGATCGACGAAGGCCACGCCGCCGTCGGGCATGACGACGGCGGGCGCCGGATGGCCCGCGGCCGCCATGGTGCACTGCCCGTCGACCGGGTCGTAGACGACGTACACGCACCCGGACCCCACGGACTGGGCGACGGCGGCCTCCCCCTCGCTCGTCTGGACGCCCTCCTCGCGGGCCGACCTCGCGACCAGGTCGTCGAGATGGGCCAGCACCTCCTCGGGCGGCAGATCCAGCAGGGCGAGGGTGCGTACGGCGGTCCGCAGCCGCCCCATCGCCGCGGCGGCGTCGATGCCGTGGCCCGGCACCTCGCCCACCACCAGGGCGACGCGGGCCCCCGACAGCGGGATGACGTCGTACCAGTCACCGCCGAGGCCGGTCAGCTCGTCGGCGGGCCGGTAGCAGGCGGACACCTCCAGCGCGGCCTGGTCGGGCAGGACGTGCGGCAGCAGGCTGCGCTGCAGGACCAGCGCCGCGTCGCGTTCGCGCGTGTAGCGCCGGGCGTTGTCGACACAGACGGCCGCCCGTGAGACGAGGTCCTCGGCCAGGTTCAGGTCGTCCTCCTCGAAGACCTCCTGGCGACGGCGCCTGAAGAAGGAGGTGACGCCAAGGGTGACGCCCCGCGCGCGGATCGGCACGATCATCACGCTGTGCAGGCCCAGTTCGACGAAGATGGCGGCTTCTCCGCCGCGCGCGTGCTCGGTCCAGGCCTCACCGAGCGGGTCGAGTCTCTCCTCGCGCCAGGACTTGGCCGTCCTGAGGGAGCGGATGGGCGGCGAGCCCGCCGGATAGGTGACCAGGTCGCCGATGCCCACGACGGCCTCCGGCACCTGCTCGGTGACCGAACGATGCCCCGCGCGGCGCAGCGTCACCGGCTCCGTGTCGCCGAACGGCCCGGCGGCGGGCTCACCGCCCCGCAGCACCGACTCCAGCAGGTCCACGGTGACGAGGTCGGCCAGGCCCGGTACGGCCACGTCCGCCAGCTCCTGGGCGGTGCGGTTGATGTCCAGGGTCCGGCCGATGTGCTCGCCCGCCCGGTCCAGCAGGGCCAGGCGCTGGCGGGCCTGGTGCCGGTCGGAGATGTCCTCCACCGTGTAGTACACGCCCATGGGGTGGCCGTGGCCGTCGTCCAGCCGGGTGAACGACATCATGTGCGCGGTCTCGCGCAGCGGCGCGGAACGGGCGTGGCCCACGTGCTCGTAGCCGACGATCGGTTCGCCGGTCGTCAGGGCACTGCGCATCTGCGCCTCGATGGACTCGGAGTCCAGTCCGGGCTGTATGTCGGCGAGCCGCAGCCCGAGCCGGCGGCTGGGCGGGCCGCCTCCGTACTGGGCGAGGGCAGCGTTCGACCAGACGTAGCGCAGGTCCGTGTCGACGATCGCTATCCCGACGGGGGAGCGGGCGACCATCTGCTCCAGCACCGCCCGGCTCATGTCCCAGCCGGGTGCCTCGTCCAGCTCCGACAGGAGGGCGAGCCACCGCGAGGGGCTTTCCGTGTCGAGGGCCGCGGTGATCCGCACCATGATCCCGGCCGTCTGTCCGTCCCCGCGCAGACCCGTCAGCAACCCCACCCACCCGCCGTCCGCGCGGCACCGCTCCATCACCTCCGGCACCCGTGCAGCGTCCTCGGCGCTCAGCAGCTCGGCGACGTTCCGCCCCACCGCCACGTCGGCCTCGTACGCCAGCAGCCGCTGTGCCTCTCTGGTCCACCCCGTCACCCGACCCTGCGCATCGAGCAGCACAGGCGCGGCGTCCGCCACGTCGAACCACTGCCGGGCAACGCCCCGCTCCTCGTGTGTGCCCACGGCCGACCTCTCTGTCGCTTAGAGCGGTCTACCACCTCTTGTCCCCATCTTCACCCTTCCGGTGGGCGTTGCCTCTTTGCGGGGGCCGGGTGGGGGCGAGGTGGGGCCGGTTGGCGGGGCCGTGTGCCGGTGCCTGTGCCGGTGTTGGGGGCACTTGCGCGGCGTGCCTTTCGGTCGGAAACCCCAGGGGCTCGGCCGGGATGCCGGTAGCCCTGCCCCCCTTCGGGAACCCGGTTGCCGGGCCGGGTGGGGCCGGTTGGCGGGAGTCGCGTGAGGTGCCGGGTGTTGGGTGTACTTG